>CAJTIX010000001.1 GCA_910576795.1 uncultured Bacilli bacterium
TGATATCATTAAATCAATTTCTACCGATAATGGATCTGAATTTTCTGCTTGGAAAGAAATTCAAGAAATACTTAATACAACTGTTTATTTTTGTCATCCTTATGCTAGTTATGAAAAAGGAACCAATGAAAAACATAATGGCATAATAAGATACTTTATTCCTAAAGGTGAATTAATTGAAAACTATTCAAACAAAGATATTGAAACCATTGTCAATTGGATGAATAATTATCCCAGAAAGATATTTGGATATAAAACTCCAATTGAAATGTTGAAAGAAGAAATCAATGATAATAACCTTTTTAATAAAATTCTTAATATACAAAAAGAACTTAATGTTATATAATAACATTAAACTTAGCAATAAGTGTATTTTATATATCTACTTGTTGCACTTCGTTTGAAAATTTAAGAGTTTTGTATATTTTATGTTTAGATACCTCTATAATGATAAAAGAGAAAGAAGTTAACTAAAATTAATATAACCTATATGTAAAGTAATAAATTAGTAGTAAGAATAATTTGAAATTCAGTATATATGATTTAAAATAAAAGTTTTATAATAAATTTTGCTACTTTTCAAAAAAAATCTTTTTATTCTCATTAAAAATTGATATAATCAATAATAGGTGAGAGTATGAAAAAAACGAAAATTATCACAACCATTGGACCAGCAAGTAAAGATGAAGAAATCCTAAAAGGACTTATTATGAGTGGTATGGATGTAGCACGCATTAATTTGACCCATGCCAGTCACGATTTTTGTAAAGATGTGATTACAAAAATAAGAAAATTAAATGAAACTTTACATACCAATGTATCAATTATGTTGGATACCAAAGGACCAGATGTTACAGTTGGAAAATTTGAAAGCGGAAGTGCCTATTTAAATAGTGGTGATAAAATTCGTGTATATATGAATCCAATTTTAGGAGATTCGACTAAATTTTCTGTTTCCTATCCTAGACTTATCCATGATGTAAAGGTAAATGATACCATTAAAATCAACGATGGCTTAATTGAACTTACTGTACTAGATAAAGGAATCGATTATTTGCTATGTGAAGTTGTAACAGGTGGATTTATAGAAAATAATAAAGGGATCAATGTCATTGGGATTCGTTTGAATTTGCCTTTTTTAAGTGAGGAAGATAAAGAAGATATTGCTTTTGCACATGAAATGGATGTTGACTTTTTAGCACTTACCCACGTTTCTAGTGCAGAAGATGTATTAGAAGTAAATGATGTATTGATCAATTTAGGAAATGATCATATCGCTATTATTCCTAAAATTGAAAATGAAAGAGCTGTAGACGCAATTGATGAAATCATCGATATCAGTGATGGGGTTATGATTGCACGTGGAGATTTGGGTGTAGAACTTCCTTTCGAAAGAGTTCCTGGTATTCAAAGAACCATTATTAGCAAATGTCATCGATATGGTAAGGTGAGTATTGTTGCAACTGAAATGATGGCTTCTATGGAAAGTGCTGTTCGTCCAACACGTGCGGAAGTATCTGATGTTGCAAGTGCCGTTACAGATGGTGTAGATGCAGTTATGCTATCTGGGGAGACTACAATTGGAAAATATCCAGTTCAAACAGTCGATATTATGAGTAAAATTATTGAGACTGCAGAAGAAGATGTCAATTACTATGAGTTATTAGATAAAGCAATGCGAACGGAAAAACAGGATACGACAGGTTCGATCGCATATAGTGTAGTAGAGTGTGCAGGTAGACTTAAAGTCAATGCGATTGTAACACCAACAATGAGTGGATATACCGCTAGAAAAATTAGTCGATTCCGTCCATCTTGTCCAATTCTTGCGATTAGCCCTGATGAAAAAACCGTAAGAAACTTGACAATCTATTATGGAATTTATTCTCAAGCAATTAAACCAATTAAATCATTTGATGAAATGATGGAACGTTCTAAAACGGTTGCAAAAGAGATTACTGCAGCAGCTACAGGAGAACGAATTATCATTACAGGGGGATATCCATTCAAAGAAGTGAAACATACCAATTTCATGAAAATTGAAGATTTATAAGAAAAAGGGGTGGATCAGTGTGTACAATTTAGGAGAACAATTTACATTTGATTATACACTAGCCAAAGCAAATCCAGAAAATGTAATTCAAGGGAAATACTATCGATTTACTATTCTGAGTGAACGTGTCATTCGTATGGAATACAATGAAGAAGGATTATTTGAGGATAGATCTTCTACTTTAATTTGGTACCGTAATATGGCTCCAGTTTCTTTTACCAAAAAAGAGACAGACCGTGTTTTAGAAATTACAACAAAGTATTTCCATCTGCGGTATGTGAAGGAAAAGCCATTTGATGGGGGTAGACTGAATGCGATGTCCAATTTAAGGGTTGATTTATTAAATTCAGATCGTATTTGGTACTATAACCATCCAGAAGTTCGGAATTATGGGGCACCAGGAATGTCTTTGGATGCCTATGACAAAAAATTAAAATTAAAAAAAGGCTTATATTCCACCGATGGTTTTGCGACAATCAATGATGCAGAACATATGATTTTAACGGAAAGTGGAACATTAGAAGAACGTAGTATTCAAGGAATAGATCTTTATTTATTTATGTATTTGAAGGATTTTAGTTATTGCTTACAGGATTATTTTGCTTTGACAGGACAACCTGCTTTGTTGCCTCGTTATGCACTAGGAAACTGGTGGGGAAAAGAAGAAGCTTATGATGATGCTACTTTGTCAGATTTGATTTCTAAGTTCAAGGATAAGGGAATTCCTTTATCAATTGTTCTATTAAATGAATCTTGGCATTTACAGGAATACAATGGGAAAAAAAGAAAGTCTGGTTTTACATGGAATCAAAATCAATTTTCTGATCCCAATGAAACTGTTTCATTTTTACATCGTAATGGAATTCGTTTGGGTTTAAATGTAAAACCATTAGAGGGATTTTTTCCTTATGAAGAAAATTATGAAAAAATAAAGGAGTATATCCAACCGGATAAAAATGGGGTAATTCCTTTTCATGCCTTGAATCCTGAAACTTTAGATTTGTATTTTAAATTATGCATTCATCCTTTGGATGAAATGGGTGTTGATTTCTATTTTATAGATGAATTACCAAAAAATCCAATGGAATTATGGGCATTAAATCATTATCATTATTTCGATATGCAAAGGGACTATAAAAGAAGAGCTATGATTTGTACTAGAAATGCGATGATTGCCCCCCATCGTTATCCTGTTTTATACTCTGGAAAGAGTGTTGTTGGCTGGGATACCTTACGGATGATTCCATTTTACAATGGAAATGCAACCAATATGGGAATAAGCTATTGGAGTCATGATCTTGGTGGCTATTATAATGGAATGGAAGATAGTGAGTTATATATTAGATATGTACAATTAGGTGTATTCAGTCCTATTTTGAAATTGGGGTCAGAAGATGGTAAATATTATAAAAGGGAACCTTGGCGTTGGGATTATAAAACATATAAAATAGTGAAAGATTATATGAATTTGAGACATCGAATGATTCCATATATTTATACAGAAGCTTATAAATACCATAAATTTGGAACACCTATGATTACTCCAATCTATTATAAATTTCCAGAAATGTATGATGACATGAATTATCGCAATGGATATTATTTTGGAAGTGAGTTATTTATTTGCCCAATCATTAATAAAAAAGAACCTATTATGAATCGTGTCATTCACAAATTCTTTTTACCATCTGGTGTCTGGTACGATTATGTAACAGGAAAAAAATTTCCAGGTGGAAAAAAATATATTTCATTTTTTAAAGATGAAGATTATCCTGTCTTCGCAAAAGCAGGTTCTATTATCGTGTTAGGAGATCATGAAAATATCAATGATACCACTCCACCAGAACGAATGGAAATTCAAATTTTTCCAGGAAGAAGTAATTCCTATGATTTATATGAAGATGATGGTGTAAGTGAATTATACAAGAAACAGTACTATTTAATTACCAATATTGATTACAATTATATGCCAAATAACTATACAGTGATTATGCGACCAATTGAGGGAAAAACAGGAATTGTTCCAGAATATAGAGATTATAAATTTGTGTTCCGTAATACCAAGGAAGCAGAAGATGTGATTGTTTATTTTAATGATCAGAAGATTGAAGCAAATTCTTATGTAGAAGATACGAATTTTATAGTAGAAGTCAAACATGTGTCAACGTTAGGACAACTTACGTTAAATTGTAAAGGAAAAGATATTGAAATAGATGCAGTTCGTATTATTAATGATGATATCGAATCAATTATTTCCGATTTACCGATTGAAACAAAGATGAAAACAATGATTGACCATGTTATGTTTAGTGATGACTCTATTAAGAAAAAAAGAATTGGAATCCGTAAATTGAACAATCATAGATTGGAAAGAAAGTATATTAAATTATTCTTAAAATTGTTGGATTATATCAAAGAAGTGTAGATATTGTTATATTGGAAAAAATATGTTAACAAAGCTTCAACTTTAGATACATTATCACGATTATAATAGAGTATGAAATAGTTGAGATCATATGAAACAAAAGTAGTTGCATTCCTTCTTATTTTATACTATACTAATATTAATAAAAAACAAAGAAGAAGAGTAGTAATTTTGAAAGACCATGTCAGAGACAAAGTGGTAGGTGCAAACTTTGGGGATTTCAAAATGAACTTGCTTTGGAGTTCCGAAAGGCGTCAACATGCGTTAAATGTAAGAGAGCATAAGTATTATGAATTAAGGTGGTACCGCGGAAATTTTCCGTCCTTAACCCATAATGCTTTTTTGTGCAAAGAGGTGGAAAATGAAAGATATTATATTTTATGGAATTGTATTTCTTATTCTATATTTAAGTTATGTATTATTTGTGATTATTCGCAAAAAAAAATTGGCACAGTTTCGCTATAACACTTATGTACGATATTTGGAAAATGTATATCATCTGGATATGAATACTATATCTATAAAGTTATTAGCGCATATCATTGCTTTAGCGAATGCAATTATTATCACAACAACCCTTTGGGCAATTGGTATTACAAATAATCTATTACTCAAGATGTTGCTTGCCTTTGCTATTCTAATACCGTTTCAATTATTGGTATACCATATCATTGGTAAAACAATGCAAATCAAACACAAAAGAAAGGAAGATTGATGATGTATAATTTTAAAGAAAAAGAAAAAAAATGGCAAAAATTTTGGGAGGAAAATGAAACCTTTCAAACAGATGTATGGGATTTTTCAAAACCAAAATATTATGCTTTGGATATGTTTCCCTATCCATCAGGAGTAGGGCTTCATGCAGGACATCCAGAAGGTTACACTGCAACCGATATTATGACTCGTATGAAAAAAATGCAAGGATATAATGTATTACATCCTATGGGGTGGGATGCTTTTGGTTTACCTGCTGAACAATATGCGATTACAACTGGAAATCATCCAGAGCAATTTACATTCGATAATATAAAAACATTCAAAGGACAACTCAAATCATTGGGTTTTGCTTATGATTGGAAAAGAGAAATTTCAACAACTGATCCTGCATACTATAAATGGACCCAATGGATTTTTAAACAACTATATTTAGATGGGTATGCGAAATATATTGATATGCCAGTCAATTGGTGTGAGGAACTTGGAACTGTTTTATCCAATGATGAAGTCATTGATGGAAAAAGTGAACGTGGGGGTTATCCAGTAGTTCGTAAAAATATGAAACAATGGGTTATGGATATTCCTGCCTATGCAGAAAAACTCTTGAATAATTTGGATGACCTTGATTGGCCAGAATCTACGAAAGAAATTCAAAGAAATTGGATTGGAAAATCTGTAGGAGCTTATGTAGATTTTAAAGTTGCAAATCAATCTCAAATGTTTACAGTTTTTACAACAAGATGTGATACTTTATTTGGGGCAACTTACTGTGTTTTATCTCCAGAACATAAAATCGTAGATGAAATTACAACATTAGAACAAAAAGAAGCAGTGGATGCATATAAGAAAATGTGCGCAACCAAGTCAGATTTGGAAAGAACGGAACTCAATAAGGAGAAAACAGGTGTATTTACAGGTGCTTATGCCATTAATCCTGTAAACAATCAACAAATTCCAATCTGGATTTCTGACTATGTACTTGCAACTTATGGAACAGGTGCGATTATGGCCGTTCCAGCACACGACGAAAGAGATTATGAATTTGCAAGGAAATTTCATCTGCCAATCATTCAAGTTCTTGAAGAGGAAACTGGAGAAGCAAAAGAAAATGAATTTCAAAAGAATAGTATTGTTGCAGTGGTTTATGACAAGGAAAAAGATCAATATTTGACTATTAATTGGCATCAAAATGGAGGACGTTTATTTATTGGTGGAACCATTCAAGAAGGAGAAACTCCACTGGAGTGTGCTATTCGCGAAATTGGAGAAGAAACAGGATATACGAATATTGAACTCATAAAAGAAACATTTAAAATTAGACACCATTATTATGCATATAACAAAGATAAATATTTTCAAATAGAATGTACAGGATTTTTATTTGAATTAAAAAGTCATGATCAACAAAAACAAAATTTAGATGCTGATGAAGCATTTGATGTAGAATGGGTATCTTTGAATACAGTTGAACAAGAGATTAAAGAACCATTACATTCAAAAGTATTCGAATACATTCAATCAGGGAGTGCAATGGAGGGCGATGGAGTTCATATCAATTCTGAATTCTTAAATGGTCTTAATAAAGAAGAAGCAATCGCAACTATGACCGCTTGGTTAGAAGAACATCATGTTGGTAAAAAACAAATCAATTATCGCTTAAGAGAATGGATTTTTGCGCGTCAACGTTATTGGGGAGAACCTGTCCCAATTGTCCATATGGAAGATGGAAGAGACCTTGTACTAGAAGATTCAGAATTACCACTTATTTTACCGAAAATGGAAGATTATAAAGGTAGAAATGGGAAAGCACCTCTAGAAAATGCAGAGGATTGGAAATATGTAGAAATTGATGGAGTAAAGGGGATCCGAGAAACATCTACTATGCCGGGAAGTGCTGGGTCTAGTTGGTATTTCTTAAGATATATTGACCCAGAAAATGAAAGTCAAATTGCTGATCCTGAATTATTAAAACATTGGTTACCAGTTGATTTATATGTAGGTGGACCAGAGCATGCGGTTGGACATTTATTATATTCTAGATTTTGGAACGAATATTTATATGACAAAGGAATTGTTCCAGTCAAAGAACCATTTCAAAAATTGGTACATCAAGGTATGATTTTAGGTGCTAATGGAATCAAAATGGGAAAAAGATATCCAGAATATGTAGTAAATCCAACAGATGTAGTTGAAAGTCATGGTGCTGATGCGCTTCGTTTGTATGAAATGTTTATGGGACCATTACAAGCAGATAAGCCTTGGAGTCAAACAGGGTTAGATGGCTCTAAAAAATTCCTAGATCGTGTATATCGTATCTTTGAAGAAGGAAAAGTGGTGGAAGAAAATACATTTGAACTAGAAAAAATTTATCATCAAACCGTTAAGAAAGTAACCAATGATTATGAAACATTGAATTTCAATACTGCAATTAGTCAAATGATGATTTTTATCAATGCTGTATATAAAGAAGATAAAATTTCAAGAGAATATGCGGAAGGCTTTATTCAACTTTTAAATCCTGTTTGTCCACATATAACAGAAGAAATCTGGCATACTTATCTCGGTCATAATGAAACAATAGCAGTCTCTTCATGGCCAACTTATGAGGAAGACAAAACAGTAGAAGATACATATGAAATGATTGTACAAGTCAATGGGAAAGTAAGAGGTAAGATAGAAGTCTCTACACATACCACAAAAGAAGAAATGGAAGTACTTGCAAAGGATATTCCAAATGTAAAAACACATTTAGAAGGAAAAGAAATTGTAAAGATAATTACAGTTCCTAAAAAATTGGTCAATATTGTTGTAAAATAGATATATTGCTATTGATAAAGTATAATTGAAATAATATGAACTACCCGTTATCACAGGGTAGTTTATTTGTATTGAAATAAGAGGTTCCAAAAACCTATTCAATCTATTGGAACTGGTTTATAAAGATTCAAGTGGTGATACCATAATATATGACTATTTTGAATAGTTGAATAAAAGAAAAAAATGTAGTATGCTATATAATAGAAAAGAATAGGAGATGTAGTAATGAAAAAGGGATTTACATTAGTGGAATTATTAGCTGTAATTGTTATACTAGCAGTAATCGCACTTATAACGACTCCCCTTATTTTAGGAGTAATTGAAAAAGCAAAAAAAGGAGCATTTCAAGATAGTGTACTGAGTGCGTTTGATGCAATTGAGTATTATATGATAGAACAAGAACTAACAGAATTTCCAAAAGAGGGAATTGAGGTCAAAAAATTAAAATTGAAAAATAACCATTTTAAATATGGCAGTTTTGTTCCAAATGCAGAAGGAATAATAGAAGCAATGAATATCAGTGATGGAAAATACTGTGCCCAAGGAACAGAAAATGATTTAAAAATCAGTAATGGAGACTGTGCAATCGAATTACCAAAAGCAGAAATTACTGTAAAAAACAAAGTAGCAACCATAAAACTATCAGACCATTTTGGAATTACAGGATATGCAGTTACAGAAAGTGAACCACAAGAATGGGTGGAAATAGAGCCTACAAAAAGTTTGACCATAGAATGGACCGCAGAACATGGAGGAAATTATATGGTTTATATAAAAGGTCTTTATGGAAGAACCAATCACATAGAATTCAATATAAAAGAAAGTGCATTTTGTGCATACAATCCAGGCGATGTTATAAAAACATTTAACTATTCAACAACCGAACAAACACTTGAAGTACCATGTTATGGAATCTATAAAATAGAAGCAGCTGGTTCGGGTTCTAGTGCAGCAGGAACATTGGTAACTGGATATATTTCACTAACCAACGAAGATAAATTATATGTGCATGCGGGATCTGAAGGAGGAGGAAGCGCAAGAACAGAATATGGATGTAATGCAGCACCAGGTGGTGGCGCAACTGTAATATGGCTGAATTATTCAAGTAGTAATACAGAACCAATCATGGTAGCTGGGGGAGGACCAGGAATTGGAAAAGCAAGAGATGGAGTGCAATCATTAGGAGATGCCTATAATATAGGAAGCTTATCTGTAACACCATCATCGAATGAAACTAGATATAGAGGAAGCGGAAGCAACTATTATAACTGGTCAGCAGGAAGTGACAATCATATGAATGTCGTAGTAACAGGAGCAGGAGGCGGAGGTTATTACGGTGGGAAATCTGCGACCTGTGTAGTCAATGGTACAAATAATTATGGTACCAATACATATTGGTGTGGAGGTGCCTCTACAACTAGTTATGCAGGGACATCGTTTATTGATCTTGAAAAAGTATTCAATTATGATGAGAGTAGCCAAACAAAAGGAAATATTGAATATACAGGAACAAGTGGGAATGCAGATTTTAGAAGTGACAATATCAAATATGGAGCTGTTTCTGGAAATGGATATGCCCGTTTGACACTGATATCTGTAGGAGAATAATATACGTTAAATCATATAAGCAAAAAGAATCATATGGTTCTTTTTTTGAAAAAACTGAAAAATATGATACAATATCTATAATACATCATTAAGGAGGTTTAACGTGCGTTTAAGAAATATAAAAGGTGCAAAAGAAACTGTACTAAAATCCTCTTATGTCATAGAAAACCCTAACCTTTATTATGGAAATTGGGAAGTATGTTTTTCCAATCAAAATCCAATTCATGTAGAAATAGGAATGGGAAAAGGTAGATTTATAATTGAAAATGCAATTCGTTATCCAAATATTAACTTTGTTGGTATCGAAAAATATAATAGCGTTTTAGTTAAGGCCATTCAACAATTAGAAGGAAAAAATCTTCCTAATCTAAAAATTATTTCTATGGATGCAAAAGAAATTGAACAAATTTTCAATCAGGAAATTGATACCATATACTTAAATTTTTCAGATCCATGGCCAAAGAAAAGACATGCAAAAAGAAGACTAACCAGTACTGATTTCCTTGAAAAATATGAACAAATTTTCAAAAATAAAAAACATATCATTATCAAAACAGATAACCGAAATCTATTCGAATATTCCATTACATCTTGTAGTTGCTTTGGGTACCATATTAAGGAAATTTCATTGGACTTGTATCAAGAGGGAAGAAACGACAATATTCCAACAGAATATGAAATAAAATTTTCCAACAAAGGATATCCTATATATCGCATGGAAATTGAAAAATAGCTTTACATAAAGTGGACATTTTAAAAGAAAAATTCTTTTGAAAAGTAAAAGAATTTGATATACTAATAGTAAGAGTGGTGAAAGATGAAAAAATTAATAATTTTACTCCTATGTCTATGCATGACAGGTTGTACTGTGGTGAGAATAGATACAACGAGTATTGATAATATTTTATCTGTGGTGCTCTCAAAGGAAAATAATTTATACAACCAAATAGGAAAAGGATACAAATACTATATTCCTAGAGGGGTATCTTATATGGATACAGACGAATTGAACGATAAATTGTATTCAAATGGTATATATTATTACCTTTATATTGATGCTGTTTCCTATTTTTATAAAACAAAAGTAGACTATCAAGAAAATCCCAATCTTTATTATTCAAAAAAAATCAATGGTAATAAAGAAGGTTATTTAGAAATTACAAAAGAAAATGACAAATATCGCATTGAATTTTTGTATAATTATGCAAGAATAGAGGCATTAGTAAATAAGAAAGAAATTGAGCAAGTCGTATTAAATGCTTCCTATATTCTTTCTACTGTGAAATTCAATGACAATATTATAGAATTAATGTTACAAGAAGATTATTTTACAAATCGAGAAGAAAAATATGATATATTTGCATCAAAAAATAAAGAGACAAATCAGGAAGAACAAAAAATTGAAATAGAAGAAAATATAGAAAATTAGAGGTGACGTATATGGGTTTAATGGATAAATTCAAAAATCTATTTACAGAAGAGGTGGAAGAAGAAGTAAAGCCAATTAAAAAAGAAGTTCGACACGTGGAAATTCCATCTCCAAGAAGAGAAATCAAAGAAGTAAAGGTAGAAAAACCGACTGAAGATATATCAGATCGCTCTATTATAAAAGAAGAAAAAGTATCTTTTCCGCTTTATTTTGATGACAAAGATTTTGATGATTTAGAAAAACCAAAAAAAGAACTAAAAACGGTAAAAAAAGAAACACCAAAATCTGAAGCATATCAAGGTGCTAAGGTACAGAAAGTAGAACGTAAATTTGAAGCTTCCCCTATTATTTCTCCAGTGTATGGTGTTTTAGATAAAAATTATAAAAAAGAAGATATTCCTACACGAAAAGAACAACCAAGTGATTACACAAGAAAACCAAGAAGTGTAACGGTTGATGATATTCGTAACAAGGCATTTGGAACCCTAGAGGACGATTTAGAAGATACCCTATTTGGAAATAAATCTATTCTATTTCACGATGAAGAACCGATAGAACGAAAAGTAGAGGAACCAGAAATCGATATTTTTGAAGGATTACAATTAGAGGAAACAACCAAGTCCTCTATAGAAGAAAATAGTTTGAAAGAAGAAATTTTAAAAGATACTTCTAGTACAACAGTAGATTCATTAGATGATGATATGGATGAAGATACTATTATATTGGCAAAGCAATTAGAAGAGCAAAAAAAGAAATTAGAACAAATTAATGAATATATCAATGAAAGTTCTGTAGAAGAGTCAAAAAGTGAAACATTAGAAGATGATTTTTCAGAGGATATATTAGAAGAAAAGATTACAGATCTAAATGAAATAAAACATGCAGAAGAAAATATAGTAGAGGAAGAAAAAACAGAGGATTTAACCGAAAGTGAATTGTTGAATTTAGTAGATGCAATGTACGAGAAAAGGGATGAAGACTAATGGAATGTGTTAATACAGTATTACCAATCATATTATATATACTAGGAGCTGTATTATTAATTACTTTAATTATATTTGTAATAAAATGTATGGGTACTTTAAAGAAAATAAACGCTGTTGTAGACGATGTGAGTCATAAAGCTGGAAAGCTAGATGGGATATTCAGTTTGATTGATAATACAACAGATGTGATATCGAATGTGGGTGACAAAGTAGTAGATTTTATTGCAGGAGCAGTCACAGGTTTGTTTTCACGTAAGAAAAAAAAGAAAGTGGAGGATGAGGAAAATGAAGAAAACGAAAGATACTAAAAAGAAAAGTGGGGTTGGAAAGTTATTAGCTGGTGTTGCGATTGGAGCTGGATTAGGAGTTTTATTCGCACCAAAAAAAGGTTCTGATACCAGAAAAGAATTGAAACAAAAATTTGATGATATGCTAAATAAAGTTAGAAATTTAGACAAAAAAGAAGTCAAAGAAAATATTGAAAATAAAATTTATGAAATCAAAGAAAGTTTATCAGATTTAGATAAAGAAAAAGTAGTTAAAATTGCAAAAAAGAAAGCAAAAGATATTCAAAATATGGCCGAAGAATTGGTAGAGTATGCAATTGAAAAGGGAACTCCAGTTTTAGAAAGTGCCGCCGAAGCCATTCGCGAAAAAGCCATTGATGTAACCAAAGAAGTTCTAAATAAATTAGAAAAATCTGAAAAATAGTTTGTAAATAAAAAGAGAATACCTCTTTTTATTTTGTTTTAAGAATCAGAACATAACTTAGATGAAAAAGAAACGGCAATAGGTATAAAAATGGAATGTAACATATGAAGATGTAACAGTTATCAGTTATAAAAAAACTCCTAATTGGGGAGTTTTAGATTTATCTAGCTTCTACAATTAATTTGATGGCAGTTCTTTCTTCTCCATCAATAACGATATCTGTAAATGCTGGAATACATATTAAATTCTTGCCACTAGGTGCAACAAACCCACGTGCAATTGCAATCGCTTTTATGGCTTGATTGAGTGCTCCAGCTCCAATTGCCTGAATTTCAACAGCTCCTTTTTCTCTAAATACATTTGCAAGTGCTCCCGCAACTGAATTTGGATTTGATTTTGCTCCAACTTTAAGTGTTTCCATAAATATATCTTCCTTTCTTATTACATTAAATTTTATGAGATGAAAAAGAAAATATGAATTATTTCAAAAATACTTGTATTTTCGACTTATAAAGTGTGGATAATAAAATAAGAAAGGAATGGTTTGTATGGAATTATATGATCAAATCTTAGAATCGAATGATGCACAATCCCTTGCATATACCAATAAAAATATCTTAAAAAAACAACAAAAACAAATTTATAAGACTATGATAGGAATTACAATGATAATGCCTTATGGTGATGTTACTTACGAAAAAGAACTTTCATTATTACAAGAGCAACTCGATAAAATAGACACTTGTTTAGCGCTCACACATAAAAAATAAAAATTTACAATAATGTAGAATTATAGTATAATGAAGTTAGAACAGAGGGATAATATGCTAGATGGGATGAAACGAGAAATTATCCTAGATCATTACCAAAATCCCCGCAATAGAGGATTGGTCGAAGATAATACCTACATAAAAGCTGATACCAACAATGAATCTTGTATTGACGAAATTCATCTAATGGTAAAAATAGAAAATGACACCATTGTAGATGCACGCTTTGACGGAGAGGCTTGTGCGATATGTACAAGTGCAACATCCATTATGATAGATACTATTATTGGAAAAACGGTCAAAGAGGCGATTCAAATCTATGAAAACTTTCATCATATGTTAAATGAAGAACCATATGATGCAGAAGTATTAGAACAGGCCTTTGTTTACGATGATATTTATAAACAACCTAATCGAAAAAAATGTGCATTATTACCCTGGTGGGGATTTGAAAAGGTAATCAATCAGTATCAAAATAAAGATTAAAAGTCCTTTTTGATTATTTTATCAAGAAAATCAATAAATAAGAATGATTTTCTTTTTATTTGAAATAAAATTTAGTATAATAGATAAGAAGGTGAATCATATGAAAATCATTGAAAAAAGTTTAGATGAAAAAAAGGTGAAACAAATATCACTATATAAAAAAGAACCCAGTTGGATGACAGAATTTCGATTAAAATCTTATCAAAAATTTATTGAAACAAAAAATCCCAACTTTGGACCACCACTTTCTATCAATTTTGATTTATTTACCTACTATAAAAAAGTAACAGATGATGTAAAAAACAACTGGAATGATGTCAAAAAAGATATTCAAGAAACATTTTGTCAAATTGGATTAATTGAATCAGAAAAAAAATACTTAGATGGAGTAGGTGCTCAATTTGAAAGTGAAGTTGTTTACCATAATATGATTCAGGAATTAACAGATAAAAATGTAATATTTTGTGATACTGATACCGCTTTAAAAAAATATCCAGATCTATTTCAAAAATATTTTAATCAATTGGTTAAATATGATGAAAATAAATATACTGCTTTAAATGGAGCAGTATGGAGCGGAGGGACATTTATCTATGTTCCACCACATACTAAAATTGATAGACCCCTACAAAGTTACTTTCGTATTAATAGTAAAAATATGGGACAGTTTGAAAGAACTATTATAATTGTAGATGAAGATAGTAGTTTACATTATATGGAAGGATGTACAGCCCCAACATATACATCCGATTCACTTCATGCTGCCGTTGTAGAAATTTACGTTGGAAAAAATGCAAAATGTAGATATACAACCATACAAAATTGGTCAGGTGATGTTTATAATTTAGTAACTAAGAGAGCAATTGTAGAAGAAAATGGCTCTATGGAGTGGATTGATGGAAACATTGGTTCCAAGATTAATATGAAATACCCTTGTTGTATCCTAAATGGAAAAGGTGCGAGGGGAAACTGTATTAGTGTTGCGGTTGCAACTGAAAATCAGATACAAGATACAGGGGCAAAAATGATTCACTTGGCACCATATACCACTAGCAGTATTATCAGTAAATCTATTGCAGCTAAAGGTGGAAATGCATCTTACCGTGGAACTGTCCATATTGGAAAAAAGGCAGAGCATTCCGATGCAACCATTAAATGCGATACCATTATTTTAGATGATATTTCTAAAAGTGATACTATACCTAAAAATATAGTCGAAAATGAATCGTCTTTTTTGGAACATGAAGCAACAGTTTCTAAAATTAGTAAAGAGAAATTATTTTATTTAATGAGTAGAGGAATTTCGGAAGAAAAAGCCAAAGAATTGATTATTATGGGCTTTATGGATCGTTTTCGTGAAGAACTTCCTATGGAGTATGCAGTTGAATTAAATCATTTACTGAAAAATTATTTTTAAAAAATAATATATTTTATCAAAAATGGTATTTTGAAGATATAATTGAACATGAAACTAAAAAATTGTATACAAAAATATAAATTTATCATAAATACAATTGTAAAAACAAGGAAAGTAGCATTTGCATTCCTTGTTTTTGTTATGTATGATGATTGCAGAAAGGAGGAATCGACATGTTAAATCAAGCAATATTAGTAGGAAGATTGGTAAGAGATCCCGAATTATATGAAACAGAAAATGGTAATAAAATTACAAGTATTACATTAGCCGTTCCCAGAAGTTATAAAAATGTGGATGGGGAATATGAAACGGATTTTGTGAATTGTGTTTTATGGCGAGGTGTTGCTGAGAACGCAGTAGAATATTGTAAAAAAGGAGATCTTCTAGGAATCAAAGGACACCTACAGACAAGAACAGTTCAAATTGATGAAGAGAGAAAAAGAAATATTATGGAAGTCATTGCAGAGAAGGTAACTTATCTTTCAAGCAAAAAAAATGACTAAGTTGTTTTCTTGGTCAGTAGGGTTACCGTATCTTCATAAAGTAATGTATCTGGTGTTGTGTTAAAAATGCTTGCCAATTTCATTGCGAGTTCATATGTAATACGTCTTTTTCCTTGTTCAATTTGCCAGTAATAAGTTTTACTGATTCCAAGTTTTCGAGACATAGTTTCACAACTATAACCTCTATCCAAACGGTGTTGCTTTAAAACATACATCATACATTTCACCTTCCAATTTCATTATACGTTAACTCATAATTAATAGCAAGTAAAGAAGTTAATTTATCGTTAACAACTAGCCAAGAATGGAATCATTTTAAAAAATATGATATAATATTTTAAAATTAAACCCCAATCCTTATTTTATAAGGGTTGGGGTTCTTTTTTGTTACTAACTTGTTATTAGTTCAATTGCATATTTTAACTCTTCAAGTGTTTTATGGGTATAAACTCTTTCACCAACTTCTTTTGATTTATGACCCATTAACATATCAATACATTTCTTATTTGCATTTGCAGAATCTAGTCTACTTCTGAAAGTATGTCTACATTCATGTGGTGTATGTTCCATATTAAATCTTTTCATAATTTCATTCCAAAATTGATAATATTGATAACTTGATAATTTTTTATTATCTACTTCAAATAAATAAACTTGTCCAGATTGTACTCTATTTTTGACCATATCAAAGATTTTAGAGTGAATAGGTATAATTCTATTCTTACCAGCATTTGTCTTTGTACCACCCTGTATTGTACCTTGTACAAGGTCAATATTTTCAATTTTAACATTTAATAGTTCACTTATCCTAAATCCTGTATATAAAAATATTAAAACTGAATCAATCCATTCTTCATCTTTATGTTCCCATAATGTTAATATTTCTTCTTCAGTAAAAGGTATTTTGGTTGTTTCAGGAATACTTTCAGCAGTGGTTAATTGTGCATAAGACTTATTTATTACATCTAATTCTAAAGCAAATTTATCTAAATGACCAAATAAGTTTTTAATTGCCCATTGTGTTGAATAACCACAACCACAATTATCAATACAATCTTGCATATGAAATGATTTTAAATCCTTATACTTCATATCATGATATTTTTTAGTATGTTTAAATGCTGAAGTTAGTGAACCTCTAGTTGATTTATTTAATTTTAATAATTTCTTTTCTTGAAATAATTTCCATAATTCTTTTAATGTAACCTTAACTGCATCTACATCATAAGGATCATTATTATATAATGCTAACATAATGTTTCCTTCTTCTCTTGTAGGTGCATAACCAATTGTTAAATAAATAGGGTGACCTTTTTCATTCCATCCAGTGGTTTTTCTTACTGCAAATGGATTTCTTCTATTTCCTGATAATTTAACAACTGATCCATAACCATTTGGATTTTTCATTTTATCAAATTCCTTTCTTGATATTTCACTAACAAAATGATAAAATGATTTTAGGGTAATAATCATTTTGATAGTGATTGTTATTGTCTAGTGTGACCAGCACTAGATTTTTTTAGTTTAAATTCTTTATATCTTGCAATGTATATTCATCTACATATTCTGAAAGAACTTTCCAAAAATTATCTTCTTCAATTATCTTTTCTTTTTTTGTTTTAACCTTTTTTAAAAATTTATCATGACATCTTCTTATTAATTGATAATAATTTGATGTAAACAACGATATATAATAATCGGCATTTGGATTTCCTTTATATTCGTTTGCAAGTTCTAATTCTTTTAAAGTGTATATTTTTGACATTGCAAGTTCGTATCTCTCACACAAAGTTTTAATATCATTTGTATTTTGCATAATTTTATATGATTCTTCAATAATTCGTAATAAATTATTTATTTCATATTGGCTAAAAGTACCTTTTATATTATTTAGATTTTCTTTAGGTATATTAGATGTTACGATATTAACCTTTTTAATTTTTCTTTTTGATTTTAATAATAAGTAAGTTATTAATCCAAATATTATTGTTTCAATAAAAAATATTATTTTTAAAGTAGGATTTTTTTCAGTAAGAAAAATAATAATACTTGAAATACTCATCAATCCTATAAATATACTTATTAATTTTTTTATAATTTTCATTATTTATTCCTTTCATTTTTCTGTGTCACTGTGTCAGTGTGTTAGGTTATTTTCTTTATATTTTTTATTTATTAATTCTCTATAAATGTAAAATATAAAGAAATTAAATATTAATAGCACAGTGACACAGCGTTTTAAATTTTTCTTTTATTTACTTATATTTTAGATTGTGACACCTTCATTAAAAGTAATGACACACTGATGACACAGAGGTGGCACACTAACTTTTAAAGTTATCATTATTTGATAATCCTTGAAGCATTGTTATTGCTGCTTGTTTTCCATCTTTATTTAAAGTTAAATATGTTGATAACAATTGGAAAGCATCTTCACCATATACTTTTTGAATTTGTTCACAAATTTCAATTTCTTTATGCAGTGTGTTATAGTCAACTTCCATTGAAACATCGTGACCCATTAACCAAGCAACATTAACATCAAGTGCAGTTGCTATTTTAAATAAAGCATCTTGCTTTGCATCATATAATCCATTCATATATTGACTGATTCTAGATTTAGATACACCTGATTTATTTACTAAATCAATTGGTTTCATATTTCTAATTGTCATAGCACGATTTAATCGATCAGTAAATTTACTCATTTTCTTTTAAAACCTCTCTTTCTTAAAACATCTTTACATATCTAATTATAAACGAAAAGTTAAGGAAATTCAACACTTCTTTAAAAAAGTTAAAGAAATTTTATAAAAAGTGTTGACTTGAAAAGTTTAATATGCTAAACTTTGGTTACAAGGTTAGAGAAACTAAACTTGAAACGAGTATCAAGGAAGGTGAAAATATGAATACTGAAAAGACAATTTTTGATTATGACAAGTTAAGAGGTAGAATAAAAGAATACTTTAAAACAGAAGGTAAGTTTTCAGAAGAACTTGGTATTTCAAGTGTTCAATTGTCTAATTTACTTAACAATAAAGCAGTATGGGATCAACTTTTAATAAATAAAGCATGTATGCTACTTAAAATATTATCAATTGAAATACCAGTATATTTTTTTACAGAAAAAGTTTAATTTCTTAAACTTATGATTAGAGGTGATAAAATGACATTTTCAGAAAAATTAAAACTTGCAATGACAGAAAGAAATATAAAACCAGTTGAACTTGCTTTGAAAATTGGAAAAAATAAATCTTCAGTTAGTCAATATTTATCAGGAATTAATATTCCAAAAGATTCAACTAAAGAAAAAATTTGTGAAGTTTTAGATGTTCCACTAGAATATTTCAATGAACAAATTGAAGATGAAAGCAAAGACACATTTTTATACAATGTTCCAATTAAGGAAGCAGCAAGGTTATTACATAAATCTGAACAGTTTGTTAGAGTATCACTTCAACAAGGAACTGCACCCTTTGGATTTGCAACTAAAAAAGAAGGTAAAGAAAAATATTCATACCACATAAGTCCTAAAAAACTTTATGAGTATGTAGATCAAATTTAAGTGAGGTTATGACTATGAAACTATTTGAACATCAAATTGAAGCATTAGAAAAAACAAAAGATTTTAACAAGTGTGCTTATTACCTAGATATGGGATTGGGGAAAACATTTATTGGTTCTGAAAAGATGATTAGTTTTAAAACAAGTATTAATTTAGTTATTTGTCAAAAATCAAAGATTGAGGATTGGATTAAACATTTTGAAGATAATTATAAAGTTCTTGTTTATAATCTCACAGAAAATGAAAAATTAAAAACTTATCTTGCTTATCATCATTTATTTAATGAAAGTGGTTATCCAGTTAAATATCCAATTGTAGGAATTATAAATTATGATTTGGTTTTTAGAAGAAAAGATTTGTTAAATTTGAAAGATTTTACATTGATGCTTGATGAAAGTTCTTTAATTCAAAATGAAAAAGCAAAAAGAAGTAAATTTATTTTAAAACTAAATGCTAAAAATGTAATTTTACTTTCAGGAACACCTTCAAGTGGTAAATATGAAAATTTATGGACACAAATTCATTTACTTGGTTGGGATATAAAACAATCAGTTTATAACAAGCAATATATCAATTGGGAAAAATTAGATGTTGGTGGTGTACCAATATGGATTGTAGACAAAAAAGAACCATATAAAAATGTTGAAAGATTAAAAGAAAAGTTAAGACAACATGGTGCAATTTTTAAGAAAACTGAAGAATGTTTTAATTTACCTGAACAAGTAGATATACCAATTTACATCAAACCACCAAATGAATATAAAACATTTAAAGATAATGGAATTGTAACAATTGATAATGATGAATTAGTTGGTGACACTAATTTAACAAAAATACTTTATGCAAGACAAATTTGCAGTTTATATAATCAAAACAAATTAGATGCATTTGAAGATTTACTTGAAAGTACAAATGATAGATTAATTGTATTTTATAACTTTATTCAAGAAAAAGAAAAGTTAAAAGAAATTATTGAAAAACATGAAAGACCAATTTCAGAAGTAAATGGTCAAGTAAAAGATTTAAAGAATTATGAAGAACAAGATAATTCGATTACCCTTATTCAGTATCAATCAGGAAGTATGGGATTGAACTTACAAAAAGCAAATAAAATTATATATTTTAGTTTAACCCAAAGTTCTGATTTGTATGAACAAAGTAAAAAAAGAATACACAGAATTGGTCAAAATCAAACATGTTTCTATTACCTTCTATTATGCAAAAATTCAATAGAAGATAAAGGAATATTACCAAGATTAATGATGAGAAAGGATTTTGATGATGAATTATTCAGAGAAGAAATATGGTAGAAATATTATTTCACAAAGAACACTACCTGAAAGAAAAAAGAAAAAAATTGTGAAATTAAAGGTTAAGACATTGTGCATTCTTTTAATTACATTCTTGATTTTAGGGATTGTAATTGGAAGTGCAATTATACATATACAACATAGATTAGAAAATGTGCAATGTGTTGATACATTGAAAGGGGGTGATTAAGATGGATGAACTTTTAGAAGAACTTCATAATTTAGATATTCAAAAAAAATCTATTGATGAAAGGGTATCTAAAATTAAAGAAACACTTGAAAAAGACTATTTGACAACTGAAGGTTATAAAAATGACATTGTAACAGTTAGTTATACAAGTGCAAGTGAAACAACATCTATTGATTTAAAACAACTAGAAGAAAAAGAACCTGAATTATTTAATGATCTAGTTAAAGATTATAAGAAGGTTACAAAAAGAAAAGCATCATATAGTTATAGGTTTAAGTAAAAAGAGGTGGATTATGAAGAAAATATGGAAAATTGACAGAAAAGTATGGGATTGGATAGAAGACAATCTTAATAGTTTAAATTTATTTGATTTAGTTTTAAAAGATAATGATTTTGAAAATGTTTATTTATGTTGGAAAGGAACTAATGATTTGTTTGCAACCATTTATGTGTCAGTAGTAAAAGAAATCATTAATAAAGGTTATTGATTATGGCACAAGAAAAGGATTTTGAAAATAAAGTAAAAAAGTTTCTTAAAGATGAAGGTTGTTATTTTATCAAATATTGGGGTGGTGCTGCTTATACACAAAAAGGTATTCCTGATTTACTAATATGTTGTGCTGGTTTCTTTTTAGGAATTGAACTTAAAAGTGAAAAAGGAAAACCATCTGAATTACAACTTTGGAATATAGAAAAAATTAAACAAGCAGGTGGATATGCACAAGTATTATATCCTGATCAATTTGAAGATTTTAAAGCAACTATTAAATTCTTAAAAGAATATGGTGTAACACCAAACGATAATCGAAAAGGTAGGTGATAGATGTGGAAATTTCACATTCAAGAATTGAATGTTTTGAAGGATGTCCGTTTAAATATAAATTAAAGTATTTAGATAAGATTAAAACTTTAAAAAACACAGATGATGCAAATAATCCTTTATATTTAGGAACTGCACTTCATACAGGCATAGAAAAAGATGTAGAAACTGCAATTAAAGAATATTATTCACAATATCCAATAATTACTGATGACCACATCAATGAAGCAATTAAATTAAGATATTTAATTCCAAAAGCAAAGGAAATGCTACCAACTGGTGATTATGAAGTACCAATCAAAACTGAAGACTTTATTGGTTACATAGATTTATTATCACCAAATGAAGATGGAACATATGACTTATGGGATTTCAAATATTCAAATAATGCTTATCATTATAAGGATTCACCACAACTACATCTTTATAAATATTTTAAAGAAAAAGAAACATTAAATCAAATTAAAATCAAAAATCTGCATTATTTACTTGTACCTAAAATCAACATTAAATTGAAAAAGACTGAAACAATTGATGAATTCAGGGATAGATTACAACAAGAATTATCAAAAGCAACTATCAAGATATTAGATGTTGAATACAACCCTGATTATGTTATTAATTTTACACTAAATATAAAAAAATGTATAGAGTGTGAAGAATTTAATAAAAATGAAACCTATCTATGTGATTGGTGTGAATATGAAAAGTATTGTAAGGAAGGAATTGATTATATGTTATTACCAGTTAATGAAAGAAGAAATATTGAAAAAATAGAAAAAAGAACTTTATGGATTTATGGAAAACCATTCAGTGGAAAAACAACTTTTGCAAATAAATTTCCTGATCCATTAATGTTAAATACTGATGGAAATATTAAGTTTGTTGATGCACCTTATATTTCTATTAAAGATGAAGTTAAAGTTGAAGGAAGAATGACAAAAAGAACATTTGCATGGCAAAAGTTTAAAGATGTTATTGGTGAACTTGAAAAGAAAGATAATACTTTCAAATCAATCATTATTGATTTAGTTGAAGATATGTATGAATATTGCAGACTTTATATGTATGATCAAATGGGTATTACACATGAAAGTGATGATTCATTTAGGGCATGGGATAAAGTAAGAACAGAGTTCTTATCAACATTAAAAAGACTTATGAATTTAGATTATGAAAATATTATTTTAATATCACATGAAGATGCATCTAAAGATTTAACAAAAAGAAGTGGTGACAAGATAACATCTATTAAACCAAATATTCAAGAAAAAGCAGCAAATAAAATTGCAGGTATGGTTGATATAGTTGCAAGAGTTGTTGCAGAAGACAATAAAAGAATTTTATCATTCAAATCTGATGAAGTTGTATTTGGTGGGGGAAGATTAACTACAAATGTAAGTGAAATAGATTTGAATTATGATGAATTTATTGAAGTATATTCTGATGCTAATAAAAGTATAGCAAGTAATACTGAAACATCAGAAACAAAAACAACAAGTAGAAGAAAATCAGCAAGAATAGAAACAAAGGTTGAAGAATCTACTGAAGAAAAAAATGAAGAAGTAGATGAAAACACAAAAGAACAAATGACAACTGTTGATGGTTCTGAACCAGTTGTTGAAGAAAGTTCTGAAAAGGTTGAAGAAGTTAAAGAACAAGAGAAAAAAACACCTGTTGAAACACCAACTGAAGCACCTAGAAGAACAAGGAAAAGAAGAACTGAATAATTAGAAAGAAGGAATTAATTATGGAAAAGAAAAATTTATTTGAAAAATGGGATAAAGAAATTGATACAGAAAATTTACAAAAAGATGTTGCAAAAGCAGCAGAGAATGGTGGACAAGCAACATTCAAAGAAGTACCTGAAGGGGAATATGAAGTTGAAGTAAATCAAATGGAATTAAAAGCATCTAAAAATGGTGATCCTATGATTTCAATTTGGTTCAAGATTATAAATGGTGAATATAAAAACTCAATATTATTTATGAACCAAGTTGTTACACAAGGTTTCCAAATTCATATTGTTAATGAATTATTAAGAAGTCTAGTTGCAGAAATGGAAAAACCAATTGATATTGATTTTAAAAATTATAAACAATATTCAGAATTAGTTATGGATATTCATGAAGCAATTACAGGAAATTTTGAATATGCACTTTCTTATAAAGAAAATAGCAAAGGATTTAAAACTTTTAAAGTTGAAGAAGTATTTGTTTTAGAAGACTAATTTAACAATATTTATGAAAGGATGTGAATTAAATGTTATTTTATGACTTTGAGGTTTTCAAAGAAGACTGGTTGGTTGTAATAATTGATATGAAAAATAAAAAAGAACATGTAATTATTAATAACCCTGAAGAATTAGAAAAGATTTATCAAGATAACATTAATGAAATATGGGTTGGTTTCAATTCAAGACATTATGATCAATACATTTTAAAAGGCATCCTTTGTGGATTTAATCCAAAAAGAATAAATGACTATATAATTTTAAAAGGTAATCCAGGATGGAAATTTAGTTCTTTATTTAGAAATATACCACTTAATAATTATGATGTAATGATGAGTATAGATCGTGGTTTAAAATCATTTGAAGGATTTATGGGAAACAATATCAAAGAATCAAGTGTTCCATTTGATATTGATAGAAAATTGACACAAGAAGAACTTGATGAAACCGTGAAATATTGTAGACATGATGTTGAACAAACAATTGAAGTATTTCTTCAAAGAAAAAGTGATTTTGAAGCACATATGGGATTAGTAAAGATTGCTTGTGAAGGTAAACCTTTAAACATGGCATTAATATCTAAAACCAAAGCACAACTATCAGCAATCATCCTTGAAGCAAGTAAGAGGGAACACAATGATGAATTTGACATTGATTTTCCTTCTACTTTGAAAATAGATAAATACAAAGAAGTTGTTGAATGGTATGAAAATGAAGAAAATAGATGTTATGAGAAAGATGGTAAAAAGAATCAATTGGATATTATGATTGCTGGTGTTCCACATCAATTTGGTTGGGGTGGTGTACATGGTGCAATACCACAATATTCAGGTGAAGGATATTTTCTAAATATGGATGTTACAAGTCTATATCCTTCACTTATGATTCAATATGATTTACATAGTAGAAATATGAAAGATCCACAGAAGTTTGTTGATATATACAACACTAGGGTTCAATACAAAAAAGAAAAAAATCCATTACAATTACCTTTGAAATTAGTTCTTAATTCAACTTATGGTGTTATGAAAGATAAGAACAATGATTTATTTGATCCATTACAGGCAAATAGAGTTTGTATATATGGACAATTGCTTATCCTTGATTTAGTTGAAAAATTAGAACCACATTGTAAGATAATTCAATCAAATACTGATGGTGTATTAATAAAAATGAATAGTTATGATGATTATGACTTAATAGATGATATTGCTTATGAATGGGAACAAAGAACACATCTTAATTTAGAATTTGATGAATATAGAAAAGTATTTCAAAAGGATGTTAATAACTATATTATTGTTGATGCTGAAGGACATTATAAATCAAAAGGTGCATATGTTAAGAAACTTAATAATCTTGATTATGACTTACCAATTATAAACAAAGCATTGGTGGATTATATGGTTAATAATATACCAGTAGAAGATACAATTAACAATTGTAATGATTTAAAAGAATTTCAATTGGTTACAAAAATATCTAATAAATATAAATATATACTTCATGGTGAACACAAAATTAAAGAAAAATGTATTAGAATTTTTGCATCAAAATATATAGATGATCCAGGTGTTACAAAAGTTAGTGAAAGAACAGGAAAACCTGCAAAAATATCCAATTCACCTGAACATTGTTTTATTTACAATGAAGAAGTTAATGATGTTAAAGTACCCAATAAATTAGATAAAACTTGGTATATTAACCTAGCAACTAAAAGATTAAATGATTTTGGGGTGATATGATGGATGAATTTTTTAAAGGATATGTAGTAACAAAAAATAAAAAGAGTATAGAACCATTTAGAAATAGAAATGATTTTAAAACTTATGATGAAATAAAATATTATGATGAATTTGCTGGTATTCTTGCAGATAATACAATTTTGGTTGATATTGATGATAGTGAACAAGCAGAAATATTAATGAATATTGTTGAAGATTTACAACTTAATTGTAGGGTTTATAAAACAACTAGAGGAAAGCACTTTCTATTTAAAAACACTAACATTAATAAATGTTATACTCATTGCAATCTAGCATGTGGAATAACTGCTGATATAAAAGTCGGATGTAAGAATTCATATGAAATACTAAAATTTAATAATAAAGAAAGATTTATTGAATGGGATATTGAAGAAGATGAAAATTATCAAAATATTCCTAAATGGATGACACCAGTAAAAAATAGTACAGATTTTCAAAATATGGAAAATGGCGATGGAAGAAATCAAGCACTATTTAATTACATATTGACTTTACAAAGCAATGATTTTTCAAAAGAAGAAGCAAGAGAAACTATAAAAATCATTAATAAATATGTACTTAAAGATTCTTTATCAGAAGATGAAGTTGATGTAATTATCAGAGATGATGCATTTCCAAATATGTCATTTTTTAAGGGAAATACATTTCTATTTGATAAGTTTGCAGTTTTTCTTAAAAATAATCACTATATAAAAAGAATTAATAATCAATTGCATTTATTTAAGGATGGTATATACATTACAGGACAACAAGAAATTGAATCTGCAATGATTGAACATATACCACAATTAGGTAGATCAAGAAGAACAGAAGTAATGTCATATTTAGATATTTTAATTAGAGAAAATACACCAGTTACATCAGCAAGATTTATTGCATTTAGAAATGGAATATTAAACATTGATACAAATGAGTTATTACCTTATTCCCCTGATTTTATTATTACTAATAAAGTTGAATGGGATTATAACCCAAATGCTTATTCAGAAGATGTTGATGAAGTATTAAACAATATATCTTGTAATGATGAAGAAATAAGAAAATTACTAGAAGAACTTACAGGTTATTGTATGTATAGAAGAAATGAATTAGGAAAAGCATTTATATTAATTGGTTCAGGATCAAATGGTAAATCTACTTACTTAAATATGTTAAAAGACATGTTAGGTAGAAGAAATACATCTGTTCTTGATTTGAAAAAGTTAAATGATAGGTTTTCCACAGTTATGATGTTTGGAAAACTTGCTAATATCGGTGATGATATTTCAGAAGAATTTATTACAGATGTTAGTGAATTTAAAAAAATAGTAACAGGTGAAACAATAGATGCTGAACAAAAAGGACAACCTAAATTTGAATTTAACCCTTATGTAAAATTAATATTTAGTGCAAATAACATTCCTAGAATGGGAAAAGGTAGAGATTCAACTGCTATTTTAAGAAGATTAGTCATTGTTCCATTTAATGCTAAATTTACAAAAGAATCATTAGGTGATAGTTTTAAACCTTATATAACACATTCTTTAAAGTCACAAGAAAGTATGGAATATTTAATTAAATTAGGTATTGAGGGATTAAAAAGAGTTTTACAAAATAAAGAGTTTACTACTTCAGACAAAGTAAAAGCAGAATTAAATGAATATGAAGAAAATAATAATCCAATATTAAGTTTCTTTAAAGATTGTGAAGATAATGAAACACAAGTTGAAAATGAACCAACGAATGATGTTTATAGAAAATATACATTGTTCTGTTCTGAAAATGGTTTTCAATCATTATCAAATGGTGAGTTCTCAAAACAAGTTAAAAAATATTTTGGATTCACTATTATTAGAAAAAGAATAAATGGTGAAGTAAGAAGAATATTTGTGAAAGATGATAAAGAAGGGAAGTAATTATGAAAGATTGGACAGGTAATAGTAAAAGTATTTATACAACAATGGGTGCTTCAAATCATTCTGATAAAGAAAGGCAGAGTGAAGATTATTATGCTACCGAACCAAAAGCAACACAATTACTTTTAGAAGTCGAACAATTTTCACCAGTCATTTGGGAATGTGCTTGTGGGGGGGTCACTTGGCACAAGTGCTTGAAAATAATGGTTATGAAGTCATTGCTACTGATTTAATTTATCGTGGATATGGTGATAAAGAATCATTAAATTTTCTTGAAGAAACACTTGATGAATTTGAAGGTGACATAATAACAAATCCCCCTTACAAATATGCTTTAGAATTTGTTCAAAAAGCATTAGACAGTGTTCAAGTAGGAAGAAAAGTTGCTATGTTTTTAAAATTACAATTTTTAGAAGGAAAAGCAAGAAAGCAATTCTTTTTAGAAAATCCACCAAAAGTTGTTTATGTTAGTTCATCAAGATTAAATTGTGCAATGAATGGTGATTTTGATAAATATGAATCAAGTGCAATTGCTTATGCTTGGTTTGTATGGGAAAAAGGTTTTAAAGGTGATCCGATTATAAAATGGATCAATTAAAGAAGGTGATATAATGCAAAAATTAAAAGTATTAGAATTATTTGGTGGTATTGGTGCATGTTCTACTGCTTTGAAAAGATTAAATCTAGATTATGAAATAGTTGATTATGTTGAAATAGATAAATATGCAGTTAAATCATTTAATGCAATACATAATACCAATTTTGAACCACAAGATATTTCAAAATGGGATAAAGATGTTAAAGTTGATTTAATTATGCATGGTTCACCTTGTCAAGATTTCTCACTTGCTGGAAAACAAGCAGGTGGTGATGTAGGAAGTGGAACAAGAAGTTCATTAATGTATGAAACTATACGAATTGTTGAAAAATTAAAACCTAAATATGTTATTTGGGAAAATGTAAAAAATCTATTGAGTCAAAAGCATAAACATAATTTTAATAATTATTTAACAGCATTAGAAAAATTAGGATATATAAATTATTATCAAATCCTTAATGCAAAAGATTATGGGATTCCACAAAATAGAGAGAGAGAGTGTTTACAATAAGTATTCATCGTGATTGTAATAAAGATTTTGAATTTCCAATTAAACAAGAGTTAAAATTAAAACTTAAGGATATGCTTGATGAAGAAGTTGATGAGAAATACTATTTAAGTGAAAAATTAATTCAAAATTTAAAATTCAATAAAAATGGAAATTGTAATCCTAGTGGTAAAGGAATAAATGGAAAAATACACACTGATGAAGTTGCACCAACTTTAACAACCAATAAAGGTGAAGGTCCAAAAGTTGATGTTTCAAGATTATATGGAGTATTTGATAAGGATAATAGAACACATCAGGGTGGAAGTGTTTATGATCAAGATGGCTTATCACCAACACTTACAGATATGCAAGGTGGATACAGACAACCTTGTATTGAAATTAAAAATCTTACAAAACAAGGTTATCTTGAAGCACATGATGGTGATGGTGTTTATATATCAAATATTGATAAGAAAAGGGGTACAGTTCAAAAAGAAATGATACCAACATTAAAAACAAGTCCTGATATAGGTGTTGTAACAAAAGAAATTATTATTGGTTCAACACAAAAACATGCTGCAGTATCAGAGAATGGAATCGTACCAACTCTCACAAGTTCAATGGGAACTGGTGGTGGACATGTTCCTATGCATAATTATGATTTAAGGATTAGGAAACTAACACCAAAAGAATGCTGGAAACTTATGGGATTTAATGAAGAAGAATTTGAAAAAGCAGCAAGAATTAATTCGAATGCACAACTTTATAAACAGGCAGGTAATAGCATTGTTGTTAATGTATTACAAGCAATATTTAAAAATTTATTAATGAAAGAAGGAAAAATTATGGAAAAGAAAGAAGAAGTAAAAATTATATCTTATGAAACTAATTTGATGATCGATTTAGAAAAACTTGCAAAAGAAGAACCTGATTTATTTAATGATTTAGTTAAAGATTATCCAGTTAATCCAAATACTAAAATTATTATTGAGGTTAAAGCATAATATGAATGTTATCGAAAAGATAACTGAAACTTGTGATTTATTAGATGAAATTGATGAATATTTTTCAAGTATTCCAAGTAAACAATCTGAAATTGATATGGCAATAAGTGATATATACCATTACATTGAAAATAATCAAATTTCAACTAAAGGTAGTTATAGACTTATTAAAGAATTAAAAGGACATTTACTTGTTAGAAGAACCTTAAAAGAGAATCAAGAAATATTAAGAACATTTGTAAATCATAAAAGTAAATTAAATTTACCTGAAAATAGAAAAATGTTATTAGGTGAAGTTAATAAAACTAAAAATAGATTAGCAGCACCATATAATTATAGAATCTATAAATCAGAAGAAATTTTAAAAGAAAGAATTGAACATTGAAGGGAAGTAAGTGTTATGAATAAATTAGAAAAAGTTTTAAATATTATGGGGATAATTACAATAATTGTAATATTAATTTTCACTATATGGTTTGTTGTAGAATTTAGAGAAATGCTTAATGATCATAGATGTTATAATTTACCACTTAATGAATTTTATCAAGATAAAAAATGTGAAAGGTATTGGGATTTATCAATATGGAACAACAAGTAAGATACAAAGTTATATGTCCTATATGTAAAAATAATTTTGATGTTGCAAAGTCACTATTTATGGAAATGGGATTTAATAGTGGTAGTTGTACTTGTCCACAATGTAAAAAATATTTGCACCTTGAATGTGATGAAGAAACTAAAACTATGAAAGCAGAAGATTTTAGTTTATATGCTGAAAGATTAAGAAAGGAAAAATAATATGGGTTTATTATATAGCAATTATGAATGTAATCCAGTAACTAATAATACATTAAAAATTAATGCTTGTAGTGGTGGAATATATAAAACTTATAAAGAAAGTTGGTTTACTAGATTTCATTTAAAAAGTGATTTAGCCGAAAAGTTGTTCAAACCATATGATAATGAAATAAAAACATCAAGAGATACATCGGAAGAAGGTTATTGTGGTTATTATACAAAAGAACATAAAGAACCAGTTATTGTTCTTCAAATGATTATATGTGGTGATATGGAAGTTATTGCAGAAATTATAAGAGAATCGGATTTTAATAAATATTTTGAAATTGAAGAAGGTGTTTGTAATGAAAGACAAAATGAAAACTAGATCAGAAAAATTGCAAGAATTAATTAAATTAGCAAATACTTCTGATAAAGATTTATCAAAAATGAGTTATAAAGAAAAACAAAAAGTTTTTAAAGCAAAGAATCAATTATGTAATAAAGTTTGGGATTCATCAAATGGTACATATATAAAACCAAAACAAAAAGTTATCAAAAATAAAAATGAATATTATGGTGGATAGGATGGTGAAAATATGAAACCAGTAACAAATAAAAATACTAATAAACTTTATATTAGACAAGATTGTAATGATTTACCAGGTACTGCTTATCAATATGAAGATGGTACACCAGCAATAGAAACATGTTGGGAATTATCAGATAAAGAACTTGAAATTATTAATAAAACAAAAAGAATATATGTTCAACAACAAGGTAAAACTTTACCACCTATGGCATTAACAGTTGAAAGTGTATTTGAGGGGGAATAATAAATGGAAAAGGATGCAACCAAAAAAGTCATTGAAGATAAAGATGGAACATTTGGTGACATTATGATTATGGCATTAAGATATGCTTTAGGAAGAAGAACTTATGTTACAAATGAAGTACCTGATTTCATTAAAAATAATTCAGATTATATAACTGAAAGAATATGTATTGTTATGTTAAGAGATATTACATACTATGTTGACAATAGAAAAATAGGATTAATTCATGATGATAAATGTGATTATGATTCATGGATTCAATTTCAAAACTTCTTATTTAATCTTGCAAAGATAAAAAATTATAATGTTGTGGGTTATATGAGAAGATGAAACCTATAACTTATTTTAAAGTTAAATTGTGGAAAAACATTCCTGATATAGTTTGTGGAAATTTAGTAAAGAAATACAAAAGAAATGAAAATGATTATTATAGAGTTATTATATTCAATTCTTTTGAAGATATGTATGAATATGCAGATAAATATTTTGGTGAGAAGATAGAACATAACTATTCAGCAATATGTAAATATTCATCACACACTTATTTTGAAGATGATAAATTTATTGATATTGATAAATGTTGTGGATGGATTCTTCTTAATAGAAATTATATGGGAAGTGGAACAGTATCACATGAATGTACTCATGCAATAACCTTTTATTTTGAATATAGAATAACTAATTGCAAGAAGGTATTTGGAACACAAGAGTACAATGAATTATTTGCTTATATGGTTGGTAGTATTGTAAGTCAAATTTATAACAAAATGTATTCAAGAAAATTATTGTGAGGTGATAACAATGGATTTTGAAAATGCAAGTAAGGATGAATTAATAAATAAAATTAATGAATTAGAAGTTGAACTTGAAGATATTAAAAGTCAATTTGAAAGTGATAAATGCATTAAAAATTTAGATAACTTTATATGGAAGTTAAAAGTAGATAATGTATATACACCACAAATAGAAGAATTTATTAATCAATATATGAGGTTCTATAATGATTAAAACACAAAAGAGATATTTCAAAGATAGAACTAAATATTTCAAATTTATAAATAAAATGAAGAATAAAGTTAGGGTTATAGTGGTGAAACCTTTAAAAGATACTATAACAGTTGAATACATAAAGTTAGAAAATATCGAAGGAAGTGATTAATATGAAAAGAAAAGAAGTATTAGTTAAATTATTTTCAGAAGCAAAAAGTTCATTACTTATGAATAGTGAATTATTAAATTATCTTGATAATAGTGGTTTTTATGAACAAGCAGCATCTACAAGATTTCATGGTGATTATAGAGGTGGATTGTTTGATCATAGTTTAGAAGTTACTAAAAAACTATTAGAACTTACTGATAAATTAGGATTACAATGGCAAAGACCTGAAAGTCCATATATTGTGGGAATGTTTCATGATTTATGCAAGGTTGATGAATATAAAATCGAGGTTACAAAAGAAGGTAAAGTAAATTTTGGTGAAGAAGATGTTGTTGGTGAAGAAGTTGAAATTGAAAAAGTATCAGATATTATTATCAAAGGACATGGTGATAAATCTATAATTTACCTATCACAATTCTTAACACTTACTGAAGAAGAAATATTATGCATTAGATTTCATATGGGTGCTTATAACACAGATGATTGGAATGCTTATGATAAAGCAATTAAACAATTTGAAACAGTGTTGTGGACACATACTGCTGATATGTATGCTAGTAAGGTGATGAATACATGAAAAAAGAAGACTATTTAAAAATGTTAGATTCATTACTTGATGATTATGATGCATTTTATATATCAAACAAGTATTGTGGTGATAATTTAAAGGGAAACACACATGAATATGAATTTAGTAATTTATACCAACTTTTTGACAACAATTTAGTTGGAAATAAAGCAATAAATTGGATATTACATTGTTATGATTGTTATTATAAAGAAGAAGTAAAAGAAGATAAAGATAGTGCATTTGCATATTTAAGAAATGAAATAGAAAAGATGTTTCCATAATGAAAAAAGTATATAAATGTTGTATTTGTCATAAAAAGTTAGACTATAAACCAATAAGACTTGTTAAACAACTTAATGATGGTAAAGAAACTTACAATGCTTATCATAATCAAGCAAACTATGACTTTTGTATAAGATGTTATAAAACATTTGATAATTGGATAAATAAACATAAGGAAGTGATAAATAATGAATAAGAAAACAATAGTATTTGACTTTGATGGTGTTATTCATAAAGGTTATAAAGGTTGGAAAGATGGTTCAATATATGGAACTATTGATATGGATTTAATTGAATATATTATTGAATTAATGTCTACTTTTAATATTGTTATATCTAGTAATAGACCTGCAAAACAAATTACTGAATTTATGAATAAATTAGATTTAGGGGTTGAATTTGAAATTTTCAATAAAGATTTTCAAGATAATATGTACTGGAATAAGCAAGGAATTATTGGTGTAACAAATGATAAAGCAATTGGTATTCTTTATATTGATGATCATGGTTTTAGATACAATAATTTAGAAGATTTAAAATTGTTTATTAATGGTATGAATAAGGATGGTAGTTATGAATAATTTCAGATTAGAATATAATGTTGATTCAAAATTAAATATAAATATTGGATTTACTATTCAATTAATAAGATACCATTATGAACATGATGAAGATAAATTTAAAGAATATTGTCATTTCTTAATGAAAAAGTTAGATGAAATAAGTGAAGATGAATTGTCAGGATATATTGCAGCACAACTTGATGAAGTACCAACATTTTCACCACAGTAGAGGTTTCAAAATGATTTATAAGATAATGGAACAATTTAATATTACAAATTATCGTTATGATTTGTTTGATAAAACACTTATTATTTATGAATCAATCATTGTTAGAGATTTTTCTAAAATGAAACAAATATTGAAAATTAATAAGTGTAAAGTTGAAAATATAATAATTAGAAGTAGGTGATTACATGAAATTTAATAAAAATGTTGAACAAAGTTACTTAAATAAAATGAAAGAAATAAGTGAAGATATTTGGCAGGTGTTAGATCATATTGATTATTATAAAACTATTAGAGGTATTTGGAATCAATATCAGAGTGATCAAGAATTAACAAAAAGGCAGATTGTAAGATTGTTTGATTTTATTTATGATCTTGATAACAATGGAAATCCTAGAATTTATACAGGAAAAGAAATCCATGATGCTTATGATAAGATTTTAAGATTAAATGTTTTTGAAAATTCAATAAATAGAGGTGAAATAATTAATGAATGAAGAATTGACTGAATTAAATGATTTATTGAATACTTTAGAAACAAGTTCATTAGAACCACATGGTGAATACTCTATGAGTTTTACTAATCATGAACAGACTATCATTTGGAATTATATAAAAGAGTTATGGAAGCAAGTTAAAGAATCAAAGGAAAAAATTAATAAGGTTCTTGATCTTATAGATAACCATAATAAATTAGAACAAGAACTTGGTGGAACTATTAAATTTAATGTAGTAAAGGTTGAAAACATTTTAAGAGGTGATAAAAAGTGATTTGGATTATAGTAATTTTATTAATAGTAATAGGATTATTGATTGTAGAAATATATGATATGTGTAAAACAGAAAAAAGTAAAAAATATGCAATGCATACTTTATTAAATGTACAAGCACAACAAGGTGCATATAATTATAATGAATATGAACTTGGTATGTGGCAAGGGATGGAAAATATGTTGGCAAAATATGAAGATAGAAAACCTACATATATGGATCCTACAAAAGTTAATTTTATAGATAGTTATAAGAAAAGATAGTGTGTCAGATGTGTCACTGTTGTGTCAGGTCATACATATAGCAGTGACACAGGTTCTAACCTAGATAAACAAAGGGAAAAGATGTTTTGTGTGTAAGGTGTGACACCTTTAATTAACTTTTTATATTTTAATAAAATATAAATAAATAATAAAAATATAAAGAATTTTAAGATTGTTATGACACAGTGACACAGAAAAATATAAAACCTTTTTAAATTCTAAAGAAAAAAGGTGTGTCACATTGTAAGTTTTTAGTGACACAGTGATGTGACACAGGAAAGGAATAAGATTATGAATGAAAATGATGTTATTAAATTAGTTTTAGATGAATTAACCAAAAGAGGTTTTATCAATAATTATGATATTAGTTTTAAAAATACTGAATCATTGCTTTATAGTTATAATAAATTAGTAAAGAATATTGAAATAAGGGAACAACAAATTAAAGATTTAGAAGATGAAGGTTTACCAGGTAGAAGTGCAAGTATTATTCTTAATAAACCAAAAACTAATTATAATTTGAACGATCCTGTTGATGTTGCAATTAATGATATTAATAAACAAATTAAAAGTACACAAGCAATCATTGATTACATAGATAAAGTTTTGAAAGAATTTGAGAAAGATCCTTATTTTGATATTATTAGATTAAAGTATTTTGAAGGTAAAAAGAATGAAGAAATTGCAGAATTCTTTGATACAAAGTTAAAGAAGAAAGATAAAATAACTGCAACTTCAACAATTACCAAGAATAAAAATAGGTTGATAAAAGAAATTAGAATAATGTTGATTCCAAATGTGTATGTTAGAAGTTTGATGAATTAAACTTGACAAAGGAAATTTCATGGAAATTTACCGACTATTCACAAGGAAATATATCTATATTATAATGGTTAAAATGAATGATTATGATTAAACACATACTAAAGTATGTGTTTAATTTATTTTAGAAAGGATGTGTTGCTTTATGGCAAAAGGTGTACTTACCGAGAAACAAAAGTTATTTGTAGATGAATACTTAAAAGACCTAAATGCAACACAAGCAGCAATTAGGGCAGGGTATAAAGAAAAGAATGCTAGAGCAATAGGATGTGAAAACCTAACAAAACCTAACATTCAAGAGTATTTAACTGAACAAATGAAAAAGAGGGAAGAAAGAACAGAAATAACACAAGATATGATTATTAAAGAACTTTCAAAGATAGCATTTAGTAATGCAACTGATTATGTAACTGTTGAAACTAAACCATTAAAGGTATTAAAGAAAGATCCTAAAACAAATGAAGAAAGTTATGTTGATAGTGATGTTATGTATCAGGATATTATTATAAAAGATACTAAAGACATGACTGATGATCAAAAAGCAGCAATAGGATCAATCAAACATACTAAATATGGTGTTGCAATAGATTCACTTAATAAGATTGAAGCATTACACTTGCTAGGACAACATTTAGGAATGTTCAAAAGTAATCAACCTATCAATGTAATAAATAATATTCCTGATAATCCTTATAATGGGTTAAGTGTTGATGAATTAAAAGCATTAGCACAAGCAAAAATTAAACAGGGTGATAAAAATGCAACTGATGATGGATAATGTTGATTTACTAGAAATAAAAAAAGCACTAGCAAGAAAAGATTTTTTTTCATACTGTAATTTAAAAGCACCTAGTTTTTATAAAGAAGATAGGTTGTATTTAAAGAATATATGCTTTCAATTACAAGATTTTTATGAATCAGATGATGATGTTTTGATATTAAAAGCACCACCTAGACATGGTAAATCAAGAACTATTGGTGGATTTATTGAATGGGTGCTTGGTAATAATCAAAATAAAAAAATTATGATGGGTTCATATAATGAATCATTATCAACAGTTTTTTCAAAAAGTGTTAGAGATACTATCCTTGAACAAAAGGGTGATAAAGATAAAATTGTTTATTCAGAAATATTTCCTGGTGTAACAATTAAATATGGTGATAGTGCTATGAATAAGTGGTCATTAGAAAATGGCTACAATAATTATTTGGCAACTTCACCAAAGGGTACTGCAACAGGTTTTGGTGCTGATTTGTTAATAATAGATGATTTAATTAAATCTGCAATGGAAGCAAACAATGCAGATTTACTTGAACAACAATGGACATGGTTTACTGATACAATGTTATCAAGACTTGAAGAAGGTGGAAAAATCATTATTGTTATGACAAGATGGCACAATGATGATTTGGCAGGTAGAGCATTAAGACATTTCAAGAAATTAGGTATGAAAGTAAGAGATATTACATATAAGGCATTACAAGATGATGGAACAATGCTTTGTGATGAAATATTATCAAGAAGATCATATGAATTAAAAACTAAAACAATGTCAAAAGAAATTGCTGCTGCTAACTATCAACAAGAACCTATGGATTTAAAAGGTAGATTATATCAATCATTTAAAACATATACAAAGTTACCTATGGATGAAAATGGTAAACCTTTATATGATAAAGTTAAGAATTATACAGATACTGCTGATACAGGTGATGATTACTTATGTTCAATTGATTATGTTGAATATAATCATGAAGCATATGTAATTAATTTAGTATATACAAAAGATGGTATGGAAATAACAGAACCAACAGTTGCAAAAATGCTTTATGAAGATGGTGTTAATGAAGCAGATATGGAATCAAACAATGGTGGTAGAGGATTCGCAAGAAATGTTGAAAGACTTTTACTTGAAATGTTTCGTTCTAATAAATGTAAAATTAATTCATTTCATCAAAGTAAAAATAAACAATCAAGAATACTATCAAATTCAACTTGGGTAATGAATCATGTTTATTATCCAGTTAATTGGGCAGATAGGTTTCCTGAATATTATGATGCTATGAATAGGTATCAAAAAGAAGGTAAAAATGCACATGATGATGCACCTGATGCAACAACAGGAATTGCTGAAAAAATAGATCAAGGTGATACATTTAGTTTTGATTAGTAACATGTTAGTGACAAAAATGCACAATATTCTTGTAATACTGTGCATTTTTATATATTATGACATATTTTGTCTGATGAAAGGTGGTGAGAAACATGTTCAATTTCAGTTCAATAAAAGAAAGTGTTAGAAAATTATCTAATTTAGTAAAAGTTAATCCTGATATAACTGATGAAGATTATATTATTAAGGAAATAAATAAATTTAAGAATTCAATTAGAAGAAAACAGATGGTTGATGGTGAAAATTATTATAATGGTAAGCATGATATTCTTAAAGCAAAAAGGATGGGAATTGGTGAGAATGGTGAATTAACTGAACTTACAAATTTACCCAACAATAGAATAGTAGATAATCAATATAAAAAGATGGTAGATCAAAAAAGCAATTACTTATTAGGAAAACCAATCACTTTTCAATGTGAGAATGAAGTATATGCAAAGTTAATTAGAAAAATAATTAACAAAAAAGTACAAAGACTTATGAAAAATTTAGGTGAAGATTCACTTAATGAAGGAATTGGTTGGTTATATGTTTATTATGATGAAAAAGGTGTATTCTCATTAAAGAGATTTAAGGGATATGAAATTATTCCTGGATGGAAAGATGCAGAACACACTATTTTGGAATATGTCATAAGAATATATGAAGTAATAAAAGTTGAAAAGAACCAAGAAAAGATTATTGAAAAAGTTGAAGTTTATGATGAAAAAGGTGTTTATTATTTTACATTAGATGGAAATAGATTAATACCTGATAATCCTAGATTTAAAACACACTTTAGTATTATTGATCATGATGGTAATATAGATGGTTATAATTGGACTAAAATACCAATTATTCCATTTAAGTATAATAGTAAAGAAATACCACTTATTAAAATGGTTAAATCTTTACAAGATGGTATTAATAAAATATTATCTACCTTTGAAAATAATATGGAAGAAGATAGTAGAAATACCATTTTAGTATTAGTAAATTATGATGGTCAAAATCTAGGTGAATTTAGAAAGAACTTATCACAATATGGTGCAGTTAAAATTAAAACAATTGATGGTGCTGCTGGTGATTTAAGAACATTACAAGTTGAAGTTAATGCTGAAAACTATAAATCCATATTAGAATTATTTAAAAAAGCATTGATTGAAAATGCTATGGGATATGATGCAAAAGATGATAGATTAAATGGTCAACCAAACCAAATGAATATTCAATCAATGTATTCTGATATTGATTTGGATGCAAATGGTATGGAAACTGAATATCAAGCATCTTTTGAAGAATTATTATGGTTTATTAATTGTCATTTATATAATACTGGAATTGGTGATTTTGAAAATGAAGAAATAACAGTAATTTTCAATAGAGATATGTTAATGAATGAATCAGAAATAATTGATAATGTTAATAAATCAACTGAAGTTGTATCAACGGAAACTGCACTTGCAAATCATCCTTGGGTAGATGATCCACAAAAAGAACTTGAAAGAATTAAAAAAGAAAAGCAAGAAAATATAGAACAGTATGGAAATGCTTTCAATCCTCTAAATGGTGGAAACACTGATGATGAGGATGGTGACAATAACAATGAATAATAAGAAGAAAAAATATTGGGAACAAAGATTTGAACAGATTGAAGATTCTTTAAATAAAAAAGCATTCAAAGTTGCTGAAGAAACTGATGTAATGTTTCAGGAAGCATCAAAAGAAATTGAAGAACAGATTTCAGTATGGTATCAAAGATTTGCAACAAATAACAATATTTCAATTGAAGATGCTAGAAAATGGTTAAAAAGTGATGAATTAAAAGAATTACAATGGACTATTCAAGAATATATTAAATATGGCGAGGAAAATTCTTTAAATTCTAAATGGATGAAAGAATTAGAAAATGCATCTGCTAAATATCATATATCAAGATTAGAAGCACTTAAATTACAAACTAGACAAACAATTGAAGCATTATACAACAACGAAGAGAAAATTGTTAGTACAATGGTTGAAAAAGTTTATTCTGATGGTTATTATCATTCTATATATGAGGTTCAAAAAGGTTTTAACATTGGATGGGATATTCAAAGTATAGATCAAAATAAACTTCAAACTATTATTTCAAAACCATGGGCAACTGATGGTAAAAATTTTAGTGACAGAATATGGCAATCAAAAGCACAACTTATTGATTCATTACATAGTGAACTCACTAGAAGTTGCATATTAGGAAAATCACCTGATCAAGCAATTAGAAATATTTCAAAAAAATTTAATACTTCTAAAGCACAAGCAGGTAGATTAATAATGACTGAACAAGCATATTTTTCAAGTATCGCACAGAAAGATGCATTTAATTATTTGGATATTGAAAAATATGAAATTGTTGCAACATTAGATAATAGAACATCTGAAATATGTCAAGATATGGATGGACATGTTTTTGATATGAAAGATTATGTTGAATGTGTTACTGCACCACCATTTCATCCAAATTGTAGAACAACAACTGTTCCTTACTTTGATGATGAATTCAATATTGGTGAAAGAGCAGCAAAAGATGAAAATGGTAAAACATATTATGTACCATCAAATATGACTTATAAAGATTGGAAGCAAGGAATTGTTGATGGTGATAGTAATGATTTACAACCATTAAAAATAAATAATGCATTATCTTTTGAAGAAGAAAGTGCATTAATGAATTATATTAGTTCTGATAGTTATAAAATAAATGATTTGTTAAGAAGAAAATTAGAATTACCTGAACAATATGAAACAATGAAAAATAATTTAGATAGTGCATTAAATAAATTAGAAACATATGAAGGTAATGCTATTAGAGTTCTTGATATTCCTGATAAAGATTTACTCGATGAATTTATCAAAAGAAATGAAGTTGGGAAACCAATCAAATTTTACGAGTATCTTTCATTTTCTGATAAAAAAGGGTATAATAATGATGCAAATGTATTCATTTATGTTCAATCTTGTAAAAAGGCAAAGGATATTAGAAGTTTTAATCCTGAAGAAAGTGAAATTTTATATCCTAGAAATAGTCAATTTATAGTTAAGGACATGTATGAACATAATGGAAAATATCATATATTATGGGGTGATGATAATGAGTAATTCAAAACCTAGATGGATTAACGAAATACCAGGTGTTAAAAATAATGGTAAGAAAAGAAAATTGACTAAAAAAGAGAAAAAAGAAGCAAAAGAATTTAGAGATGCTATCAAGAATAATAAAATTGATGAATGGTTTAATAAAAATAAGCCTAAAGATTTGGATAAATGACATAGTAATATGTCTTTTATTATATAGAACACTAGAAATTATCTAGTGTTTTTATTTTGACCTGTGTTGGAAGTCGAGAAAAGACAACAACTTTCTTGAATCAGTGGATGAGATCCACGAGAAAAAATCGAAGATGAAAGGAATGATGAAAAATGAAAAGAAAGTTTTTGGAAGATTTGTTGAAGGATAAGGTTGAAGAAAAGGATTTAAAAGAAGTAGTTGATACAATCCTTGATGAACATTCAACAAGTGTTGGTAAAATGAAAGGTGAACTTGAAACTGCAAATACTAAAATTAGTACATTAGAAGCAGAAAAGAAGAATCTTGAAGATGATGTTGCAAATCGTGACACACAACTTAATAATTTAAAAAATTCTACTGAAGATGTTGCAGGATTAAAGAAGACTATTGAAGATTTACAAAACACTAATAAGACAAGTGATGAAGCACATAAGAATGAAATTAACGATCTTAAAAAATCATTTGCAATCGAAAATGCTTTAAGAGATGCTAAAGCAAGAAATATTATTTCAGTAAAAGCATTACTTAAATTAGATGATATTGAATTAAATGATGATGGTTCACTAAAAGGATTATCTGAACAAATTGAAACTCTTAAAGGTGCTAAAGATAGTAAGTTTTTATTTGATACTGAAACAAAACAAAAACAATTCAAAGGTGCTGAACCAGGTGAAACTGGAAAAGAAGAACCTGATGATGAGGTTGACTTATCAAAAATGACTTATGATGAAAGAAATGCTTATTTAGAAGAACATCCTGAAGTCGAAATTTAAAATATTTCCATTAAATAAAATATGAAAGGTTAAGGTGAATTAAAATGGGAAAATTTGATGCAAAAAGTTTTAATGAAAAGAACTTTAAGTATTCTGTGGAACATCCAAGAGTTCCAAACTTAAAAACAAGTGAAATGAAAAAATCTAAAATTTTGAAAGGAAGTCAAGATATTAAAGATACTTTTGGTGCAAGTGAAAGTACATATTATTCAAGAATTGCTTCAAAAGGATTACTTGATGGACAAGCAGTTAATTATGATGGTCAAACTGATATTACTGCAACAAACACTAAAACATATGAAAGAGGTGTTATTGTAATTGGTCGTGCTAAAGCATGGACTGAAAAAGATTTTTCTGAAGATATTTCAGGACAAGATTTTATGCAAAATATTGCAGACCAAGTTGCAGAATATAAAGATGGACTTGATCAAGATACTATTTTATCTATATTAAAAGGTATATTTAGTATGTCAACAGGTGCTAAAAATAAAGAATTTGTTGAAAAACATACAACTATTGTTAAAGGTAATATGGATTCTACAACTTTAAATAGTGCTACTAATAAAGCATGTGGAAAAAACAAAAAGAAATTTGGTATGGTATTCATGGACAGTGATGTTCAAACTAACCTAGAAAATATGAATTTACTTAAAAATTTAGTTTATACTGATAAAGATGGTGTATCAAGAGATATTTCTTTATACAGTTGGGGTGGAAAGTTAGTTATTGTTGATGATATGCCTAAAACTGAAGGTTATATGGATGCAACTGTTGATACAGAAGGATCATTAAAAATAGTTGCTAACACTGCAACACCTGCTGCTGGTGAAATTAAACTTGAAGATGTAACACCATATTTAGATGGTAGAACATTAAAAGCAGGTGATTATGTAGTATTTGGTACTGAATATACTACTTATGCTTTAGGTGAAGGTTCAATTGATTATGAAGATTTACCTATGAAACATCCTTATGGTGCTAGTAGAGATGAAGCAAAAAATGGTGGTGAAGATACTTTATATATGCGTCAAAGAAAAGTATTTGCACCAGTTGGTATTTCTTATGAAAATACTACTCATGCATCATTATCACCAACAGATGCTGAACTTGAAAACGGTAGCAACTGGGCATTAGTAAATAGTGGTGAAACTTCTGAAACTGATAGAAGTTATATCGATCATAGAGCAATTGCTATTTGTAGAATTATTTCAAGAGGTTAATTGAAGTAAGAAAGGGTGATATTTATGTCTGAAAATAAAGAAGTTGTTACAGAAGAAGTAACAGAATCAACAGAAGAACAATTTAACATTGATTCTTTTGTTGATAGTATCATCCAATTAAGTAAAGACCTTGAACAATCATTTGAAAAAGATAAAATAAATACCTTTATAAAAATGGTTGTTCAAAGGTTATTAAATTTTGGTTTTGAACTTATAGAAACAGATAACTGGATTATAATGTTTTGTATGAATAAAGCAATTAATCATGTTAAAAATTCTACTAATATAAGTGTTATTCCAAAAGAATTATATGAAATTATAGTTGATAGAATATGTGGTGAATTCTTATTTAATAAGTATAAATCAAATCAATTGACATCAGACAATTTTGATTTTGATATGGCAGTTAAACAATTACAAGAAGGTGACACAACAATTCAATTTGCTATTAATGATGGATCTGAAACAGATGAACAAAAACTAACTTCTTTAATAAATTATTTAATAAATTATGGGGAAGGTGATTTAATATGTTACAGAAAGTTAAAATGGTAGCAAGAAAGAATTTGGAAAAGTTATATGACTGTAAATGTGATATTGTCGAATATCAAGAAATTCAAAAACCAAATAAATCCACAGGTTTTGGTGAAGTAAAAGTAAAAGAACAAATACCTTGTAAAATATCATATGAACGAATTTCTACAATCAATATAGTTGATGATAATGCTAATAAAAAGACATTATCAACTAAATTGTTTATATCACCTGATATTGAAATAAAAACTGGTTCTAAAATAATTGTTACAAACAGTCTAGGACAAATTAAAGAATATCAATCAAGTGGTGAACCTGCACCATATGATACACACCAAGAAATAATGTTGGAATTATTTGAAGGTTGGTCATAATGAGTAAAAAAGGAAAATTTGAATATAAAGAGTTTAAAGAATTTAATGATAAAATACAAAAATTATCAAAAGAACAAGTTGATTTATTTATAACTGCTTGTGCGAAAGAACTTGCTGCAAGATTGCTTTCTAAAGTAATAAAAAGAACACCAGTTGGACAATATCCAAGTGGTTCAGGTAAAGTTGGTGGAACATTAAGAAGGGGATGGACTGCTGGAAAAAGTGCTTCATCATATGTTAATAGTTTAACTATTCAACATGTTGGAAATGAATATATAATTGAAATTACAAATCCAACTGAATATTCATCATATGTTGAATTTGGTCATAGAACTAGAGATCATAAGGGATGGGTTGATGGTAGATTCATGCTTACCATTTCTGAACAAGAAATTCAAAGTGCAACACCAAAAATACTTGAAAGAAAAATTGAAAAAATGTTGGGAGAGTGTTTCAAATGATAAATAGAATAATTGATGCTATTAGCATGGCATTAAATGATGAGTTTAATCCAAATAGTAAAAATAATTATAAAATTTATGATGAAGAAGTGAATCAAGGTTTAAAAACACCTTGCTTTTTTATTAATGCACTGAATCCAAGTGAAAATTTGTTTAGAGGTAATAGGTATAAAGAAATAAATCAATTTTGTATTCAATTTATTCCTGATAAATCTAATAATCAGAAAAAATATACTTGTAATGAGATAAGAGAAAAATTATTTTCTTGTCTTGAATACATCACTATTAAAGAAAATGATGGTGAAAGTGAGTATAATTCATTAATTAGAGGTAATAAAATGCATGGTGAATATGTTGATGGAACTTTAAATTTCTTTGTAAATTATGATATGTTTGTTAAGAAAAAAGAAATAGAAACAGACAAAATGGATTCATGTGAATATAATTCAACAATAATGGAAGGGTGATATTAAATGAAAGAAAAAGTTGAAAATAAAGAAATTAAACAAAAAGATACTTATACAAAAGAAAGTATCGTAAAATCAAAAAAATATTCTAATAGAAAAGATTTATTAATGACAATTCTTGAAGATGGTGTTGAATATACTTTTGAAAAGGTTGATTCATTAATAGAAGAATTTATGAAAGAGGTGAAATAATATGGCATTAGGTGGTGGAACATTTGTTGCACAAAATAAAAAATTACCTGGTTCTTATATTAATTTTGTTTCTAAAGCAAGAGCAAATTCAAGTCTTTCAGATAGAGGATTTGCAACAATACCTTTAGAACTTGATTGGGGAAAAGATGGGGAAGTTTTTACTGTAACAAGTGCTGATTTTGAAAAGAAATGTTTAAGTATTTTTGGTTATGAAAATACTGATGAAAAAATGAAAGGTTTAAGAGATTTATTCATTAATGCTTCAACACTATATGCTTATAGATTAAATAGTGGTGAAAAAGCATCAAATGATTATGCTACTGCAAAATGTAGTGGATCAAGAGGTAATGACTTAAAAGTAATTATTAGTAAAGATGCTGATGATACAACAAAATATGTTGTTAATCTATATTTAGGAACAATTAAAGTTGATTCTCAAACAGTAAAAACTGCTACTGAATTAGTAGAAAATGATTTTGTAACATATAAAACAGATGCAACATTAGCAGCAACTGCTGGAACACCATTAACTGGTGGTACAAACGGAACTGTAAATGGTGCAAGTTATCAAAGTTATTTTGATAAAATTGAATCATATAGTTTTAATGTTATGGGTATTGTTTCAACTGATACATCTATTAAAACACTTGCAGTTAATTTCTGTAAGAGATTAAGAGATGAAATTGGTGCTAAATTCCAAGTAGTTCTTCATAATAAAGAAGCAGATTATGAAGGTGTTATTAATGTTGTAAATAACACTACACCTGAATTAGTTTATTGGGTTACAGGTGCAGAAGCAGGTTGTGCAATTAATAAATCATGTTTAAATAAAAAATATGATGGTGAATATGAAGTTGATACTGATTATACGCAAACTCAACTTGAAAATGCAATTGATGAAGGTAAATTTGTACTTCATGCAGTTAATAGTGATGTAAGAGTATTAAAAGATATAAACAGTTTAACTACTATATCTGATGATAAAGGTGAAATATTTAAGGATAACCAAACAATTAGAGTTGTTGACCAAATTGCAAATGATATTGCAAATTTATTCAATACTAAATATCTTGGTTCAATTCCAAATGACCAAAGTGGTAGAATTTCTTTATGGAATGATATTGTTCAACATCATGAGAGTTTACAAACTATGAGAGCAATTCAAGACTTTGATAGTGATAATATTGAAGTTGCACAAGGTAATGATAAAAGTTCTGTTATAGTCACTGATGTAGTTACTATTGTTAATACAATGGCACAATTATACATGACTGTAACTATAAATTAAGGGAAGGATGTGTTAGTTTATGAATAATATAACAATGAAGGCAAAAGATTCAATTTCTGCAAAATTAGCAGAATGTTTTGTAACTGTTGGAAGTAACAGATATAATTTTATGCAGGCAATTAATCTTGAAGCAAATTTTGAAAAAACTAAATCTGAAGTTCCTATTTTAGGGAAAACAGGAAGAGGTCATAAATCTACTGGTTGGAATGGAACAGGTTCTGCAACATTCCATTATAATACTTCTATATTTAGACAAATGATGGAAGATTTTAAAAACACTGGTAATGATGTATATTTTGATATTCAAATTACAAATGATGATCCAACATCTGCTGCTGGAAGACAAACTGTTGTGTTAGTAGGTTGTAACATTGATGGTGGTGTTTTAGCAAAATTTGATGCTGATAATGATGATTATTTAGATGAAGATATGGATTTCACATTTGAAGATTTCAAAATTCCTGAAAAATTTAGTTTACTTGAAGGTATGATGTAATGAAATCCCTTACTTTAATGTAGGGGATTTTTATTTGTATATAAGAGAAAGGTGGATTTATATGTCAAATTTAAGTAGATTTTTAAAAGATAATAAATTAAAAAAAGAAAATACAAAATATGCTGCAACTAAATCATTAGTTGATGAAAAAGGAAATCCTTTGGAATGGTTAATTAGACCAATTACAACTAAAATGAATGATGCTATAAGAGAAGATTGTATGTATGAAGTTCCTATTAAAGGAAAAATGGGAATGAGTAAAGAAAAATTGAATACATCAAAATATATTTCAAGATTAATTGTTTCTTCAGTTATAGAACCTGATTTAAACAATAAAGAATTGCAAGATTCTTATGGTGTTATGAGTGCAGAAGAACTTATTAAAGAAATGATTGATGATCCAGGTGAGTATAATGATTTTGCATTATTTATTCAAAACTATAATGGATTTACTGAAACACTTCAAGATGAGGTTGAAGAAGCAAAAAACTAATTAATGAAGACAGTGATGCATCTTATTGTTATTATTGTCTTCATAAATTTCATTGGAAACCTACTGATTTTATTGAAATGGATAGAAAAGAAAAAGCATTTGTGATTGCTGCAATTCAATTAAAATCAGAAGATGAAAAAAAGAAAGAAAAAAAGATGAAAAAAAACTAGTAAGAAAGGTAGGTGATTTTTGTGGCAAGTATTACAACTGCAATACATCTTACCGATGCAATGACACCAGTATTAAGAAATATAACTGGTGCAATGGATTCAACTCTTGATATTTTTGAAAATATGGACAGTGAAATGAATAAATCATTTGATACTTCCAAAATAAATTCTGCAAGAATTGCAATTGATCAAGTAAATGCTTCATTAAATTCAATGGAAGATAATCTTAATAAAAACTATCAACAACAAAATAAATTAAATAAGGAAATTCAAGATGGTAAAAACAAAGTTGATAATATGATGGGTTCTGTTGTTTCTTTAGTTTCTGCATATGCTGGATTTAAAACAATTGGTAAATTAGTCAATTTATCAGATGAATACACTCAAACAAGAGCAAGATTAAATTTAATGAATGATGGTTTACAAACAACTGATGAATTGCAGCAAAAAATATTTAATTCTGCACAAAGAGCAAGATCATCTTACCAAACACAAGCAGATATAGTTGCAAAACTTGGACAAAGAGCAGGTGATGCTTTTAAATCCAATAATGAAACAATTGCATTTGCTGAAAATTTAAGTAAGTTATTTGTTATTGCTGGTGCAAGTCAACAAGAAATGACATCAGCATCATTACAATTAACCCAAGCATTAGGTTCAGGTGTTCTTCGTGGTGAAGAATTAAATGCAGTATTTGAATCAGCACCAAATGTTATTCAAACAATTGCTGATTATTTAGATGTTCCAATTGGTAAAATTCGTGAAATGGCAAGTGATGGTAAAATTACTGCTGATATAGTAAAGAATGCTTTATTAGGTGCTACAAATGATATTAATAGTCAATTTGATAGTATTCCTATGACCTGGTCACAAGTATGGACTAGTGTTATGAATGAGTTATATGTTGCAACACAACCTATATTAGAATTAATTAATTTACTAGCACAAAATTGGTCAATTATAGAACCAATTGTAATTGCTTTAGCAACTGCAATTGGGATATATACTGCTGCATTAGTTGCTTACAATACAGTAAAAGGTATATCTGCAATGATGGAAGCAGTTCATGGTGCTGCTATGATGATGGCAACAGGTAAAACATTTGCAGCAACTGCTGCACAATATGGTTTTAATGCTGCTTTGTTAGCATGTCCATTAACATGGATTTTGTTAATAATTATTGCAGTTATTGCTGCAATTTATGCAGTAGTAGCAGCCATAAATAAAGCAAAGGGTACAACAGTTAGTGCTACTGGTGTAATATGTGGAAGCATTAATGTAGTTTTACAATTTTTTAAGAATTTAGGATTATTTATTGCAAATGTTGCTTTGGGTATTTGGAATGCTTTGGGTGCTTGTGCATCAAATATTGGTATTGCATTTAATAATGTTATCTGTAATATTAAATCGTGGTTTTATGGTTTATTAGAAACAGTTATGGATGTCATTGCTGGAATAGTAAAAACATTGAACAAATTACCATTTATTGATATTGATGTTTCAGGTATTACAAGTAAAGCAGATGAATATGCTGCAAAGAAAGCAGAAGCAGAAAATAATAAAAAAGATTATGAATCAGTAAGTGAAGCATTTAATAAAGGAATGAATACTTTTGATGCTTTTGAAACTGGATGGGTTTCAGATGCATATAATGCAGGTTACAAAGTTGGTGAAAATGTTGATTCTGCAATAGGAAATTTCTTTGGTGGTGGGGATATTCCTGATATGGCTAGTGATTTAGGTGATCTTGGAAATTCAGCATCAAAAATTGCATCAGATACTGGTTCAATTAAGGATTCATTAGATATAACTTCTGAAGAATTAAAATATTTAAGAGATTTAGCAGAGCAAGAAGTAATTAATAGATTTACTACTGCTGAAATTCATGTTGATATGGGTGGTATTACCAACAATGTATCAAATAATAATGATCTTGATGGAATTATTAATTACCTTGTTGAAGGTGTTGAAGTTGCTATGGAAGAAACTGCAGAAGGGGTGTGATAAATTATGGGTTATGAATTTTATTTGGATAAGATGTTATTACCTATAACACCATCCAAATTAGAAATAAAAATAAAAAATAAAAATAAAACTTATGATTTAATTAATGAAGGTGAAATTAATGTTTTAAAAAATGCTGGTTTGTCAGAAATTAGTTTTGAAGCAACATTTCCAAATGTTAAATATCCCTTTGCAGTTTATAAAAATGGTTTTGTGACTGCTAATCATTTTTTAAATCAACTAGAATTATTAAAAACCAATAAAAAACCAATTCAATTTATTGTTACAAGATTATTCCCAAATAAAAAAAGTTTGTACAATACAAACATTAAGGTATCATTAGAAGATTATACGATTAAAGAAGATGTTAAACAAGGTATGGATGTTGTTGTTACTATAAAACTTAAACAATATAGGGATTATGGTACAAAAGTGTGTAAAGTCACAATTAAACAACCAAAACCTGAAGTTAAACCACAACCTGTTGCTAAACCTGTTGTATCACGACCAGCATCCCCTGCTGCACCATCATTTGATGTATTGCTAGCAGTTAAGAAAACTATTAGAGGTGATTATGGAAATGGTCAAGCAAGAAAAAATGCATTGGGTTCACATTATTCTGAAGTACAAAGACAGGTAAATCTTAATTATCGACATGGAACTACCAGATGGGATAATATAAGATTGTATTAAGGTAATGTATGAATAATATAGAATTGTTAATTCAAAATGGTAATACAGTTTATCAACCTGTGTTAGAAGGTGGAGTTACATGGGATACAGAAAGAACCAGTACACCTGGGAAACTTACATTTAAAGTTATTCAGGATGGTTCTTTTAAATTCTCTGAAGGTAACCCTGTTAGATTAAAAATAGATAATAATGAAGTCTTTTATGGTTTTATTTTTACAATTAAAAAAAGTAAAGAAAAAGAAATAAGTATTACTGCTTATGATCAATTAAGATACTTTAAAAATAAAGATACTTATGTTTATAGTAATAAAACTGCAAGTGCTTTTATTAGAATGTTAGCAAATGATTTTTATTTAAACATAGGTGAAATAGAAGATACAAATTATGTTATACCTTCAAGGGTTGAAGAAAACCAGGAATTATTTGAAATGATAAAAAATGCATTGAGTTTAACACTACAAAATAAAAAAGAAATGTATGTGTTATATGATAAATTTGGAAAATTGACCTTAAAGAATATTAGAAATATGATTGTACCAATACTAATTGATGAAGAAACTGGTGGAAATTATGATTATCAAATTAGTATTGATTCAAATGTTTATAATAAAATCAAATTAACCTTTGATAATGAAGAAACAGGTAAAAGAGAAGTATTTATTGCACAAGACACAAAAAACATAAACAATTGGGGTGTATTACAATACTTTGAAAAATTACAAAAAAATGAAAACGGACAAGCAAAAGCAGATGCTTTATTGTCTTTATACAATAAGAAAAAAAGAAAATTATCTATTTCAGATGTTATCGGTGATTTAAGAGTTAGAGCAGGTTCATTGATACCAGTAAAAATTGATTTAGGGGATATAAATATATTACAACTTATGATAGTTGAAAAGTGTTCACATTCTTTTAATAATAACCAACACTTTATGAAATTAACATTAAGGGGAAGTGATTTTGATGTATGATATGAATGATTTATTAAGAATAATAAAACAAGCATCAGTAAATGCAGTAAATGCTAGTAAACCAGTAAATATTGTATTTGGAACTGTAATAAGTACATCGCCTTTACAAATTCAAATAGAACAAAAATTAACATTAGGTAAGGATCAATTAGTTGTTGCAAAACATTTAACTAATTATTCAACCACAATGAATGTTTATATGGACACAAATTCAAAGACTGTGTCTTTTAATTTTTCACATGAACATAATGTTAATTTAGATACTGATGAAAAAGAAAATCACAAACATAAAGTTAGTGGAAATACAAGTAATAAGACATTAGAAGAAAGTAAAACACATAATCATAATATAAGTGGTGATTTTAATGTAGTGATAAAAAATGGTTTATTAGTTGGGGAAAAAGTTATTCTTGCTAGAATGCAAGAAGGACAAAAATATATTGTTTTAGATAGGATAGGTGGTTAATATGTTACCAAGTTCTAATAATTTATTAACTACTGAATTGATAGTTGAAACAGAACCTAGTAAAAATTATAAAATGAAATTTGAACAAAATTCAATCAGTGGTTATGTTGATGAATTGGAAGCAATGAAACAAGTTGCTTATAAAATATTAAATACAGAAAGATATGAATATGAAATATATTCTTGGAATTATGGAATAGAGTTGAAAGACTTAATTGGTGAACCTGTTTCTTATGTAGTTGCTGAATTAGAAAGAAGAATTTCAGAAGCATTATTACAAGATGACAGAATTGAATCAGTTGATTCTTTTGAATATGATTATTCTAAAAAAGGTGTTGTGTTGGTAACATTTCAAGTACACACACTTTTTGGTACTTTTGATGAAGAAAAGGTGGTGAATTATTAAATGGATTATAGTTCTATGACATATGAAGTAATATTACAAAGGATGCTTAATCGAATACCTGATAATATGGACAAAAGGGAAGGTTCAATAATATATGATGCATTAGCACCTGCTGCTAGAGAATTAGCAGATTTATATGCTGAATTTGGTGAAATAGAAACAGAATCTTATGCAGATACTGCTTCAAGAGAATACTTAATTAAAAGAGCAGCAGAAAGAGGTATAACACCTCACCCTGCAACAAATGCAATAGTAAAAGGTGTTTTTACACCAACTGATATTGAAATACCTATTGGAACAAGATTTAATTCTGATAATTTAAACTACATAGTTATTAGTAAAATTCAAGGTGGTCAATATCAACTTCAATGTGAAACTGAAGGAACTGTTGGAAATGGATTTTCTACAACATTAATACCTATTGATTATGTAGATGGATTAGAAACTGCACAAATTAGTGAAGTATTAATTCCAGGTGAAGATGAAGAAGATACTGAAATGTTAAGAAGTAGATATTTTGAATCTTTTGATACAAAAGCATTTGGTGGTAATAAAACAGATTATGTTCAAAAAACAAATGAAATTGATGGTGTAGGATCAACAAAAGTTACACCTGTTTGGAATGGTGGTGGAACTGTAAAATTAACAATTTTAAATAGTGATTTTGGAAAAGCAAGTAATACTTTAATTGAAACAGTTCAAAACATAATTGATCCTGAACAAGATGGTAATGGAATTGGAATTGCACCTATTGGACATATTGTTACAGTTGATACTGCTGAAGAAGTATTAATTTATGTAAAAGCAACATTAACATTTGCTAGTGGTTATACTTTTAATAGTCTTAAATCACAAATTGAAGATGTTATAAAAGAATATTTACTTGAAATAAGAAAAGAATGGGCAAACAATGTTGAATCATTAGTTAGAATTAGACAAATTGAATTAAAAATATTAGGTATTGAAGGTATAATTGATATTGTCAATACAAAAATAAATAATTCAACTAACAATCTTGCTTTATCAAAGTATCAAATACCTATTTTTGGGGGTGTTAGTCAATGATAAGAACTGTTAAATTAGAAAACTATCTACCCTTATATATCCAAGAATATAGAGAAATGTGGAAATTAATGCAAGCAGAAAATCCTGAATTTCAACTTGCAAATAATGAAACCGAAAAAATTAAAAATAATTTATTTATTGAAACATGTGATGAAAAAGGTATTAGTAGATTTGAAAGTATAATGGGAATTTTTCCACTTGATACTGATACCCTAGAATCAAGAATTTCTAGGGTATTGACAAGATGGAATGAGAAATTACCTTATACTTATTTTTATTTATTAAGTAAACTTAATTCATTATGTGGTGTAAATAATTATGAAATAGTTAAAAGATTTAATAAATATGAAATGGATATTACAACTCATCTTGAATTATCAGGACAAGTTGAAGAATTAGATTATTTATTAAATAGTGTTATACCAGCAAATATTTTATTAAAAGTTAATAATAAAGTAAATATTGAAACAAAAGGTGAATCCAATATTGCTACTGGATTAGTATTTTGTAATTCATTTAGTTTATCAGATAACTTCAAAGAAGATTTTATTGCAAATACAGAAGATTGTTTTGCTGGTGCAGTTATTAATACTATAAAAATAAACATCACAGATAATTTTAATGATAATATTAATATCATTGGAAATTCAAATATAGGATCTATATTAAGTGTTTGTGAAAATTTAGTTATAGGAAAGGAATGATAAAAAAATGGCTGAATTCAATAAATTAGTAATAACAAACAAAGGTCAATCGTTAATGGCAAAATTAATTGCTGGAACAACATCAATAGAGTTTACTAAAATAGGTGTATCAACAAATATTTACACAGAATCACAAATATTAGCATTGACAAGTTTAGCAAATGTTAAACAAATTGGTGAAATTTCAAAAATAACTAGAATAAATAATGTTGCAGTACAAATTGAAAGTGCAATCGAAAATAGTAAATTAACTACTGGATATAATATGAATTCGTTGGGATTATATGCAAATGATCCTGATGATGGTGAAATTTTATATGCAGTTGCAAGTGTTTCTAGTTCAGACAAAGGTGCATATATGCCCCCTTATAATAATTTAACTGTAAGTGGTGCTTACTTCAAATTAGTAACAACTGTATCAAATGCTGATAATGTATCATTACAAGTCGATCAAGCAGCAGTTGCAACAGTTGGTGATATTAATGAGTTACAATCTCAAATATCAGATTTACAAGCATTTATCGGTTATACCAACAACCATATTTATGGTGTAGAAGTAGATTTTGTAAATAAAAAGTTTACAAGATTAGCAGGTGCATTTGGAAAAACACCAGGTGCTGCATTTGATAATATACATTGTTTTGGTGGTAGAAGAAGATGTAATTTAACTGATACTGGTGATGTAGTTGCTTATTATGGTGAAGATGGATATTCTGAAACTGGAAAATTAACTAAAGCAGTAACAGTTGGTGAAGGTGATTCTGCAATTACTTATGCATTAGGAACTAAAGTTCAAGTAATGGTTGAACAACCAAAATTTTATTACAAAGTTGTACCATTAGAACTTGAAATTCAAACTGAAGGTGAAGATCATGGTCACAAATTAAGAAAAGCAAGATATTATATTTCTGATCAACCTGAAACAGGTTTTAAATTACATCCTGCATTTATTAGAGATGGTAAAACACATGATTATATTTATAAATCTGCATTTGAAGGTTCTTTATTTGATACATCTGCAAGTGCTTATATCCTAGATGATGCACAAGTTGCAGATTTTAATGCTGATATGTTATGCTCAATAGCAAATGCAAAACCTATATCAGGTTTAACACAAAATTTAACTAGAGCAAATACAAGAAAATTGGCACAAAAAAGAGGAACTGGTTGGGAACAAGAATATGCTGCTGCAAATGCTGCAACACAATTATTAATGTTAGTTGAATATGCAAGTTTCAATATGCAATCTTCAATCGGAAATGGAAACACAAGTAAAACTGATGATGGTACAACAAATATGGCAGAAAACACAGGTGCAACAACTTCATTAGGTAATGCAAGTGGTGCAGTTACAAATGTTAATGGTATAAACATTGTTTCATATCGTGGTGAAGAAAATCCTTATGGAAACATTTGGAAATGGGTTGATGGAATGAATATCGTTAATCCAACATCATTTGCTGCTGGTGATTGTGGAAAAGTATATGTGGCAGATCATGGATTTGCTGATAGTTCAACATCATCACCTTATGAAGATACAGGAATATATCCTGCTTATGGTGAAGGATATATTTCAGCATTTGGATATAGTGAAACACATGATTGGTTATTTATACCAACAGAATATAGTGGGAATACTGCAACACCAGTTGGTGATTATGCTTGGAATAAGAATGCAGGTAATAGGGTTGCTCGTGTCGGTGGTCGTTGGCCTTACGGTGCTAAGGCTGGTGCTTTCTATTTGGCTCTTACTGATGACGCTTCTAATCGTAGTCGTACTATCGGTGGTCGCCTGGTGTATGTTCCACATGTAGCATAAAACTCTAAAAATATTAAAAATAATTAGGCAAAAAGAATATTGATATTTTCCATGATGAAAATAGGTTATTTTTAAGGTAAGGTTACTCATATCAGTGGTAATTGGAATAACAGTGCTAAAACTGGTACTTTCTATTTGAATCTTAATAATGACACTTCTAATCGTAATCGTAATATCAGTGGTCACCTAGTATATGCAAGGTATATTAATTTAATAAATTGAACAGTGGACTTTTTGCCTTACCTCTTGGTAAAACATAAATTATAATCTTATGAACTATATTGGTAAATGATGAATTGAAGGTTTAGTTTATAATATTGCATACAAAGGGATGATAAATATGAAAAGATATAAAAATTTATATTCCAAAATATATGATATGAATAACCTTGCACTTGCACATGAAAATGCTCAAAAAGGAAAAGGATGGTATAAGGAAGTAATAATGATAAATAGTAATCCAAATAAGTATTTATCTAAACTTCAAGAAGAATTAATAAATAAAACATATAAGACTTCTGAATATGAAACATTTATAAAACATGACACTGGAAAAGATAGATTGATTTATAAATTACCTTATTATCCTGATAGAATATGTCAATGGGCAATTTTACAAATTATTGAACCAATTCTTATCAAAAACTTTATAAGTGATACCTATTCAGCAATTCCTGGAAGAGGTATTCATAAAGCACTTGAAAGAGTTGATAAGGCAGTTCAAAATGATGTAAAAGGCACACAGTATTGTTTAAAGATAGATGTACGAAAATATTATCCATCTATTAATCATGATATTTTAAAGCAAAAATATAGGAAATTATTTAAAGATGATGATTTACTTTGGTTACTTGATGAAATAATAGATTCAACACCTGGTGATACTGGAATACCCATTGGAAATTATATTTCACAATATAGTGGAAATTTCTATTTATCTGAATTTGATCATTGGATTAAAGAAGTTAAACATATCAAATATTATTTTAGATATATGGATGATATAGTATTTCTTCATGAATCTAAAGAATATTTGCACAAATTAAGAAAAGAAATAGATATTTATTTTAAAACCAAATTAAAAATTAAAATCAAAGATAATTGGCAGGTTTTTCCAACTTTTGTTAGAGGGTTAGACTTTGTTGGTTATAGAACATTTCTTAATTTTAAATTGTTAAGAAAGAATACTTGTAAACAATTTAAAAAGCAAATGGTTAGAATTAGAAGAAAAGTTGAACAAGGACAAATGATGAGTTATTCGGAATGGTGTTCTGTAAACTCTTATCGTGGATGGTTAAAACATTGTAATAGTTATAATTTATATCTTAAATATGTTAAACCATTAGAACCATATACAAGAAAATATTATTTTGAAGTAATTAAGAAAGGAATGAAAAAGTTATGATTAATCATGGAAAAGTAAGAAGCACTGTTAAACCTGAAAACACAAGTATTGATGAATATTCAGTATGGATTGCTAATAATATTGAAGAAATTACTGTTAAAGATATTGAAAGCAATACTACACATATTGAATACGAATATGAATTATTACAATACACCAAAGATGAGTATATCAAATTAATGTCTGAACAAAATTATGAAACACAACTTGCATTAGTAGAGTTGTATGAGAGTTTGGGGGTGTAGGATATGTCAAGAATATATGCTAACCTCATTGAAAGAGGATTAAAAACCTTAAATGATGTTCCCAAAAAATTAAAAAAAGATGTTGAAGAAATCCTTAAAAATGATGGTTATTTAAAAGAAGATGTAAAACCAGTAGAAGAATAATCTACTGGTTTTCTTATGATTAAATAAATGGAATAGAAAGGAATGATCAACATGGAAGCAGCAATAGTCACTGCAATTAGTACAATTGGGGTAATTATAACAACAATAATTCAAACTCATCATGCAAAAAGGAAAGATAATATTGAAAATAAACTTGATTTAATTCAAAAAGAATTTAAAAAAGAAATAATCTCTTTACAAGAAAATCTAAATAAAGAAACTTTAGGAAGATGTAAAAGTGATTTAGTGTCTTTAATGTCAAAAATTAAAAATGGTTACACACCAACTACAGAAGAAAAAATGATATTGTATGAAACGAAAGAAAAATACAATTCACTTGGTGGTGACAGTTATGTTGATGACATGTTTGATGGATTAAAGAAAGAAGGTAAGATATAATGGAAAATTTCTTAACTTGGGATGTTTTAACAACCTATGCAAGTTTTGTGTCAATGGTGTTTATGGTAGTAGAATTTACTAAAGATTTAAAAATTATAAAGAAAATTCCAACAAAATATTGGAGTTTTTTTATTGCATTCATTTTGTTATGTGCAACAAATTTTGTAATGAATACATTTAGAGTTGCAGATATAATTCTATATTTATTGACTTCAATATCAATAAGTTTAGGATCAAATGGATTAAGTAATTTTAATAAGGGTAATAAAGAAGGTTTAAAATAATCTTCTTTTTTACATAGATGAAAGGAATGGTGAAAATCATGGAAGAAGTAAAAGAAGTTGTTACTGAAGAAGTAACAGAAGAAATGGTTGAAGAAAGACCAGAAGATGTTGAATTACAAACAACATTTAATGAAGATTCAATGGATGTACTTTGTGAAGGTGCTGAAGTTGAAAATGAAGAAAAGGAAGGTGAATAGTTATGGGATTTAATATGAGAACTAGCAAACCAAGTGCTGGTAATAAATTTTATAACAATGGAAATAATGGTGGATATTCTTGGTGTATTAATGGTAATCCAACTGATAAAGGTTGTAATGTTCTAGCAAACTGTGTTGGATATGCTTGTGGTAGATTTAATGAAATAATTGGATCTATGAAATATAAAGCATTATGCTGCAATGCTGAAAATTTTATTGAAAGAGCAAAACAAGCAGAATTACAAGTTGTTAGTTATCCCACATTAGGTGGTATAATGGTATGGCAAAAAGGTTCAACATTATCAGGAAATGATGGTGCAGGACATGTTGCAGTTGTTGAAAGAATTGATAGTGCTAATCAAATTTATACTTCTGAATCAGGATATGGTTCAAGTGCTTTTTGGAACTCTATAAGAAGAAATGATAATGGAAGATGGGGATTAGGTAGTGGTTATACATTTAGAGGATGTATCGTTAATCCTGCTATTGGTGATGTTCATTATGTTGCACCAGTAAACCCACAACCATCAGCACCAAATTCAGATATTAGCAATAAATCAGTTGATGAACTTGCAAAAGAAGTTATTGCTGGTAAATATGGAAATGGTGAAGATAGAAAAAATGCATTAGGTTCAAGATATAGTGAAGTTCAAGCAAGAGTAAATGAAATTCTTAACGGAAATAAACCATCTCAACCAAGTACACCTTCAGTTGATATTTTAACTTTGGTTAAAAAGACAATTCGTGGTGATTATGGAAATGGTAGTGCAAGAAGAAATGCACTTGGATCTAATTATGATGAAGTACAAAAGCAAGTGAATCTTAACATTAAAAATGGTACTACTAATTGGAATAATATAAGATTATACTAATTTGTTACTAACCAGTTACTAACATAGTAAAATGTAAGTTACTGAACTTAAATTAAAAGTTCAGTAAATCCTTTATTTATAGGGATTTCAATAGATTGTAAATTGAACTTTTTTATGATATAATGTTGGCGGATAGATAACGGAGGTGCATCATGATCCATGGTGAAGTAGTAAAACAAGAGAGAATAAAAAGAGGGCTTTCACAAGAAAAATTAGGTGAAATTTTGGGTGTAACAAAGGTATCTGTATGCGGATATGAAACGGGAGCAAGGACCCCTACCTTGAATACATTTATTCGATTACTAGATGTTTTGGAAATCACCCCGGATCAATTACTTGGAAGGGAAGTAATGGCAGTCGCAGAAGAAGAGACAGCCTATGAATTTCCAATCACAGGGCAGGAAAGGGCTATGATCCAGATGGCCCGTACCAATGAAACATTTCGTTTGAAAATGCAAAAAGAATTCAATAAGTGTCAAAAATAGAAACTTCACAAAAATTTGTTGAAGTTTTTTTCTATCAAAAATAATTATCTGAAATGATATAATTCTACTTTTAGTTCCTGTATAATAGTGGTATGAAAAGCTAAAATGAATATGAGGTGAAACATTATGGACCAAGTGAAAATTGGAAAATTTATTGCAGAGTGCAGAAAAAATCAAAATTTGACACAATCTGAATTGGCAGAGTACCTAGGTGTAAGTGATAGAAGTATATCGAAATGGGAAACAGGAAGATGTATGCCAGATATATCACTAATGCAACCATTGTGTGAAAAGTTAGATATTACCATCAATGAATTATTCTGTGGAGAGAGATTAGAACCTGATATGGCGCAGAAGAAGTTAGAAGAAACCATAATAATCAATATTACGAGTCTGAAAGAAAAAACAAAAAAGATATTAAAATGTATTTTATTCATTTTTATATCCATTCCAATATTTCTACTTCTCGGTTTTATTTTATTTGAATTGGTACAAAATTATCGTCATGAAAGAATTGAATTACCAAAGGAAACAGGAAAGGCAAGTATCTGTCAATATAGTGATCATTTGTTGCATCTATCTATCCAAGCAGATAATCCTGCTTTTGTTACAACCCAAAATAGTGATGGAAAACAAGTATATAGATTATATCGATTAAGAGATACCAAATTGATGCAAGATACTGCTTGGGGTGGGAATTATGTTATTCAGCTTGAACCAAGGGGAATAGAAATCGCTCTTATGGAAGTACCAGATGAAATCTATTATTATACTGAACTATTATGGAAAAAAGGTATGAAAATTCCAATGTGTGAGGATAAATAAGATAGAGTATAATGAATTAGAATATGTAAAGAAACAATAAAAACAATATTCGTTTCTTTTTATTTATGCTATAATCAAACTAGGTGAAACATATGAATTCAATAGAAATAATAACCAAGAAAAAAAATAAGTTACAATTAACCAAAGAAGAAATTGCATTTATGGTAAATGGATATGTATCTGGTGATATTCCAGATTATCAAATGAGTGCCTTTTTGATGTCTATTGTTTGTAATGGAATGACTATCGCAGAAACAATTGATTTAACAGATATTATGATTCAAAGTGGAGAAACAATTGATTTATCCGAAATTAAAGGAAAAATAGTGGATAAACATTCTACAGGTGGCATTGGTGACAAAACTACAATTGTATTAGCACCTCTCGTTGCTTCTGTTGGTGTCAATGTTGCGAAAATGAGTGGAAGAGGACTTGGCGTAACAGGTGGAACAATTGATAAATTAGAATCGATTCATGGATTTCAAGTAGAAACCACAAAAGAGGAATTTGTCAAACAAGTGAACCAAATTGGTGTTGCGATTATGAGCCAAACAGGGAATGTTGCGCCTGCCGATAAAAAAATATATGCCCTAAGGGATGTATCTGGTACAACAGAATCCATTCCTTTAGTAGCATCTAGTATAATGAGCAAAAAAATTGCTTCTGGTGCTGATGCGATTGTATTAGATGTCAAGGTAGGAAGTGGAGCTCTTATGAAAACAATAGAAGATGCTCATGCTTTGGCACATTGTATGATAGAAATCGGTGCGCATTATAAAAAACCAGTTAAATGTGTTTTGACCAACATGGATGAACCATTGGGATATGCGATTGGAAACGGTATAGAAGTAATTGAAAGTATAGAAACTTTAAAAGGAAATGGCCCAAAAGATTTAGAAGAATTGGTGCTAACTTTAGGAAGTTTAATGGTTAGTATCGCATTAGATTGTTCCAAAGAAAAAGCAAGTGAAATGTTACAAGAAAGCCTAAAAAATGGGAAAGGATATGATAAATTAAAAGAATTAATCGCTTATCAAAAAGGTGATATCAATCAAATTGAACAAGACCCTTATATTTCCATCAAGAGTCCTGAAAGTGGATTTGTTACCAAAATTGATGCCAATCAAATTGGTGAAGTGGTTAAAAAACTAGGTGCTGGAAGAATGAAAAAAGAAGATTCGATTGATCATGGAGTAGGGATTCGTTTATCCGTAAAAGTAGGGGATTTTGTGTTAGAAAACGAAGAATTATTGCGTGTATATTTTGATGGACAAGATGTAAGCGTGCAAGAAATTTTAGATTGCTTTACTTTTTCTCAAGATGTAATAGAAAAACAACCTCTCATTTTGGAGATTATAGAATGATTTTAGTAATATTTACTATTTTGATTATTTGTTTCATTATAATGTTAGTACCCTTTATAAAATTTTCCGTAATTCCTTTGCCAATTGTGCCATTCTTGTTATTCATTTTACTTCTGTTGATTGTTCCGTTTATTTATAAGGTCAGAAGACAATGTAAACAATATGGTGTCAAAAATGTATTCCGCATGTCATATCATGGAAAATCAATTGAAATGAATGATTATATTTATATGATGTTAAACCAGAATAAAGACTATCATATCATCAAACAATGGGAAGATAAATTCTTGGTTTTAACGGAAGATGGTATCTATTTATTTACTTGGTTATATGGGAGAGGTATTATTACAGGTAATGTCAAAGATGAACTATTATTTTTAGGTTCTGGAAAACATAAAATTCAAATCACAAACCCATTAAATCAATTTCAAAATCTACAAGAACAATTGGAAACGATAATAGATTGTTCTATTACTGCTTATTTAGTCATTGAAAACCATTCCCAATTTTTAGTACCAGAAAATAAGATAGAAACTATTTGGTTAAAAGATGTATATAATACAATGATGAAACCAAAGAAAAAACAATATACAATTGAACAATTACTTGTTTATAGTCAAGTAGTAGATAAATGGTTGTCAAATAATGTCAACAATTCCGTAATTGCTTGAAACCCCAAAGAATATAGTATATTATCATAATAGGGAGTGATAATATGATACAACCATCTATTGATAAGTTACTAAGTCAAGTAGGTTCAAAGTATTTATTGGTCAACTTAATTTCGAAACGTGTACAAGAAATGCAAGAAAATAATCATTATCAATTAAAAGAGAATGAATATACTTCCAAAAAAGAAATTGGACGTGCACTCGAAGAAGTAGCCAAAAATATGATCCATACAGAAGCGTAATTGCTTTTTTTTAGGACTTGAATAACGAACATACGTATGTTATAATACATACAAAGGTGTGATCTTATGAAAATTACAAAAATTCAAAAGATGAAAAGTGGTAAATATAAAATTGAATTGGATAAACAAACCAAGATAACGACTTATGATGAGGTCATTCTAAAAAATAATTTACTTTTTAAACAAGACATCAATCTAGAATTACAAAATCAGATTGCAAAAGACACAAGCGAATATGATGGTTATTATAAGGCATTGAAATACATTACAACCAAAATGCGTAGTGAAAAAGAAATGTATACTTATTTAGAAAAAACTGGTTTGCCAGAAGAAGAACAAAAGAAAATTATTGCGAAATTAAAAGAAAATGGAATGCTGAATGAAAAACAGTTTATTTCGTCTTTTATTGCTGATAAAGTGCATTTATCTAATTTAGGCCCTAATCAAATTAGAAAGGAACTTGAAAATCACAATATAGATACTGATAAAATTATAGAAGAGTTGAGTCACTATGAAGATTCTATTTTTGAAGAAAAACTAAAAAAAATCATTCAAAAGAGAGTATTAGCTGATCATAAACATTCCAAGCATCAATTAAAGCAAAAGCTACTTATGGATTTGATACATTTGGGTTATGAAAAAGAACAAATTTGTTCTATTTTGGAAACCATTTCTTATAATGACCAAGATCAGTTAGAAAAAGAATATCAATCTTTGTATCATAAATTATCTAAAAAATATGAAGGCATTATATTAAAAAATCAAATCAAAAATAAGCTATATCAAAAAGGGTTTACAATAGATGACATTAATGCTATTCTAGAGTTAGAAAGAGGGTAATTATGGAAGTAAAAGTGAAAGGCATTTATAAACATTATAAAGGAGATTATTATATTGTGGAGGAAATCGCCACTCATAGTGAAACTTTAGAAAAAATGGTGATATATAGAGGGTTATATGAAGATAGTCCTTTATGGGTAAGACCATATGATTTATTTGTCGATGAAGTGAATAAAAATGGTCAAAAGAATCGTTTCGCATTACAAGAAATTGCTAGCGTTAATACAAAATAAAAAAGAACTTTGGGTTCTTTTTAGTTTATTCTAATTCACTGATAATGCTTTTATATATTTTATCCATTTTAGTATCGTTGATTTCTAATTTGTAGTCTTTTCTAATTTGTACCCAAGTTTTATCGCCAAGTTGTTTGTCTTCTTCTAATTTATTTGATACAAGGATATTTTTTACACTTTCTTTGCTGCTTTCTAAAGTTGGTTTTTCTCCTTCACTTATCTTTAAAATTACATGATATCCATAAGTACTTTTTACTGGTTCTTTGGTATATTCATTGTCTTTTAATTCAAGAGAAGCATTATAGAATTCTGTAACTACATCATCCCTGTCAAAGTCAGAAATTAATCCTTCTTCTCCTTTGGAACCAGTATCATCAGAATATGTATTTACTAACTCAGCCCAAGCAGCACCTTCATTTAATTTTTGAATTACTTCTTGTGCTTTCGCTTTTGCAGCTTCTTCAGCTTTTTGTTTTTCCTCACTTGTTGTAGCACTTTCTGGCTTGATTAAAATATGTTTTACAGTTAATTTTCCATGTACTTCTTTTTCATAATAAGCATTGATTTCATCTTCGCTCAAATGATCAGCAATGTACTTTTCAATTACTTTATTTTTTTTGTAGTCAGAAATGAATACTTTCAATAACTCATCTTCGCTATCATAACCATAGTTTGTTAAAACAGTACTGAATTTGTACCCCATACTTTCATATTGTTGTTTTAAAGCAGCAAGTTGTGCAGATGCGTATTTTTTAGCGGCATCATTATCCTCGAATTCTTTGTTTGCAATATAGTCATCAATGGTATTGATTAATATATTAGTACCATATTGTGCTTTCAATTCATCAAACAAATCCTCTGATGTAATTTCTTTTCCCTCAACAGATGCAATAATCTCTTTTCCATCTTTTAATTTTGCTTCATGTCCTTTGATCACTATGATTAAAATAATCATCAAAAGTAAGCATGCGATTACAAGTAAGGCAATGGTAATGTTTTGTGTCTTTTTGTCCATCATACTTGATTGGCTGTTTTCTTTCTTTTCATTTACAACGATATTTTTTTTACTTTTTGTCATCTTTTATCCTCCTTTAATTTCCATATATAATATTATCAAAGATTTTAAAAAAAGACAAGAAAAACGATAAATTGGGTCATAAGTATTCACACATATTTGATTTTTCCATAGAATAATGTGAAAAGACAAAAAAGGAGGAATGCTTTATGTGTAATACAGGAGTATCTGGAGCTGCTATCGTTTTAGTATTATTTATTCTTTTAATTATTATACTTGGTGCCTACATTTAGGACGTAAGGAGGTGCTATGATGGCTTGTTCAAATTCTTGCAACACAAATACAAAACCAAATTGTAATAATGGTAGTGGATATGTATGCATCGTTGTATTATATATCTTACTTGCTATTATTATTGGTTCATTCATTGCATGGTAAAAAGGGGAACAAATCCCTTTTTATTATGAATTGTCATATTTTTTTGCCCTTTTTCATAATATCTATTAAATTTATAAAAAAGGGTATTGCCAAAATTTAAAAAATACGGTATACTTTAATAGTCATTTGAATATTTGGACCTGTAGCTCAGCTGGTTAGAGCGCACGCCTGATAAGCGTGAGGTCGATGGTTCAAGTCCATTCAGGTCCACCATAGGAATATCAAACTCGAATGAAAATTCGAGTTTTATTATAAATAAAAATATGCTATAATATCCTATAAATTTATGGGGGAAAATTATGGCATATTATAATAGAAATTATCAAAAGTTAAAATTAAATAGAATGGAATATCTAAACAGTGGTGATTGTGCAAAGGTAAGTTATAATCATGATATGGTTCTAAAAGAATACTTTGAGGAAACATTTCAAAAATATAGATTAAGTTCAGTAATGTTTGATATATTGAAACATATAGATAATCCTCATTTTATAAAAATATATGATATATATAGCGATTTGAATTTATTAGAATTGTTAAAATATAGAATGAAAATACTATCATTTGTAGTTGATGCATATACAGCTAAATTTTATGTTGATGATTCTATTAATGTATTGATGGAACATAAAGATTATATATTAGATAACTTTAGAGAGCTAGATATCCTGTTTGAAATATTTACCAATAATGGAATATTTGCACATGACATCAAAAGAAAAAATGCTATATTGAATAAGAATGGCATTATCATAATAGATCCAGATGCATTTTATCAATATACAAAAGAAATTGGCAAAAGTATTGTAGCGAAAGAAAATAAAACGAAATTGGTAAATCTATTTAGAAGTATATGCATAGATAGTGCAAGAAACTTACCAGATTTTGGAATATTAGAAACATGGATTGATACTGTATTAGCGGATATTGATGTAACAGAAAATACAGATGTAACCTATGAAATTTCTAAAAAGTTAAAATATGCAAAACGGCCAATAGAAAATTTTAATAATGCAATATGAACTGTAAAGAAGACCTAGTGAGTATTTCAAAACGATAATAAAATTGACTTTTGTAATTGGAAAGACTAGAATATAGATAGAAATGTTGGATTGGGAAGTGAAACTATGTTGCAAATAATTTATTATATTTTATTTACGATAAACGTGATATATGCAATTCATTTCACAATTCCTTTTTTAATTGGTTTATGGAAAAAAAGCAAACCAATTTTACAAGCAAACCAAGAAAGTCAATTTGCTATTTTGATTCCTGCACGGAATGAAGAAATTGTAATTGGAAACTTATTAGATAGTTTAATGCATCAAAATTATCCAAAAGAGAAATATACAATCTATGTATTGATTAATCATTGCACAGATAAAACAAAAGCAATTGCAATGGAAAAAGGAATATCTATCATAGATTGCCCTGATTCTGTAAAAAGTAAAGGGGATGTTTTAACATATGCATTTTCTCAATTACAAAAGGAATCTATAGATGCTTATCTTATTTTTGATGCAGATAATGTCGTACATCCCGATTTCTGTAGTCATATGAATATATCCTATCAAAATGGTCACGAAGTCGCACAAGGTTTTCGTGATAGTAAAAATGGAAAGAAAAATTGGTTGAGTGGAGGATATGCGATTTTCTATTACATTCAGAATGTCTTTTTTCATACCAGAAAAAATTGTAAAATATCTGCAACCCTAAGTGGAACAGGTCTTATGATATCGAAACATATGATAGATACATATGGTTATCCTATGACAACTATGACAGAAGACATGGAATATTCTGCCTTTTCCATTACACATAATGTACCGATCGATTTTGTTGCTAAAGCAATTACATATGATGAACAGCCTACTTCATTTGCAACCTCATGGAAACAACGAAAACGTTGGACAACAGGTGCTTACCAGTGCTTATGTAAATATTTTAAATTTTTATTAAAAGGAAAAAATAACTTTATGTCTAGATTGGACTTATTCTATATTTTCTTTTCCCCATTGTTACAAGTTCTGACTTGTACTGTAGGATTCATTAATATTATTTATGTTATTCTCAAATATGGATTTTTCAATTCGCTTTACCATGGTCTACTCATGCTATTGCTTACCTATACAGTGATATGCCTCTTTGCAGCCTTTGTTGTGAAATACAATGGAAAAAGACCTGAACAAATGAGGAAGGCTATTCTTTTATTTCCTATATTTCTAAGTACATGGATTCCAATTCAATTTATTTGTCTCCTCAAAAAGGTAGATAAATGGGAACACATTAAACATAAAGAGAATATTAAAGTAGAAGAACTTTGATTCTAAGAAAAATGTAGAAAATAGTCATATAATGCATAACCATATCACATAAAAGTGATTGACATCTCCTTTAAAATCATTTATACTTTTTTTAACGACATGGAAGAAGAAAAGTAACATATATCTCTAGATACAAGCGAGTTAGAATTGGTGGAAGCTAACAATCTATATATATGGGAAGAACACTTTGGAGTTGCTTATACGAAAAGGTGAGTAGTGTAAGTCGGATGTGAACCGTTAGAATCACTAAGGTTTGATAGAACCAAAAGAGACCATTATGGTAATAAGGGTGGTACCGCGGATACAACAGTCATTCGTCCCTACTAAAGGATGTATTGACTGTTTTTTAATGGAAAGGATGATTTTGTATGATTACCAAAGAAAAATTAAAAGAATATGCAGAAAAACTTATGTTTGACATGAAAGAAGAAGAGTATGACACATTGTTAGTAGAATTTGATGTTATATTAAAACAAATGGATTTGATTGGCCAAATTGAAGGAATTGAGCAAGTAGAACCTATGACATTTCCTTATGAAATAGAACATGCACATTTTAGAAAAGATGAAATAAAGGATACATTAAATACGAGTGATGTATTAAAAAATGCAAGTCAGGTAGAATGCAATCAAGTACGTGTTCCAAAGGTGGTGGAAGAAGCATGAGTTATATGGATAAAAGTATTGATGATTTAAGAAAAGCATTAGATGAAAGAAAAGTAACAAGTGATGCCTTATTTGAAGAGGCAACATCTCTTGCCAAACAATATCAAAGTTTATACAATTCTTTTGTAACCATTTTAGATGAAAAAAATGAAACAGAAAGTAATAGTATACTTTCTGGAATTCCTTATGCATTAAAAGACAATATTTCTACTAAAGATATCTTAACAACATCATCCTCTAATATTCTAAAAAATTATGTACCTGTATATAATGCAACAGTATACCAAAAACTAGAGGATGCTGGAGCTGTTTTAATGGGAAAAACAGTATTAGATGAACTTGCGATGGGTGGAACTGGTACGACAGGACATACAGGTATTGTCAAAAATCCATGGGACGAATCAAGACAAATTGGTGGTTCTAGTGCTGGAAGTGCAGCTGCTGTTGCTTTAGGAATCGTTCCTTTTGCTATTGGTTCTGATACAGGTGACTCTATTCGAAAACCAGCAGCATTTGGTGGGGTTGTAGGATTTAAGCCTACTTATGGACGTGTATCACGTTATGGACTATTTGCTTTTGCCTCTTCTTTAGATCATGTTGGCTGTTTTGCTCGTAATGTCAAAGATGTAGCTTATGTAACAGATATCATCAAAGGAGAAGATGCACATGATATGACATCACTTCCAGATGACCATAAAAAATATACTGATACTTTGAACAATGATATCAAAGGAAGAAAACTATTTTATATCAAAGAAGCTATGGAGGATCATGAAAATAGTAATGATGCAGAATTGAAAGAGACAATTCACCAATTCTTTCAGATGATAGAAAAGATAAAAGAGTTAGGGTTTATTGTAGAAGAAGTCTCATTTCCAAAAGAACTATTAAATGCAATCTATCCAACTTATATGGCAATCTCTTGTGCTGAAGCGACCAGTAATAATGCCAATCTAACAGGAATTCATTTTGGTGTAAGAGGAGAAGGAAACAGCATTCATGACATTATGATGGATGCTAGAACCAAAGGATTTAGTGAATTAATCAAAAGAAGATTTGTGTTAGGAAGTTATATTTTACAAAAAGAAAACCAAGAAAAATTATTTAAAAATGCACAGAGAATACGTCATATGATAGTCGATAAAATGAACACATTATTTCAGGAATATGATGGAATGTTGATGCCAGCTAGTGGTGGAATTGCGCCTCATTTTGGTGAAAAAACAGATCAACTATCCGATCGTTATTTGATATTAGAAAATCATTTAGTAATCGCAAACTTTGGAGGATTTCCAAGTATCACATTACCATCTGGTTTTGTAAATAATATGCCAATTGCCATTAACTTAACAGGAAGACAATTTGAAGATGACATTGTTTTAAATATGGCTTATAAAATGGAAAACATAACTGGATGCAAAGATCAAATTGCGAAAGGGGGAAATTAAAATGTATGTACCTACCATTGGATTAGAAGTACACTGTGAATTAAAAACAAATACAAAAAACTTTTCAAGTGCAGCCAATGCTTATTCTGAAATTCCCAATAGTAATCTTGCAACCACCGATTTAGGTTTGCCAGGTATTTTACCTGTAATTAATGAATATGGAGTCAAACAATCCTTAAAAATGGCTTTAGCAATGCACTGTGAAATTCCAGAATTTATGACATTTGAACGGAAAAACTATTTCTATCCTGACTTACCAAAAGGATATCAGATTACCCAATTCGATCAGCCCGTTGGTGTGAATGGATATATTATGATAAACGTAAATGGAGAAGACAGAAAAGTACTGATTCATGATACCCATTTAGAAGAAGATACAGCGTCTTTAGACCATTATGGAAATTACTCTTTAATCGATTACAATAGAGCTGGAGTACCTTTGCTTGAAACTGTAACCGAGCCATGTATGCATAGTGTAGAAGAAGCGATTGCTTTTCTAGAAGCACTTAGAAATATATTCTTATATTGTGATGCAAGTGAGGCAAGAACCGATAGAGGACAAATGCGTTGTGATGTCAATGTTTCATTGGCGCAAGAAGGAATGCAAGAACTTGGTACCAAAGTGGAAATTAAAAATGTCAACTCATTTAATAATGTAAAAGATGCAATTATATCAGAAGTCAGAAGACAAACAGAAATTTTAGAATCAGGTGGAGTGATTGCACAGGAAACTAGACGTTATGATGAGAATAATATGTGCACTTACTCCATGCGTTCAAAAGAAGATGCGATTGATTATAAATATTTTAAAGAACCAAATATCCCACCGATTCGTATAAAACGTGATTGGATAGAAGAAATTCAAAAGGAACTTCCCACTTTTCCATATGAACGTATTACAAAGTATATGGAAGTATATGGATTATCTAGATATGACGCTACTATTTTGGTCAAAGAAAAAGAAATGGCTGAATATTTTGAAAAAACATTAGATGAGGGAGCAGATCCAAAAGCAGCTTCTAACTGGATTACTAGTGTCATTTTAGGTCATATGAATAAATATGAAATTCCAATTACTAAATTATTCTTAACTCCTAAAATGTTAGTAGAATTGATAGAATTAGTTACCTCTGGTAAGATTTCTAGTAAACAAGCAAAAGAAGTATTACATACATCATTGGAACAAGAAAAATCACCATTACAACTTGTGGAAGAATTAGGAATCAAACAAATTGAGGGAGATGCAGAAATTACTGCTATTGTAAACGAAGTATTTGCCGAAAATCCAAATGCCAAAGCAGAATATCAAGCAGGTAGAACCAATATTGTAGACTTTTTAGTAGGTCAAGTTATGAAAAAAACAAAAGGACAGGCAAATCCTGCAATGACAAGAAAAATAGTACAAGAAGAAATACAGAAAGGATGAATGAAATGATTGATGTAAAAGAACTATACCAAAAATTAGATACCTATATGAACCAAACTATTACTTTACAAGGGTGGATACGTAATATAAGAAAGCAAAAAGATTTTGGTTTTATTGATTTTTCTGATGGTACCTGTTTCAACCATATTCAATTGGTATATGATAAGGAAAATAAGTGTTTTGATCAAATCAATAAATTACACATAGGAGCTGCCATTACTGTAACAGGAACAGTAAAAGCTTCTATAGGAGCTGGACAATCATTTGAAATGATAATAGAAGACTTAGTTGTAGAAGGGGATTGCCCAGAAGATTATCCATTGCAACCAAAGAGACATACCAGAGAATTTTTAAGAGAAATTGCCTATCTACGTCCTAGAACAAACCTATTTCAAGCCGTATTTCGCATTCGTAGTGTAGCAGCACACGCAATTCATACGTATTTTCAAGAACATGGTTATCTATATGTACATACACCTCTCATTACAACTGCAGATTGTGAAGGCAGTGATCAAATGTTTAAGATTACATCTTTCAATATGGATCGTATTCCTACTATAGATGGTCATGCTGACATGAGTAAAGATTTATTTGGAAAACAAGCTTTTATTACTGGAACAGGGCAATTACATGGAGAAACCTTTGCGATGGCGTTTAAAAAAATTTACACATTTGGGCCAACCTTTAGAACAGAAAATTCCAATACCAAAACCCATGCCAATGAATTTTGGATGATTGAACCTGAGATCGCTTTTTGTCATCTAGATGGACTTATGGATATTGAAGAAGAGATGCTGAAATATATTGTAAATTATGTATTAGAAAAATGTGCAGAAGAAATTGCTTTTTGTGATCAGTATGTAGAAAACGGATTAAAAGAAAAATTGACTAAATTAGTGAATTCTAAATTCACTCGTATTACACATCATGAAGTAATTGATATTTTAAAAAAAGCAGATATGGATTTTGAGTTTACACCAGATTATGAAGAAGATATTGCAAAAGAACATGAAAAATATATCACAGAATATTTTAATGGACCAGTATTTATTACCAATTGGCCAAAAGATATCAAAGCATGGTACATGAAGACCAATGAAGATGGAAAAACAGTAGCGGCAGTCGATTTAGAAGTCCCAGGAGCTGGTGAATTGATGGGAGGATCTGAACGTGAGGCAGACTATCAAAAACTAATTAATCGTGCCCATGAAATGAATGTGGATACAGATACAGTGGATTGGTTTTGTAATTTAAGACGATATGGAGGATGTTATCACTCTGGGTTTGGAATGGGATTTGAAAGATTACTCATTTACTTGACAGGTGTTGAAAATATTCGTGATGTCATTCCATATCCTAGAACACCTAAGAATTGTGATTTTTAAAATAATGGATCCCAAAATGGGATTTTTTTGATTGACAGATAGTTTTCATTATGTTAGTATACATAGAAATGAAGTGGGGATTATATGGAACAACTTTATATAGATGGACAACCAATTGTATATGATGAAAATCCAATTTACAGTGGTGAAGAGGCAAACATACACCGATATAGAGAAGATATGCTGATTAAAGTATTTAAAAAGGAACGAAGAAAGTATTCTTCCAGTTCAGCCAGAATTATATCAGTTCTTATCAAAATATACGATGCAATTCTTTTATTTGCCATGCTCCTTAGCATATGATATTTCTGATACATTTAGGGGACATACCATGTTAGAATCGAAAGATTCTGAATTGGCGACACATGCACAAAGAGGTAATTTACATCAACTAATTCAGTCGATTGAAGGGATTGAATTAGAAACGGAAATATTATCTCTAGCAGGTATTCGAATAAATGATATGAAACTTCATCATATTTTATATAATTCCAAAAAAGAACAGTTAGGTATTATTGATTGTGGAATATATCAAAAAAGTTCTAGTAAAGATTTATGGATTCAAAATTTAAAAGAAATGAATTATTATTTGAGACAAGCATTATTATGGGCAAATTATGAAGGAACTACACATGAAATAACTGGAATTGACTTTCCTGAAATCTATGATGAATTAGATGCTGGAACAATGCGATTCAGTGAAGTGTTAAAAGAAGAAATTCCTAAATATAAAGTAAAAATATTGGAAGAGTTAAAGCATTGCTATCAAAAAGAAATATTTTATTGATGTAGTATTTTTGTTACAATTTACATATAATAAAAAGGGAATACCTAAAAATGGTAGAAAATTGCAGAAAAGGTATTGCCAAATTTTAAATTATATTATATAATGAAAAAGTCTTAAGCAAAGACATAGTGCCTAATTAGCTCAGTCGGTAGAGCACTCGGCTGTTAACCGATAGGTCGTAGGTTCGAGTCCTACATTAGGCGCCATTATGGCCAGTTGGTGAAGTGGCTTAACACACTGCCCTTTCACGGCAGCATTCACGAGTTCGAATCTCGTACTGGTCACCAGAATAGAATAACAGCCTCGCTGAGGTTTTTTTATTGATATTTTTTTAAATCCATAAGTATTCTTCCAATATTATTACCTCATAAAAACTTTCTTTATATGTAAGTATTTCGAAAATTTGTACTTGATATCAAAAAATAACTTATATATAATAGAAGAAAAGAAGGATTGACTTATGAATATTTATCATCAACTGAATACAATGATTACATATATTGAATCTCATTTAGATTCTGAAATTTCTTATACCGCTTTAGCAAAAATATTAGGGGTAAATGAATATACAATGCAAAGACTATTTAGTTTACTATGCAATATATCACTTGCTGATTATATTCGTAAAAGAAAATTATCCCAGGCTGGGTATGATTTATATCATTCCAATGCAACAATAACGACTATCGCTTTTCAATACGGATATGAAAACGCAACATCATTTTCTCGGGCATTTAAAAAATTTCATGGATTAAAACCAAGTCAAATCAAAAAAGGAAACTATACACTTAAAAACTTTCCAAAACTTGTCTTTGAAGAAAAAGAATACCAACAAAATGATATGCCATATGAAATTATAGAATTAGATGAAATGACGCTATATGGAAAGGGAATGAAAACAAGCGAAAGTAAAATCAAAAAAGATGCCCCTACTTTTTGGAAATTCATGGATAAAAAATATAGTCACCAATATGGTACTATTGACTATGGTATGGTGACATATGAAGACAGATTTCATAGTGAGCATTTTGAATATTGGGTACTTTGGAAACAAAAAATAGAGGAATTTGAACCAGTGACCATACCGAAATCGAAATGGTTAATTTTCCATGTTTTATCAACAAATTCAAAAGATATTCAAAGGGTTTCCTCTGATTTTTACTACCGTTTTTTTCCAAGCAGTAAATACAATTTAAGAGATATTCCTGAACTAGAATACTACCATGATGGTGTTACTGATTTTCTAGTTCCTATTGAATAACTGACAAAACTGACAAAGAAAAAGTCAGTTTTTTAATTCTCATATTTGTTATCTTATATGAGAGGTGGTATTATGGAGTTTCAAAAAGTAATAGAAGAAAGAAGAAGTACAAGGAAATTTAGTAACGAAAAAGTAGATAAGCAAAAAATACTAGACTTAATTGAATGTGCTAGAACATCACCGTCTGCTGCCAATCGACAACCCTGGCATTTTGTAGTTGTAGAAAACAAACTCAAAAATGAAGTAGCAGAAATTATGGAGGAACACTTAAAAAATAGTAAAGTAGAATTAGATAGTACTAAATATGCGACACATACCTATCAGGCAACTAGTAGTCTTAAAGGTAGTATTCGTGTGATTCGAGAAGTACCAATTTTAATACTCGTTTTTCGCGCTCCTAATGAAGACTTTCATGATTCAGATTATCTTTCCATTGGAAGTGCTGTAGAGCATATTTGTTTAAAAGCAACTGATCTTTGTTTAGGATCACTATGGATTCGAGATGTAATCTATGTCAAAGAAGAAATTGCTGAATTATTTTATAAAAATATGGAGCTTGTTTGTGGTATTGCGATTGGATACCGAGATGAATTTCCATACCCAAGAAAGAAAAAAACAATCGATGAAATTATGGAATGGAAATAAAAATGAAAGTACTCACAGAAGTATATCTTACAAAGGCAAATATAAAAAAAGAATCTTGGCTTTTATTTCTTCAAACCATTTCCAAATATAATGGATATTTTCATTTGTGGCATATGTATATAAGTTGTGAACAAAATACGATTCATTATTTTGTGGAAACGAATCATGTATTACCAACTACAATCAACCATTTAGAAGATTTTTTGTTAAAGAAAGTAGATTATAATGAATTGAAAATATCAAAATTTAAAAAGTCATTTCCTTGTTTTCATAGAGAAAATGATAATTTCACAGATATTTATGGTTATTATGAAAGTCGGAAAGGGTGGAATTTGAAATTTGCTAAATTGACAATTTTACCACTTACAAAAGAGTACTTTCTATCTTCTACAAAACTATATTTTGAAAAAAAGAATCAACCGATTCGAAAAAAATATTTGGTAAATATGCCTCAAGTATTTATCTCTATTGATTTTGATATCAATAAACGTTTCTTTTATAAAAAAGTACCAAAATATTTAAAAATAGAAAAACAACTAGGTTTACTACAAAGTAATCCAATGCAGTCATTTTTGAAAATTGATACATTTCCTTATTTACAAGGAGATTACTATTTGAATCAAAATAGTTATCAATTTGATAAACATTCCTTGATTTTAGGATCCAGCGGAAGTGGAAAAAGCAAAATGATTAGTTTATTGATTGAGTATATGCACAAACATCCAGAATACAAGAAAAATTATAAAATTGTTGTCATTGATCCACATGCTGCTTTGGAAAATGATGTTGGTGGCTTGGATCAAACAAAAGTCATTGATTTTGAAGACAATGATATGGATTTATTTATGCCAACTAGTGATGATTTTGTTTCCTCAACAGAACTTTTTTTATCCTTGTTTCAAACGTTACTTATGGATCAATATAATTCTAAACTAGAACGAGTATTACGATATGCAGTTCACCTTTTATTAATTGGAAATCGATTTAATTTTCAAAATTTACGGAAGTTGATTTTAGAAATTGAATATCGTTCTTCATTGCTAAAAGAATTAGAGAAAGACCTTCCTTTAAGTGTATTACAATTTTTTTTGAATGATTTTAATGAACTGAAAATTAATTATTATGGAGAGGCAATATCTCCTATTATATCCTTCATTGATGAGATGCAACTATTACCTGTTTTTAATCAAGAAAAAAGCAGTTGTAATTTAAAAGATACGATTCACAATCATTTTCTTACCATCGTATCACTCAATCGTATGAAGTTAGGGGACAAAATTACCAAAACAATCTCAGGATTGGTGATGCAACAACTACTGGGTTTGGTTCAATCCTATACATATTCAGAATCTATCATTTTTATATTAGATGAAATATCGGTAATAGAAAACCCAATTGTATGTCGTTTTCTATCTGAAGCAAGAAAATACGGTGTTGCGATGTTTATTGCAGGTCAATATTTAAATCAGGTAAGTAAAGAGGTAAAAGATGCGATATTTGCAAATGTACTAAATTATTATATATTTAGGATTTCCAAATTGGATGCCAATATATTGGTGGATAATTTTGATATCAATATTCCACTAGAAAATACAAAAGAATATAAAATGAAGTTATTAACAGAACTCCCAAATCGTAACTGTATTTTGCGAATTAGTAATGGCTCGATATTATACCCAGCTATGAAGGGAACTACATTAGATTTTACGCCAACACCTAGGGCCAAAAAAGATAAGTTGGAACAGGTAGAACAACAGATTGTTACAAAAAAGAAATTTACATTTGGAACGAATTTAAATTTAAAAGATATTTTGAAGGAGACTTCAACAGGAAGAGAGGAATTGAAATAATGGACGATCAAAAAGCCCTGACAATCATTGACAAAGTTTTTGAAACGATTTTCGGAATGAAAAATAATCATTCTTTGGATGAAATTATCAATCAATATGCGTTTGATATCAAATTACCACAAGCTGTATATGATACAACTACGAATGAAATGACATGGACAGCGTTAACACATTCGACATGTTATATGACAAATGCAAATATTGAAAAACGGAATGAAACAGTTGGATGGATGATTCCTAAAAAAGAAGTAACCAGTTTAGAAGAAGTAATCGAATTATGGAAAAATATTGATTATTCTGCAACTGAAAGAATTTATAATTCCATTAATGTAATCAAAAGTGATCCAATTTACCGATCAGAAAATGTATATCAATGTACCAATTGCGGAGATTCTAAAAACATTGTTTTCTGTGATGGTTGTTATAATAGTACTTATGCCTTAGCAAGTCAAAGAAGTAATAATATCAATTTTTGTATTCGCGTGGATGATTCGAATAGTTGTAGCAATAGCTATAGTGTTATTTGCTCTAACAAAATCAGTAATTCGTTTTTTATTCAAGATTGTTCGAACTTATTGGAATGCATATTTTGCTCTCATATATCCAATAAAAGTTATTGTATTGCCAATATGCAATTTGAAAAAGAAGAATATTATGCAATCAAAGAAGAAATTATAAAATGGGTTATGCAAGGATAAATAATAAATTAATATTTTTATTATATAATGATATCAGGAAAAAATTGAATTGAAGAAAATGAAAATGAAGTAAGTAAAGGTGCTTGTACAGGAATGGATGCGATTCATTTCATAATGGACAAAATTAAAGATGACGCTTTAAAACAGGAACTTGATATTCAATATAACAAATACAAATCCATTTCTGATAAAATTTGTGAATTATATCCAGAGTATAGTGATAAAAAACCACATGAAACAAATGCAATGAATAAAGCAATGACATGGTATGGAATTGAGATGAAAACATTTATGGATGATAGTACTTCTAAAGTTGCTGAATTATTACTACAAGGCACTAATATGGGTATTATCGAAGGTAGAAAACTACTCAATCATAAAGATACCAATGCTGATGTACATCAACTCATTCAAGAATATGTGGATATGCAAGAAGATGCAGTTGAAAAATTAAAACAGTTTTTATAAGTAGATAGTCTCTACTTTTTTCTTTGTATAAATTAAAAAATAATGCTATAATGAAAACACAGGAGGTTATTTTATGTCAATCAAGGATTATCAAAATAGTAGAGTTAAAACAAAAGAACAACTAAAAGAAGAATTACAAAAATATCAAATGATTTTATCGAAACCAATGGTGGAGTATTTAAATCACTTAATCGCACTTGATTTTTCAGTTATAAGAAAGTATATCAGTGATGAGGAGCGACTAGCACTCAGTGAACTAGAAATTTATAGAGCTACTGCGATTTATAATATTTATTATAAAGCAATTAAACTGTTACAACAAACTGAAATTGGGTTATCTATAGAAACACCTTTAGAAGTTCAATTGACTGCAACTACTGAGATAGAAAAGGAAAAAATCAGATTATTCAAATTTGATTTTGAAAAGGCATTTTCAATACAAATACCAGATAATTGCAGAAGTACACACATAGGGACAATTCAACTATACCAATCAATAGAAAATGAAGAGACGAGAAATCAAGAAATAGAGAGTCTGCAAAGAAATATAGAAAGATTGGAACATGAGACGAATCCGTTTTTGGGTTTAACTGCTGTATGTGCAACTAGATGGTCAATAAGTAATACAGAAAGAATAGAACTATATAAATCTCAAATAAAAAAATTAAGTAACCAAGTATTGACAGAAGTAGATAGAAAGAAAATTAAATATACAAATTATATATATTCATTATTTATGGAAGATTATGGACTTTCTGAGGAAGAATTTATAGAGTATGTTCCAAAACATAAATTAACCGAATTACAAAAAGAATATGTCAAAAAGATGCCAAATTTACAAATTATAAAACAAGTAAACTATTTATAAAATATCTTGAAAAAATAACAAATTATGGTATACTAGTATCATATCAAAGGCAAAGATGAAGAAGTAGTAAAAAGGTCATGTTTGTATAAGAGAGTTCGTGATTGGTGGAAAACGAATCAAACATCCTTTTGAATTCACCTTCTAAGCTGATTTAAAAATACGGTAACGCGTTATAGTAATAAGTTGCATAGACCTGTTCTATGAATTAAGGTGGTACCGCGTGAAACACGTCCTTAGCTAAGGATGTGTTTTTCTATTTCAAATATATTATAAGGAGGAATCTATATGAAAGAAAAGATTACAGAAATAAAAAACCAATTACAAACCAAAATCAGTCAGGTAAAAACATTAAATGAATTGAATGATGTACGTATTGAGTTTTTAGGAAAAAAAGGAAGTATTACAGAACTTTCTAACTATATGAGAGAAATTCCTGTAGAAGAAAAAAAAGAATTTGGAAGCTTACTCAACACGATCAAAAATGAGGCAAATGAAATTTTAAATGCCAAAAAGGAAGAATTAGAAAATATTGAATTACAAAAAAAACTGAATTATGAAACAATCGATGTTACATTACCAGGTACAAAATTATCAGTAGGAGGTACTCATCCTCTCACCAAAGTAATTGATGAGATTGAAGAACTATTTGTTTCCATGGGATATGATGTGGTAGAAGGTCCTGAAATTGAACAAGATTTATACAACTTTGAAAAACTCAATTTACCAAAAGGACATCCAGCTAGAGACGCGCAAGATAGTTTCTATATTACCGATGAAATGTTACTGAGAAGCCAAACATCTCCAGTACAAGCAAGAACTATGGATGCCAATTTAGAAAAAACTCCAATTCGTGTCATTTGTCCTGGGAAAGTATATCGTAGAGATGACGATGATGCGACACATTCTCATCAATTTACGCAAATAGAAGGTCTTGTTGTTGATAAAGACATTTCTTTAGCAGACCTAAAAGGAACACTAGAGATTTTAGCAAAAAAATTATTTGGTGAAGAAAGAGAAATTCGTTTTCGACCAAGTTTTTTCCCATTTACAGAACCTAGTATTGAAGTAGATGTAAGTTGTTTCAAATGTGGTGGTGTCGGTTGTCCAATTTGTAAGGAAACAGGATGGATTGAGATTTTAGGATCTGGTATGGTACATCCAAACGTACTAAGAGGTTGTGGTTATGACCCTGAAATTTATACAGGTTTTGCCTTTGGAATAGGTCCAGAACGTGTTGCAATGTTAAAATATGGAATTGGTGATATTCGTAGTTTTTATACCAATGATTTGAGATTTTTGAGTGATTTCAATCGTGTAGAAGGTGGTGAATAACATGCGTTTAAGTAAAAAATTTGTGAGTGATTATATCGATATCAAAGATATTAATCCAAAAGAACTTGCTGAAAAAATGGTATTCGCTGGAAATGAGTATGAGGAAATGCGACCATTTTGTGAAGCAACCAATTTAGTGGTTGGGGAAGTCTTAGAATGTATCGACCATCCAGAATCCGATCATTTACATATTTGTCAAGTAGATTTAGGAAATGAAACAGTTCAAATTGTTTGTGGGGCTCCCAATGTCAGAAAAGGACTAAAGGTCATTGTATCAAAGGTTGGTGCTACCTTACCTGGTGGTATTGTCATCAAAAATGCCAAACTTGCTGGAGTAGAGAGCAATGGTATGATTTGTGCATTATCAGAATTGGGATTAGAATCCAAATATTTAAAAGAAGAAGATAAAAGTGGCATTCATGAATTGCCATTAGATGCGCCTGTTGGTGCCGATGCACTAGAATATTTAGAATTTGATGATACGATTATTGACTTTGAACTGACTGCCAATCGTGCGGATTTGATGAATATGATTGGTATGGCATATGAAATTGGAGCACTTTATCATATCCCTGTACATGTTCCTGAAATTCATATTCAAGAACGTGGTGCTTCTATTGAACAAACAACAAAGTTAGATGTTAAAACCGGGCATTGTTCTATTTATCTTGGTAAACGAGTAGAAAATGTAGAAATCAAAGAAAGTCCACAATTTATCAAAGCTCGTTTAATGGCCTCTGGGATTCGTCCAATCAACAACGTAGTCGATATTAGTAACTATGTGATGTTAGAATATGGTCAACCACTTCATTTCTTTGATGCTGATCGTTTAGGCAATCATGTGGTAGTACGTATGGCAAATCCAAATGAAACCATTGTCACTTTAGATGGACAAACACGTAGTCTAAAAGAACAGGATATTGTCATTGCAAATGATCAAGAACCAGTCGCACTTGCAGGTGTAATGGGGGGATTATCAACAGAGGTTGAGGAAAATACTAAAAATATTTTCATTGAAGCTGCGATTTTCGAACCTACTCATATTCGTTATACTTCAAAATCTATTTTAAGGAGTGAAGCAAGTAGCCGTTATGAAAAAGGAATTGATCCGAATCGTACAGAACAGGCAATCCTTCGTGCGTGTGAATTATTAGAAAAATATGCTGGTGGATCCATATGTCCAGGAATGTTATGCCATGATGTTGCAAAGAAACAAGATAAGGTGATTACAATTACATTAGATAAAATCAATCAAGTTTTAGGAATGCAACTCAAAAATACAGATGTAGAAGATATTTTTACACGTCTTGGATTTACGTACCAGTTAAATGATGGAATATATGAAGTAACCGTTCCAACTAGAAGAATAGATGTCAATATCAAAGAAGATTTGATTGAAGAAATTGGACGTATCTATGGATATGATCATGTAACTGGAAAGTTACCAGTTGTGCCAATGAAACGTGGAAGTTATTCTAAAAAAGCCAAAATGGTAAAAGAAATTCGCAAGCGTTTAGAAGGTTTAGGATTATATCAAGTAATTACCTATTCTTTGGTTGGCGAACAGGAATGTAATTCTTTTGTAAATAAAAATAGGGATTTCGTATCTATTTTAGCCCCCCTTAGTGAAGATAAAAAGATTATGAGACAGTCTTTTATTCCATCATTATTAACTGTAATGGAATATAATTTAGCACGTAATCATAAAGACATTCAAATTTTTGAAACAGGCTCTATTTATTATAAAGAAGGAGACTATGTAGAAGAACAAGTGATATCAGGATTATTGCTTGGTAACTATCAAGGAAATACATGGCAAAATAATATCCAAAAGGTAGATTTCTATTTGGTAAAGGGAATCATTGAAAATTTATTAAACTATTTAGGATTGAATGGTCGTTATCAAATTGTTGCAGATGAAACATGTAAAGATATGCATCCAAAGATGACAGCTTCTATTCTTGTAGACCACGAAAAAGTAGGCTTTTTTGGTAAAGTACATCCTAGTATGAGTAAAAGAGATGTTTATGTATTTGAAATCAGTATTGATCAATTGTTATCGAAAAAAGTAAGACAAATGAAATACAAGGAAATTTCAAAATATCCAAGTGTTCATAAAGATTTAGCGTTCGTTATGCCTGCATCTATGGAATCTGAACAAGTCATGTCTATCTTAAAAAAGGTTGGCGGAAGATTATTGAGTGAAATAGATGTATTTGATGTTTATGAAGGAGAAAATGTTTTAGAAAATGAAAAATCTATCGCATATTCTCTTACATTCCAAAACCCAACGAAGACATTAAGTGATGAAGAAGTAACGAAGGTTTTCAATCAAATGATTACAGAAGTGGAAAGTAAATTAAAAATAAAATTAAGAAATAAATAAAAATTGAGATTGACTTCTCAATTTTTTCATATAATAGTTGTGATGTATTTACTTTATATTAGACAAATAGTATAATTATACTTAGGATATGTTTGATTTCTGTCAGATGTTTTTCCCTTTCTTTTACTTTTTGTAATGGGAAAGGCGGTGATATTTATGAAAAATGTCTTTATTTCATAATAACGCTGTTATTTGTTGTAATATTTGCGTTAATCACTTTGTTATTTATAAAATAAAATAGGCATCTGATAATCACCATTGTGATTTGTCAGATGCCGTTTCCAAACATAAGGGAATGCATTTGACCTGCTACAACCAAATGTATCCTTTTTATTGTATGAAGTTTCCTTCATCTGTATACATGGTACCATAAAATAAAGTAGGTGTCAAACCAATGTTGACTGTTCGTATAAAAATTATTTTGCTTGATATTTTTCCATAAAAGTAAGATATGCTTTATTTTCTAAATTCAAATGAAATGGTTTAAATTTAAAATTAGAATCTAACCCTAAAATCAATTGTTTTACAAAATATTTTAATAGTTCTGGATTACGAATTAAGATAGGACCAATTAAATAAGTTCCATAAAAATGATTTTTGATAATTCCTTCTTGACTCATTTTAGGCGCATATCCAGTTCCTTTGGTAAATGTAACAAATGCATTTTCTTTCACATTTTTCATAACCCCAAATCGATTTTGAAAACCTAAGATTGGTTTATTTATAAATGCTGTATTTCCAATACATTCTCCTACAATTCGCATTGTTTCTTGTTTACTTTCAAAATGTAATAAACCTAAAGCTTTCATTTTTTTTGTGGTTAGAATACTTTTTCCAAATAATTCGATTGCATTTCCTGTAATTAGAAAGAATACACCACTATTGATTGCTTTTTCAATTTCCTTTTTATAGGGAAGTAGATGTTTTAAAACCAATTTTTGATTTTCTTCTGTACCCATTCCCATATAAACAAAGTCATAGTTTGAAAAGTGGAGTGTATCGGTAATGGTTAATAAATCTACTTTTACTTTTATTCCTTGTTCTTCTAATTGTTTTTTTAATGCTTTTATATTTCCACTTTCTCCATATAAATTCATTAAATCATAATAAAGGTGAGCAATATGGATAATCATTTGGATTCACCTCTCATTTCTTTCTTAAAAGGTTCCACATAATCAAAATTTAAAACCGCATAGATATTTCCTTTGGTTTTCTTTTGTATATAGGGGATACTTTCTTTAATTTGTTCAAATACAACAATATCTTTTTCAGCAATTCCAGCATATTTTAACCTAGTAGCAATATCATATCGATGAATTCCAATACAAATAAATTTATGGACCTTATTTTGATTTAGTAATTCGAAATCAATATCATATAGCCAAGATAAATCATCAAATTGATAACGTCTACTGATTTCTTTCCAACCAATTACAATTGTTTTTTCTTCTTTAAACCGATTAATATAGAGTAGGGATTGATTGAAGGTAGAACTATTTTCATTCTTGTTATTTAAGACAGTCACAATTCGATTGTCTATTTCAAATACATCAAATAATTTTTCATTTTTATGAACATCAGATAATGTTTGACAAATTTTTTCATTTTGTAAATTCAAGATACTCGTAATTGTAAAGGCCGCCAATGTATTGTAAACATCGTAAAGTATAATATAAGGCAACTGGATTTTGTAATTATCATTGATGGTAATCGTAGCATTTGTATAATCAACCTTTGTAATTGTATAATCAGATTTTGATTTTTGAAATTGACAATTGGTACAATGATAAGAACCGATATTTTCAAAATTATAATAGGTATATTCCAATTTATGATTACAATTTGGACAGTAGTTTAAATTTAAGTTCATAAATTTATTTTTAGTATAAGAATATTTATTTTTTGAAACAGAATAGTAAGTAATGGGATTTTTAGCTCCAATTACAAATTTTTGTAAATAAGGATCATCTGCATTTAGAATGAGGTGCATAGTTGATGTAATTGCTTTTTTGATTTCCTCATAGACAAGATCAAAATGTCCTTGTCTTGGCGGTTGATCTCGACTGATATTGGAGATGACAACATAATTAGGTGTAATAGAATCAAATACATATTTTGCATAGCGCTCATCGATTTCATAGACAAGAATATCACATTTGAGTTTACCTGAAAGGGTAGAATGTTGTAATAGCAATGTTAAAATACCAGGTGTTAGATTTGATCCAACTTTATTGTGCGCAACTGCGTATCCTTCTTGTTCTAATACTTTTGCAATTAAAGAAGAGATACTTCCTTTTCCAGAACTTCCTGTTACGGCAATTACAGTTTTTGGGAGGCGAAAATAGGATAGAATTTTATGATTGATTTTGAGAATAATTCCACCAGGAAGGGAACTGCCTCGTCTACAAATCTTACCAATGAAAATCAATAGTTTTCCTATAAAAATACATAACATATGATACATAAAACCACCCTTATCTATTTATCAATATCTATTTCACATTATAGCATATATTTGCTTTTTATGGTAGATTTGGACATTATTTTTCTAGTTTTGTCGAAACTATTATGAATGGGATTTAGTTGTGATATAGTGTAGAAACAGAAGGTGAATACTATGCGGACAGATTTAGTTTATAGTGATGATGTACTTTATGTTAATGTGGAAGGGAATCTGAATAAAAGGGGTGTTTCCAATCTCCAAAAAAAAATGTATTCTGCGATTTCAGAATATGGAATTAGTGATATTGTAATTGATATAAAAGGAACTAATAAAATTGATAAGAATGCATTTTATGATATGCTAGATGATTATGATAGTCGTTATGGCGGTAATTTAAAAATAATGGAAAAATAGTTCACTTTTTTCTTTTTTTATGGTATGATTTCTTCATGCAAGAGTGGTGGAATTGGTAGACACGCAGGCTTGAGGGGCTTGTGAGAATTTCTCGTGTGGGTTCAAGTCCCATCTTTTGCACCATATAATGCCGGATTAGTTTAATGGTAAAACAAGTCACTCGTAATGATTAGCTGTAAGTTCGATTCTTACATTCGGCACCAGATTGATAGGAAACTCGAACTTTTATGTTGGAGTTGTCAATAAAAAGTGAACATAAAAAACTCACTTAATACCCTAATTCAGTTCTATATTGAATTGGGGTTTTATAATTTAATGCATAAGCTGGTCTAAAATTGTTATAATCATTTATAACATCATTAATAAAATCTTGAACATTTTCGTAATTATTAATATTAAAATCAATGAATATTTCTTTCTTTAACCAACCATTTAACGATTCAATGATTGGATTATCAGTAGGTGTTCCAATTCTTGACATAGAACGAATTATAGTATAATCTTTAAGTGCATTGTTAAATGCAATTGAAGAGTATATAGAGCCTTGATCGGAGTGAAAAATTGTATCTAGGTCTTTGTATCCTCTTTTTATTTTTGTTTCTAACATTGCTTCTACTGCTAATTTATGATTTAAAGGATTATTACAATTTTTACTTAAAGAAACATCTGAACCTATTATTTCATTATTAAAGACATCGACATAATAAGTCCAATCATAAGGTTTGCCTTTAAACCATATCTTTGTTGTATCTGTAACTACTTTTTCTAATGGCCTTGTAGTTTTCCAATTGCCATTTATCATATTTGGATATTTGATTGATTCTTCCCCTGGCTTTTTATATTTAGAATAATGCTTAGATTTTGAATAAATTTTTAATACTTTACATACTTTGTGAATTAGATTATCAGATACTACCCATCCAGTTTCTCGTTTTATAAGAGCATTTATTCTATGATATCCATAACTTGGTTTCCTTTTATTTTCTAGCGCATCTATTCCACCTGAAATATACTGACGTACCCATTTACTAACTATTCCATAACTTAAATCGTATTTTTTTTCTACGTCATGAGTTGATATATTATTATTTATAACCATATCAACAAAGTTTTTCTTTTCTTCTTTTGACCATATTCTATTCGCTTCTTTTCTTTTCCTTGGCATTTTTTATTCCTCCTTATTTTTTATTATACATTAAAAAAGCAGATCACGAGTTTTTCGTGTCTACTTTTATCTTACAACTCCACTTTTATGTTTCGAGTTTTAATATACTTAAAAATATGATAGAATATTTATATAGAGCTTAATTAAATTTTGTCAATTTAGTAAACACACTTGTATATCGTCAAAAACAATATATGTAAGAATATAATGTAAATTATATAGGAGGTTCAATGTTAGAATTTTTTTTAAATTAGATGAAAAAGTTGCATTAAAAAATTTTATTCCTGAAATATATACAAATAGAGTATATGAAACTAAGGAGAATACCAAAGAAATATCCGATTCAGATTTTACCAAAAAAGGAATTTATCGTTTCTATGGGATTTTTACAGGAACAAATCAAATGATAGGATATATAAAATACCATATTTTATTTGATTCTCCTACTTTTGAAATTGATAGGATAGAAGTAGAACCCTTTTATCGAGATAAAGGATATGGAACAATGCTTATGAAACAATCTTTGTTTGATTTGATTGCTGATTTTCCCTATTTGGAAAATGTTAGTGTATGTTCAACTACTGATGCTATTCCATTTTATAGAAAAAATGATTTTATGCCATATTTTGGAGATAATAATTTAATGAAAATTTTACAAAAAAAATAATATTTAAAAGTTGTTGAACGTCCTCCCTTAGGGCACCATTAGGTAAAATCGTCGCACCAAGTGACGCTTATATAAATCAGTCTGAAATATGATTGATTTTTTTAGTCAGTATCAGTAATTATATAAGCAAGCAACGTGGTATTACTCCCACCAAAATTTTATTATTATTTATTAATTCTAGAATGACTTATATAGTTAATTTTGGTATAATATTTATAGTTAAAGTTTAATGAAATGAGGTGCTACATATGAATATAGAAAATATCCAAAAAGTATTGTTAGAATGTTATTCAAAAGATTTATGTTATCCTAAAGTTCAAGATGATTGGAGTGAATTTAATAAATGTTTTGGCATGTGTGCAATAACATCTCTAATCATTAATGATTATTTTGGTGGGGATATCTGTAAGATCCATGTGGATGGAATTAGTCATTATTTCAACTTAATTGAAAATAAGATTATAGATTTAACTTCAAGTCAATTTAATCATGATATAGATTATAAGTATTATCAAATCATAGATAGAGAAAAAATATTAACTGATGATACAAAGAATAGATATAACATATTAAAAACAAGATTAATAATTAAGTTATTGAATCAAATAGATAAGAAAGTTTATTCTTGTAAATCTTGTGATAAATTAGTGGACAAGTTTCCTAATGATGCAACAGTATTTTTAGGTAAAGATCAGACAATAGTTTTAGTTGGAGAAGCACCTGCTAATAATGGTTGGAGAAAAAGTCATAAATTATGGTGTGATATTAATGGTAAAATATTACCTAGTGGAGTAGTATTACAAAAATTATTTGATATTATAAATAGAGATATTTTTGAAACAACATTTTTAGAATCAGTTAAGTGTTATCCTTTAGAAAGAAAAAATTTAAAAATTTGTTCCAGAAATTGTAAGAATATAATGTTAGAACAACTAAAAGTTTTAAATCCCAAATTAATTATTACTCTAGGAGAATTTTCGACTAGAAATTTACTTAATTTTAAATTTAATAAATTTTTAGATGTAGTTGGTAATATATATGAAGTTAATAATTATAAAATATTGCCTATTTATCATCCTAGTCCAATATCTCCAAAAAGTTATAAAGGTAATGTTCCTATTTTTGAAAAATTAAAAGGTATTTATAATTTGTGAAAGGAGAATAATTTACTATGGAAGAAAATAAAAACTTAATAATTAGAAGTAGTACAGAAGAATTTTTAGTATTTAAAGTTCAAGAAGGAGATAAGGGAATCCAAGTAAGATATGATAAAGATACTTTATGGATGACACAAAAAGCGATGTCAGAACTTTTTGATACAGGTATTGATAATATAAATGTTCATTTAAAAAATATATTTGATTCTAATGAATTAGATAAAATTTCAACTATTGAAGAAAATTCAATAGTTCAAAAAGAGGGAAATAGAAAAGTAACAAGAAAAGTATTATTTTATAATTTAGATGTTGTTATTTCAGTTGGGTATAGGGTCAATTCAATACGTGCAACACAGTTTAGAAGATGGGCAACTAATATATTGAAAACATTTACTATACAAGGCTATGTTCTCGATAAAGAACGGATGAAAAATGGAATGTTCTTGGGTATTGATTATTTTGAAAAATTATTAGAAGAAATAAGAGAAATAAGGCTATCTGAAAGAAGATTTTATCAAAAAATAACAGATATTTATGCTACTAGTTTAGACTATGATAATAAATCACCACTAACAATAGCATTTTTTAAGAAAGTTCAAAATAAAATGCATTATGCTGTGGCTCATCAAACCGCAGCAGAGATTATTTATAATCGTGTTGATTCCACTAAAGAAAATATGAATTTGACTTCTTGGAAGAATAGTCCTAATGGCAAAATTATGGAATCAGATGTTGTAATTGCTAAAAACTATTTAACTAAAAATGAATTAAAAGATTTAGAAAGAATAGTGAATGCATTTTTAGATTTTGCTGAAAGTCGTGCAGAAAGACATATACCAATGACTATGGAAGATTGGAGTAAAATATTAGATAAATATTTATTATTAGATGAAAGAGATGTTTTAACTAATGCAGGAAAAATATCACATGAACTAGCTGAAGAAAAAGCATTATTAGAATTTGAAAAATATCGAGTTATTCAAGATAAAAAGTTTGAATCTGATTTTGATAAGTTTCTAGTAGAAGCTAATCAAGATAGCGATTAGTCATTTTTCGCATACGTGTATCGTTATCGCACCAGATTGATAGGAAACTCGAACTTTTCTATTATTTAGAAATCCGAGTTTTAATATGCTTAAATTTATGGTAAAATATTTTTAGAAATTAAATTGATATTGCCAATTGAATAAAACACACTTGCACATCGACATAATCAATGTGCTTTATTTGGAGGAGTTTATGGAATATATAAAAACAATGAGAAGATTTGTCGGACATGCACCATTGATGATATGTGCTTGTGGGTGTCTAATATTTAATGAAAAAGGTCAAGTTTTGCTTCAAAGAAGAAGCGATGACGCATTGTGGGGCAATCCAGGTGGATCTATGGATTTAGGAGAAACTATATATGAAACTATAATTAGAGAGATAAAAGAAGAAACAAATTTAGAAATTAAGAAAGAGGATTTAAAAATATTCAATATATATTCTGGAGAAGATCAGCATCATATTTATCCTAATGGTGATGAAGTCTATTTTGTTAATATTATATTTGAAACGGACATTTATCATGGAGTAATAAAAAGTGACCTTGAAAGTTATGAATTAAAGTTTTTTGACATAGATAATTTACCATCAAATATTACAGAACCTTTTAAGTGTGTAGCAAAAGATTTAAAATTTAAAGCCCAAAATGATAATATATAAAGGTTGTTGTTTTCTCTCTTTCGGGCACCATTGAGGTTAAAAGTCGCACTATTACAATTAAATATAAATAGAATTCATAATGTATATTGTTAATTTTTAATAACTAATGACCATACAGTGTATGGTCATTAGTCTAGGGTTTAATTCCCCGCTGCTTGCCGCGGGGTAGTTCATTTTCAATAAAATCTTGCTTCCATATTTTGATGCTTGTTTCAAAATATACAGTGAGTTAGGATTTTTGTTCTTTATTTAATTAACGGGTTGTGCTAGTTAAAAATGAAAATTGTTGAAAATAATGGTTACTTAGAATTTACTGTATAACTAATTTCGTAAAAATTTAAGTAACAAAAAATAAAGAGTCTATATTTTTCAACGAATATATAAATTTACAAATCAACTAGCACAACCCGTTAATTATTAAAATTTAATAGTGTAATATTTGTTAGGAGTGAATATATAATGAATACGGTTTGTATTGAAGATGCAACAGCACTTGCACTTATTTATAATTATGAAGCAACACATTCAATTTCCAAGATGCTAAGGCATAGTCAAATTCAAAAATTTGCTGAGGCAATTAATTTTAATCTTCAACAGTTAAGTAAAGAAATATGGCCAATGGAAGATGCAGATTCAATATATTTTAATAGTCAAGATGAAGATGGTAATTGGTATTCAATACTAAAACCTGATCTTGACATTGAAAAAGTTAAACATAGTTATATAGATACAGGGTCGTTTTATCTTTGGGTGGCTTCTCAAATGCCCAATGCACTAGAAAAAATTAATATTGAATCTGTAAATGGAAAAATGAAAAAAATAGAAAAAGAAAGACAAAAATATTTATCTTTAGTGTAACCATTAAATAAAAATAGTGTTTCAAATTTAAAATATTAAAAAAGCGCAATAGCCTACAAATAGTGCAAGACCCCATCAGTAAACGCACCATTGGAAAATCTGTTCTAAATTTTATAACTTTCAATATAATTTTCAGTCTGAGATATGACTGATTTTTATTTTATATAAAAATCCTCACAAGGTAATTATGTTGAAATGACAAATACTGCTAGGTATCTATAATCACTAATATAGACCTGAAATCATAATTTTGATATAATCTTAATTAAGAAAAGGTGAGTTGTATGCAGAAAGATTCTTATAAAACAAATTATTTTATCTCAGGGCTAATTATTATCATATTAGGCATCATGATTATGATTGGAAGTTTGAATTTATATACCAGTATAGTAAACCTACTTGTATTTTCTTTTTTATTACTAGGGATTGTTCAACTATGGAATTTAATCGCAAGAGGACAAAAAGAATTCACCAAAGAAAAACTATTTCATGCGATTTTAAATATTGTCTTTGCAGTCATTATGAATTTATTTCCTAATATACCACTATCTATTGTTCCACTTTTATTCGCAATCTATCTTCTATTCAATGGATTGGTCAAAGGAATCAGTGCTTATTTTCTATGGAAGAACAAACAATATAAATGGGATGAAATCATCTTATGTATCTTTTTTATAATAACAGGAATTATGTTTTTCTTTTCACCTCTTGGACATTTACCAACCATTCTATCTATTATCGGGATTTATTGTATACTAATTGGACTAGGCGAATGGAAAAAACTAATTCGTTCAAAGAAAAAAACCAAAAGGTCCATATATATTAGTTTACCAACCTTCCTAGAAGCATTGCTCCCTCTACGAACATTAAAACAAATCAATCGATATTTTAACAATCAAAACACAGAAAAAGAAATCGTTTATCAAGAACAAAAAGAAAACATGCTTCCTGATTTAGAAATCTTTATTCATGTTGCGCCCCATGGATACAATCGTTTGGGACATATGGATATTTGTTTTGATGGTAATATGATTTCATATGGAGGATATGATAAAACATCTTATCGCGTATTTGATTGTGTTGGAGATGGCGTTTTATTTGAAACCAGTAAAGAAGCATATATTCCTTTTTGTATTACACAAAGCAATAAAACATTAATTGGTTTTGGACTAAGATTAACAGAACAACAAAAAGAAAATGTCAGAAAAGAAATTAACCATATTAAAAAAGATGCCTATCTATGGGAACCAATGGCACAAAAAGACCAAAAAGAAGGACATCTAAAAGAAAGAAAAGATTATGAATATATTGATTTATTATATTTAGACACCAATGCAACCATATATAAATTTAAAGCAGGGGAGTTTAAAACATTCTTTGTCCTAGGAAGAAATTGTACTTTATTTGCCGATAAAATTGTAGGAAAAAGTGGGACTGATATTTTAAAAATGGTGGGTATTATTACACCTGGTACCTATTTAGACTATTTAGAAAATGAATTTTCTAAAAAAAATAGTATGGTGATAAGTAGAACCATTTATAATGAACAAACAAAAGAAAAAGTATTCCATTAAAATAGCTATAAATACCTCTTTTGTTAACTGTGGTTGCGCAAATTCAAACTGAAATTGGTAGAATGCAACCGAAGAAAAACGTATATTGATTATGAGGAGATGTCATATGAATATAGGCAATAAATTATATGAATTAAGAAAAGACCAAAATTTATCACAAGAAGAAGTGGCCGAAAAATTAAATGTAACTAGACAAACCATATCAAAGTGGGAAACCAATCAAAGTATGCCAGATTTAGATAAAATCGTTCCTATCTGTGAGTTATATGGTATTTCGTCAGATACCCTTTTAAAAGGAACAACAAAGATAGAACAAAAAGAAGTTTCAAGGAGTGATAATTCCATCCGTAAAGAAAAAGCCAAAATAATCAGTATTAGTGTTTTTCTATATTTCATATCAGTCATTTGGATTATAATATCCGACTCTTTAAAAGAAATGAACGAAAATATAAAAGTGAGTATATTTTTACTAATATGTGCGTTCGCAACCGTATACTTAATATATAAGTTTATGAGTCTTCCAAAAGAAAAAATAGAAAAACCCAAAAAATATAAAGTACTAGATGAAATGATATCTCTGATATTTACATTTTTATATTTAGTTGTCAGTTTTATCACACATGCTTGGGGAATTACTTGGATTATTTGGATTATCTATGCACTTCTAATTGAAATTATACATTCTATATTAGATTTGAGGGAGAATTTTCATGAAGACTAAAACATATATCTCTTTTAAAATTTCTATTTTATCCATAATTGTCATTTGTTTAATAGGAATGCTCATTTTTCTATTAACAGAAGGTCCTCACTATCATTGGAAATGGAATTTTAAGAAAGAACAAAAAATAATTTATGAAGATACTTATTCTATCTCAGAATTAGAACAAATTTATATTAATGTAAAATTAACTGATATTACTGTAAAGCCTTCAAAAGATAATGAAATTCATATTACCATTTATGGCGAAAAAGAAGAGGAAGTTTCTAGTACATTAGCGGACAATCAATTGACTATTACGAAAAATACAAAAAATGAATTTTGTTTTGGATTTTGTTTTGTTAATAACAACGAGATTGTACTTTATTTGCCAGTTAACATGAGTACTACTTTGTATTTCAAAACCAGTGGTGGAGATATTCAAATTGCTGATTTTCCAAATATAAATGTAAATGCAGAAACGAGTAGTGGAGACATTGCGTTTGGTACAGTGAAAAATATCAATGGAAAAACACAAAGTGGAGATGTAGAGGGAAAAAATGTAGAGCATGTTAGCTTCCATACCAGTTCTGGGGATATTCGTTTCAACAATATTAAAGGAAAAGTAGATTTGAAAACAAGTTCAGGTGATATTGATATTAAGAATTTTCAGATTTTAGAAAATTCAAATATAGATACAACTTCTGGAGATGTTTCCATTTCTCATATTACAGATACATATATTGCTACAAAAACAAGAAGCGGAGATACTACTATTAAAGAAAGCAATCGTTTTTCTGAGTTTGAATTACAAATTGAAACCAACAGTGGAGATATTATTGTAAAATAGGCAACCAAGAGTTGCTTTTTTGAATCTTCAAATTTTTCAAAGGATAGTGTATAATAAATTTGGTGAGAAGTATGAATACTTGGGATCGTCTGGAATTATTAGTAGGAAAAGATACAATAGAAACATTACAACATAAAACCGTCTTGGTAGTAGGTCTTGGTGGTGTTGGTGGGTATGCCGTAGAAGCCTTAGCGCGCAGCGGAATTGGAACACTTATTTTAGTCGATTATGATATTATTGAAGCAAGTAATATCAACCGTCAACTGATAGCTTTGCATTCTACTATCGGACAGAAAAAAACAGAGGCATGGAAAAAAAGAATCGAAGAAATCAATCCCAATTGTAAAGTCATTCAAAAAGATATATTTCTAACAAAAGAAAATCTTCTTGAACAGTTACAAGAAAACATTGACTATATTGTAGATGCATGTGATACAGTTGCAACCAAAATGGAACTCATTCGTTATTCCAATCAAAATCATATCCCAATGATTTCCAGTATGGGTATGGGGAATAAATTAGATCCTTCACAAATCTCCATTATAGAATTAAAAAAGACAAGTTACGACCCCATCGCAAAAGTACTACGTAAAATGGTAAGGGAAGAAAAAATAAACACCAAAATCATGACCGTCTCTAGTACAGAACCGCCAATTTCTAACACAACACATCAAATTGCGTCTAATGCTTTTGTTCCTGCAGTAGCAGGATTACTGTGTGCAAGTTATGTCGTACAAGATATCGTAGGTGAAAAAAATGACAATTGATACATATATGAATCAAATCATTCAAAAAGCAGAGGGAAATGCTCTTGCAATTGGACCAACCATATCCATGGAAAAAGCATTACAAGAAAATGCAACCATTACCATTTGTGATGTATTATCAAAAAACAATCCATCAGACAGAAAAAAATCATTTTTTCATAAACGACCAAAAACATTTAGTTTCAAGAAAATGCGAAAAACATTTCATAAAAAAACAAAGGACATAATCATTGGAGATGTTTTTGAGTTGGAACGTTACATGAAAACCTTTATACGAGATAGTATCTATATCACGAAAGGAAACATCTATTTATTTGTAAAAGATACCAACTATGATTTGGATTTACTTATGAAAAGATATCAAAGATTCGATGTTACTTGTGAAAAAGAAAAAGTCGAAGATGGTATTGTTTTAAAAGTTACTGTTTTCAATGCCAAAAATCATTATTGGAAAGAAAAATTGTATTATATTGTTGATACAATAGTAGATATTGCAGATATCATAGGAGATGCCTTAGTAAGTTAGGCATCTTTTTTCCCATAATTTCCCATTAAATTATCAAAATTAGAACACAATTTTATTCTAAAATGAAATTATCGGAGGTGATAAGAGAGAAGAAAATCAAATAAAAAACAATATAATACACTCCTAAAACAATAAATAAAGTAAGAAAGTAGGTGAAAAAAATAGAATAAATTCATGATATACTATTGATGAGGTGATTTCTATGTATAAAATTTGCTTGGTAGAAGATGAAGAAGATTTAAATCATTTGATTACCAATTATTTAAAAAAAGAAGGTTATGAGGTCATTTCCTTTGTAAAAGGAATGGATGCACTTACATATTTGAAAACAGAAGACCCCCATTTATGGATTTTGGATATTATGTTAAAGGATTCCATTAGCGGATATGATATCATTAAGCAAATCCGAACAAAGAACCAAAATGTACCTGTTATTTTTACTTCTGCAAGAGACCAAGATTTGGATAAAATTATCGGTTTAGAATTAGGAAGTGATGACTATATCACAAAACCCTATTCTCCAAAAGAACTGGTATTGCGTGTCAACAATATTATGAAAAGAGTATATGCAAGTTATTCCAATAAAATCAAATATGAAAACTATGAGATTGATTTGGACAAAAGGTTAGTATATGAACAAAAAAAAGAAATTGTACTTACTAGCTTAGAATATGATTTGTTGATTCTCTTTTTAGAACATAAGAATCAGTCTTTTAGTAGAGATGCAATATTGAAAAATATATGGGGTGAAAACTATTTTGGTAGTGATCGTGTTGTGGATGATTTGGTAAGAAGATTGCGAAAAAAAATGAAATTCCTACACATTAATACCATTTACGGATTTGGATATCGTTTGATATGAAATCCTTAAAAGAAACTGTATATAGACAACTTCTAGCCATTGCTATTTTCATAATCGTTATTCTTGCAATTTTTTTAGGAATTTTATTACCAAAAATGTTACTTCCAGTTTATGAAAAAAGCATTTATGAATATCTAAAACAACCATTAGAATTGATTGACTACGAAATCAATCAAAATGAGTTAGAGACTGAAGTTGCTTATCTTTACATTACAGGACATACCAATATTGTTGCATCTGAAAATTTAAACCAAATTATACCTTTAAATATCAATCAAATTTTAGAAAATATAAAAGATACCTATGGTAAATTTAAATATAGAGGAATTACCTATTACTATAATACCGTATATACTACCCATGTTACTAAGATTGCTTTAACCAATGATTCCTATATTAAAAATATGAGAAAAGATATCCTTTATAATGTATTTCCTATTTTATTCATTGTACTTATCTTAATTGTAGGATTATTGGTTGGTTGGGCAAGAAGACTGGTATTAAAAATAGAACATTTAAAAGAAAAAATTGATAATTTAGATAATGACGATTATATTGATCATTATCATTATTATATGGATGATGAATTGAAGTTATTATCAGATGCGATTGATCAAATGAAGCATAATTTAAAAGAAACAGAAGACTATAAAAATATGATGTATCAAAACATATCACATGACTTTAAAACACCACTTACTGTGATAAAGTCTTATATGGAAGCTTTAGAAGATCAAATGATAAAACCAGAAGAAGCATACCCTATTATCAAAGAACAAACCAATAAATTAGAAACAAAAGTACACTCCTTACTATACTTAAATAAACTGAATTATATCAAAGATTTAAAAGTACAGCCAGAAAAAAGAGTCGACATTAATCCCATCATCAATGCCTCTTTAGAAAAGTTCAAATATCATAGACCTGATATTGAATGGAAGGTTGAAATTTATGATAAAACAACTATTTATCGCGGTTCAGAAGATATGTGGGAAGCCATTATTGATAATTTACTGAATAATTTTATTCGTTATGCAAAATCGTTAATCCGAATTACAATCAAAAACAATAAAATCACATTTTATAATGATGGACCTAATATTGATCCTAATGTATTAAATGATATTTTCACTCCTTACAAAAAAGGTATTAATGGACAATTTGGTTTGGGTCTATCAATTGTTAAAAAAACAATCTCCTTATTTGGCTATGAAATTACGGTCAAAAATGAAAGAAAGGGTGTCAGTTTTATGATAAAATAAAAGGGCATTTGTACTACGGTACGATGCTCTTTTTCGTAAAAAATCTTGAATATCAACAGAGAATATGATATGATAAATACAGTATAATTATAAAAATAAGGAGAGGGTTCTATGAAAAAAAGGGGATTTGCGACATCTGCCATTTTATATACTATGTTATTGTTATTTCTAATATTAATGGTTGGAATATTAAATAATTTACAAAATAAAAAAACAATATTAGATCAGTTAAAAATAGAAACGATACAGGCAATCGAATCGAATAGTAATGCTTGTTATGGTTTGCAAGAACAGATTCAAAAATTACAAATTGAACTAGAAAATGGTAAAACATTAATTGCACAGGCATTAAATAATAGGGGTATAGAAACGTCTAACATGGATTCTTTTGATACTATGGCTAACCATATTAACTCATTTAATCCTGAATATACAATTGGAACTTTTCGAAAAGTAAAAGAATCTACAGGTGCGATCGCATATAATGGAACACAAGCAAGAACAGTTGAAGCAACATACACACCTACCAAAGACTGTATGTATATGTGCTATGCTCATTCTACCATGGCGGAACAATATATGTTAGATGTAGCTTCTAATATGCCTGGAACAAGAGTTGTGCAAACAGCAGGGTTTTTTATAAATATTGGTATGGCAAAAGCGGGAGAACCAATTACATGTGATTATTATGCAAAAACAACACTGAGTTCAGGAACATTATATGTTGAAATTCATACCAATGAATAAATTAGAGTTATACTGATATAATTGCTATCAAGATATGTCAATTAAAAGTATAATTCTTTTTTTTTATGAAAAATACATGTATAATAGAAAAAGAATAGGGTGATGACATGAAAGGCGTAAAATTAAAACAAAACAAAGAAATGTCAAAAGGTCATTTTACTGTTTATTTGAAACCAAAATTTATTTATGTTCCTCTTATAGTAGGGAATGATACAGATATTACAGTACTTGTGAAAAAAGGTGACTATGTATGTAAAGGAGAAATGGTCGCAAGAAAAAAGGGCCCTCTCACCATACCATTACATTCCAGTGTAAGTGGGATGGTTGTTGACTTTGAAGAAAGATTATATCACAATGGCGCATATGTAAAATGTATCAAAATTGAAAATGACTTCAAAGAACGAACATTAGAAAAAAATGACCAAAAAGAAATCTCTAAATATACCAAACAAGAATTTATCGAAATGATTCAAGCTTCAGGTATAGTAGGAATGGGAGGTGCTGGTTTTCCAACCTATGTGAAATATCAAACAGAACAAAATATTCGTACACTTATTGTAAATGCAGTCGAATGTGAACCTTATATTACCGCAGATGATACTATAGGTACTCAAAAAACAGAAGAAATCTTACAAGCAATTGATGCAATATTAGAAATCAACAATATTCAAAGAGCATTTATTGCAATTAAGAAAAATAATAGTGAACTCTTGCATGCATTTCAAACTAGAATAGGAACCTATGCCAATATTCAAATTGTAGAGATACCCAATAGATACCCAATGGGTTGGGAAAAGGCATTGGTAGAATTTGTAACTGGAAATACCTATCAGAAACTTCCAATTGAAATTGGTGTAATTGTCAATAATATCTCAACCATATATGCCATTTATCAAGCATTAAAAACAAAAAGCCCTTTACTAGAACGAATCGTTACCATTACTGGCGATATGGTAAAACAACCAACCAATGTACTAGTAAAATTAGGGACTCCAGCTCATGAAGTCATTGAAGCAATTGGTGGATTAAAGCGAACCAAAGATGTTTTATGCATTGCAGGGGGACCTATGATGGGAAATACGTTACCATCTGACGATGTCATTGTAACTGCAGACATGAATGCGATTGTTATATTACGAAAACAAGAGGATTTTTTAGAGCAAACCTGCATGCGTTGCGGAAAGTGTGTAGAAGTATGTCCAGCAGGAATAGAACCTGTTTTGATCAAAGACGCCTGTGAAGATAAAGAAGTACTTAAAAAATTACAAGTCAATCGATGTGTAGAATGTGGTCTTTGTTCTTATATTTGCCCAGCTAAAATAAAGGTGCGAGAATATGTAAAAAAAGCCAAAGAAACATTGAGAAAGGATGCATAATATGAAAGAATATCATAAACAAATTGGACCCTTTTATCGAAGTCAAAAGAAAACATCTACAATGATGATGCACGTTTTAATTGCCCTTTTTCCCATTGTTTTATTTCAATTTTATAAAAACGGAATCGTTCCATACTTACACCATAAAGTAGGTTTATATGGATTATTTTATCCACTTATATTTGTAATGATTCCACCCATTGTAACTTGTATAACAGAATGGATAGGAGCTCGTTTTTTCTTACAGAAAAGAGGAATGGAGTTAAAACAATATTTACAAAATTCCTATGCTCTTCTGCCTGGATTGTTTTTGGCTCTTATTTTGCCAATTCATACACCTATTTCTATTTTGATATTGGGTGCAGTAGTAGCATCTGTAATTGGTAAATTGGTTTATGGAGGATTTGGAAATAACATTTTTAATCCCGCTTTAATTGGACGTTTATTTGTCATTACTGCCTATGCAGGTGTGATTGTGAGTCATGGAGGATATTTTAATGCATACGAAATAGATACCATTAGTCATGCAACTCCTTTATCCAATGCTTCCACCATAGAAGGAATTGGAACTTATCAAACCTTGGTAGCTCCATATGGTACTTTATGGGATTTCTTTACGGGAATGATACCAGGAGCAGTAGGAGAAACGAGTAGCTTACTATGTATCATTGGTTTTCTTTATTTGACTTGGAAAAAGGTAATCAAATGGCGAATTCCTGTCTATTATATTGGAACAGTCTTCTTCATGACTTTGACCATCGGACTGATCAATGGTTTATCCATTTGGTATCCGTTGTTTCAAATTTTAAGCGGAGGTCTTTTCTTTGGGGCAGTCTTTATGGCAACAGATCCTGTTACTTCGCCAGTAACTAAAAATGGACAAGTCCTTTATGGAATTGGGTTAGGAATTTTAACAGTTATCTTTCGTTATTTAACAGCGTATCCAGAAGGTGTATTAACAAGTATCCTGACAATGAATATGCTCAACTTTATGATAGAAAAAGTGGGTATGAAATGTAAAAAGAAAGAATTTCGTTTGTTTACAGTAGCAATTGTTCTAATGATATTGGGTGGAATTATTTACACAGTAAATTCTAGATATACCAATATAGGAGAGACATTAGATCCTAATTTCAAAGTCTATGAAGAAAAGGAATTAGGAAATCAAGTGATTTATAAAGTTTCGCAAAAAGGCAATGGAGGACCAATTGTCTGTGAAGTGGCAATAAAAGATGGTAAAATCACTCATATAAAGGTATTGGAACATAATGAAACACCAAGTTATTATTCCATTGTAGAAAAAGAAAAATATATTGAAACATTAATCCAAAAACAAAATCAATTAACAGAACTGGATACAGTCAGTGGAGCAACCATTTCATCTACCGCACTTAAGAAATTGGTAATCAATACATTACAAGAATACGAGGAACATTATGAAAAATAAAAAATTACAAGGTATATTCGCACTTACCATTACAGCATTTGTTTGTACATCTATCTTATATTTGGTAATGACTATAATTGGAATATAAAAGGAGGTATTTTATGAAAATAATAAAAAATGGAATTTTAAATGAAAATCCAGTTTTTGTATTATTATTGGGATTATGTTCTACTCTTGCTATTACGACCAAATTTGAAAATGCTTACCTTATGGGAATTTGTGTAACATTGGTATTGATTGTTTCCAATTTTGTTGTTTCTATTATTCGCAAATGGATTCCCAGTAGTGTAAAAACACCAGTTTATATTTTAATCATTGCAACATTGGTTACCATAATGGAACTATTGTTACAATATTATGCAAGGGATGTTTATGATATATTTGGTATTTATTTACCACTTATTGTTGTGAACTGTATTATATTAGGAAGGGCTCTAGCGGTTGCGTCTAAGAAAACTGTAGGAAAAAGTGTACTAGATGGAATTGGGATTGGGTTTGGGTACACAATTGCCCTTATGGTAATCGCATGTATAAGAGAAGTACTTGGAAATAACACTATCACATTTATGGACTCGATTAGTTCCATAACAGGATATCGTGCCATTTACCGTGTGTTTCCAGAAAATGAACTGATTCCAATGTCCTTTTTGATATCTCCAGCAGGTGCCTTTCTTACTTTAGGTATTTTAATGGCCATTTTTAATGCAATTCATAAAGGAGGTAAACATGAATCTAATTAGCTTATTTGTAGCAAGTATTCTTACGGAAAATATTGTGCTTATGAAATTTTTAGGGATTTGTCCTTTTGTAGGTACTTCTAGTAAAGAAAAAAGCGCATTTGGAATGGGAATTGCTGTTACGCTTGTAATTACATTATCAGCAATTATGACATATTTATTATATTATTATATTTTAGTGCCAACCAATACTACTTATTTAAAAACACTTTCTTTTGTTCTTGTAGTTGCCTGTATGGTACAACTGATAGAAATGCTAATTCATAAATGGAATCCCAAATTGTATCAAAGTTTAGGGATCTACCTTCCTTTGATTACTACAAATTGTGCAGTATTGGGTGTTTTATTACTCAATATTACGAATCATTATTCTTTTTTAGAAATGCTTATTTTTAGTATTGGTTCTAGCTTAGGGTTTACCATTGTGATTTATATTTTCGCAACCATCCGTGAGATATTAGAGAAAAGAAACGTACCAAATTGTTTTAAGGGATATCCAATTGCTCTCATTACTGCTTCTATTATGGCTTTATTATTCTCGAGGTATTTCATCATATGATAGCTTACATTTTAATTGTCTTTCTCATCCTTTTGTATCTCATTCTTGCACGGAAAAATAAATGCTATGGTTGTTTGTTATGTGAAAAATGTAAGGAGAAAAAAGAATGATAGGAATTTTAATTATGACATTACTTGCTTTTTTATTCAGTCTTTTATTGGTAATCATTTCTGAGAAAACTGAAAAAAAGGACTATTTAAAATATTTACCAGGGTATAACTGTGGTGTTTGTGGATTTGGTAGTTGTAAAGGAATGAGTGATGCGATGGAAAAAGATATTATGTGTTACAAAAAATGTAAATTGCTAAAAGGCGAAAATATAGAAAAAATGGAACAAATGGTGAGTTCCCAAATAGATTAGAAATGTGTACTTTTAAAAAGTACATTTTTTTGAATTGATTATGAATTTGGTAAATGGAATTATATGTAATAGAAAAATAATAAAACTGCGTTAAGGAAACCAAAAAAGAAATAAAAGATGATTACAAAAAAGCAAAAATGTTAGTTTGAAGAGGCAAATGAAATATGGTATTCTGTCCTAAATTAAGGAGGAATACGTATGAAAAAAGACATTCGAAAAGAGAAATTAGAGAAAGGAAAAATTATACCCTTAACATTTGATTATGTATTTACAGCTATATTTAATAATCCCGAAAATATCAAAATACTAGAAAACTTTTTATCATGTTATTTGGAAATGCCATTAGAAAAATTGAGAGGAAAAGTGAAAATAGTTCCTAGAAATCTAAAATTAGAAAGTAAAATGGAAGCAAGCAAACAAGTAGATTTAATTCTCGAATTGGAAGATGAAAAAATCAATATTGAATTATCTAATCGAGTGAATGTAGGAATTATCAATCGTAATATTGTATATGCGTGTGGAATTCATTCAAGAAACTTAAAATATGGAGAAAAAGACTATAATAACATAGGAAGAACCATTCAAATCAATTTGAATCATTATCACACAAATCAAAAGTTAAAAGAGACCTATTATTTGAGAAATGAAGAAGGAAGAATACTGAGTAAAAAGTTTAGAATAGATTTTTTAGATATGGTAATTGGGAAGAAGATGTGTTATACTGGTAGTGAAAACAACTTAGCAAAATGGTGTGTAGCATTTACAGCAGAGACAGAAGAAGAGTTTCTAAGAGCGGTAGGTGAGATAATGATGGAAGAAGAAGCAAGGGAAAAACTAATAGATGAGGTAAACAAGTATAGTAATGATGAAGAAGTATTTGCCCTTTATTCAGCATATACGAGACAAGAATTAGAATATAATACATTTATGGCAGATGCAAAAGAAAAAGGTATAAAAAAGGGACTAAAAAAAGGATTGAAGCAAGGGCTTAAACAAGGGATTCAACAAGGAATACAGCAAGGAATTGAGCAGGGAATACAACAAGGGATTGAAAAGGGGATCGAGCAAGGTAAACAGGAAAGAAATATAGAAATTGCTAGAAATATGTTAGATAATCATTATACTATAGATGAAGTTTGTGAGATATTAAAAATTACTAGGGAACAAATAGAAACACTTAGTCAAATGGATACATAAAAGATTATTTTAAATGTAATGAAAAGACGATAAAATTTCTCCTTATATAGTTCATTTTGAAATAGCATTCACATAAAATAGGAATGATGCTATAATAGGTTTAGTATCGAAGTAAGGAGAAGGTAAAATGTATCAAAACAAGAAAATTTTAATTCTAGGCATGGCTAGAAGTGGATATGAAGTTGCAAAACTACTATCCCATTATCAAAATGATATTATTATAACAGATGCGAAACAGCAAGATGAAAAACAAGTAAAAGAGCTAGAACAATTACATATTCCTGTCATTATCACAGACAAACAAGATGAGATATTGGATGAACATTTTGATGTCGTAATTAAAAATCCAGGAATAAAATATACCCATCCTTGTGTTTTGAAGGCAAAGAATTTAGAAATTCCTGTTGTCAACGAGCTAGAAGTAGCGTATTCATTTTTGCCAGAAGATGTGAAAATCATTGGTGTAACAGGATCAAATGGAAAAACAACAACCGTTTCGCTCATTTATGAACTATTGAAAACAACGATAGAAAATGTACATTTATGTGGTAATATTGGAACACCTCTTTCTAGCATAATCCCACAAATACACAAAGGAGATATACTTGTAATGGAAATATCTGACCATCAACTTTGTGATATGTATCATTTTAAAACAGATATTAGTGTTTTAACCAATATAAGTGATGCCCATACAGATTTTCATGATTCCCATTTGCGATATGTGGAAATGAAGAAAAAAATTTTCAATCATCATACAAAAGATAATATCGGCATTTTTAATTTTGAAAACAAAGAGTCTATGGATTTATCAAAAGATATCCATACTCATAAACTTTATTTTTCTAGTACAACAGAGCAGGATTGTTATTTAAAGGATAATAAGATTTATTATCATCAGTCAGAAATTATCTCCACAAATGAAATTGGATTAAAAGGAAATCACAATTATGAAAATATTATGGCTTCCATTTTGGTTGCAAAAACATTTGATATAAAAAATGACAAAATAGTAGAAGTATTGAAAAATTTTAAAGGTGTAGAACATCGTATTGAATATGTTACGACCATACAAAATCGTGAGGTATATAATGACTCAAAGTCCACCAATAATGTTGCGACCATTACTGCGCTAAAATCATTTCAAAAACCAATACGACTCTTAATGGGAGGTCTAGATAGAAACCAAAGTTTTGAAGAACTTTATCCTTATATGCAGTATGTACAGAAAGTTTATTGCTTTGGAGAAACCAAGGAAAAAATAAAACAATTTTGTCTTCAACATCATATTTGTTGTGAAACTTTTCAAACATTAAAAGAAGCAGCAGTTCAATCATATCAAGAATCAGAAGAAAAAGAAGTTATTTTATTATCTCCAGCGTGTGCTTCATGGGATCAATATGCCTGTTTTGAAGATCGTGGAAATGAATTTAAAGAGGTTATGATAAATATAGAAACAACGCATCACTTAAGAGTTAGTTTGACAAAATAAAACCCCTCCATTATAATAGTAAACCAATTACAGGAGGGTATATATGAATGCAATATGTAAAAAGTATATACAATATGATTATTTATATCGAAAAAGATGTTTACATGAACAAGAACTCAATCAATTAATAGAATTAAAATATAAAAATTTAAGAAGATTGTATTTTAAGAAAGATTTGAAATATTTTCAAAGATTGTGTATATTTGCAACCGCAGTATCATATGCGAATTGTTGTGATGAATTTGAATTTAGTTTTCATGACATCAACCAAGAAATCGGGCTATTGAAAGACCAAATCAATAGAACACTATATTTTATTGAAAAGAATCGTATCCATAAAGAACAGTTGAAAAAATTAATGATTGCTTGGCAATGTAAAGTACCAGAAATTATGAGAACAATATGGGAACAATTTGAACCGCAACAAGAAGATTTATTACCTTTTGAACAATTACAGTTGCAATATAAAAAAGATTATCATAAAGGAATTCAAAAAATAATGAGTAAATCTCCATATGTTATGGGGGAAAAGGTATGAATATAATAGATAGGAAATTCAAACATATTTTATATCTTTATCATAAGAGATTGTTATATCAAAATCAATTACAAAAATATATTAAGGACAAACGATTTTCTTTATATAGACGAGAAGTGGAACAGCAAACATTGTATGCACAATTTTCATTTTCATATTATACAGAACAATTAATGTTGGACATTAATTCAATACAGAAAAAAGATATTATATATGCCTTTGAAATAGAAGAGCAAATAAAACAAGAAATCAAAAAGTTAAAAAAAGCAGATTTATACCTCAAAAGGAATCAAATTCATATCGAGGAACTGCGAAGATTATTAAGTGATTGGTATCTAGAAAAGGCTAAATTATCAGAGAGTCTTTACCAAACGTATACTCCTTGTGAGGATGATATACAACCCTTTTGTCAAATAATAGGATGTTATAGGGATCAGGTACAAAAACGATTGGGAGAACTTCACTCTAGTCATATCAATAAAGAATCAAAATGATGACGATTTGACAATCGTTTTTTTCTTTACTTTCATTCATACAAGTGTGTATAATTAATAACAAAAGGAGATAGGTTTTTATGGAGAATAATTATAATAAATTTTTACAACTTAGAAAGGACTATCCAGATTTTATTTATCGTAATTATAGGATTGAAGATTTAGAAACACAATATAAAATTATCTATGAGTTTGAAATACCAAAACTTGCCGTTTTTCATCCAAGTATAGAAATTCCAAAGAAGGAAATATCTAGTTATGACTTTTTTGAATATTTAGTATTTCACTTAGGAATGGTGGAACTAATTAGTTACTTTAAATGTACTTGCAGCCCAAATGTTATTATTGAAGCTGGATATCTAAATAAGGAACAAATAGAGTGGTTTCAAAAACTATATTTTGATGGGTTAGGGGAATTTTTATATTGTAATGGAATTGAAATAGAAGAAGCAGATTTATTACATATTAATTGCATAGCTTCTGAAAAGAAAATTTCTATACCTGAATTTGAAGGAATTGGAAATATAATTCCTATTGGTGGAGGAAAAGATTCTATAGTAAGTATAGAATTGTTGAGAGAAGAATATGAAAATAATACCTGTTTTATTATGAATCCTAAAAATACTACATTGGATTGCGTTAAAATGGGAAATTATACAAAAGAGAAATTAATAACTGTGAGACGGAATTTGGATTATAAAATAATAGAACTCAATCAACAAGGATTCTTAAATGGGCATACTCCATTTAGTGCTTTATTGGCTTTTTTAACTTATATAGTTGCTTATTTAAACAAAAAAAGATACATTGTTCTTTCTAATGAATCCAGTGCGAATGAAGCAACAGTTATTGGAACTAATATCAATCATCAATATTCCAAATCTTTTGAATTTGAAAACGATTTTAATGATTACACAAAAAAATATTTTGGAATTGAAATTCAATATTTTAGTTTACTAAGACCGCTCAATGAACTACAAATTGGCAAATTATTTTCCAATTATAAAAAATATCATCCAATTTTTAAAAGTTGTAATCAAGGTAGTAAAAAAGAAGTATGGAATTGGTGCTGTGAATGCCCGAAATGTCTATTTGTTTATATAATACTGAGTCCTTATTTAACACAAGAAGAACTAGTGGAAATATTTGGTGTAAATATATTTGAGAAGAAAGAATTATTACCAACTTTTTTACAATTACTGGGATATTCAGAAACAAAACCATTTGATTGTATTGGTACAATTCGGGAAGTAAAGTATGCGGTTAGTATTACTATTTATAATTGGAACAAGACAAAACTTCCTTATTTACTCGCTTATTATAAAGAACATTTTCCTCTTTATCTTGAAGACAATCCAGAGTTAGATTATAACATAAATCATAATCTAGATAATCATTTTGAAGAAATAATCAAAAAAGAATTGAGATGTGACGATGACACAAGAGATAATTAAAAAATTAGAAAATAAAAAAATTGCTATTTTAGGTTATGGATTAGAAGGAAAATCAAGCTATATGTGGATTCGTAAGCATTTAAAATCGGAATGGATTACGATATTAGACCAAAATCAAAATCTAGAATCAGAATTAAGAAACAAAGAAGATTTTTATTTAAACTGGATTTTAGGAGATTCCTATTTAGATCATTTATCTGAATATGAAGTCATTTTAAAATCCCCTGGAATATCACTCAAAAATATTTGTACAGATTCTTTTCAGAATAAAATCACTTCTCAATTGGAATTGCTATTAGAGACAAATCATGAAAATGTAATTGGTATTACAGGAACGAAGGGGAAAAGCACAACTTCTAGTTTGCTGTATCAAATTGGCAAGGATCAAAATAAAAAAATCATGTTACTGGGTAATATCGGAAAACCAATACTGGATGTAATAGATGAAATTGACAAAGAAACCATATTAGTAGTAGAAATGTCAAGTCATCAATTGGAATATATTAAAGCATCTCCACATATTGCTGTGGTTTTAAATCTATTTGAAGATCATTTAGATCACGCTGGTTCTGTGGACCATTATCATCAATGTAAACTGAATATTTTTCGTTATCAAACAGAAAAAGATATTGCACTTTATTGTGCGGATAATGAAGTTTTACGTAGAAAGATAAAGGAAAATCATTTTTTAGGGAGGCAGTATACATTTGGATGTGACAATATTGCATCTACAGATGTTTATTTAAAAGAAAATCTTGTGTATTACAGACATGAAATTTTATATGATTCTAAATCGCCTAGAAATTTGCTTGGTAAACATAACTTAAAAAATATCATGGTTGTTTTATGGATTTCTAAGTTGTTAAATTATGATTTAGAACAGGCAATGGTAAGTATTAAAAATTTTCAACCTTTGGAACACAGAATGGAAAAAATAGGGATTTTTAATGATATTTGTTTTTATAGTGATACAATCGCAACCATTCCTGAAGCAACAATAGAAGCGATTGAATCCATCCAAAATGTAGATACCTTAATTTTTGGAGGTAAGGACCGAAAAATTAATTATAGCAACTTTGTAAAATATCTTAATACAGGCAGGGTTAGAAATTTGATTGCAATGCCAACAACAGGTTTCCAAATTATTAAACATCTAGATCATAATCAAAATGTAAATTTATATAGAGCTGAAACTTTAAACGAAGCTGTTAGAATTGCAAAACAGGTGACAAAAAAAGGTAAAAGCTGTTTGTTATCACCAGCTGCTTCTAGTTATGATTATTTTAAAAATTATAAAGAAAAAGGGGATTATTATAAAAGATTAGTTACATTAGATTAAAAGTTAATTGTTAAATTATAAATATCATTAATCAATAAGTAGAACATTTTAGTTATGAAAAAAACAAATCATCAACAAAATGATACAAATTAAAAAATGTTGAACATGTTTTGCAAAACTATTAGAATTTAAAAATTAATGTAGTGATAGTTCTCTTATATACAGAATTTTACCAAAGACAAACTGAAACGTCTTTTTCTTTACAGTACTTTAACACCTATAAGTCGTATGTTTTGGTTCAATTGAAAATAAAAATAAAATATGATATACTGTATAACGATGAAGGTGATAAGATGAAAATAGAATCAATGATAGACTCTATCAAAAAGATAGTCTCATTTATAAAGCAATATTTAAAAACAAATATATTATTCATTACATTTGTAATATCTTCTGTAATCAATTCTTGTATATTACGTTTTGTCACTGTAAAAAATTACTTTGATATTAGACCAGTTATTGCCGATTTAGCACTCGTTGTTATCGTAGGAGCTTTTGGATACTTTCTAAAACCAAAGCACCAATTTCGTTATTATATTACTTGGTCAATTATCTTTACATTGACCTGTCTAATCAATTCTATTTATTACACCAATTTTTTATCTTATGCATCTTTTTCTTTATTAAAAACGTCCCTACAAGTAATAGGTGTAACCGACGCTGTTGTAGAAAATATAATGGAACTGAAAGATTTCTGTTATATATGGCAAATTGTGGCAATGGTGTTTGTACATAAGAAACTCAAAAAACGTGGATACTATGACTATGTTGCAACCATTGAAAAAGGAAAAATACGTGCATTGAATACATTAGTAGTGGGCTTAATCTTTATTGGAATGTTTATTTCAACGTTAACCTCAACGGATATTAGTAGATTAAATAAACAATGGAATCGAGAATATTTGGTAATGCGTTTTGGTATTTATGCATACCAAACAAATGACTTAGTTGCAACTCTAAAGGCACAAATCAATCCTTTATTTGGCTATGATGAACATGCCAAAGCATTTCGTGAATTCTATGATACCAAAAATAATTATCATGAAACCAATTCTTATACAAATGCGTTAAAAGGAATGAATGTGATTGTGATTCATGCAGAAAGCATACAACAATTTGTTTTGGATACAGAATTCAATGGAGAACCAGTTGCCCCAAATCTAAAAAGACTTGCGAATGAGGGACTTTACTTTTCTAATTTTTATGCACAAGAGAGTGTAGGAACTAGCAGCGACAGTGAATTTACCTTTAATACTTCCTTAATGCCTGCAAGTAGTGGAACAGTATTTGTAAGTTATTTTGATAGAGAGTATGTAACCATTCCAAAATTATTAAAACAACAGGGATATTATACATTTAGTATGCATGGAAACAATGGGTCATTCTGGAATCGATTAAATGCACATAAAAGCTTAGGATATGATAAATATTATAACTATAAAAATGACTTTGAAATTGATGAGACAATAGGTCTTGGTTTATCCGACAAATCGTTCTTTCATCAAGCAGTTCCTAAAATAAAAGAAATAAGTGAACAAAATAAAAATTTCTATGGTGTCTTAATTATGCTTACCAATCATACTCCTTTTTCAGATATTACAGGTCATACAGATTATGAAGTAAACTATAAATACCAAGCAATAAATCCGGATACAGGGGAATTAGAAGAAATGATAGCTCCTTATATGGAAGGAACGAAACTTGGAAATTATTTTAAATCTGTACACTACGCAGATGAAGCATTGGGACAATTTCTTGCGGAAATGGATGCAGAGGGATTACTTGAAAATACGGCAATTGTAATTTATGGAGACCATGATGCTAAGTTAAAAAAATCAGAATACAAACGTTTTTACAATTATGTACCTGAAACAGATAGTATTCTTTCTTCAGATGATCCAAATTATAAAAATGTAGACTATTATAGCTATGAACTCAATCGTAAAGTGCCTTTCATTATATGGACCAAAAATAAGAATCTAAAGGGAGAAGTCACCAAGGTTATGGGAATGTATGATGTACTTCCAACTTTAGGAAATATGATGGGATTCCAAAGTCCTTATGCTTTAGGACACGATATTTTTAGTGTAGATGAGAATGTTGTAGTCTTCCCAGATGGAAATTGGTTAACCGATAAAATGTATTATAACCAAAGCAATGATACTGGAAAATTACTCAATCCAGATGATACTGTAAGTGTAGAATATATGGAAAAGTATACAAAGATTGCTGATCAAGCGATTTCTATTTCCGATTCCATCATTATATATGATTTAATTCGAAGAACAAAAGAAACACAAGAATTACTAGGACAGGAGTAGAAAAATGGAAAAAGTAAAAAAACAAAAAAGAAGAATCAAAACATGGCCAATTATCATTACACTGGTTTTGATTTGTTTTATCATTTTATTACTATGTTTAAAAGATATTTATCAAAGCTTAAAATCCAATTCAGCTTCACAAGTGGAAATCTTATCAACCATTGAAAACTATGGATACACACTCAACGAAAATGATTCTGATTATGTGGAAAGAAAATTCAAAGAAATGAAAAAAGAATTGGAAAAAGAAAACCCAAACGAAGAAACATATGCTTCCTTAATGAGCCAAATCTTTGTTGCCGATTTTTATTCCCTAAAACAAGCAATTAATAAAAATGATATTGGTGGAACACAATTTGTATATGAAGGTTATCAAAATGATTTTATACAATTTGCAAAAACAAGTGTGTATGCATATATTGAAAATAATATATATGGTACTCGTAAACAAGAATTACCAATGGTAAGTGAAGTAGAAGTAACCAGCATAGAACAAACAGAGTATAAAGGCGATACGATATCGGATGATATGGCCTATACAGTCGATTTACTGATTACTTACGAAGAAGATTTCAACTACCCAACTCATGTTACTTTAATTTTAGTACATACAAATCATAAATTACAAATTGTAAAAATGAGTTAGTATATAAAACTATGGGTATTTGATATACTTTAGGAATTTATTCTGTAACTTAAGAAAGTAAGTGAATGCTTGCTTTTTTATTGGAATATTTTTTGAAATACCTCATATAGTGAAATAGATAGTACTAGGAGGGAAATAAATGATTAATAAGAAAAATTTGTGGTTTTTAACTTTGTTTAGTTTGATATTAGTGCTTAGTGTATATTATATTACCATGCCATCTGAGTTGTTGTTAACCAACAACAATCATTATATTGATACGAATCAGAAGGAAGAAACAGAGCCTACAGTTTCGATAGAAGAAAGTGAGCTTATTACTGCACTTCGTGTTTCAGCAGATGAGGAACTTATGAAAGAACTAGACACACTAAAAGAAGTACTAACTAACACAGAGTCCTCTGTAGACGAAAAAAATAACGCCTTTGAAAAGATGAAAGTCTTAAATATTAACAAAGGAGAAGAAACCAAATTAGAAAAAAAATTATCAGATGAAATGCAACTAAAAACATTTATTAAAATTGATGGAGATCAAATTAAAGTAGTAGTTGATAGTAATAAGCATGATACAACAGTTGCGAATAATATTATGCGAAGCATTCAAAGTAATTTTGATAAAAAAATGTATATTACTGTACAATTCAAAGGATAGAAAATACTATTCTTTTTTCTTTTTGGGCGAATAACTTCACGCAAGTACCTTAGTTACATAAAATAATATGAGTAAACATAAAACCACCCGGCTTAGGAAGTGAGGGAAAGTATGAGTAAAAGTATTCTAACCAAAAGAGAAAAAGAAGTATTTGAATTATTGATTGTAAATCAGACAACCTCTGAAATTGCACAAAAATTAGGTATTAGTGAAAAAACAGTAAGAAACCATATATCCAATGCGATGCAGAAGCTAGGCGTAAAAGGTAGAGCGAGTGCTGTTGTTGAACTTTTAAAACTTGGAGAATTAACATTTTAAAAAATCGCATGAAAATGCGTTTTTTTTCATACAGTTAAATAGAGGTGGATTCATGATAAAACGTGTTTGTCAAAAAAGGATAATTTTATCATCAGCGGTATTGTTTGCTTTATTTCTTTTATATTTGATTCCAAAACAACAAATCAATCAATTAGAGAATATTCCAAGTAAAATAGAATATGTAGACCAAATGGCAGAGAAATCAACCATATACTTATTGGATCCAAATAATATGGTTGCACGTACTAAAGTTGTTGTAGATACCAATGTGGATATTGAGACAAAAGCAAGAAATTTACTCAATATTTTAATTCAAAATGGGGAAGGTGAAAGTAAAGTTCCCAATGGTTTTCGTGCCATCATTCCAAGTGATACCAAAATACGCAGTATCCATTATGAGGAAAATTTAATTAAAGTTGATTTTTCGAAAGAAATTTTGGAAATGAAAAAGGAAAATGAAGAAAAGGTAATAGAAGCAATTGTATATACATTAACAAGTATTGAGGACGTCAAAAAAGTAATTATTTATGTGGAAGGGGATATTTTAACCAAATTGCCACATACAGGTATTAATTTGCCAAGTGCGTTAGATCGTAGTTATGGAATCAATAAGGAATATGATTTACAGTCTTATAAAGATATCAATCAAGTAACTGTTTATTATGTTGGAAAATATAATGATGAAACGTATTATGTACCTGTTACTAAGTATTTAAATGACAATCGTGATAAAATCAAGATTATTGTAGATGAACTCGCAAGTTCTAATTTATATACAACTAATTTAATGAGTTTTTTAAATAGTAATACCAAGTTATTAGCAACAGAGCAAGAAGTGGATTCTTTATTCTTAACATTTAATTCTTATATTTTTAATGACATGAATGAACGAAATATATTAGAGGAAGTTATTTATACAATTAGTTTATCAGTAGGTGATAATTATGATGTGAGAGAAGTGGTTTTCAATGTAGAAGATCAAGAAATTTATAAAAGTGTAATTAAAACTATTGAATAAAAAAATATTTTATTATATAATGAATATGTTCTTTTAAGAACGTATTTGTCCTGGTAGCTCAGCTGGATAGAGCAATGCCCTTCTAAGGCATCGGTCGGGGGTTCGAATCTCTCCCAGGACACCATTATAAGAATAAAAACCTTTTAAAATAAAGGTTTTTTCTATGTTTTGATTTTGAAAAACTCCCAAAAAACTCCTAAACTAATTATTTTGCATAATTATCAATGTTATTAGCTAATTTTTGCTGAACTTCTTCATAGAAAGTAGTATAGTAGGTAATAGGGAAAATAGAAAGTAATTCTAATGAAGACTATTATAAACGAAAGTATGATGATTGGGGCAATACTATAATAAACGTTTAAAATTGTATAGATTAAAAATTAAATTTATGATGCGATATTAACGAAAAGTTGGTGAAATTATGGATAAAAATTTAATGGGAGAAAAGGAAAGTGAAGTTAAGATATTAGGATTAACTGAGCAGGATTTAATATTGATTGATAAAAAAATAAGAGAATTAGGTGCCAAAAAAGTTGCTGACTATACAAGACATATCATGGTCTATGATAATGGAACATCGGAACAGTTAAATCAATTGTTAAGAATAACAGAAGAAGATGGATATACAAAAATAACGTTGCACATAAATCAAAGTGATGAAGAAAAAAAGAGACACATAAAATTTCATATACCACAAAGTGATAGATTAATTGAGTTATTGGAATGTAGATATAATGAAAAAAAGGTTTCTGAAACATATGCAAGAAGAATCTCTTATGAACTAGGTGAAGGAAATGATCGTATTGATTTTGATATTGATTGTTTTCCTACAATACCAGCATTTATGGAAATAGATATTAATAATTTAGCAAAGCATGGTTTTACATTGCAAAGTTTAATTGAAAAATTGGGATTACAAGATAAACCTTGTAAAGCTCTGGGAACAGAGGCAATTCATTCCTTATATGGCTTAGATTATTTTCAAGTATATTCAGTAAAAAATAATCTAAAAAAATAATATAAATAAAATATGGATGGTTCAAAATACAAAGATGGATTTAAAAGTAATTACCCCATATCTTTATGAATTTTTAAATTATTATAATTTTCTACTTTAAATATAAAATGATTATGATAATCACTATGGTTCTCAAAATTTTCCCTCCATATAATATAATAGAAGAAATAATATTTCTTCTAAGGGAGGAGAAGTATGGAAGTTTTAGAACAAGCACGTGTTACAAGTCCGTATGGAAATCGTGAAGGTGAGTTTCATAGAGGAATTGACTTGATTTCTAATGTTGGTAACCGTGAAGTAAGGGCCAATTCAAAAGGAAAAATAATCAAAGTAATCAACCAATATCTTGATTCAGAAATCATTAACCCAACTACAGACCCTTCTACCCAAAAATGGGGTGGGAATCGTGTATGGATTGAACACAATGATGGATATCAATCAAGATATAACCATTTAAAATATAATTCCATTCATGTCAAAGAAGGGGATATTGTAGAAGAAGGACAAGTATTTGCTATAGAAGGAGAAAGTGGCTATGCAACAGGTGTACATTTGGATTTTGAAGTTTTAAAAGATGGCAAATTTATAGACCCAACTGCGTATGCATTAGGTAATGCAAAACTACCAGAATATAACGTTCCATCTACAAATGTGAAATATGTAAATTTACCTCCATTTCATAATGGAGAAAGTATCACAAGTTGGAGAGTTTACCCATTAGATAAAGCTGCACGCTATGGGGCAAACTTCGATAATTCTATAGGAAGATTAAATCCATCAAAATTCAATGGTATTTCTTATGAACTTAAAGGATATACCAAATGGGATACACCAATTATCGAGACAAGAGACTTTGGAACAGTACATTTGGCTTTAGTTGGCATTGGTACTGTAACAGATACACCACAATTTGATGTATACAAAAAATAGTCAAACAAAACTGTTGGTAGTAATACTAACAGTTTTTCAAATTAATAGTATTTATTATTAATTTATTATATAATATTTTTGGTGACGTATATGGAATTTTATAGGGAAGTAGAAAAAAGTATCATAAAAAAATATAGAAAAGAAATCTGGAGTAAATTTGTTAAGGCTGTAAAGGAGTATCAACTGATTCAAGAGGGAGATAAGATTGCAGTTTGTATCAGCGGAGGAAAAGATTCTTTTATATTAGCCAAATGTATGCAAGAATTAAAAAGACATGGGCAAATTCCTTTTGAGGTAATCTACCTAGTAATGGATCCAGGATATCATTCGCAAAATAGAGAGTTAATAGAAGAAAATGCGAAAAAATTGAATATTCCAATTCAGATTTTTGAAAGTAATATTTTTGAAATAACAGACCATATAGAAGGAAATCCGTGCTACTTATGTGCACGTATGCGAAGAGGTTGTCTTTACAGTAAGGCTCAAGAACTTGGTTGTAATAAAATTGCTTTAGGACACCACTTTGATGATGTAGTGGAAACGATTCTTATGAGTTTGTTTTATGGGGCAGAATTTAAAACTATGTTACCAAAATTACATAGTACCAATTTTAAGAATATGGAGTTAATTCGACCTTTATATCTTGTAAAAGAACAAGATATTATCAGTTGGAAAAATCATCACAATCTAAGATTTTTAAATTGCGCTTGTCGTCTAACTGAAAATACAGAAGATTTATCTTCTAAAAGAAAAGAAATCAAAGAGTTTATAAAACACTATAAAGAAATCAATCCTAATATAGATATCAATCTCTTTAGAAGTGTGGAAAATGTAAATTTAAACACATTAATTGGTTATCATAATGAAAAAGACAAATACCACTTTTTAGATGATTATGATAAAAAATCATAAAAATGTGAAAAATTGACAAATGTAAAAAAAAGAATATAATAAATAAGCGAATGGAGCGATAAAATGAATCAAATATTAGAGACTTGTAGTACCGATCCAAACACTCTTTCTTGGGAAGAAATATATAAAAATAAAATCGAAAAAGGAACTTCTATAGATGAACTAATGAGTCGTCTAGAAGAAGAATTAGTATTAAAAGAATGCAGTCTAATTTGTAATCATACAGAACTTGAAAATTTATTATTAGTAGAGGAAATTGCAAAAACAAGTATCCAATATCAAGAACGTCGTGCCTATTTGCAAAATATGATAGATACCAAATGTAGAAAGACCACATAAAGTTTATAGAAAAGGGTCCATAGACTTCTTTTCTTTTTTTTGGTAAAATATGTATGAAGGTGGTATGTATGAAACGTAGCGAAGTAGACATGAATAAAGTCACCCCTGCGATGAAGCAGTATCTAGAATTAAAAGAACAAAATGAAGATGTCATCATTTTTTTCCGTTTAGGAGATTTCTATGAAATGTTTTTTGAAGATGCCATTCAAATCTCAAGAGAATTAGAACTGACATTAACTGGTAAAAATGCAGGATTAGAAGAAAAAATACCTATGTGTGGCATTCCACACCATGCAGCCAACGTTTATATTGAAAAATTAGTAGAAAAAGGATATAAAGTTGGAATTGTAGAACAGTTGGAAGATCCCAAAAAAGTAAAAGGGATTGTAAAAAGAGATATCATTCAAATCATTAGTAAAGGTACTATGATGGATCATGAATTTTTAAAAGAATATGAAAATAACTACATTGGAAATATAATGGATTTTCATCATGCCTATACCATAGCTTATACTGATATTACCACAGGGGAATTATTTGTGACTGTAGTAGAACATAATATATCTACACTCATCAGTCAAGTGGTTAGTTTTGGTTTAAAAGAAGTGATTGTTTCTAGTAAAGTCGATAAAAGTATTATATCCATTTTAAAAAATCAATTTAAAATAGCAGTCACCGTTACAGATGAAGTAGAAGAAGGAGAATATAAGTCTATTTATCAAGAATTAAATGATATCAGGTATATAGAGACCATAAAACATTTACTCACTTATATTACCCATACCCAAAAAAGAAGTTTAGCCCATCTAATGAAACCTATTATTATAGAAAACAAAAACTACTTAAAAATGGATATGCATACCAAAAGAAACTTAGAATTAACAGAAACCTTACGGCTCAAACAACGAAATTATTCGTTAATCTGGCTTCTGGATCGCACCAAAACCGCCATGGGATCTCGTATGTTGAGACAAATGATAGAAAGTCCCTTAATCCATAAAGAGGACATTAATAAACGTTATGATATCATAGAGACATTACTAAAAGAATTCATTTTAAAAGATGATTTATGCAATCTATTATTTGAAGTTTATGACTTAGAAAGATTGAGTGGTCGAATCGCTTTTGGAAATGCCAACGCAAAAGATTTATTACAACTAAAAACATCCTTAAAAGTATTACCACAAATCAAAGAAATTTTACAAAAAATAAACTTTTATAAAACATTTGAACCTGTCAATGATTTATATGATTTATTAGAAGAAAGCATTTATGAAAACCCACCATTATCCATAAAAGAAGGATATTTAATCAAAGAAGGATACAATCAGGAATTAGATGAATTAAAAGAATTAAGAAAAGGCGGAAAAGACTTTGTCGCTCGTTTTGAAGCCGAAGAAAAAGAACGAACAGGAATTAAAAACTTAAAAGTTGGATATAATCGTGTTTTTGGATATTACATTGAAGTATCCAAAGGAAATACCAATTTAATCAAGGAAGAATATGGTTATGAAAGAAGACAAACATTAAGCAACTGTGAGCGTTATATCAGTCCTATCTTAAAAGAAAAAGAAGCCTTAATTTTAAATGCCGAAGAAAAAATTATCGATTTAGAATATGAATTATTTACAAATATTCGCGAACAAATTCAAAAATATATACCTACATTGCAAGAAATTGCCAAGGTCATTAGTGAAATTGACGTTTTACAAGCATTTGCGACAGTTACCGAAGAAAATAACTATGTAAGACCACAATTAAACGATACCAATTGTGTTCGTATTATAGAAGGAAGACATCCTGTTGTCGAAAAAGTATTACAAACAGAATTTGTTTCCAATGATATTATATTAGACGAAAATACCAATATTCTATTGATTACAGGTCCTAATATGGCAGGAAAATCTACTTATATGCGTCAAATGGCAATTACCGTCATCATGGCTCAAATTGGTTGCTTTGTACCTGCCAAAGAAGCAAGTCTACCTGTCTTTGATGCGATTTTTACAAGAATTGGAGCAAGTGATGATCTAGTAAGTGGGGAATCTACTTTTATGGTAGAAATGAATGAGGCTAACTATGCGATTCAAAATGCCACAAACCATAGTTTGATTTTATTCGATGAACTGGGTCGTGGAACTGCAACATTCGATGGTATGGCCTTGGCACAATCTATCATTGAATATATCCATGAAAAAATTGGTTGTAAAACGTTCTTTTCCACCCATTATCATGAATTAACAGATCTGGACAAAACATTGACGCATTTAAAAAATGTTCATGTCAGTGCACATGAAGAGAATGGAAATCTCACCTTTTTACATAAAATAAAAGAAGGTAGTATTGATAAAAGTTATGGAATTCATGTTGCTTCTTTAGCGGGATTACCAAAGACTCTAATTGAAAGGGCAGATCAAATTTTAAATGTGTATGAAACAAAAGAACAAAAAAGAGATCTTAAAATTCAAGAATCATTGCCATTAGATGATTTGATTGTACCAACTTCTAAAATTGAAGAAGAATTGAAACAGTTAAATGTTTTAGAAATGACACCACTTGAAGCATTAAATCAATTGTATGAATGGAAAGAACAACAAAAATAGGAGGAAAAAATGAGTTTATTAAAACGAGAAAATTGGTTTGTGAATTTACTGTTATTACTGATGACGCAAGGATTTTATGGATTTGCTCTCGCACATTTTTTAAAGCAATATAAAAAAGACGCTTGGTATCATGATTACAGGTATTGGGTTGCAGCAGTTCTATGTTTCTTTTTTCCAGTTCTTTTACTAGGAATCATTTTTATGGTACAAATGCTTTCTAGTGTTGCCGTAAAATTGAATGTACCTGGAAAAGAAATTTATGGATATCCATATGCATGGATTTTATGCTTGATTGTACCAATTGTAGGATGGACTTTACTGATTGTCATGTGGATTTATATACTTGTTTGGACGAGTGTCTCACTCGCACATGGTGAAGGAGAAGCATATATTGAATGCTAAAAGGAGAGGAAAATTTATGAAAACAAATACGCTTATTATTATGGCAGCTGGGTTTGGAAGTAGGTACAAAGGTGGAACCAAACAAACAACTGGAGTTGGACCATCATCCGAATGGATTATGGATTACTCTATATATGATGCATACCAAGCAGGTATTCGAAAAGTAGTGATCATCATTCGTGAAGAATTGACCGATTTTATGAAGGAACATTTTGAAAATCGTTTACCTGCTGATTTAGAATTACAGTTTGTATATCAAGATGTTCGTATGATTCCAGATGGATTTGATTTTCCAGAAAGAATCAAACCATGGGGAACTGGGCATGCGATTTTATGCTGCAAAGACATTGTAAAAGAACCTTTTATTGTGGTAAATGCAGACGATTATTATGGTAGTGAAATTTTTCATAAAACCAATCGTTTTTTGGAAGAAGAGCAAAACTTTTGCATGGCAGGATTTTTTCTGAAAAATACACTCAGTGAAAATGGTGGGGTGAACCGTGGAATTTGTCAAGTAGACTCCGATATGAATTTGGTTTCAATCAAAGAAACATTTCAAATTGAACAAAAGGAAAACGAAGCAGTAGGAACCTTGTCCAGTGGAGAAATCGTACACATGGATTTGGACTCATATTGCTCCTTAAACTTATGGGGATTTATGCCAACTATTTTTGAAACATTAGAATCACAATTTCAACAATTTTTATCCGAATTAAAAGATATGGAAGAAGAATTTCTATTACCGAATATTGTTCAAAATCTAGTGAGCCAAAATAAAGTAACTGTAAAAGTATTGCCAACAGATGATGAATGGTTTGGGATGACATATCAAGAAGACCGGGTATTAGTAGAACATAAAATTGCCTCTTATTGTGAAAAAGGAAAATATCCTGTCCCATTATGGAAATAGAAGGAATCCAAAAAGATTTCTTTTTTTGTGTATTAAAAGGAAAAAGAAAAATCATCTTGTATGTTATAAGTAGAGAGGTGAGGAAATGCAACCATTTTATAATGGCAAATATGATAGAGTCTTTAAAGCAGTATTTTGTGATGAAAGTAATCCAAATATGTTAAAAGTGTTTTTAGAAAAATTACTCAATATTGAAATTACAGAAATCTATTTTTTGAAAC
>CAJTIX010000002.1 GCA_910576795.1 uncultured Bacilli bacterium
GTAGAAGAGTTAAACGATAGGGATATTTATACACCATGGATTACCCCAGAAGAGGATGAGAGAATGATCCTCAATACGGAGAGGCATATTGGTTACAATCAAGGTATGGAACAAGGTTTACAACAGGGAAAATTAGAAACCATAAAATCCTTTTTACAAAATGGGGTGGACATTCATACAGTTTCTGCTTCAACAGGGTTATCAATTGAGCAGTTGCAACAATATATATAGCCAAACACAGTACTCCTGTGTTTTCTTGTGGCAAGACAGATGTAAAAGGTAAAAAAAGGAATACCACAATGAACAAAAAGATGGTATAATGGATATGATTGGAGGCTAGCAAATGGAAGTGAGTGAGTTATTCAATTTGTACCAAGATCATTTAAAAAGAATCAATGAATTATGGAGGTCACTTTGACCCAGACACGAAAAAGGCAAGGATAGATGCATTAGAAAAACAGATGAGTGAACCCCATTTTTGGGACAATAAAAAAGAAAGTGAAACCGTAATCAATGAACTGAATCTTCTAAAAAGGAAGTTACAACAACCAGAAGAAATCAAAACCAAAATCATCAATAATATTGAAATTTTAGATACGCTCAAATTAGAAGAAGACCAAGAGATGTTGCGATTGATAGAAGAAGAATCCGATGAGATAAAAGAAAAATTGGAACAATGTGAAATCAACCTTTTATTAAGTGGACCTTATGATATTTTGGGCGCTATTTTGGAACTGCACTCTGGAGCAGGTGGAACAGAAGCTTGTGATTGGAATCATATGTTATTTCGTATGTATACAAGATGGTGTGAGAAAAACAATTATAAAGTAGAAGTCATCGATGAACAACCAGGAGAAGAAGCAGGTATGAAAAGCATCACCATGTTAGTCAAGGGTGCATATGCTTATGGCTACCTCAAATGTGAAAAAGGCGTACATCGATTGGTTCGCATATCCCCTTTTGATTCTGGTGCAAGAAGACATACTTCTTTTGCCTCATTAAATGTAACGCCGCTTTTTGAAAACAATAATATCGATATTGAAATCAAAGAAAGTGACTTAAGAATTGATGTTTACCGTAGTAGTGGTTGTGGAGGACAAGGAGTGAATACCACTGACAGTGCAGTTCGTATTACCCATTTACCAACCAAAATTGTTGTCACTTGTCAAAATGAACGGAGTCAAATCCAAAACAAAGAAAAAGCGATGGAAGTTTTAAAAAACAAACTCTATCAATTGGAACTGGAAAAACAAGAAAGTGAAATTAAAAAGATCAGTGGGGATACTATGGATATCAATTTTGGATCACAAATTAGGAGTTATGTCATGCACCCTTATTCTATGGTAAAAGACCATAGAACAGGAACCGAAACAGCACAAGTATCCAAAGTCCTAGATGGAGACATCGATTTATTTATCAACGATAACCTCAAGAAAGGAAGTACACATGTTTAGAAGAAAAAAACACATTTTAGATGAAAACATTATCAAAAATATTTATAAAAAAGATAGATTGCTTCGTTATGCTGAATTTTCACTTGGTCTTTTATTAGTAGCAGTCGCTTTTAATATATTTATTTTACCAAGCAATATTGTGTATGGTGTAAGTGGGCTTGGTGTAATTGCCAAACATCTTTGGAATATAGATCCCTCTATTGTGATTATGATTGGTAGTGTTCTTTTACTATTACTTAGTTTTATTTTATTGGGAAAAGAAAAAACAGCAAGCTCTGTTGTAGGATCTTTATTATATCCTGTATTTGTCAAAATCACTGAAACAGTTCCCAATTATGTCAACATAGAAGGGACTGAACCATTTGTAATTGTTTTATTTGGGGCAGTCATTAGTGGATTTGGGTTAGGATTGATTTTCAAGGCTGGATTTACAACAGGTGGAACCGACATTTTAAATCAAATTGTGTCAAAATATGCCAAAATATCAATGGGAAATGCTATGTTTTTTACAGATGGACTCATCATTTGTCTTTCTATTTTCGTCTTTGGATGGACAAAATTTATGTATTCAATTTTGACTTTATATATCATCAGTGTTATAACCGATAAAGTCATTTTGGGAATATCCCAATCCAAAGCATTCTATATTATCACAGACCATGAAACGGAAATCAAAAAATTTATCTTACAACATTTGAGTCATGGGATAACGGTATTGGATGGTCATGGAGGATATACTGGGAAACACCAAAGAGTGATTATGTGTATCATTCCTACCAAGGAATATTTTATGTTCAAAGAAGGAATTCATCAAATTGATCAAAAAGCCTTTTTTGTAGTAACAGATGCTTATGAAGTATCAGGAGGAGAATAAGGAGGTAACATATGGATATTATTCGTTTCCAACATGTAAAGAAACAATATAAAACCGGGGTAACCGCAATACATGATCTTTCTTTGAATATTGAAAAAGGAGATTTTGTTTTTATCATCGGTTCGACTGGTTGTGGAAAATCGACATTAATTAAAATGATTTATCGTGCGGAAAAACCAACCAGTGGGAAAATATTAGTAGGTGGAATTGATGTTGCGAAATTAAGAGACAGTAAGGTTTATAAAATTCGAAGAAAAATTGGAGTTGTTTTTCAAGATTTCCAATTATTGGCACGATCAACTGTATATGAAAATGTTGCCTTTGCACTTGAAGTATTTGGTCTACCAAAATCGGAAATTCATTCCAAAGTATTGAAAGCTTTAGATTTGGTTGGATTAAAACATAAAGCCAAAAATTATCCAAACCAATTATCGGGAGGAGAACAACAACGTGTTGCGATTGCTCGTGCGATTGTCAATGGACCAAAATTATTGATTTGTGATGAACCAACAGGAAATTTGGATGAAAATACCAGCATGGGTATTATGAATGTCATTGAAGAGATCAATAAACTAGGCACAACAATTATTATGGTAACGCATGATCACGACATTGTAAATCGTATGAAAAAAAGAGTAATTTTATTAGATAGTGGTCGTATTTTAAAAGACTATGAGAAAGGAACCTACACACATGAAAGCATTTAGAATATTGAGTCGAAATATAAGAGATGCACTCAAAAGTGTATGCAGAAACTTCTCCCTTTCCTTAGCGTCCATTTCTTGTATTACCATTACATTGATTGTAGTCGCGTTATCTGTTATTTTATCGTTTAATGTCAATAATTTTGCGACATTAGTAGAAAAAGATGTCACCATTGTTGCTTTCTTAGATTTGGATATTACACAGGATGCAAGACAACAGGTATCTGACTCAATTCATAAACTCGATAATATTGAATCTATTACCTTTCAATCTAAGGTAGAAATTGCAGCGGAAATGATGGAATCTTCAGAGATCTTTAAAAATATTATGTCCAATTGGTCAGAAGAAGAAAGTCCAATTCAAGATACTTATTTGGTAAAAGTAATCGATATTGAACAAATTAAAAAGACAGCAGACGAAATCAAAAAAATCGAAGGTGTTTCTGTTGTCAAATATGGAGAAGGTATGGTAGAACAACTCATTTCTGTATTTGACATTGTAAGAAAAATTACCATTGGTATGGTTGTTGCCTTAATTATCGTAACTGCTTTCCTAATTACCAATACAATCAAAATTACCATTTTTTCAAGAAAAAGAGAAATTGAAATTATGCGTCTTGTTGGAGCATCCAATATCAACATCAAAATCCCATTTTTATTCGAAGGATTATTTTTGGGAATTTTAGGTTCCATTATTCCAATTGCCATTACAATTTATGGCTATGTTGCTCTTTATACGCACTTTAATGGACAAATGTTTTCACCATTTATCAAATTAATTGAACCACAACCATTTGTCTATTTGGTATCCGCATTTCTATTAGTAGTAGGAATCATAGTCGGTATGTATGGAAGCTTTAGAGCAGTGAAAAAGTATTTAAAAGTATAAAAGAAATTGAACTTTAAGAGGTTCAATTTTTTCATATTTTGAGAAATAAATCATATACTTTACTGGGTGAAAAATATGATGTTGAAAGTAGGAGATTATGTTACGAGAAACTCCTATCATAATGATATGGTGTTTAAAATTATTAAAATAGAAGATGATATTTATTATTTAAAAGGATTAAATGTAAGATTGTATGCGGATAGTGAAAAAGAAGATTTAAAAGCTTATGACAGGGAAGAAGATGTAGAATTAGAAGAACCCTTTTTGGAACGCATTAAACCAGTGAATTTAGACCGAAATGATTATTTCTATCTTCCAGGAAAGATTTTACATATAGACGGAGATAACGAATATTTAAGTAGATGTTTAAAATATTATGAAGATGCCAATATATGGGCAGCTGGTGTACTGGAGAAAGAATCTAATATATCCTGTCGTATTCAGGACTTATTAGAAGAATATAACCCGAATATTGTCGTCATTACAGGGCATGATGCTTATTATAGAAAAAGAGGAAAAATGGATGATATCAATTCTTACAAAAACAGTGCCTATTATGTAGAAGCCATCAAAGAAGCTAGAAAATATGAAAATAGTCATGAAAAATTGGTCATTATTGCAGGAGGATGTCAGTCAGATTATGAGGAACTCATTAAAGCAGGAGCCAATTTTGCCTCAAGCCCTAAGCGTGTGAATATCCATGCCTTAGACCCTGCGATTGTTGCTGCCAAAATGAGTTTAGCAGATGCGACAAAAGAGATTAATCTAAAAGGAATTTTAGAGGATACCAAATATGGAAAAGACGGAATGGGTGGCATTATCACAAAAGGAACCATGTACGTCGGTTATCCAAGATAGGAGGATTCATGACGATTGAGAAAGTCAAACAAGAATTACACAATCATATTGGGGATCTAGTAACCATTAAATATAACTTAGGACGTAATAAATTTGAAAAATATGATGTTGTTATTAAAGAACTTTATAATCATGTTTTTTTGGTAGAATTGAACAAGGAACATAATAGTGAAATTAAGTCTTTTTCCTATTCAGATGTCATTACCAAAACCATAAAAATTGACTACTAGTTCTTAAATTTTAGGATAATCATTGATTTTATGGATAGAATAGTATAAAATAAAGTTGTATGGGATATACTGAAGGGAGAGAAATGCTTATGAAAATAACATCTGTAAACGTTCATGTAACAGAAAAAGAAGATTCTAGAATGAAAGGATTTGCATCTGTTTTAATCGAAGATTGCTTTGCTATACACGATATTCGTATTATTCAAGGAGATAATGGATTATTTATCGCAATGCCAAGCCGTAAAACAGCAACAGGTGGATACCGTGATATCGCACATCCGATCACACCAGAATGTAGACAATTATTTGAAGATGCAGTATTAGAAGCATATAGAAAAGAAATTGGTGAATAAGACTGAGAGTTCAGTCTTTTTGTTTGTGGTAAGTGATCGTTGTGGTATAAATAACCATGTAACTAAAAAAGTGTTCAAAAGGTCAATATTTGATTTTCAAATCCAGTAAATGTCTAGTAAAAACATAGTTTATAAATTGAAAAAAGTTTGATAGTCAAGAAACAAATGAAAAAATAATTTTTATTCATTTGTTTCTTTTTATTGGCAGTAGCTATCTTCGTATTCAAAATTTGGGTTTAATAAATATATATCTTTATTACCACTTGATGTATTACATTCTAATAAAGAAAAATCTTTATTTTTGTATAAAATACTATTAGGTTCCTTGTAAACTATCTTTTCAGTCTCTCCATTTTGAACTTTATATTCTAGAAAGTCAATAACATCTTGCATTGACATCCAACTACTATGGAGCATGCTAGTTAGATACTGCATTGTGTTCATTCCTGAATTAAATAGTAGAAATTTAGAATGCTTATAATATAAATTGTAAAAGTTCCCATCCTCATTCTTATATTTAAATGTGTCTGTGCCATAACAACGATCACCAGGACATTTTTTTATTTGATATGTAAGTTTTTGAGGGTCTGTAATAATGCTACACTCATTATTGTCGTATTTTCCTATATGGTAGTCGATATTAAAAATGTTGTATATATTTTTATGACTAACGTTATAACCAATTATAGTAATATTATCTTCTTCATTATAATAAATCGTTTTATTATTACAAGTCTGTATTTTATATTTTTTAATGATATTTTCTAATTCCTTTTCTAAAATTAATTTACTGCGAATGGATTTAAAGCTTACAGAAAAGTTCTTATCTTCTTTCTTATAAGAAGATAGTTTTGGAATTTCTAAAACTACAGATGTATTTGGTATAGTATATTTTGTTGTACCAAATGGAAATAATTTAATAAATAATATTCCACCCATCAATAATATTAAAAATAAAATAATCAAATATATTTTTTTCATTTTAATTACCATTCCCTTCAAGACACACATAGTTATGAATAATATATTTATTTTGGGGTTATCCTTCAAAATAAGTATACTAGATTATTAGTAAAAAATCCAATTTTATAAAAATGTGATAAAATATAAAACAGGTGGTACCATATTTAATATAATATGATATATTTAGAATGTAAAAAATGATTGGAGGTTATAAATGAAAAAATTTGTATTAGCAGTATTATTATACATAATAGTAATTTTCGCTATATTTAATAAATTAGATTTATTTAAGGAAGAAGATAAAAAAAATAGTAATAATTCAGAAATTGATAATAATCAAGAAACTGATGGTTATAACAAAGTGGAATTTAGTGAAAAAGAAAAGGAAATTATAAATGCCATCTATAATAATTCAAAAATTAACAATTGTTTTGACCAATCTAAATTGACATCATTTGAAATAATTGGGTTGGAAAATTATGGATATTATAAATCGAAAGATAATATATTATATATAAGAGTTAAGTATAGATCAAGTTGTAGTGATGAAACTCATGATTGTGATCGTCTAGCTTTAAATTTAAGATATCATATATTGGAAGATGAAGATTTCTATTTTTTCATTAAGATAAATATAGATACATATGATGATATAGAAATCATTGATGGGATTTCTGTCAACATAAATTCTGATTGGGTTTCAAAAAATGAACGTATTCAATAATATAAAAAGCTTTGTCAATTCCATTTTGGAATAGAAATAGTAACAAAATAGAACCTTTTTTTCAAAAATAATTGTCAAAATATGGAAGCTATGTTATACTAAACTCATAAGAAGAAATCATAATATAGTTTGCGAGTAGGAAATTTATAGAGTTTACTATTTGTAAACGGGGGGGGGTAATACCCTCTTTTTATTTTGTCTTATTAAAAAAGGAGTGTATGATGATCTTCTTAAGGGATGGGAGGTGTACGATGGAACAAAAATCAAATACACTAGCTGTTGCAGGATTGGTTTTAGGAATTCTTTCAGTAGTGTTCGCATTTCTATTCACATGGATTGGACTAATTGCAGGAATCGTAGGAATTGTATTATCTGTAAAAGGAAGAAAATCTGAAAAAAAAGGAATGGCTACCGCTGGAATGGTTTTATCAATTATTGGAACATCTTTAAGTGGTATATTTGTTGCTTGTGCTTTATGTGTTGTTGGAACAGTAGGAAGTATTGCAAGTAATCTATAAGGGTATCCATGATACCTTTTCTTTTGGAATGGAGGAAATGATATGTTTCCATATATTGAATTATTTGGAAAAGTCATCACATCCTATGCCATCATGGCAATGATTGGAATACTTACAGTAGGATGGTTTTGTTTAAAACAAGCAAAAAAATATCAAATGGATGATAACCAAGTGATTTATTTTTTGCTGATTGTTGCTATAGGAATCTTTTTGGGTGGGCATTTACTTTATGGGATTGTAAATATAAAAATACTCATTCATTTCGTAACCCATATCAACAAAATTACATCCTTATCCATGTTTTTAACTTGTTTACACGAAATTTTTGGTGGTTCTATCTTTTATGGGGGATTATTTGGGGGATTACTTGCAGGATATTTATATACCAAGAAAAAAGGAATTTCTTTTTTCCAATATATTGATCATTTTGTACCAGCGATTCCTCTATTTCATATTTTTGGAAGAATTGGATGTTTCTTATCTGGATGTTGTTTTGGAATTGAGAGTCATATTGGGTTCCTTTATACAAATTCACTTTTACCAGAGGCAAGTGGAGTAAGACGATTTCCAGTTCAGTTACTTGAAGCAAGTTATAATGGAGTTCTTTTTATTTTATTATACCAATTACAAAAGAAAAAGAAATGTCAAAATACAATCCTTTATATCTACTTATTTATGTATGCATTTGCTCGGTTTTTCTTTGAATTTTTAAGAGGAGATTCCTATAGAGGATATGTAGGTGTCCTATCTACTTCTCAAGTAATTAGTATTTTAATTTTAATCATAATTGGTATTTCTATCATCAAAAAAATCATAAAATGGAGATAGTCGCATATCCTTTATTAGGAGGAAACAATATGGACAAGGATCTCATGAGTTCATCGAATCATAGTATTACGATTAACGAACGCAAAAACATAATTATTACTGGAGTAAAAAAGATTGAAAGTTTTGATGACGAAGAATTTTTATTAGAAACAAATATGGGTTTTATTATTATCAAAGGTGCAGAATTAGAAATTATTAAACTAGATACTTATCAAGGAAATGTTTCCATAAAAGGAAGAGTCAATAGTTTGAGTTATATGGAAGGAACCGGAAAAAAAGAAAAAGAAGACAGTATGTTTAGTAAACTATTTAAATAATGACGCTTCAAATTCAAATTCAAACACTACTGTTTTCCTTTCTCTTTGGTATTTGTTTTTCCGCTTTTTTAACATTTAACTATAAATTGATTTACCATGAAAAAAAAAGATATAAAATTACATCTACCTTTTTATTGATCATTGGCGGTATTCTCATTTATTTTATTGGCATTCGTAGAGTAAATGAAGGCATTTTTCATCCTTATTCTGCACTAGTAATCATTATTGGATTTTGTCTAGAACATTTTATACACACCTTTTTAGCAAAGAAGATTGCGCTTCGTAAAAAAAAATGATATACTTCTTTTAGAATAGGTGATGTAAATGGTAAGGAAAAAAGTTACAAAAGCATCCCGAAGAAGATTGCTTTTTTTTGGGACAATTTCACTTGGAATTATTGCTTACTTTGTTTTTAGTTTAACCTATTATACAACAAGTATTTACCGTTTACGAAAAGAAGAAAAAAAATTAACACAAAATCTAACTTCACTCAAAGCAGATGAAAAAAATTTAAAAACTGAAATAGAAAAATTAAAAGATCCAGAATATTTGGCTAGATATGCAAGAGAAAATTATCTTTATTCCAAAGATGGAGAAATTGTAATACAATTACAAAAAGAAAATAAAGTAGTGACTTCCCCTCCAAAAGAAACCAACCATGCTTATATCTTTTTTGGAGGAAGCGTTGTTTTACTATTCGTGATTGGTTATGTCATTCAAAAAAGTAGAGCAAAATAAAAGGGTTCATTTTGAACTCTTTTATAGTTTAAAATCTTGAATAATGTCATCATTCATGTCTTTTCCATCGAAATAAGATTTGATTTTATAACCTGTTAATTTTGCAACCACATTAGAAGGAAAAGAACGAACCAATTTATTATAATCTGTAATAATATCATTGTAATACTTTCTAGCTGCAACAATCTCTGATTCCGATTCAAATAATCCTAATTCAATTTTTAAGAAAGATTCATTATTTTTTAAATCTGGATATTTTTCTTTATATTGATGAAATTCATTGATTGCCTCATATAACTCACGATCCAATTCGAAATTTGAAAGTTTTTTAGAGCGTAATGCAATAATCGTTTCTAGAACTTCTTCTTTTTTGTTATCACTTGCATTTTTAATAATTCCAATTGACTTATTTAATAAATCAAACCGTTTTCTTAAAGTAGTATCAATAAATGCCTCTGCTTCATTCATACGAATAATGTAACTTTGATAATGATTATATATACTAATATACCACATTAACAACATACAGACTGCAATAAAAATGATGAGAACATATATAATCCAATGCATCATAATCACCTGAAGACATTATATCAAAACTAGACGAAAATTACTAGTTGTTTGGAATAAATTCTGGGCTATAATTGATTTTTTCATCAAAGGTAATAAAATCTACATAAATCATAAGAAGTAAATACCATTTCCCATTACTTGGATCACTTAAAATAATATGATCACGACCAGATTGTTCAATGATTCCAGAAAATTCACGATCTTTGAATTCTATAGAATCGGGAACTGTATAATGGACATGAATTTGTTTTCCTTTATTTAATCTCAATATGTTTTCAATGTAAGATTGTTCCAAAGGCATCTGTGCACTATAGTTAGGTGCGGTGGATTGATTGGGAACTGCCATACCACTTCCAGTATAAATTGGTTGTCCTGGAAATACACTTTTGTCAAAATAACTATTGTTATTCATTTAAACCATTCCTTTCATTTAAATGATATGAAAATAAATAGGCTTTATGATATAATTTATATAGAGAACATAAAAGAGGTGGCAAAATGAAGGTAAGTGTAGGTGTATCAGCACGTCATATCCATTTAACGGAAGCACATTTTAAAATATTATTTGGAAAAAATGCTCTATTACATGAGAAAAGACCAATTCATCAACCTTTCCAATTCGCGGCAGAAGAAACAGTAACCATTCAAACTGAAAAATCAAAGATAGAACAGGTTCGTATTTTGGGACCATTTCGAGCCTACACACAAGTTGAAATTTCTCTAACAGATGCCTATCAGTTGGGAATTCATCCGCCCATTCGTGATTCAGGCGATATCAAAGGAAGTGCGAAGGTGACAATCATTGGTCCAGTAGGAACTGTGGTTTTGGAGGAAGGATGTATTATCGCAGATCGTCATATTCATATTACCCCTAAGCAAATGGAATTATATGGTTTAACAGAATTCACTGAAGTTCATGTACAGATAACAGGTGAAAAGGGTGGAATATTAAGTCATGTCTATTTGAAGGTGAGTGAACAATCCTATTTTGAGTTGCATTTAGATACTGATGATGCGAATGCTTTTGGGCTACATAATGGGGATGTTGTAACCATTTTAGAGGGGAATACAGATGATTTATAAAATATGTGATAAATGCAAGGGAACCAATACAAAAACACTGATTCCAAAATTAAAGGAAATAGACTCAAATGCAGAAATTCAAATCGGATGTCAAAATTTTTGTGGTATTGGAAGAAGTAAAAGTTTTGTGATTGTAAATCATACTCCAATTATTGCTTTAAATGAAGATGAATTAATAGAAAAAGTAAAAGAGCATTTGATAGAAAATGAAAAATAGTTTATGTGATAGACACATAAGTGATTATATTGTGCGGGAATGTATGGTATAATGTCCATAGAAGAAATCTGGTAATGGAGAACTTCCTAAAATAACAGAGGAAAGTAGAAAAAAACTAGCAAAATCATTAATGAATAGGGAATGATATCTATGAATATAGAAAAAATAAAAAAAGAATTAATAAAACAAAAAGAATCTAAGTTTAAGGGGAATATATATCATTATTCCCAAGTTAATTTTTCTTATAATTCAAATAAGATTGAAGGCAGTAGATTAACAAGTGATCAAACAGAGGCAATATTTGATACATCTTCATTTATTCCTAAAAGTGAGGATTTAATAAAATTAGATGATTTAACGGAAGTCAAAAATCATTTTAAATTATTTGATTATATACTAGATCATGTTGATGATAAATTATCAAAAGATATGATTATTGAAATGAATAAAATATTAAAGAGAAATACTAGTGATGAAGAAAATCCTAGATATAATGTTGGTGGTTTTAAAATTGTCCCTAATATAATTGGACTTGTTAATGTGATTAACACTACTGCTCCAGATGATGTAGAAGAAGAAATAGAGAAATTACTTGATGAATATAGTTCTAAAACTAAAATTACTTTAGAAGATATTATTGGCTTTCATTATAGATTTGAGCGTATTCACCCTTTTGGAGATGGAAATGGTAGAGTTGGTAGAATGATTATGTTTAAAGAGTGTTTGAAAAATAATGTTATGCCATTCATAGTCTTAGATGATGATAAACCTTATTATATGAGAGGCTTAAAAGAATATGAAAGCGATAAAATGTTTTTAATTGATACCATTAAACATGAACAGGATTTATATGAAGCAATTTGTGAAGAATTATTAAATTTTGAAATAGAAGAAAATATTTGAAAAAGGAATCGTCATTCATTTGGATATAATAATAGTAAAGCATAATTGACAAATGTATAAACTTTGTATATACGCGAATGAAAGATTGTAATATCATGGAAGCAAGACTTCAAAAATGTGGAAATTCTTTTAGAATTAGAATTCCAAGTAGTATTTTAAAATCCCTAAATATCAAAATAAATAATATATTAAACATTGAACAAGTGGAAGATAGAATAATCATTAGTCTCCCAAAGAAAAAAAGATATCTTTAGAAGAAAAATTCAAAGAATATCATGGAAAAAATTTGGCTAAAGAATTTACTTGGGATGAAGTTATTGGGAGAGAAATATGGTAAAAAATATATTGCAGAACAAGGAAATGTTGTTTTTTTAGATTTTAATCAAAATACGAAAATGGTTATTATGTGTCCTATTACATCAAATAGTAAAGAATTTCCAACGCATTATAAGTTAGAAGATACTAAGAATGTATATGAAAGTATTTTATGTGAACATATAAGAAGCTTAGATTATGAATTTAGGAATTTGTAGAAAAGTTAAGTGAAAATGATTTTCTAAGCATAGTTACATTATTAAATGCCTGTATTAAGGAATAAGCTTAGCAAAAATAGTAAGCATATAATTGTTAGAAAAAATATATAGAGTAGAATCTAAAGATAGTTGAAAGGAGATCCAAAATGATTTTATATAAGAATACTTTTGAAAATATCAAAACAATTAATTGTAATTTTCCTATGGAGGATCAGTTTTATGCAGATGATTATGAGGTTATTGTTGCCGATGGAATTACCCGGGATCCGATTGGTGTTTCTGATTTAAATGCATGCTCATTTCAACAAATGTTAGAAAAATATCCAAGACCAAGTGGTGGCGAATTAGCGGCTCGTACTGTTACCCAAACATTCGCAAACACAGTCGGAGATTTAAAAGAAAGATTGATCAAATGTAATCAAGCTGTAAAAGAATTAAATCGTATTTATATTCAAAAATGTGATTACTTGCAAAATGACTACTATGGGGCTGTTGCCGCTTGTGTCCAAATAGATGGAAATACTTTACACTATGCCTATATTTGTGACTGTGGAATTATTGTATATAATAAATCTGGTGATATTAAATTCCAAACAGAAGATGACAAAGAAAGATACAGTGATCCTTATATCAATCAAATAGGAATTCCATGGAATTTACCAGAAGCAAGGGTTATTGTAAGAAGAGATTATCGAAACAATCTAGATAATATAAAAAATGGGAAATGTGTTTCATATGGTGCTTTGACAGGAGAAGAAACAGCAATTTCCTTTATCAAATCTGGACAATTAGAACTATCAGTTGGAGATATTGTTGCAGTATATAGTGATGGATTTACACCATTTTTAAAGGATGCACAATTTATAGAGTTACTATATCATTTTAATCAAATAAAATTTGAAACATTGATTCATTCAAAATCTATAGAAAATCCTGAGCAATATGGAAAGGAAAAAACAATCGTACTGATGAAGATGGATTCAAAGGGAGAAAATGCTTGAAAACCTATAGAATTTATATTATAATACTTATGTAAGCAAGAAAACTTGCATATAATAAAAAAGGATACATTTGGTTGTAGCAGGTCAAATGCAATTCCTGTTTTGAATAGGCACTTGACAATCACAGTAGTGAGAGTCAAGTGTTTTTGCTATTTCAGAAGTAAAATAATTACAACTACAAATAGTAGTAATATTATGATAAATTGAGAATGTTCTCTTTTTGTCATAAACATCACCACCTTCCCAAATATAAAAAGAAGGAAAAGCACTTGACAAATATCAAATATATCCTATATATAATAATATCATTAATAGTCTATAAAGTAAACGATTTATCCCTTATTTTACAAAGAAAAAAACATTACAGATTTTGAAAATCTGTAATGAAATATTCACAAAAATATGTTTTTATTGTCCATTGATTTCATGAAAAGCTGCTTCTAAATCATTGTCATCTGCAAGAGGTTGTGTTCCTTTAATATAATAAAATATTTTTTTATTTTTGGATTCTGTAGTTGCTGGTTTTCCACTAATCGGATCCACCAAAACTCCTACTACATTAGAAGGTGTTTTATACCAATTGTTTTCCTTATCTCTTAAATAATTTTCCATGGTATCTGCCCATGCATTTTTCATAAGTGTTCCATCACTGACTTCGGTTTCTTTATTGTCATCATAGCCAACCCACATTCCTAAAATGACATCTTTGTTATATCCGAATATCAAATGGTCCGTATTGGTTGTTCCTGTTTTGACCGCATATGTTTTGGTTAATTTTGGAGCAATATTAATACAAGTTGGATAATTATAATCAATCAATTCTTTTGCATAAGAATTGGCAAGTAATTCATTTAAAATATAAACAGTACTTTTATTTAAAATATTTTCCTTTTTTTCTTTATATTCATATAATATATTTCCATTCATATCTTCAACACGACGAATAAAATGGGGTTCTATTTTATAACCCTCATTGGCAAAGGCTGCATATCCTCTCATCATATCTAAAATATTGATTTCCTCCGTTCCTAAAGCAAGCGATGGAATGGCCTCTAAATCAGAAGAAATACCAAGTCGAGAAGCAAATTCTACTAAATTATCTTCTCCTAAAAAAAGATGGGTTTTCACTGCATAAATATTATCAGAATAGGCAATAGCGGCAGCCATACTAATTGGTTTGTTCCCATAAGTTTCCGCATAATTTTGAGGACTATAAGTTTTATTTTCAGAAAACGTAAAAGTGGTTTTTTCACTGGTAAAAGTAGTCGATGCGGTAAAGCCACTTTCAAGGGCAGTATAATATAAAAACGGTTTCATAGTAGATCCCACCTGTCTTTTAGAACTGGTGACACGATTAAACTGACTTTTGCTGTAGTCTCTTCCCCCCGCAATCGCAAGAATATCACCAGTGTTGGGATCCATCATAACGGAAGCCACTTGTAAATCAGGTTTGCTTTCAAAATTTTTTGCGATACTTTCATCCAACTTTTTTTGTGCTTCCATATCTAGATTGGTATAGATTTTAAGTCCACCTGTTTCTAAAAAGGAACTAGGAATCGTTCTAATTTCCTCTAATTCCTTCATAACCGCATCTTGATAATACATTAAAGTTGGAATATCCTCGTTTTCCTTTTTTCCAATATAAGTAAGCTCTACTTCATAGGCTTCCTTTTTTTCTTCTTCCGTAATATATTTATTATTGACCATGGCTTGTAAAATAATAGCTTGTCTACTTTTAGCCTTCTCTGGATTGGCAATAGGTGAATAATGAGAAGGTGATTTTGGAATACCTGCTAAAATGGAAGCTTCTGCAAGTGTCAAATCCTTAGCACTCTTTCCAAAATAATATTTACTCGCATTTTCAATCCCAAAGATGCCACCATAGTTAATGGTATTGAGGTAACCTTCTAAAATATCATCCTTGCTATAATGTGCTTCTAATCGCATTGTCAAAAAGGCTTCTTCGATTTTCCGGTACCAAGTTTTATCAAAATCCAAAAATAAATTCTTGGCATATTGTTGTGTAATAGTAGATGCCCCTTGTAACCTTTTCCCACTAGAAATATTGACCATCATAGCTTTCATAATTCTTAAAATATCAAATCCTTGATGTTTGTAAAAATTTTTGTCTTCAACTGCAATGGTCGCTTCAATAATATAATCTGACATTTGATCTAAACTGACCCAGTCTTTATTGGTTCCGCTGTATAAATGATCCTCTTGATCATATAAATAAAATTGATTGGCAGAATGAATTGGTAATTTACTCGATAATTTCGCATACGCAAAAAGCCCAATATAAACGATACATAAAAAAAGACAGATGAAACCAATTACTTTTATTGTTCTTTTGATGTGTTTCATTTTCGTTCACCTCTAATTTTAGTATTCTAAAAAAATAAAAATTTATAACAAAAATATGGAAAATTTTTCAAATTTGTTTTCAAAAATAAGCAAAAAAAGAAGGGGATAAAAAAATAGAAAAAATATAGTGCATTTATAGAGTAAGTATGTTATAATGACTAACGAAATGGAAAAGAGGGATTCCATGTCAAAAATCAATATTCATGCGCTTTTAAAAAATCAAACCGAAAATATAGAACATAAAATAGAAACGATTGGAATTCAAAATGGGAATCAGATTCTTTATCAAGATGAGGAAACGAAGATGATTCTTACAATTTTAAATAAAGAAATTCATATGAAACGTATACAACAAGAAGATACTTTAAAGTGCCATTTTATTCCCTTTTTGACAACAGATGGAATTTATGATATAAAGAGTGTCAATATGACCTTTCCTATTCAAATTCATACAAAGAAATTACAGATAGAAGAAAGAAAAATTGTATTAGAATATGAAATGACACTCAGTAATGAGCCACCTAAAAAATTCTATTATCAATTAATGTATGAGGTGATATCATGATTACAAAATTATTAGAACAATTTTTAGAAGAAGAAATGCAAAAATTGGGTTATAACGAAAAGGTTAGAGTGATTGTATCCAACCGAAAAGAATTATGCGATTATCAATGTGATGATTGCTTTCGACTTGCAAAAATATATCATAAAAGCCCAATGGAAATTGGAACAGAAATTGTCGCTTCTCTTCAAAATAATCCAAAATGTAAAGAATATTTCAAAGAAGTTACCTTCGCAAATCCAGGTTTTATCAATATGACTTTAAGTGATTCATTCATCAATCAACAAATCGATCGAATGATGCATACAGAAAAATTTGGAATCGAAATGCCTTCTAAAATAGATACCTATGTACTGGATTATGGTGGCGCTAATATCGCAAAACCACTTCACGTGGGTCATGTAAGACCTGCAATTGTGGGAGAATCGATGAAGCGAATCATAGCTTATATGGGTCATAAGACCATTAGTGATGTGCATTTAGGAGATTATGGATTGCAGATTGGGCAAGTGATTTATGGTATTTTAAAGGACCAAAAGCAAGTAGAAGATATTACATTGGAATATTTAGATGGTGTTTATCCTAAAATGAGTGCTCTTTGTAAAGAAAATGAAGCAATTAAAACAGAATGTGCGAATATTACCAAAGCCTTACAAGATGGAAATCCTGAATATCAGAAATTGTTTCATAAAATCAAAGAAGTATCTGGGCGTGATTGTAGACGCATTTATAATTATTTAGACGTATCTTTTGATTTATGGAATGGTGAAAGTGATAGCTATCCTTATATTCCTGCAACTACAGAAGTTTTAAAAGATATGATTGAAGATAGTGAAGGCGCAAAAATTATTCCCGTAAGTGAACCAACGGATGTCAAAGAATTACCACCATTAATCTATCAAAAAAGCAATGGAGCTTATTTGTATGCAACAACCGATTTGGCGACAATCTATGAAAGAATGGAAAAGTATCACCCTGACTATATTTTGTATGTTGCAGATAGTCGTCAGGCCTTACATTTTGAACAAGTATTTAGAACTTGTCGTAAGAGTGGACTTACCAAAGATACGAGATTAGAATTTTTGGGTCTTGGAACCATCAATGGGACAGATGGAAAGCCATTTAAAACAAGAAATGGAACAGCTCCTAAATTAGATGATTTATTCACACAAATAAAAGGTATTTTCTTAGGCCAAAAAGAAGATAATAAAGATATGCAAGAATCAGATCTTAATAAAATTGTCAATGCCATATTGAAATTTGCGGATTTGCAGAACAATCGTGAAAGAGATTATATATTTGATATTGGAAAATTCTCAAATGTTGTAGGAAAAACAGGACCTTATATCTTATATACTTATTTAAGAATTCAAAAAATACTAGAAAATATGTCTTTTGAAAATCATTTGAGTTATCAAATTTATAATGAAGATGATCGAAAATTACGGTTACAATTATTGGAATTAGAATCGTCTTTGAAAAGTGCCTTTACTGAAAGATTACCAAGTCTTTTAGTAGATTATATCTATGCACTCGCACTACTTGCCAATACGTTCTATCAGAATAACCGTATTCAAGGACTTGTAGATGAGCAACAAAAAAATGATTGGCTATCTCTTTTCCATTTGACCAAAAGCGTATTAAAAGAGATGCTACAATTAATTGCAATTGACATTCCACAATTTATGTAAAATATTTTGATTTCATGCATAGTATGATATGAAAACAGTAGGAGGAAATTTTATGAAACTAAATGATATGCCAATAGAAGAAATTGAATTATTATCTTATACAGATTTAACTTATTTATTATTAAAAGAAAATGGAAAATCTATGAATACCCCTAGTATTTTTAAAGAAATTTGTAAATTACTTGGATATAGTGATGAAGAATATGCCACTAAAATAGGAGATTATTACACTTCTCTTACCATTGATAAACGATTTGTTTTATTGGAAAATAATGAATGGGATATCCGAGACCGTCATTCTGTTGAACTTGTAATGGATGAAGAGGATGAAACGGAAGAAGAAGTAGAAGAGACAGAAGAGGAAGAAGAACAGCCTCAAGAAACCGAAGAAGAGGATATTGATGAAATCATTGATGATGAGATAGATGACGATGATATGGAAGAACTTTCAATCGTATCTGAAGAGGATGAGGAAGAGGAATAAATTTCTCTTTTTTTCTATTGACAAAGAACAAATGTTCGTGTATTATAAATTTAGGTGATAAATATGAGACAGTTATATATTGATTTTGATGGTGTAATTTTAGATACGATTACTTATCCATATGAATACGTAGAAAAAAAGTTGGGTTTAGAAATTAATCAAGAAAACATGGGTAAATTTTATAGTGAATTGGATTGGAAAGATTTCTTAAAAAAAGTACCAGTGATTAATGATAGCATCGGATGCATTCAAAAAATTATGGAAAGCAATCTTTTTGAAGTAAGTATTTTAACCCATGTTACTACACTAGATGAGGCGATGGAAAAAGTAGAATATATTAGAAAATATTTGAAAGATATTGCAATTATTCCTGTACCAAGAAAAATCAGTAAGACAAAAATGGTTCATACAGAAGGGGCTATTTTGATTGACGATTTTGCAGGCAATTTAAAAGAATGGACAGAAGAAGGAGGCATTGGAGTTCGCTTCTCCCCTAAGCTGAGTAGTAAAGGATACCCAGTAATTGATCGTTTGGATCAGATTCTAAATTTAGAATTTGCATAAAAATTTGACAAGCCATGATTTTCTGCTATAATAAGCAACATTAGACAAAGAGGAATCATAATATAGTTTGTGAGTAGAAGATATATGATGTATGCTATTTGCAAACGGGGGGGGGGACACCCTCTTTTTTTATTGTCTGAGAGTTAGGAGAGATAAATATGGAAGAAAAAATATTAAGTAAAATTTTTTTAGATGTATACTGTGATTTCTTTTCCTTGGATGACGATTTTAACATTCATAAAATTAATTTAGACAATTATCCACACTTAGAATCTCAATTAATAGATTATATTAGGCATTTTATAGGTTTTAAATTGAATTTTGATTACTCCCAATATTTTAGGGAGATTAAGAAGTATTTTAAGAATGTAATTGCCAATGCGAATTCATTTGATTTTAATATCATAATTGGCTTTTTAGACCAATATAGTGGAAAATTTTATGAACAGATTGGAAAAAGACCTTATTCAGAAATATTCATTGATATGGCTAAAAATCTATATAGTGATGACCCTTGTAGAGGGATAATAGAAAATGTGGGAAAATCGTATTATATTGGCCGATTAAGTCGGAAAGAAGATGATGAAATACCACCAATTTATATTTCTGATATAGATGAATTAAACACTACGTTGCAGACCTACGTTAGTGATGTATTATCCACTGATACCTTCTACAACTCTTTTTTTCCAAGTATGAGTAAAAGAGAGGCAATTTCCTATTTATTTGAATGGGTGGTTCGAAATGCAACTGTCAAGGATTTATCGGATATAAATGCTTACTTTAAAAAGTGTGATAATTTTATTACAGATACTACTTTACAACCACTAAGAATTCCGCACTCTGTAGGTCGGTTTTTAGGGAATGATCTTTATGTCTTTTTAAAAAAAGCAAATGTGAATTATGAGACACCCTATTATTTAAGCTTCATTTTACAAAATGAAAATGAATATTTAGAAATGCCAAATATTAGATTAGGAATCCAAACAAAAGATGGGATAAAAAGTGCTCATATATTAGCAACGCAATCTTCTCAAAGTAATAATGATACAAAAATGAATGTTACTATTGATAGTATTATAAAGAAAATGCTAGGGAAATCAAAATATTTTAGAGAATTTAATCCATCACATATATTTTCAATTATTTTAACATTTGGAATATTAAAAGGCGTAGATATCGAAGAAGTTAATATTACAGATTACTTTCCGCTTCGCTATCAAAGACTAGTATTAGAAAATCAAAAAAATGATGATGAGCTTGATAATTTACAGTACCGATTGACTAATAAAAATTTAAATACGTATTTAAGGGTGTTAGAATACTTTAAAGGAATAGAAATTAAAAGTTATCCTGATCTTCAAGAAGGATTATCCCTAAAATTAGGAAATAGTATTTTTTCCGAAAATACATTCCTTCAAAAAATATATCAAATTGGTTATACTGTAGGAACCCAAATTAATTTATCATGTAAAACAAAATAGAATTGGTTATTGTTTTAAAGAAATATTTTTGATATTTCCTTTTTTTTTTGTTATAATGTAAAAGGTGATTAAAGTGGCAAAATATGATGAAAGCTCAATAAAAATATTAGAAGGACTTGAAGCAGTACGGAAAAGACCAGGTATGTATATTGGCTCAACAGATAAAAGAGGACTTCACCATTTAGTTTGGGAAATTGTTGACAATGGTGTAGATGAGGTCATCAATGGTTTTGGTAAAAAAATAAAAATTATAATGTATAAAGATCACAGCATCAGTGTAGAGGATGAAGGACGCGGGGTTCCTGTTGGTAGGCATGCGAGTGGAATGAGTACTCCAGAAGTCGTTTATACTGTATTACACGCAGGTGGAAAATTTGAATCTGGTGGATATAAAGTATCAGGAGGACTTCATGGAGTTGGAGCATCTGTTGTAAATGCGCTTAGTAAATGGATGGAAGTCAACATCAGAAAAGACGGATATGAATATTATATTCGTTTTGAAAATGGTGGAAAGACAGTTGTACCATTAAAAAAATTAGAAAAAACAAGTAAAACAGGTACTAAGGTTCGTTTTTTACCAGATGATGAGATCTTTTCTACCACCAATTTTTCTTTTACAACTATTTGCGAAAGAATGCAAGAATGTGCCTTTTTATTAAAAGGTTTAACCATTGAAGTTGAAAATCAAGAGGATGGAAGAAAAGAAGTATTCCATTATGAAAATGGATTAGAAGCTTTTGTCGATTACTTAAATGATGATAAAACTGTACTTCATAAAGTGGTTCATTTTGAAGGAATGAAAGAAAAAATTAATGTTGAAGTCGCATTTCAATATACAGATACCTATTCTGAAAATATTATATCATTTGTGAACAATGTCAAAACCAATGATGGAGGAACACACGAAGTCGGTTTCAAAACTGCACTTACACGTGTATTTAATGATTATGCACGCACAAACGGATACCTAAAAGCAAAAGATAAAAATCTAGAAGGTCCTGATACAAGAGAAGGATTAACGGCTATTATCAGTCTACAAATACCTGAAAATTTACTTCAATTTGAAGGGCAAACCAAAGGAAAACTGGGAACACCTATTGCGAGAAATGTAGTTGAAAGTATCGTTTCTGAAAAATTACAATTCTTTCTAGAAGAAAATAAAGAAATTGCTACTAACATTTTAAACAAAATGGTCAAAAGTAAAATGGTAAGAGAAGCTGCTAGAAAAGCAAGAGACGAAGCTAGAAATGGAAAAGACAAAAATAAAAAAGAATATGCGATTAGTGGTAAATTAGCGCCAGCCCAAAGTAAAAATCCAAAAATCAATGAATTATTTTTAGTCGAGGGAGATTCTGCAGGTGGATCTGCAAAACTAGGGCGTGATCGTAAATTTCAAGCCATTTTGCCATTACGTGGAAAGGTATTAAATACCGAAAAAACCAAAATGGAAGAAATTCTAAAAAACGAAGAAATCAATACATTAATTCATACCATTGGAGCTGGTGTTGGGAGTGATTTTACTGTAGAAGATTCCAACTATGATAAAATCATTATCATGACCGATGCCGATGTCGATGGTTCCCATATCCAAATTTTATTATTGACTTTCTTTTATCGCTATATGAAACCATTAATTGAACAAGGACATCTTTATATTGCAATGCCACCTTTATATCGTATTTCTTGTGGGAAAGAAGCAGTTTATGCCTATACCGAAGAAGAAAGAGCCAAGATTCTAGAAAAATTCAAAGGAAAACAAACTACTACACAAAGATATAAAGGACTTGGTGAAATGAATGCCGAGCAATTGAAAGAAACCACCATGAATGTGGATACCAGAAGTTTAATCAAAGTAAATATTATTGATGCTGCTTTGGCAGAAAAACGTGTAAGTGTATTAATGGGTGATAAAGTAGAACCAAGAAAAGAATGGATTGAACAAAATGTTCAATTCTCATTAGAAGATAATTTTACAATTTGACAGGGAAAAAATATGTGTTATAATACCAAACTGAAATTTGGTATTTTTTTGACAAAAAACGACAAATTTTTTGAGCTTTGTATCATATAATAAACTATGTGCGAAAAGGAGAATCAATAATGCAAACAGAAAATAAAAATCAGAATAAAGCATATTTAAAACACTATGAAGATATATTGAAGAACGTAATGTGTAATAAGTTAGAAGGACAAAGCATTCTATATATTGTAAAAGGAATATTAATATCTGGTAAACCACGCGAAGATTGTTGGGGGTTTGCTTCATTGGATGCGTATTTAAAAAAACAACAGAAGATAGAAAAAATAGAATACTTAAGAGACCACATGGATGTATTGAATATGAACTTAATGGATATGGTTGATGGACAAAGTATTTTATATACAATCAAGGAAATACTAGTGTCTAGCCAAACATTAAAAAATTGTAAAGGCTATCAGTTATCGAATCAATACATTGAAGAGAGTGAAAAATGTCAAGGCCAAGTACACATATCACAAAATCAGTCCCCAAAATTAATGAATACGCAAAATCATAAAGAAGAATTGGAACTATTACACATGCTATCAAGTGTTGTGAGTGCTGCAAATAAGAGTCAGGATATGAGTCAGGTAAGCAGAATTACATCATTTTACCAATACGTTGGAAAAGAATCAGATATGAAGGGTTACCAAAAACAAATGGTATCTATCGCATAATTTCTAAAAACATTGTTTTAAAAGGAAATCTTTGCACTTTCCTTTTTTTTTTGTTATAATGTGACTGGTGATAGTATGCAAGAAGTACTAAAAAAAATATATGACTATTCCTTAGAAGAAGTGATGGAAACACGTTTTGCAGCTTATGCAAAAAGTATCATACAAGATCGTGCATTACCAGATGTTAGGGATGGGTTAAAACCTGTACAAAGAAGAATTTTATATTCGATGCATAAAGAAAAACATACCTATGATAAGCCAACCGTGAAATCGGCTCGTTGTGTTGGGGATATTATGGGTAAATTCCATCCTCATGGAGATTCTTCTATCTATGAAGCCATGGTACGTATGAGTCAGTGGTGGAAACAAAATACCATCTATATTGATATGCAAGGAAACAATGGTTCTATGGATGGCGATGGTGCGGCTGCAATGCGTTATACCGAAGCAAGATTATCCAAAGTCAGTAATGAACTACTCAAGGATATTGATAAAGATACGGTCAATATGGCTTGGAACTTTGATGATACTCTACTAGAACCAACTGTTTTACCTGCTAAATTTCCAAATTTACTTGTCAATGGTGCCAATGGTATTAGTGCTGGATATGCTACCAATATCCCTCCACATAATTTAGGTGAAATTATTGACGCAACTATCAAACGGATTGATAGTCCTAACTGTAGATTAGAAACCATTCTGGAAATTGTGAAAGGTCCAGATTTTCCAACGGGCGGAATTGTGGAAGGAAAAAATGGAATCATAGATGCCTTTACTACAGGACGTGGGAAAGTAGTGGTTCGTTCCAAGGTTGAATTTATAAAAGAAAAGGGAAAAGAACAAATTCTCATTACCGAAATTCCTTTTGATGTGAATAAAGCATTATTATGCAAAAAAATGGATGAAATCAGGATTGAAAAAAAAGTAGAGGGAATTGCTGAAGTAAGAGATGAATCTGATGGAGAATGTCCAGTTCGAATTGTCATTGATTTGAAAAAAGATGCCGATAAAGAATTGGTCCTCAATTATTTATTCAAAAATAGTGATTTACAAATTTCTTATAACTATAATATGGTTGCGATTGTCAATGAACGACCAATGACATTAGGCATTTTACCCATAATAGACGCTTATATCGCACATCAAAAGGATGTGATTACAAGAAGAACAAAATTTGATTTAGATCATGCTTTAAAAAGAATGCATATTGTAGAAGGATTGATTCGCTGCTTTTCTATATTAGATGAGGTCATTAAAACAATTCGTGCAAGTAAAAATAAAGCAGATGCCAAAGAAAATTTAGTAAAAAAATTTGCATTTTCAGAAGGACAAGCAACCGCTATTTTAGATTTACAATTATACCGTTTAACGAACCTAGATGTAACAGCTTTAGAAGAAGAACAAAAAAATCTTGCATTGATTATTCAAGGATTAGAATCTATTTTAGCTTCTGAAGAAAAATTAAAAGTAGTGATGAAAGAAGAATTACGTAAAGTAAAAAATGAATATGCAGTTCCAAGAAAAACAGAAATTAGAGATGAAATTACCGAAATTAAGATTGATACCACTAAAATGATCAATAAAGAAGATTGTATGGTTGTAGTAACACATGAAGGATATGTGAAACGTGTTTCTTTAAGAAGTTATGATGAAAGTGTCGAAACCTTGGTAAAAGAAGGCGATTATGTAACTTTCAAGGCGAAAATGTCAACTATGGATACCATTTTATTATTTACTGATTTAGGAAACTATTTATATGTTCCTGTTCATGAACTACCCGATCTAAAATGGAAGGAACTTGGAAAACATATCAGTAATTTGATTGCCATTTCATCAGAAGAATCTGTAATTGCAAGTATACCTGTTTATAATTTTGAATCTGAAGAAATGATTACCATATTTACGAAAGATGGTATGGTAAAACGTACGTTATTATCCGAATTTAAAGTACAAAGATATTCCAGACCATTAACAGCAATTAAATTAAAAGGACAGGATCAAGTTGTAACCGTAACAAAAGAAATGGAAGACAATATATTTATTACAACTACAAATGGATATGGATTATGGTATGAGACAAGTGAAGTACCAGTGACTGGTGTCAAATCAAGTGGTGTAAAAGCAATTGGTCTTAAAAATGATACTGTAGTAGCTGGGCATCTTTTCAACTCAGATATGGAATATTTAACTGTGATAACGGAAAAATCAACTGGAAAACGAATTAAATTAACTGAATTTGAGAAGACTTCCCGTGCCCGTAAAGGTGTTCAAATTATCAGAGAAGTGAAAACGAATCCATATCATATCTTAAATAGTTTTATCATTGGATATAAAGAATCTCTTGTATTGAAAACAAAAGATGAATTTATTACATTGAAATTAACAGAACTTCCAATTCAGGACAGGTATGCAACCGGAAGTGCTTTAACCAAACAAGAAATACTAGTTGCTTATCCAGAAGTAAAAGTAATGGATCAAGAACCGGTTCAAAAAGTAATTGAAAAAGAAAATATTTCTTTAGAAACAATTGATGATAAAATGATGACCATTGATGATTTTTTAAAGGATATGGAAAAGTAATTATAATCGGCAATAATAGTTGTAAGAATACATATTATTTAGTAAAATAGAAATAGAGAGGAAGATATTATGGCATTATTTTTAGATATATTAAAGGTAGTTGTTGGTTTTATTGCAGGTGCGGTTGCAGGATTCTTCATTGCCCGCAATTATATGAAAAAGTATATGAAGAAAAATCCGCCAATCAATGAACAAATGATTAAGGCTATGATGACACAGATGGGTAGAACGCCTAGTCAAAAACAAGTCAATCAAATGATGAAATCAATGAATAAATATATGGATTAAGAGGGGAACCTCTTTTTTTCATAAAAAAGAACCATACCCATTAGAAGGTATGATTTTTGTTTTTGATGAATTCTCGTAACATTTTTGTTAAGGCACGTTTTTCAATACGGGATACATAACTTCTAGAAATGCCCATTTCTTCTGCAATCTCTTTTTGAGTAACTTCTTTGGTATTATTTAACCCATATCTTCTGGTAATAATTTCTTTTTCTCTATCATTTAAAACATTAAAATATTCTTTTAATAAACCAATATTATTTTGATTATGGATATCAAGTGCAAAATCGGGTTTGGGTGTTTTTAAAATATCTAAAAACGATATTTCATTTCCATCTTTATCAAATCCAACAGGTTCATTTAAACTGATATTTTTACTATTCTTTTTATCACTTCTAAAATACATCAAAATTTCATTTTCAATACATCTTGCACAATAAGTTGTAATACGTGTACCATGTTTATAAGAGAAACTATCGACTCCCTTAATTAAACCAATGGTTCCAATACTAATCAAATCATCCGCATCTTCTTTTCTATGTTCGTATTTTTTAACAATATGGGCAACCAATCTCAAATTGTGTTCAATCAGTAGATTTCTAGCATTTTTGTCACCTGCCTGAGCAAGCTCCACATATTTTTCTTCTTCTTCTTTGGATAATGGATCTGGAAAAATTTGATTGGAATAAGCGGCCGTAAAAATAGTCAAATCCTTAAATAAATATCGGATTAACCGTAAAAACATATAACTCACATCCTCTCTATAATATAAGTGATTTCATCTTAAAATATGCCAAATTGAATTCCATAATGTGTGTATTGCATTCGCAATACAATCTATACTTGAAAAAGAACATAAAATAAAGTAAAATAGGATTATTGAAAGAAAAAGGAGCATGAGTAAAATGACCAATCAAGATTTAGCTAACTTAATTTTTCCGAATATTACCAAAACCATAGAAGATTATGAAAAAGAATATCCAGCAAGAAATCTGAGTGATGGAGCAATGGTAACCAGGTTTGCGCCTTCTCCAACAGGTTTTGTTCATATTGGTAATTTCCAATCTGCTTTAATCGATTTTATAATGGCAAAAAAATCAGGTGGTGTTTTTTATTTAAGAAACGAAGATACTGACAAAAGTAGAGAAGTCGAAAAAGCTGTTGAAATCATTATGGAAGTATTACGTTATTATGGAATGGAACCAGATGAATATGAATATGAAGACAAAATTGTAGGAAAATATGGTCCTTATATTCAAAGTGAACGTAAAGAAATTTATCATGCAGGAATTAAACATTTGATTGAAATTGGAAGAGCTTACCCATGCTTTTGTGAAAAAGAACATTTGGATCAAATGCGTGAAAACCAAGAAAAAAACAAAATGCGTACAGGCTATTATGGCAAATATGCATCTTGTCGTAACTTGCCTGTAGAAGAAGCAATCGCAAAAATTGAAGCAGGGGAACCTTATGTCATTCGTTTCCGTTCCAATGGAAATTTTGATGATCGTTTTTGGTTTGATGATTTGGTAAGAGGAAAATTATACTTAAATCAAAATGACCAAGATATTGTCATTATGAAATCAGATAATTTGCTTCCAACTTATCATTTTGCCCATATTATCGATGACCATTTTATGCATACAACACATGTCGTAAGAGGAGAAGAATGGCTTCCTTCCGTTGCGGTGCATATTGAATTATTTGAAGCAATGGGATGGACTCCACCTAAATATATCCATACCCCTTTAATTTTAAAACAAGATGGTGAAATCAAACGAAAAATCAGCAAACGAAAAGATCCAGAAGCTTTGATGAGTTATTACATGGAAAAAGGATATCCAATTGAAGCTGTGATTGAAGCATTGATGACAATTATCAATTCCAATTATGAAGAATGGCATACTGCCAATCCAGATCAGAACTTTTTAGACTTCGATTTTCAACCTAAAAAAATGTCTTCATCAGGCGGGGCTTTATTTGATTTAGAAAAATTAAACAATATTTCTAAAAACATCATTTCCAAAATGGATAAAGAAACACTATACCAAAAAGCATATGAATGGTCTAAAATCTATTCAGAAGAACTCAAAAATATCATTGAAAAAGATCCAGAGTATTTTAAACAAATTATCAATATTGAGCGTGTTCAAAAAAAGCCAAGAAAAGACTTTGAAACTTATCAATCCATTCCAAATGAAATTTGGTATATGTATGATGAATTATTTGAATGTGAACATCCATATGATTTCCAGAAGATTACAGACAAAGACGAAATTGCAACAATATTGAAAACTTATATAGAAGAATACTATGATGACCAAGATGATAAAGATACATGGTTCCAGAAAATCAAAGAACTTACTACAAAATTAGGGTATTGTTCCGATATGAAAGCATATAAAGAAAATCCGGATGCTTATAAAGGCAGTGTCGCAGATATTAGTACTGTCATTCGCGTTGCTTTAACAACCCGTTCTATGACACCTGATTTATATGAACTATTAAGATTACTTGGTAAAGAAAGAATTCAAAAAAGATTTCAAAAATTTTATAATTAAGTCTACATCAGTAGGCTTTTTATTTTAATTGCAACCAAAAGTAGAATGTGTTACACTAAATGCGTAGGAAGGTGTAAATATGATTAGGAGTGCAAAGGAAAACAATTTTCCATATACGATGAGTACTGTATGCTACTTCGAGGTGGATCAAAAAGGAATTGTAAACCGAATTTCTCATAAAAATAAAAGTGACAGAAATGGCGTATTAGAAGCGATCAAAAGGGCAGAATCCAAAGAAACAAAATTATATGCAGTATGGCCAGGGAGCTGGAGTAGTGGCCTATTTCTAATAGATGATTTAGATGAAATGGCAGAACAGTTTGGACTTTACAGTGTAGTTTAGAATAGTAATTTATCTTACCCGTACAATTTTAAACCTTGTTCATAACATAGTTTGATTTATAAAACTTGGAGGATGTAGGTATTCAAAAAAAACCGTTTTTTATGGACGGCTTTTTTGAAATATGAATGTGAATATTCATGTTTTATATATCTTTTTTTAGTTTTTCAAGTTCACCTATCGATAGTTTGGTCGCTTCTGCAATTGTTTCCAAATCAATTCCTCTTTGAATAAGAGATGTCGCAATTTCTATTTGTGTCGTCTCCCTACCCTCCAATTTCGCACTTAAAATCATAGTGTTAACTATTTTTTGTTGGACCTTTTCAGCATCATATAGTCCAATGATTTTTTCATCACTGCTAATTTTTTCTAATTCATCAATTGCGTCATCCATAATCGGGTCACCTCTTAAAAAATTAATGTCCTCTGTCACAAATAATAAGCATAATTTTTCTATTTCTGTTAAATCCTCTTTATTATAACATCGCTTTTTTAAATAGGACAAGTCTAAATGATAGCTTTCTAGATTTTCTGTTTCCAATTCGCCAATTTCGACTTCTTTCATCATGAATTTATAAACAAATTGATTGCCATTAAATCTACGAAAATGATCTATATTGATTTGGATGACCTTTTGAATACTCAAATAACTATCTCCACGATCAAATTGTTCACCTTGTAGTTTATTAAAATATCCAGTATTTTTATTTTGTAATCCCTTGTAATTTTGTCCATTCATTTCGATATTCAAAATATTTCCTTTTACTTTGACAATAATATCAGTTTTATAAATTTTATCCTTTTTATTAGACGTTTTCAGTTCATTGCTTTCGTAAATGGCTTGCTTTAATTGATCCTCATCGATTCCTGTAATCAAATGAATAAGTCTCGCCTTATAATTATTTGTAGCTTCACTCATCATGAAACTTTTAAATACTACATCTGAAGTGAGTTCTAATGTTTTCATTTGCCCAGCCTCGCTTTCTAGGGACACCTTACCATAGAAAAAGAAAAAAGGCGAATGCTTAAATTTCTTAATTTGTAATATTATTCTTCTATTTTTATAAAATTTGATATGCAGATATGATAAACCATTTCTTAGCAATGTCCCAGATCAATAAATTTTGTAGTTTGAATAATTTATGATATACTGAAAAAAATAAAGGAGCATATTTATGAATGTAATTGAAGTCAAAAATCTTACAAAGACTTATAAACAACTGAAAGCCGTAGATCACCTATCCCTAGAAGTACATGAAGGTGAAATTTTGGGCTTATTAGGTCCCAATGGAAGTGGCAAAACAACTACCATCAATTGTATTTTATCCCTACTCAAATATGATGAAGGAAGTATTTCTATCTTTGGAGAAGAAATGCAACCAAATGCTTATCATATCAAAAGAAAAATTGGTGTTGTTTTCCAAGAACTTGCTTTTTTTGAAGAGTTAACTGTATATGATAATATTGATTATTTTTGTGGTCTATATATTAAAGATAAAAATATACGAAAAACATATATCGAAGATGCCATTCATTTGGTAGGACTAGAAGAATTTCGAAAGTTTTATCCCAAACAATTATCTGGTGGTTTAAAAAGGAGACTGAATATTGCTTGTGGAATCGCCCATAAACCCAAACTCATTTTTTTAGACGAACCAACAGTTGCGGTGGATCCCCAAAGTAGAAATAATATTTTAACTGGTATTGAAACTTTAAGAAAAGAGGGAGCTACCATTATTTATACAACCCATTACATGGAAGAAGTGGAAATACTATGTGACCGTATTTTAATTTTAGATAAAGGATGTATTATCGCAAGTGGAACCAAAGAGGAACTAAAGTCGTTAGCCCATATTGAAGAAAAGGTGACAATAGAAGATGTCGCATTAGAGGATCCTCAAATCAAACAAATTCGCAAACTCGAAAACGTAGAGGAAGCTACTTATCAAAACCATAGTTTATGCATTACTTATAAGCAAGGAAAAAATAATTTGATTGCACTGATTGATTATATGAAAGAAGAGGGAATTCATTATAGTAAAATTTATTCAGAAAGACCAACATTAAATGATGTGTTTCTAGAATTGACTGGAAAGGAATTAAGAGATTAATGTTACACAATTTTAAGTATACTTTTATTACTCTCTTTAAAAATAAAGCTCTCATATTTTGGACATTTGCTTTTCCAATTTTGCTAGGAACCTTTTTTCAAATGGCATTTCAAGATATTGAAAATAGTGAAAAACTTCATAAGATGGAAATTGCCATTGTGGAAAATGAACGTTACCAAAATAGCCCAATTTGGAAAGAAACATTCGCTAGTCTCAGTAATGAAAATAATCCCAATCCATTATTTGATATCTTTTTCGTCAAAGAAGAAAATGAAGCTACAGAGTTACTCAAAAAAGATGAAGTTGTGGGATATCTAAAATTAGAAGATACACCAAAAATTGTTGTACAGAAAAGTGGAATATATCAAACAATTTTCAAATCTGTAGTAGAGGAAATTCAAGAACAAGAAATATTATATAATGCATGGGTTCAAAAAAATTTAGAGGATCATTTTTCTGGCAATTCACAAACACCAATAGACGCTACATGGTATCAGAATCTTTATCAAGAAATGATCGAACAGTTAAATACAGAAACGAAGGTTCAAGATATTACACGTTCTCATTTAAGTTATACCATGATTGAATTTTATACATTAATTGCCATGGCAGCTCTTTATGGGGGTATTTTGGGAATGACTGCAATCAATCAGGTACTAGCCAATATGAGTGAAAAAGGAAAAAGAATGGCAATGAGTCCGATTTCCAAAGGTAAACTAGTATTCAGTAGTGTAATGGCTAGCTATTTTGTGCAACTGATTGGAATTACGTTACTATTTTTCTATACCATTTTTGTTTTGAAAGTGGATTATGGAAATCATTTATTTCAAGTTGTTTTGCTTGCTCTTGTGGGTAGTTTTGCGGGTCTTTCCCTTGGTGTTGCGACTGCGAGTATTTTAAAGGTAAGTGAAAATACCAAAATAGGTGTTATACTTGCCATAACAATGCTAGGTTGTTTTTTATCCGGAATGATGGGAATTACCATGAAATACATCATTGATAAAAATATTCCTATGATCAACAAAATCAATCCTGCTAGTATGATTACGGATGGGTTTTATGCATTATATTACTATGATACGTTTGACCGTTTTTACAATAATATTGTCAGTTTACTTTTATTTTCCTTTTTAATGCTTGCATTATCTATTATCTATTTAAGGAGGCAAAAGTATGACAGTATTTAAGGCGTTTTTAAAAGTATTGAATCGATATAAAGGAACGGTAATATTATATACAGTGATTCTAGTTTTCTTTGCTGGATTTAGTCTAAAAAACAATGAAAATGGAACTTCTTTTGTAGCGAGTAAGCCTAGTATTTTAATTGTAAATCATGATCAAGAAGAGGGAATTACACAAAACTTAGTACAATATATTGAAAAAAACAGTGAACAGGTAAACATAAAAGATGGTGAATATGCAGAAGATGATGCGATATTTTATCGTGATGCCAATTACATCATTTATATTCCTAAAAATTTTAGAGATGATTTTCTACAAGGAAAAAATCCAAGTATTGATATTAAAAGTACAGGAGATTATCAAGCGAGTCTTGCAGAAATGTTATTAAATCGGTATTTAAGAGTAGCCAATTTTTATTTCAAAATAACAAATTCTGAAGAAGAAACTATTCAATTAACAGAAAATACATTGGCTGAACAAGTAGAAATTAATGTAACATCAAAGTTAGATGTGAACCGTTTGGAAAAGGTTGCTACATATTATAATTTCACAAATTATTGCATTTTAGCGGGATGTATTTATATTGTTTGTTTTATTCTTTCTAGTTTCAAAGAATATGGAGTAAAGAAACGAACCATTATCAGCAGTACTCCCTATGCAAAATTGAACCGCAATTTATTGCTATCTAATAGTTTATTCGCGATTGCGTTATGGATTTTCTATGTTCTGATTAGTATTTTCCTAATTGGGGATGTTATGTTTAGTATGCATGGACTTTTCTATATAATCAACTCGTTTTTATTCACATTATGCGCCTTAACATTTGCCTTTTTGATTGGTAATTTATTACAAAATAAGAATGCCATTAGTGGACTTGTCAATGTGATTGCTTTAGGTAGTAGTTTTCTATGTGGTTCTTTTGTGCCAATGGAATGGTTGCCTAGTTCTGTTTTAACAATAGCGCATACCTTACCATCTTATTGGTACATTAAAACAAACGAGTGTTTAAAAATAGTAGAGGTATTTGATATGGAAACATTAAAACCAATTTTGTTTAATATGGGTATATTGCTCTGTTTTTCCATAGTTTTTGTATTAATCACCAATATAATTTCTAGTAGAAAGCGCAAGATTGGATAAAATGAAAAAACACCAAAAGGTGTTTTTTCAATAGAATTAATTTATTTTTTTAACGGTAAGAGATGCATTTATACCATTACCTAAAGTAACGCCTACAGCAAGTAATGCAGAGATTGCCATATCTATAACAGCACCAGCGGGAAGGGCAACTATTACGCTACCACTGTAAATTGAACCAACACCAACAGATAGAACTCTTGAGACAACTGTTGATGGAATATTAGTACCATTACTTCTTACTGCTAAAGTAATTGTTGTACCAAGAGCAGCAGAAACGTTACTAAAATAGTTTATTTCATAGTTACCAGCTTGAGCAATAGTAATACTATTACCAGGTGTATAAGTTGTATTTAGGTTTGGCATAGAATTTGCAAGTGGTATTTGAGTTGGCGTTCCTATAGCAATATTTAGTGTTTGTGGATTATCATTATATTTTCCACCATAAGCATTTAGTCCGTTAGCAGGCCCAGTAGCCCCGATAGGTCCAGTAACCCCAGTAGGTCCCGTAGGTCCTTGCGGTATAACAAAATTAAGTGTATAACCAGATGGATTCATAAAGTATTTTCCTTTCTATTAATAGATTTTTATTGTGAACTATAAATTAATTGTATTAAACTGGATTTATAGTTACACTAGCATTAGTACCAGGTGCTCCAGTTGTTACTGTGCCAATTGCGAGAGTTGGTGCAGGCCCAGTAGCCCCAGTAAGTCCAGTAGCTCCAGTAGGTCCGGTAGCTCCAGCAGGTCCAGTCGCTCCAGTAGGTCCAGTCGCTCCAGTAGGTCCGGTAGCTCCAGCAGGTCCAGTAGCTCCAGTAGGTCCGGTAGCTCCAGCAGGTCCAGTAGCTCCAGTAGGTCCGGTAGCTCCAGCAGGTCCAGTCGCTCCAGTAGGTCCAGTAGCTCCAGCAAGTCCAGTAGCTCCAGTAGGTCCGGTAGCTCCAATAGGACCAGTAGGCCCTTGTGGTATAATAAAATCAAGTGTATAACTAGATGGATTCATAAATTATCTTCCTTTCTATATGTATTTTAATTGTGTAATATAAATACTAAACAGGATTTATAGTTACACTAGCATCAGTACCAGGTGCTCCAGTTGTTACTGTACCAATTGCAAAAGTTGGAGCAGGCCCAGTCGCCCCGGTAGGTCCAGTAGCTCCAGTAATGCCATCAGTGCCATCTAATCCTCGAGGTCCAGTAGGTCCTGTTGCTCCAGTAGGTCCAGTAATCCCAGTAGCCCCAGTAGGTCCAGTAACCCCAGTAGGTCCGGTAACCCCAGTAGGTCCGGTAGCTCCAGTAGGTCCAGCAGGTCCGGTAGCTCCAGTAGGTCCAGTAACCCCAGTAGGTCCGGTAACCCCAGTAGGTCCGGTAGCTCCAGTAGGTCCAGTAACCCCAGTAGCTCCAGTAGCTCCAGCAGGTCCAGTAGCTCCAGTAGGTCCAGTAGCTCCAGTAGGTCCAGTAGCTCCAGTAGGTCCGGTAGCTCCAGTAGGTCCTGTTGCTCCACCTGCAGGACCAGTAGGTCCCGTAGGTCCTATTGTATTTATAATAGAAAATCCAGAATTAATTATGGCATCCTGATCGTGTTTTATTTTTTCAAGTGCTGCTTTATATATATTTTGATCATCATTACAACAATTTTTATTTAAATAATTCACTTTATCTACTTCCTTTCTACATATAAAATATGCAGAAAAATATGATAGTTAAATGCGAATTCCTATATCATTACAAATTTTTGAAAATTATATCCCTAAAATATTAAAAAACAATAATAACATTGTGAAAAAAATTTTATTATTGGCTTTTCTTTTAATTTTAAATACTAAAAAATGATTGGTTTTTTCTAATACATATGTTATACTATATACGTAGTTGAAAGACTATGAATTGACTCGTTGGTGAAGTGGTTTAACACGCTGCCCTCTCAAGGCAGTATACACGGGTTCGAAACCCGTACGAGTTACCAAAAGAAATTAAAATCAGTCGTTTGGATTGATTTTTTCATATTTTTTGAAATTGAGTGCAACATTTTAATACATTCAATTGTATTCTATATGAGAGGAGTGGAGAGTATGGAGGGCTCTTTGTTGTGCGCAGACAAAGAGATTACTCGTCTTTATAATCAGTATGTTAATATGGTGTATCAAATTTGTTTTCTGTATTTAAAAAATAAAGCCGATACCGAAGATGCAGTACAGACAACCTTTATTCAATTGTTAAGTGAGAAAAAAGCTTTTCAAAGCGAAGAACATGTAAAAGCATGGCTAATCCGTACCGCATCCAATTATTGTAAAAATCAATTAAAACATTGGTGGAGAAGAAATAAAGATATAGAATTGATAACAGAAATGGGAAATATAGACAAAGTCGATCATACTTTAGAGGCTTTACTTCAATTACCAGAAAAATATAAAACTGTAATTTATATGTATTACTATATGGGTTATAGAGCAGAGGAAATCGCACAAATATTAAACCAAAAACATACAACTATTAGAACACTACTCTCTCGTGGAAGAGAACGATTAAAACAAATGATAGGGGGAGAACTTTCGTGATCGATCAAAAAATCAAAAAATCATGTGACCAGATTCTTCCCACCGAAATCGAAAAACAACGTATGCTAGCACATATTTTACATCCAAAGAAAAAAAGGGGTTTTCAAAAAATTTGGATATTTGGTACTTGCCTTACTACTGCAGCGGTTGCTATCTTTTTCTTTACGATTAGTCATCCAACAACTAGCGAGCCGAATGGTGTATCCATAATGCGACTTGCAGATTATAACACAGTGGAATATAAAGGGGAATGTTATCAATATGTTGGAAATTATCATGAAAAGGATTTAAAACGTACCAAAGAGCAAATTCTGGGGGGAATTGTCTATCAAATTAAAAGTCAAAAAGACGCAATTGTAATTTATCAAAATGGTGAATATCAACACTATCTAAAATGTAAAGGAGAATGAATATGTTAAAAAAATTAGTGGTATTAGGAAGTATTTTTATGTTATGTCTTACAATGTCAGGATGTGGAAGCAAAAACATCGAGGGAACTTTACCAGATTTAATGAAAAAAGTATACAAGGACATTAAAGAAGATGAATTTCCAATGGCTGTAGAAAACGTTGAAATTACAGAAGAAAATGTAGAAAATTTTTTAGGAAGCAAAGAGATTGAATTTAAAGAAGCACTTGCATCAGAATCTATGATTACAGCGACAGCTTATTCCGTTATTTTATTAAGAACCAAAGAAGGTGCAGATGTAGAAAAAGTAAAACAACAAATCAAAGATAGCATAAATCCTAGAAAGTGGATTTGCGTAGAGGCAGAATATGTAGCTGTGGAAAGCAAAGGCGATTTAATCCTTGTAATTATGACTAATAATGATTTAGGTAAAAGAATACAAAAGGGATTCCAAGCTTTAAAATAAGTCTTTATAAAATAAGACTTTTTTTTGAAAGAGGAGGAATATCATTTGCTTTTTTCCAGTATTACATTTTTATACTATTTTTTACCTATTTTATTACTTGTTTATTTTATAACACCCAGTAAAGGGAAAAATATTGTTTTATTAGCATTTAGTCTATTTTTCTATTTTTATGGAGAACCTACCTATATTTGGATTTTAATTTTGTCAGTTGTATTCAATTATTATACAGGGAAACTACTCGAAAAAATGATACATACAAAAAAAGCCACATGGCTACTCATCTTCGCACTGATCATTAATTTTGGCTTATTATTTTATTTTAAATATACCAATTTTATGATTCGCAATCTCAATCATATTTTCAGTAGCAACATACCACTTATTCATGTGATTATGCCAATAGGAATTAGTTTTTTTACATTCCAAACAGTGGGATATATTATAGATGTATATAAAGGAAAAGTCGCTGCTAGTAAAAATCTATTATCTTTTGCAACCTATGTTACCTTATTTCCACAATTAGTTGCAGGACCAATCGTAAGGTATCAAACAGTGGAAAAAGAATTATCGAGTCGAAATCATTCTTATGAAAATTTTTCAAAGGGAGTAAGCCGTTTTATCATTGGATTATCCAAAAAAGTATTACTTGCTAATCTTTTGGGGGAATTTTGTAAACGATTAATAGGATTGTCAGCTCCAACTATTTTATCGACATGGTTACATGCAATTGCAACGACCTTACAGATTTACTTTGATTTTTCAGGATATTCAGATATGGCAATTGGTCTTGGACTATTCTTTGGTTTTCATTTCTTGGAAAATTTCAACTATCCACTGATTGCTTCATCCATTACAGATTTTTGGAGAAGATGGCATATTTCCTTATCTAGTTGGCTAAAGGATTATATCTATATTCCATTAGGAGGAAGTCGTGTTATAAAGTGGAAATGGGTTCGCAATATTATTATTGTTTGGTTTTGCACTGGGTTTTGGCATGGTGCAGAGTGGAATTTTATCCTATGGGGGCTTTATTTTGCTGTTCTTTTATTAATAGAAAAGATTTTCTTAAAATCATTTTTAGAACACCATAAAGTCATTTCACATATTTATACCATCCTTTTGGTTTTGATTAGTTTTGTAATATTCAATGGTGATGGTATGAATATGATAGGAAATGAAATTGCACATTTATTCGGATTTGGTAATTTAGAATTATATAACCATGAAACTTTATATTATATGAGAAGCTATGGTGTGTTACTCATTTTGGCAATTTTAGCTGCAACTCCAATATTCACTCATTTTGTTCAAAAAATTAAGGAGAATAAATGGATGATATGGTTAGAACCGATCTACTATGTAATACTTTTACTTGTATGTACCGCATTCTTAATTGATGCATCCTTTAATCCATTTTTATATTTTAGATTTTGAGGTGACTTATGAAAGAAAAAATAATTACATTTAGTTTTATCATAGTCATATGTGGTTTTTTCTTATTGAATTTGTTAGTGACTGATAAAACTGTATCTTGGAGTGAGAGAAGAAGCTATCAAAAGTTTCCCAATATTACTTGGGAGCAGATTCAAAATAAAGGTGCAATGGATGATTTTGACAAATACGCTTTGGATCAATTTGTTTTAAGGGATTCGTTTCGTTCTTTAAAAGCACATGTTGTTTTTAATGTATTGAAGCAATTAGATAACAATCAGATATTTGTAAAAGATAATATGATTTTTAAAAGTGAATATCCAAATAATGATACTTCTATTCAAAACTTTATCAAAAAGATCATGAAAGTAAAAAATCAGTATTTGAAAAATAATAAGGTATATTATAGTATCATTCCTGATAAAAACTATTATTTGGAAGATTCAACTTATTTGTATTTGGATTATGATGCTTTATATAAAATGGTAATGGATGGTTTTTCTGATATGGAATATATTGAGTTAAGAGATGTGTTATCGTTAAGTGACTATTATCGTACAGATACACATTGGCGACAGGAAAAACTAGATAAAGTAGTGAATCGTCTAGGAAGTAAGATGAATTTTACAATTGATGTGACTTATACGGAAAAAAAATATTCCCCATTTTATGGAGTTTATTATGGTCAATCTGCCTTACAGTTAAAACCAGATGATTTGGTTTACCTGGAAAATGAGGAATTGAATCAGGTAATTGTTGAAAATTATGAAAAAGAAGATATTTTATATAATACTGATAAATTAGGTAGTATGGATTCTTATGATGTGTTCTTATCAGGATCTACCCCTTTGGTGACAATTACAAATCCAAATCAAACAAATGGGAAAGAATTGATTATATTTAGAGATTCTTATAGCAGTAGTTTAGCACCTTTATTAATAACAGCTTATTCTAAAATTACATTAATTGATTTACGGTATATGACAACAAAGGTCATGGAAAATTTGGTGACATTTGAAAATCAAGATGTACTTATTTTATATAGTACAATGCTGATTAACAATAGTAGTACCATAAAGGATTAGGAAATGAAAGTTTCCTTTTTTGATTGTGGAAAAATAAAAATCGTGGTAGAATAATTAAGAAATGCAGAAGTGGTGGAATTGGTAGACACGCAAGTTTCAGGAGCTTGTGAGATATCTCATGTGGGTTCAAGTCCCATCTTCTGCACCAGATTGATAGGAAACTCTAACTTTTGTGGTTAGGGTTTTAATATGTTTAAAATTATGGTAAAATATTTATATAAATTAAATTGATAATGTCAATTTAGTAAACACACTTGTATATTGACATTATCAATATACATGAGGTGTAATATGAATTCTTTATATGGTTTAAGATATGAAATTCTTAATTTAAAAAATCTAGATATAGCATTTAAAATCCAAAAAGATATATGGCCATCTGATCCTGATTATATGGATTTGTATGATAAAGCTACTAATACAAAAGATGATAATTGTTTTTTTCTCGTTTATGATAAAAATAATTTAGTAGGAATAACAGGAGTAGATGTTTTTAGAGAATATCCAGATACTGTATGGCTAGATTGGTTTGCTATTTTACCAGAATATAGAAAAAATGGTTATGGTAAGAAAGTTCTAATCGATACAATTCAATATTGCAAAAGCTTAAATAAATTTGATACTTTTAGAGTGGAAACAACTTATTATGAAAATAGACCAGCATTATTTTTATATGATAAGGTTATGCAATTAAAAGAGGATTATACAGCAGAAGATACGGAATCTATAAAACAGCAAACGATAATATACTCTTATTCACTAAATGGAAAATTAGAATTGTGGAATAATAAATATTTAGGCCTAATAGAATACTACGATAATTGTAAATAAAAGTTGTTGAACGTCTTCCCGAAGGGCACCAGAGAAGAATCTGCTCGAACTTTTTCGAGATAATATAAAAACTACTCTCAAAACAAACTTGAAAGTAGTTTTATTTTGTCAATTTAGTAAATACACTTGTACATTGACATCATCAATGAACGTGTGAAAACAATAAATTGTTTTAAACTATTAAAATTTTATAGGAAATGTAGTATAATATTTTTGTTGAATGGAGGTATTATGAAGATTGAAAAATATAATATATCACTTGAAGACATTAAAATAAATTATTTTCATTTTACTTCTAAATATAATTTAGAATCTATTTCAAATATTGGTTTGCTACCTGATATTGGTAAAAATGCTAAATATATTGAAAAAACAAAAAAAGTATTTTTTGTTGAAGGATTAGATAATTTATTGATATTATTTGATTGTAGGAGGAACATTTATTATTATATGCCAGTAGTTCCTTTTATTTACACTATTGGTTCTCATTTTTTAAGGCAAAAGTGGTTTCCACAATTTATAGCGGATGGATATTTTGGATTGTTAAAAAAACTAAAATACATAAAAAAAGAGCCTTTAAAGTATTTGATAAATTGTTAAATGAAAGTATTTTATTAAAATTAGATTTAGAAGAAAATACAGATTTTAAATATAGTGACATAGATGAAATTAAATCAAGAAATTATAAAAAACGACATTTAGAACTGATGGGTTATTCCAAAAAATATTCATTATTAGAACAAAATTTTATGGATAAATGGAATTTACATTGTTTTTCGAATCATGTTATAAGCAATGACAAAATAAAGTTATGCTATATACAAGACTCTTGTAAATTAAAAGATATTTTTAAATATGCTATAGAGAATACAACAGTTGATTTAAAAAATATATGTCCTGTACTTTTTGAATATTTAAATTATAAAAATAAAAGTTGTTGAATGTCCTTCCTTAGGGCACCATTGACGATTCTGTCCGAACTACTCGAACTTAATATAAATTAATACTAATTCATGAAATTGATACTTTTATATCACTAGGAAATTTTGCTATATTTGGCAAAATATAAGGGGGATTTATGGGAAAATATAAAATTGGTATGGGCCAATATAGTAATTCTATTAAAATAGAAGCTTTTTATGAGTTTTTGTGTAGTATTCCATCAGATAATTTAGATGATATTAGAAAAATGTATATATGTTATCACAAATTTACTAGAAATTATACTTATACAATAGCTGATTATGAAGATAAGTATGATTATAGACCCGAAAATGGATGGAATGATAGAGCTTTTTTAGAAAAAGAATGGAAAAAGCTTGAATTAATGGTAAGGTTAACGCATGATTGCTATCTTGCTATTTTACTTCATAAATTAGATTATGATGGCTATAAAAATATTATCAAAGGTTTATACGGTTATTTTGAACATAGTGATGCAGAAATAGCTCCTCCTTTACTTAGTTATAAAACTAAAGAATATATATTAACAGGAGAACAATATATACAAGATTTAATAAATGCTCAAGATGAATCTACAAATGTTGGGGATTATTTACATACTTCTTCTTTAGGTAGTATTATAGAAATTGAAAAACAAATAATTAGACCTGATGAAAAGATAAAATGTTTGTGCTTAGATCAACAAATACATTATGGTGATTTAAAGATATTTAAATGAGAAAGTTGTAGATAACTACGTCAATAACACCATATTGATAGGAAACTCTAACTTTTTAGTTGGAGTTTTAATATACTCCATTTTGTGTGCTATAATTATAATATATCAAAATGATGTCTAAATAGTAGATTACTGATCAAAAAATGTGGCATTATTAGATCGAAAATAAAAGATGGATATACTGTAAAGATTTAATAAAGGAGAAATAGCAATGCAATATATAAGTAGTTATAAATCACCACTAGGAGAAATTACAATCGCAGCTGATGATATAGGTTTAACAGGTCTTTGGTTTGTAGATCAAAAGTATTATGCTTTATATCTTGATAAAAATAATGAAGAAAAAGAAACTCAAACATTAAAAGATACAAAGAGGTGGTTAGATATTTATTTTGATGGTGAAAATCCAAACTTTAAATTACCATTACATTTTATTGGAACAGATTTTCAAAAAGAAATATGGAAAATTCTATATTCTATTCCCTATGGTAAGACTATGACCTATGGTGATATTGCAAAAATTATAGCTAAGAAAAAAGGATTAAAAAGAATGTCAGCGCAAGCAGTTGGTGGTGCAGTTGGACATAATCAAATATCTATTATTGTTCCATGCCATAGAGTTGTAGGAAGTAATGGAAGTTTAACGGGTTATGCTGGTGGAATTAAAAGAAAGCATGAATTACTAGAGCTAGAAAAAGTCGATATAGAAAATTTATTTACTTCCACAAAAGGAAATACTTTATAATGGATAAAGTTTTAAATGAAGATTTAATTTATTTAGTTTTATCAGTAGTTGATGAAATACCTGTAGGGTGCGTTGCAACATATGGACAAATTGCTTATCTAATAGGTAGGCCTAAAAATTCAAGATTAGTTGGTAAAATACTTTCTATGTCAGAATATTTTGGTGATTATCCATGTCATAGAGTTGTTAGTACAAATGGTAGGATTGCGCCAAACTTTAAAGAGCAAAAAGAACTATTATCAAATGAGGGAGTAATATTTAAGAATGAATTACATGTAGATATGAAACATCATAAATGGGAGGTATAAAATGTATTTGAAAATGTATCATTCACCTATTGGGGATATCTATCTCAATTCGGATGGTGAATATTTAACAGCACTATGCTTTAAAAATACTATGGATTATTATAGATATATAGAATTTGGAGAAGACAAAGATTTACAAATATTTGATGAAACAATTAAATGGTTAGACATTTATTTTAGTGGTAAAAATCCTGATTTTATTCCTAAATATAAAAGAAATGATATAACCCCTTTTAGACAAGAGGTTATTGATGAAATGCTTAAAATCCCATATGGTAAAACAGTTAGCTATAAAGATATTGCTAATTTCATTGCTAAGAAAAGAGGTAGTAAAACAATGTCTAGTCAAGCAGTTGGTGGTGCTGTAGGTTGGAACCCAATTTCAATAATAATCCCATGCCATAGAGTTGTTGGTACAAATAAGAATTTAACAGGATATGGAGGAGGAATAGATATAAAATATCAACTATTAAGACATGAAGGTGTTAAGATGGATGACTATATCATTCCAATGAAAGGAAGTACATTATGAATAGATGTAATTGGGTAAATCTTAAAAAACCCCTGTATGTTAGTTACCATGATCATGAATGGGGAATTCCAAACCATGATGATGAATATCTCTTTGAATTTCTTGTACTAGAATCTTTCCAAGCAGGTTTATCATGGGAGTGTATTTTAAATAAAAGAAATCATTTTAGAGAAGCATTCGATAACTTTGATTATAACAAAATAGCAAAGTATGACCAAAACAAAATAGAGAAACTTTACAACAATGATGGAATTATTAAAAATAAATTAAAAATAAACGCAACAGTAAACAATGCTAAAATATTCATTGAAATTCAAAATGAATTTGGAAGTTTTGCAAATTATATATGGAACTTTTCAGATAACCAAGTGATTAAAAATGTGGACGATCAGTTTAAAACTACATCTGAATTATCTGATAGAGTATCAGAAGACTTGAAAAAAAGAGGAATGAAATTTGTTGGATCAACTATTATATATTCTTATTTACAAGCTATAGGAGTTATAAATGATCATGAATTAAATTGCGATTTTTATCAATAAATATGTGATAATAAAAAATTAATATCCTAATGCAAAATCAATTGTAAGGTATTAAAAAGATTTAATAAATTTGATATTTAGTCTACTTTTGTATGAAAGTTCAAAATAGACTTTGTAATTGTATCAGAATTATTGATACTTAAACTTTTCCAAAAACAGAGCTAAAAAAGCTAAAAATATTTTCATATATAATGATAATTTCATTCACAAGATTTATAATACGTGTTATAATGGTTTTGTGAAATTGCCCCATAGCCAAGCGGTAAGGCATCGGACTCTGACTCCGACATTGCGTTCGTTCGAATCGAACTGGGGCAGCCAAATATAAAAATACCATTGAATTTCAATGGTTTTCTTTTTTTAATTTATCTGTTGACCCCAAATTGACCCCCATTTTGATACTACTGATTTTATCTAAAGATGATGTGTAGTTGGATTCTAACAAGTGCGTATATGTTTTTAGCGTTTCATTTATATTAGCATGTCGTAATATTTTACTGATTACCTCGATAGGAATTCCAATTGAGAATAACCATGTTGCACATGAGTGCCTAAAATCGTGTAGTCTTAAGTGTTTGTTGATATTAGCTATTTTAAAATACTTTTCTCTGCCATATTTCAAAGAGCCTTCGCTAATTGGCAGTGGTCCATTAAATAAATACCAATCATCACTATAATCAGTAAACTGTTTCCAATATTCAATAAGTTTTTGAATTTTCTCATTTAAAGAGTCATCTAAGTCAATAGGGGCTTTAGATGATGCTGTTTTAGGTTCTTTTAGTATATTATACTTAGACATTGTATGATTAACCATTAATTGCTTTTTTTGAGGATTATAGTCTTTAATTTTAAAAGCTCTTACTTCTCCCATTCTAGGACCTCTACTAAATGATAAATCGAAGTATGTATTGAATTTTAAATTATCCTTACTTGCTTCTAGTAATCTTAAATATTCATCAAAATCTATTACTTGCCAAACTTTGCGTTGATTACTTAACTTGTTTTCTTTTGGTGTACCAAATTTGCCAACGCGTTTTGGTATATTTAATCTACATAGTCCTTCGTTAACGGCATAATCAAACATCTCACAAATAAGATTATGTGACCTATTTAACTGTTGCAAAGAATATGGTCTATCTTCATTTCCTTTTTTATATGTTTTTTTTATCATTTGTCTTTGCCAATTTGAATAATATGTTGTATCGATTTTTGATAATTTTATATTGGGATTGTTTTCAACCTGTTTAGTAATATCTATATCACAAAAATAGCTTAACAAATTTTTTTTGTTTGCAAATGTATCAATATCACATTTGATTTCTATGAAGTTTAAATATCTATCTCTCAATTGTGATAATGTAATATCTATAGTATCAGGACTTTCCTTTTTTTCAATAACAAAGCTTTGTAATTTATCATAAGCTTCCTTTGGTCCCTTAAACCCCCTAATTGTTGGCCGTTTCTCGCTACCATCGATATTTTTGATTCGAGGTTTGATATAATATGATTTCGCTATTTCATCATAATATACACCTCTATATTTTTTTGCCATTTTATCACTCCTCTTATTGCCTAAACTGTTTATTTTTGGTATAATCAGAGTACACAAAAAAACTTCATGATTGGTGTCGTGATTTATTTGTGTACACTGTATAAGTGTTGACCTTTTACCTGGCAGGGTAGAGGTCTTTTTATTTTGTTAGTCGTTTTAATATATCTTCGATTTCGCCTTTAAATCCCATCTTAATTGCATCTTTGCATACTTTAATTGCTTCATCGGTATAACCTATTTTTTTAAGAAATTTTATTAACTCTAAATATATATTATACCCTTCAACTTTTTTAAGTACATCTGCATATATTGGATTGTCTGAATGATATCTAATTCCTTTTAGTCTTGCTTTTTCTTTTAGTATTGGAATTTTTTTGATTAATTTATAATAACAATTAATATATATTCTGTTATATTCATAGTTTAAATAATTGGCATTTTTTACTTTTTCTTCCCAATAATCAAGATTCACAAAATCTTTATGACATAATTTTTTTAGCAATTTTTCTCTTAATGTCTCTTTTTTCATTTGTTAACTCCAATATATAATACAATTTTATCTTTATAAACTACTTTTAAATAGTTCCAATTTTTATTTTTTAAATTTACATATCTTACTTCATAATTCATACATCTAACACCTCGGAAACATGATAGCACATATTTAAGTGTTTGTGTACGAACCTGCACAAGATAGGCTTTTAGGTGCACAAGATGGGTATTTTGTTAAAAATCTTCTCTATTTAGTTATATTTTTAACCTTTAACCATTCTTTAAATTTTTTCTTTTGTTTAGAAATGAATATGCTATTTATGATTGCTACTATAAAAAATATAATAAACAATGTCATAAATATAGGAAAATATGCTGCATACATATCATCATAACCTATATCGTTATTTTTTATTAATATTAGTCCTACAATAATTACAAAAACAATGGACGATAATACATAAAACAAAATACTAATCATTCTAAATAGAATACAAAATTTATTTATACTATTTTTAGAATTAAACTCATTTTGAAGCTCTTTTCTTTCCTCTGTAGTTAAATCAAGCCAGTGTTTCATACATCACACCTCCTCGCTAGCACATATATATTAAAACTCCTGTACTAGCGAGTTTTAACCAAATTAATGATTATTATTGTTTTCCTTGTTTTTAATTTTTTCCTGTAGTAAGAACTGCTGTATTTCTAACATATCTTCATCTGTAATTTCTCCATTTTTAGATAGAGTGACTTCGACATCTCCAAATTTCATAGTTTGTTTTTGCTCGTTGGAATTTTGAATTCTTAAATCTCTTAACATTAAGTCATCAATGGGTACATTGAAGAATGAAGATATAATAGATAAATCTATAGCATCTGGTTCTCTTATACCTTTTTCCCAATTGCTAATTGTTGTATTTTTTTTATTGCATATAGTCGCAACTTCTTCTTGAGTTTTTCCGTTTAAAGTTCTCAAGTATTTTAGGTTGGAAGCCAGATAAATTTTATTATTATCCATAGTATTTTTCTCCTTCCAACATAAGTATATCATTGCTTTCTTCATTTTTCAAGAAAAAAATTTCACAAAATGTGAATATTAATATTGACATTCACAAAATGTGGAGTTATAATGTGAATAAGTTAGGAGGGATAAAAAATGGAAAAAGATATTATTGATGGAAAAGTTATTGCAAATAATATTAGAGCTGAAAGAAACAGAGCAAATTTAACTCAAGAAAATACAGCAGAAAAATTAGGAATTTCAACGAAAACATATATTTCATACGAAGAAGATGCTCAATGTATAAAGGCAACAATGCTTTATAAGTTAGCGAAAATATTTGGTTGTACTATCAATGCTTTTTATTTACAATCCAATTCCACATAGTGTGAATATATGCGCAACAAAAAAGGAAAACAAGAATAGGAGATGAAAATATGGAAGAAAAACAATATCAAGTTACAGAAAAAGGCATAGTATTGTGTGAAATTTGGAAGTTACAGACAATAACTACAACCTTTGGAATCCTAATTATTTTGCTTCAAATATTTTTGATAGCCATATTGTTATTAATGTAGTGATAACAGAGACAATAATAGGACAGATGATGCTATTAAAAATCAATTTAAGATTATCAATATGATTATTTTTAAAGTATTCTAAACCTTTTAAATTGGAGCTGAAGCAAGATTTAGAAGTACGACATTTCTCATTAGTTTCATAATATAGAGCTTCATCTACAAGTTTTTGAGAAATTAATTCATCAAATACTTCACAACTGATGTTGGTATCGATTTTAAATTTATCAATTAGTTCAGCATCAGAATATTTTTTAGGAAACTGTTTGTTTAAATATTTTAAAACTTTTTTAGAAAATTTATTCAAATTAAATATACTCCTTTCTGCAACCATTATAACAGAAAGAGTGCTATATACAAAAAGTTCAGACACTTAATGAAGGCTAGAATAAAAACAAATTTCAAACATGTTTACTAGTAATTACTTAAAACCTCACACCTTTTTATTCAAAAATAACCTTTCTATAATCTATTAAAATCTAGTCTTCGTTAAGTGCCTGAACAGAAATCACGACACCAATTAAATTAAAGAAAGGGGGACTTTCATGACAAAAAAAATAAAGAAAATTAAAACAAGAGAAGAAATTTTTAATCAATTATATTTAACACCTAGAGATATTAAAGAAATTACAGGGGTTGGTATAGGTAAAGCAACTAACATTGCCAAAACAATGTGCAAAAAGATGAAAGAAAAAAAGATTTTTGATCCATCTGAACCTATGAACTGGGATGAAGAAAGCAAACGCCAATATTTAGTTAATACAGATTTTTTTAGAAAGGAGATGAGATTGTGAAAGAAATTCTACAAAGTAAAGTCATGATTGGATTCATTATATTTGTATTAGGATTTACATATTTGAATGCTAGTTTAGAACAAAAGAAAAATGACCAACAGTTTAGCGACCAGGTCATTCAACATTTTGAAAAATAACTTTTTCTATTACATTCTATCAAAAATGTGTAGAAAAGTCAAATTGGCATTTAAAATCAACAAATCAGTAGTTCAGTTACTGAACCATTAGGTATAGTTAGTAGTTCATAAACTGAACTATTAAATAGGTTAGTAGTTCATTTTTGAGAATTTAGTAGTTCATTTTTGAGAATTTAGTAGTTCATAAACTGAACTACCTATATATAGATTAAAAATACTATTAACCATACTATTAACCATAAAAATAAAAATACTACGTATTTTTACAAAAAAGAAAGGATGGAACAAGTGGATGATAAATTTACACAAATCAAAAATAAATTAATTACTTTAGACATTCACGAGAAAGCATTTCGTATTGCTTGTTACTTGATTTCTTGTTCCAAAAATGGAATATGTTATCCATCCGAATATCAAATTTCAAAAGAATTAAATATTTGTAGAAATAAAGTACGTGAATATTTAAAAGAATTAGAAGAACATAAAGTTATCAAAATCGAAAAGCGAACAATTGGAACTGGCAAAAAAGCACCTAGCAAATACACAATTGAAAAAGATTATTTAGTTCCAAGAAAGAAAAAACAGGAACAATTGGACCAACTAACACAAGAATTGTTAGAAGAAAGAGAACCAATTTCACAAGTAGATTTATTTGATTACGATTGGTTGGAAGGAGAATGATATGCATTACGAACAGGAAACAGGCAATTGTGATTATGTATCTTATGAAAGATATTGTGAGGATACAGAAGAACGTGATAATCGAATCAAACAATTAGAAATTGAAAATGAAAATTTGAAACAAGAAAATCAAGACTTAAAGCAAAAATTAATAGAACATAAAGCACTAATAGAAGAATTGAAAAAATTAGGGGAAGGAATTTTGCTAGATGAAAAATAAAGCCGTATCGATGTTTTACTGGATAAAAAACAAAAAAGCTATCGAGGAAGAACATCAAAAAGAGGATGATCAGTACAATCAACAATGTATTGAAATTAATAATCTCCACAAAGAAATTGAAAATTTAAAAAATCAACTAAAAAATGAAATCAATCTTAAAAAAATATATTTAAGTCGATGCAAATCTTTAAAAAGAAAATTGGCCGAACATGAAAATAAAACTTCTTGAATCAACAGTCAAAGATATTTTAACAAAGGATCCATCGGCAAGAAGTGATGATTTCATTTTAGTAACATCTGTTTATCAAAAGTTAGGAAAGATAAACGATACACAAACTTTCTACTGTGTAATGCTAGGACACAAACAACTAGGTTTACCAAGTTTCGAAAGTATTACACGAGTTAGAAGAAAAGTACAAGAAAAACATTCAGAATTAAGAGCTAATAAGCAAATACAAAATAGGCGTGAAGAACAAGAACAAATGTTTTTCGAATATGGGATAGGAGAATAAAAATGAATGATTTAATTACTATAAAACAATTACCAATTATTGAAGAAAATTTAAAATCATTAAGTGAAGAAATTAATCAAAAAGTAGAAAATGCAAACGCATTAGTTTGTACAGAAGAAACAGTTAAGTCTGTAAAACAGATTCGAACAGATCTTTCTAAGGAGTTTAAAGAATTAGAAGAACAACGTAAGACTGTTAAAAACAGTATTATGAAACCTTACAACGATTTTGAAGAATTATATAAACAATATGTGTCTGATAGCTATAGAAACGCAGATATAACTCTGAAAAATAAAATTGACAGTGTTGAATCTGAAATCAAAAATGAATGTCGACAAAAGCTAATTGAATTTTTCAATGAATACAGACTCTCAAAGAATTTAGATAAAACATATTTAACTTTCGAAGAATTAAATATCAACATAGTTTTAGGACTATTAACTGACAAAAAAGAACTAACTAAAAAGGTAAAAGAAGAAGTAATCAATAAAGTTGAACTAGTTTGCAAAGATATTGAGACGATCAAAACAATGTCTAATAGCGAAGAAATTTTAGTTGAATATTTAAAACATAAAGATTTATCTAGAACAATTAAAGAAGTTAACGATAGACATACTGCACTTGAACAAATAAAGCAAACAGAACAAGTTGTGAGTGAAATTCAAGAAAAAGAACAGGTAGTAGTACAAAAAGTAGAAGAAATTTTACAAGCACCTGTTGTAGAAGAAAAAGAATACGAACTTGAATTTGTAGTTGTAACAACAAAAGAAAAACTATCAAAATTAAAGAAATTTTTAGAAGAAGAGGGAATTAGATATGAATCAAAATAATCAAGTACAAAAAGGAAATAAAATGTCATTTAATTTGTTTATGACAAACAGTACAGTTCAAAAAAAAGTGAATGAAATTATTGGTGGTCAAAAAGGACAACGTTTTATAACAGCTATCATTAGTGCTGTAAATAACAATGAAGCATTAAAAGAGTGCGAACATACATCAATTTTCAATGCAGCGCTTTTAGGAGAAACATTGAATTTAAGTCCAAGTCCTCAATTAGGACATTACTATTTGGTACCATTTAAAAACACAAAAAAGGGTGTTACAGAAGCCCAATTTCAACTAGGTTACAAAGGATATATTCAATTGGCCATTCGCTCTGGAAAATATAAAAAAATTAATGTATTGGCCATTAAAGAAGGAGAACTTATTAAGTATGATCCTTTGAATGAAGAAATTGAGGTAAATTTAATTCAAGATGAACTCGAGAGAGAAAAAGCTAAAACAATTGGATATTATGCAATGTTTGAGCATACAAATGGTTATCGTAAAGCAATGTATTGGTCAAAAGAAAAAATGGAAGCTCATGCTCTTAAATATTCAAAAGGTTATCAAGCTAAAAAAGGATATACTTTCTGGGAAAAAGACTTTGATGGTATGGCATATAAAACAATGTTAAGACAATTAATCTCTAAATGGGGAATTATGAGTATTGATGATATGGATATGCAAAATGCAATTGAAAATGATATGGCAGTTATCCATGATGATGGCAAAGAATATGTTGATAATCAAGAAGTTATTATTGAACAAGCAGAAGAATCAAATACAGAACCAACAAAAGCCGAAAAAATAAGTTTTGATGAAGTCAAATGATAAATTACGAAATTATTAACACTGGTAGCGATGGTAACTGTGTCATTCTAGAAGATTACATTTGTATCGATTTAGGTGTGTCGTTTAAAAAAATAAAGGAGTACTACAAAAATATAAAAGTAGTACTTCTGACACACATTCATTCAGACCATTTTAATAAGGCTACAATTAAAAAATTAGCATTTGAACGACCTACAATTAGATGGGTGTGTGGCAATTGGTTAGTATCTGAATTAATCACTTGTGGCGTATCTAAAAAGCAAATTGATGTTGTTGAATTTGGTCAAAAATATGATTATGGATTATTTCATCTGATTCCAATCAAAGCATATCATGATGTTGAAAATCAAGGCTATAGAATTTATTTGAAAGATAAAAAAATATTATACATAACCGATACTAAAACTTTAGAAGGTATTGAAGCTAGAAATTATGATTTGTATTTAGTAGAAGCAAACTATGTTGAAAGTGAACTAGAAGAAAAAATAAGTCAAAAAAATTTAAATAACGAATACGCATATGAAATTCGAGTAAAAGAAACGCATTTAAGTAAAGAACAGTGCGATCAGTTCATAGCAGATAACGCAAATGAAAACTCATGTTTTGAATATTTACATATGCACAAAGAGAGGTGATTTTATGAATCGAATTGAATTAGTTGGAAGACTTACTGCGAAACCAGAATTAAGATATACAAATTCAAATATACCATTTTCAAGTTTCACAATTGCAGTAAATAGACCAAAACAAAAAGACAAAGAGCAAGAAACAGATTTTATTGATTGTCGTGTTTGGAGAGGCCAAGCTGAAAATCTAGCAAATTATCAAGATAAAGGCTCACTTATTTCTGTTGAAGGAAGTTTACGAAAAGAATCTTATCAAGACCAAGAGGGAAACAAAAAATATGTAGTTTATGTATCAGTAGATAGAATTGGATATTTAGAAAGCAAAAAAGCAAGAGAAAATCAAGATATAGATTTGCATAGTCAAAGAAATGATTACATAACAGAAGATCCATTTGCAGATTTTGGAGATAGTGTTGCTATCGATGATAACTTTTTAGAGTAATACATGGTAGGGAATGCTTATAAACTTATCAAATGGCTTTACGAACAAGATAAACAACAACTCTTTCAAATTAAAAAATACAAAGAAAAAAGAAATAGAAAACAAAATGCTAAATATTGGACTTTATTAAGCGAATTATCTTTAAAAATGAAAATTGGAATTGAAGAATTACATTTTCAATTGTTGAAATTTTATAGTCCTAGATATGAAATTGAAGTACCATCAGGAACTGAAATTCGTGGAATTGAATACTGTGAGAAAAAATCAATGGTGTGTAGAGAAACAGGCGAAGTATTTGACATTTATCACGTTTATACTCCAAGTCACGAATTAAAAACTGATGAATTTGCGATATTGCTAGAAGGACTATGTGATGAATGTCGTAGACAAGGTATTGAAACTAGAAGTCCAGAAGAAATAGAAAGAGACAATCAATTAGAGGCATAACATGAGAAAAGAAGAATTTTGTATAATGCCAGAAAATGAAATTTATAGTACCAAACGATTTATTGGAAGTGAAAGACACGAAATTTTTGAGGGTAGAACAGGAAATCGAGATAAATCTATTGAGGATGGTCTTGTTGTGTTTATTACATCTGAACAACACAGAACGGGTAAACAGTCAGTACATTTAGCACCAAAAGAATGGCTATGGTTAAAAGAACTAGCCGAGAAAACATGGTGCGAATATTACCAAAAAACTACGGATGACTTTAGAGAAAGATACGGGAGGAATTATTTATGATTTTAGCAATTGATCCAGGTAATATAGAAAGTGCCTATTGCATCATTGACAAAAACACTTATAAACCAATTGAATTTGCAAAGATAGGTAATAATCAATTACTGGATAATATTAATTCAAAATTTTGTGATACAGAAGTTTTAGCAATAGAAATGGTAGCAAGTTATGGTATGCCAGTTGGCAAAGAAGTATTTGAAACTTGTGTTTGGATAGGCAGATTTATAGAAGAGTTTGTAAACTATGTGAATCCAAAATATTCTTACATTTATCGAAAAGAAGAAAAAATAAATTTATGTAATTCTATGAAGGCAAAAGATTCAAATATTAGACAAGCTCTAATAGACCGATTTGGAGAAGTAGGAACAAAGAAAAACCCTGGATGGTTTTATGGATTTAAAGCAGATATTTGGAGTGCATATGCTGTTGGAATTACGTATTTAGATAAGAAAGTTAATTTTTAATATGTCATTAGAGCAATTGTTAATAGTAAATATAGACTTAATGCACTACGAATTTAAATACAAAAATGAGAAAACACCAATAAAAAATATTATTATTGGGATGTTTGTAGAAAGATAAAACAACTGATAGAAGAATAGGAGGTCTAACATGATAGAAATAATAAGAATAACATTAATGCTAATTATGCTTGTAATAGGTTTTATGAAGTGCAATGAATGTGAAGAATTGAAGCGAAAACTAGATATTCAAAAAACAGAAAATAAGTCATTAAGAAGAGTTTTATTTGAAAATGATTTGATTCCAGAGGAATTTGTAAAATAAGGAGATGATATTACGATGTATGAATCAGAAAGAACGAGAACAGAAGCAACAAATTACATTACACTTACAAATTGGCTAAGGGCACGACTAGAAAATCATGAAGAAATAGATTCTAAAGAATTAATAAAATTACTTGAGGCATTAGAAGTTTCAATAAATATTAAAACTATCTTAGCAAATAATGTTATAGATGGGCAAATGTCTATATATGACTAGATAGAGATAAATATGATAGAAAACTTTAAAGAACTACTATATGCAATATTCAATAGTGATCCATGTTCAGAAAAAGGGCAAGAGTTTCCAATTATAGTCTATGACACATTAAATTATGACTTGCCAATTGCAGTATTTAAAAATGCAGTAACGTGTGCAGAGTTCTTTGGTACAAATAAAAAAAGTTATAAATCATGATATATGTCTTAATGTTTTAAAAAAAGATAGATATCGATTAGAAAGGGTAAAAGTAGAAGATTAGAAATGAAAGTATTAGAATTATTCGGTGGAATTGGTGCTTGTACTAATGCATTAAGAAATTTAAATATTGATTTTGAAATAGTAGATTATGTAGAAATAGATAAATATGCAGTTAAATCATACAATGCAATTTATGGAACTAATTTTGAACCACAAGATATAACCAAATGGGATAAAAATATAGAAGTAGATTTGATTATGCATGGATCACCTTGTCAAGATTTCTCTCTTGCTGGAAAACAAGCTGGTGGAGATAAAGACAGTGGAACACGAAGTTCATTAATGTATGAAACATTAAGAATTGTTGAAAAATTAAAACCTAAATATGTAATATGGGAAAATGTCAAAAATATATTGAGCAAGAAACATAAACATAATTTTGACACTTATTTAGCAAAAATGGAATGTTTAGGATATGTTAATTATTATCAAGTATTAAATGCTAAAGATTATGGAATACCACAAAATCGTGAGAGAGTATTTACTATTAGTATTTTAAACGGTGTCAGGTTTGAATTTCCAGCTAAACAAAAACTTAAATTAAGCCTTAAAGATATGCTAGAAGATGAAGTTGATAAAAAATATTATTTAAATGAAAAATTAATTCAAAATCTAAAATTTAATAAAAATAATAATTGCAATCCAAGTGGTAAAGGAATGAACGGAAAAGTTCACAATGGAGATGTTGCACCGACTTTAACAACAAATAAAGGTGAAGGACCGAAAGTTGATGTTACAAGATTATATGGAATATTTGATAAGGAAAACAAAAGTCATCAAGGTGGAAGTGTTTATGATCAAGATGGATTATCACCAACTCTTACTGATATGCAAGGTGGTTATAGACAACCATGTATAGAAGTTAAGAGAGTAATAGAAAAATTACCTGGTATGGGTAATGGTGGAGGTAATGTACCAATATTACACGCAAACTTACGAATTCGAAAACTAACACCAAATGAATGTTGGAGATTAATGGGTTTTCAAGATGAAGACTTTGAGAAAGCCGAAAGAGTTAACTCAAATACTCAGCTATACAAGCAGGCTGGAAACAGTATTGTAGTAAATGTTTTAGAAGCGATACTAGAAAAACTATTAAGAGATGAAGAAAATGACTAGCTTGCAACAATACGAAATAGATAAAATCATTAATAAAGATCATGTAGCAACACCAAGATGGGTTGTAGAAAATATTTACGATTTGATTGATATACATTCATTCAAAAATATTTGGTTTCCGTTCAATAACTATGATTCACATTTTAAATTGAAAGCAGATGAGTTGAATCTTAAATATAAAGCAACTCATATATTTGATGACTTGGGCAATGATTTCTTCACTACTTTACCACCTAAAGACTGTGATTTGCTTATTAGTAACCCACCATTTGGCCAACAGAACGATATTATCAAAAGAACGTTCGAATTGGTTGATAAGGGATTAATTAAATCATTCTGTTTACTTTTACCACTATCTACTTTAGAAACACCAACTCGAGCAGATATGTATGAAAAATATGCTGATAAGTTATCGATTCTTATTTTTAAGAAACGAATTACATTCATAGGTTGTACAACTGGATTCAACAAAGCATGTTGTTGGATATGTTATAACATACCAAATTTACAAAATAAAATTTTATGGATTTAGAAAAGGAGAATAAAAATGGAAGCAAAACAGATGATTTATAGTGCAGGTAGAAAAAATGAATTACTAGATGCTGGAACGTGTTGTAATTATAATTACTATATTTTAAATTTAGGAACACATCCGACAGCATATGTAGAAATACCTTTTAGTCATTCATGGTATGGGAAAGATTATGATGAGATAAATATTGTCGTTCATGGTGGATTAACTTATTCAAATGATAGATTATTTATTAGCGAAACTAACGAATTAAAAGGATGGTTTATTGGATGGGATTATGATCATTATGATGATTATGCTGGATATGAAGAAATGATTCCGAAAGAATTTCGTAATGGTGGGAAGAAATGGACAACAGAGGAAATTCAAAAAGATGTATATGCTGTTTGTAAACAAATAGAAGAATTAGGATGGATAAAATGAAAATAGAAGTTGGGATGTATGTAAGAACAAATGATGGTTATATTGATAAGATTACACGAAAGGATGACTTTTATGATGTCGGATTAAAGTATTTATTAAATAAATTAGAAATATATGTTTCAGATTACGAAATAAAAAAAGCAAGTTACGACATAATGGATTTGATTAAAGAAGATGACGTCATTAAACATCCAATTTTAGGAATTAGAGGCATAACAAATATCAATTTAGAAAGAAAAGAAATTGGTGTTGATGGCTTGACTTGGTGTATCAATTTTGAAAATTTTAAAGAAGCCTTTGAATTAGGAACAATACAAATTCTAACACATGAACACTTTGAAAAAGAAAGTTATAAGATTGGAGAGTGAGTTATGACATGGAGAGAATTAGAAGGTGAATCAAGTATCACAAAATCATATGTGGCATGGATATTTGAATCGTTAAATGAAACTTTAAAAAAAATAGAAGATGAAGAATTAAAAGATAATTTATTGAATGATTTAATATTGTTAAAAAATCATTGTTTTAATAAAAACGGAATTAATGAGAAAGATTTGACAAAAGTGTTGCCAACATTAAAGAGAAAAAAAGAGGTGTCGCATGAGTAAACTAATATTCAATCCTAAAAAGGATATGAAAGAGTTGGAAAAGTATGGATATAAGAGATTAGGTGGAACAGAAGAAGAACATTATCATTGGGGATATTATTCAAAAATAATTGAAAGAGTGTTTTTCCCTGATTTAGAAATAATGATATTTTTTAGAGGTAGTAGCAAAGGAAAAATATCTGTAGATTATACAGATAAAGCTAAAATATATTATGATTTGAATTTTTATCCAAGACCAAAATTAAAAAAGAAATTCATAAAAGACTTACTAAAAGCCAATTTGATAATTTCGGATGAGGAATTGAAAGATGATAGATGAGAAACTAGAAACGTTAATTCGAGATAATGAAGCCTTAAGATTAGAAAATACTCGTTTAAAAGAATTAAATACTTATTTGAACAGTGAAAACAATTATTTGAAAAATTTAATTGATAAGCTATTAGATAAAAAAGAGAATTCCAAAGAATAGAGGTGTAATTATGACAAAAGAAACAAGTTTTATTTTAGAATTCGATGAAACTAACGATAAACAGTTAAAATATTTACTTGAATATTTAATAGATAATGATATTAAATATCATGTATTAAAAAGTGATTATGAACTTGCAAAAGAAAAAGTTTATAAGCGAGATAAAGACAATCTTATTAAGTATTTAGAAAATAAAATAACTGGTTACGAAATGCAATTTAGCCAAATTAATGGCGATTATGGATTACTTAATCCAAAAATAGAAGCATATGAAGATATTTTAGAAAGGATAAAAAGTGGTAAGTATGAGTGAAGAAGAGTTTGCAAAATTAGTAGAAGAAATTCCAAGTGTTATAGATAAAAATCCAATCAGTTCATATTACTCAATTAATGTGGATGATCTGCGAAAAGCAGTATTCAGGTTAAATAAAATACCAAATTATAATGATTTATTAAAAGAAAACCACCAACTACAAGAAAAGTTAGATAAGATAAATGAAATGCACAATGCACAATGAATTTATTAAATACATTGAAAGCAATCCAAAAATGTTACAAAATCCATTTATATTAAATATGTTTTCTAAAATTAAAGAAATAAAAGGAGAATAGGTATGAGTGAAGAAGAAGTATTAGAACAATTGAATAACTTATTAAGAAGATGTGGTTTTGGATTTGATAAAAACGATGTTGAAGCAATAACATTTCTTATACAAGAAAACCAACAACTAAAATCACAATTAGAAGATAAAAAACATGAATTAAATGGATTTGTTAATACAATAGCCAAATATTTAGAAATAGAAGATGAAGAAAGTGCAACTTATGATGAAATAATTGAAAAGCTAGTAAATCTAAAAGGAGCAAAACAACAATTGAAACAAGCAAATGATGTGCTTGATGAGATAAAAGATGTAATCAATCAAATGATAACAACAGGTTATACAGATAAAGATAGATTCACTTCTTATTTTGCAGTAGGTGAACAAGGTGAATTTGGTTGTAGAGCAAAAGTAATATTAGCAATTTTGAACAAAAGAGGTGGTACTGGTGAATAGACAAGAACAAATATTAATACTTAAATGGAGAATAAAGGCTTACGAAGATCAATTGCCATTATTATGTGATGAAGATTATTATCATTGTTGCGATATGATAGAACAGTTACAATTGCAACTTAATGAATTGGAAAACGAAAATCAATAAAATTAATTATTTAAATATCTTAAAAAAAGCAGAAGATTAAAATCTTCTACAACTGCATCCGTTACCGAAAATAAACGACAATAGACAAAATATGAAAATAAAAGGAAGCATTACTATAATGATCGGAACAAATAGAATGAATAAGAAAAGATATAAAATACAGAACATAGACATCACTCCTTTTAGATATTAAATGCTTGTCGTTAAGAAGTGGCAATAATAAACAAATATGTTTTAGAAATTTTAGAAGAGGAGAATAAATAACATGGGATATAGAAATTATTTATATAAAATAAAAAAGAAGAATGTTAATAACATCAGAAACTTAACATTAGAAGAGATTAAATCCAAATATAGAAACAAAGATGAAGACTGTTATGTTGATATTGATGATTTATTGGGTGATTATGAAACAATATTTGAATTTGGAAAATTATATTGGGACAACACAATTGCAAGAATTGAAGCAACTGGAAACCAACTTTTTACTAATGATGAAGTACAAGAGTATTTTAGTGATTATGCACCATATTTAGTTGGAAAAAATGCTTTAAAAGTAGCTATTGAGATCTATACTAATAAAATTAAAAAGATGTATGAAAATTTAAAAGAACAAGTTGATAATGCTAAAACAGATAAGGACAAAGTTGATATATATGCTGCTCATATATATGATTATGACTATTATTGGAAAAAAGATATGGTTATTAATTTGGAAAAAGAAAGTATATGTCAAAGTTGGTTATATGAACATTTGATTTTTGAATTAGTACACTTATATAAAACAATTGATTTTGAAGAATATGACTTAATATTTTTAGGGTGGTAACTATGCTAACACTACCAATTAAAAAGAAATGGTTTGATATGATTCTATCTGGTGAGAAGAAAGAAGAATATCGAGAAATAAAACCATACTGGACTAAAAGACTTTTAAAGACCGATATTGATTTTGATATAGAAAGATTACAAGAACAATTAAGAAAGAAAAACAGTTATTTAGATAGAACTGTAATATTTAGAAATGGTTATTCAAGTAATAGTCCTTCTATAAAATGCATGGTTTCAATAAATATCAATTATGGAAAACTTGAGTGGGGAGCCGAAAAGGACAAGCTATATTATGTTTTGAAGATTTTAAGTGTAGAGGAAGTGAAAAAGTGAAGAAATTAGATAAACGCATAAAAGCTTTTCTCATAACATTAGGGATTGTTATATCAACTTCTCTAATATTAATTCTATTTTGGGTTTATCCAATAATGATTTTTATAGTGGGAGCAGTGGCTATATTTTTAACATTATATTATGTTATCTTGAGCATACTTCTTGAGGAAAGGAAGTGAAAAAGTGTTAAAAATAGGCGATAAAATATTTAAAAAAGATGAAATTGTATTTATAGAAAAATTGGATAATCATATGTCTCAATATTGGATAAACGTTCATTTAAAAAATGAAACATGTGTGACAGTATCATTTAATGACCGTGATATAAGAAATAAAAATTTTGATGGTTTGGTAAAGAAAGTAGATGATGATAAATGAATAAAACAATACTAAAAATACTATATGATGTGCTTATTATATTACTATTTACAATGACAGTAATAGCAATATTTACTGAACAAACAGAAATTGCTTTGTTGGGGTTGATTTTGTTAGATATGAAGTTGAGAGATAGAAAGGAAAAGGTGAAAGAATATGAAAACAGTAAAAACGATTGAAGTTATAGATCTATTAAATGAAATAAAAAATGGTAATTACAGTAAAATACAACAAATGAAAATGTATAAAAATAATAGAAGAATATATTATGACAAATCATTAGGTTGCAATTTAGGCTCTATTAAATTTTGTGATAATAACATGAAAGTTATTCATAGCAATATGAACTTACTTGAAGCTATACAGATTAGAGAAGACATACTAGATGCCAAAGAAAAAGAATGGTTAAGACATTTTATAAAAAGTGTAAAAATGGATGTAATAAGTATAGAAAAAAGAGATATTAATGGCAACGAAGAAAGACTCTATATAAATTATATATTTAAATCTAAACGTTTACATGGATTTCCACCTTTTGAAAAAGGAACTATGTACAAAAATATGAAACCTAACAAAGAATATACGCTTGCAGAACTAGAACTTTAATTTAATCAGGGGGAATGGTTGAATTAGAAAGTAGGTGTAGATATTGGATAAATTTAAAGTAATAAAAGAATATAAAGATTATTATTTATGTGAACATGAAAAGCATAAATACAAAGAGTGCTTTAGTAAAATAGGATATAAACCAGATCAAGAAGGATATATTACAAAAGTTGAAACAGATTTAGGACATATAAAACAAGTTCCAATGCCAAAGGATTTAGAAGAATCATATAACAAGTTTTTTAAGGTAGGTGTTTGATTATGAATACTTATAATAAAAATACGTTTCAAAAAACGGTTGCAATATTAGTAGGATATAACAAAATTAAAAAATCGATAGAAAATTTGGAAAAGCAACAAAAGGAATTAGAAGAAGAAAAGAATGATATAAAACAAGAAATTTCAAAACCTAACAGAGTTGTATTAAGAGAAAAAGATCAATTATATTATTATAGTGACGAAACTTTAAATAATAGAATAAACGAAATACGTCAATTAGTTATAAAAGCCAAAGCAGAACTTAATTTTATAGATAATTGTTTAAAAGAAATACAAGCAGATAAATATTATGAAATAATCCCTTTATTTTTCTTTTCAAATAAAACAATCGAAGAATTGGCAGAATATTTTAATATTTCAACACAGTCAGTCCATTATAATAAAAATAGACTTATAAGAAGCCTGTCATATTACTTAATACCACTTGACAAAATCGAAGAAATTAAGAAAATAGGTTGATTCGTTTAGAAATCAGGTTGATTTCATATTGATTTTATATATGTTATAATGTGTAAAATGAAATAATTATAAATAAAAATTAATTGTTTCATTTTACCCCTTTTTATTCTTTTATAACACTATCAGTTGATAGTGTTCCGATAATATGCTTATATAATGCATTGTGAAGTATAAAACCTATTACGAGGGACATATAAGTCATTATGAGTTTGTGGAAAGCTTATTTTTGATAGGTTAAAGTGATTACATTTATATTATCGGTGCAGTATCAATTGATATGTTAATTGAATATTACTTATTTATGTGATATAATCGTTGCAGAAATAAGAGGTACTAGAAATGTCTAAATATTTTAATGAATTTACTTTAAAAGTTGGCAATCAAAAATTTTTAATTGAAAACCATATTTATATAAATAAAATATCAGAATATAATTTATATGCAGTTAGGCAATATTCTGATGAGCCTTTATTTTTGATATCATCATATTTTGTAGCCTTGTTATTTTCTAAAGAGATTTGTTTCTCTTCTGATGGCTATATAAGAATAAATAGATTAATTGATCTACTAAAAAGCAGAAAAGTAGTATTCAAAAATTGTTATTATGATATAGCATATAAAAAGAAAAACGAAATTAAAGAAGAATATATGACAGATATTATTGAAAATCAAAATTTACTTAGATATAGAGATTAAGACATTCGAAAGAGTGTCTTTTATTTTGCTCCTATAGTTCAATGGTAGAACAACGGTCTCCAAAACCGTATATTTGAGTTCGATTCTTGATGAGAGTGCCAAAATGGCAGGATAGAGTAATGGTAACTTATCAATTTCGTTAGTTGATGATGATGGTTCGATTCCATCTCCTGCAACCAATTATGAAAGAGAGGTAGACAATGATAAAAGTAAAAGCACTAGATACTTATGAAAAATTAAATATCAAAGATGAGCAGTTAAACATGATTCCAAAAAAAGGAAAGATATTTCAAGTAACAGAAAATAGATTGAAAGTTTTATTAGGAGATAATAGGCATCATGTTGCTTTTGTTGAAATAGTAGAAAATAAAAAATAAAAAATGAGAGGTGGTATATTATGAATTTAGATAAATATATCAGAATACAACTCATGATATTATCTAAAAAATATGATATATCAGTTGTAGAAGTTACTAAAGGTCAAGAAGATAGAATTTCAAAAAGCTATACAGTTAACTTTAAGGAAAAGAAAAAAGTTTCTATTAATCGACAAATGCATTTTGGAAATAAAAAGAATCTAGTGAGTTGGTTAATGTGTCTAGAGTAAAGCTAACTGATAAACAGAAAAAGAAAATAATAGCAGATTATATAAATAATACTAACTTTAGTGAAACTGCTAGAATGAATCATGTTCATGCTTCTACAGTAAAAAGGTTAATAGATAGTGATTACGACAAAGATTTGCAAGAAAAGGCAGAACATAAAAAAGAAGAAAACACCAAAGATATTTTGGAATATCTAGATACAATTGGAAATCAACAAAGAGAAATAATTGATTTGTCATTAAAAGTTCTTGTTGAAAAATTGTCAAAACCAGATGCATTTACAAACATAAAGGACATTGCAACCGTTTATGGTGTTATCTATGATAAAGCAATTAAGTCTAAAGAATTGAAATTAAAACAAGAAGAATCACAATATAAAAACAATGCTTCTAAAGAGGTCTTAGATAAATTAGATACATTGTTAGAGGAACAAAAAAATGCCTATATGGACTAATAAACAAAAGGAATATGGAAGAAATGCAAATCATAGATGGAATTTTAAAGTTGGTGCTGTTCGTAGTGGAAAAACCTTTCAAGATAAAGAAGATATTATTCCTAGAAGAATAAGAGAACGAATCGGAAAAGAAGGTTTATGTGTAATAATAGGAGTTACAGAAGCTACAGTTGAAAGAAATGTTTTAAGACCGATGCGAGATAAGTTTGGGAAAGAACTTGTTGGAACTATATCAAAAAATAAAGTTTGGCTATTTGGAGAAGAATGTTATGCATTAGGTGCAGAAAAAGTAAATCAAGTGGCAAAAATTCAGGGTGCTAGTTTTAAATATGTTTATGGAGATGAAGTTGCAAAATGGAATAAAGAAGTATTTGATATGGTTAAATCAAGACTTGACCAAGATTATTCATTATTTGATGGTACTTGTAATCCAGAACAAGAAAACCATTGGTTAAAAGAATTTTTAGATAGTGATGCAGATATTTATCAGTTACATTATACGATAGATGATAATGATCATTTATCTGATACTTTCAAAGAGAATTTAAAAAAAGAATATTTTGGTACTGTAAAATATGACAGATACATTTTAGGACTGTGGGTAAATGCAGAAGGTCTTATATATAAGAAGTTTGCTAATAATCCAAGCAAATATGCAATTAAATATGAAGCAGAAAAAAGAAATGGAATCTGGTATGATAATCTGCCAAAAGGAGATACAATTGTAGGTATTGACTATGGTGGTAATAAATCAGGACAAGCTTTTGTTGCAATTAGAATTAGCAATGATTATACAAAAGTAATAGCATTGGCAAGTAGAAAATTTTCAAATGATTTGGATGATATTGATTCTAAAAAATTGGAAAATTTACAATATGAATTTATAGATTATGTTAGCAAGAAATTTCATTGCAATGTTGACTATGTTTATCCTGATAACGAAGAAACTGTGCATATAAGAAGCTTAAGAAATAGATGTAATGCAGAAGGATTAGAAACAATAGTAAGAGGTTGTAAAAAAGAACCTATAAATACAAGAATAGATTGTCAAAACACTATGTTAGGTTTTGACATTTTTGGTTATATAGAAGGCGAGTGTGTTAGTTTAGTGGATGCTTTAAAAAGTGCCTTGTGGGATGATACTAAATTAGAGGATGAAAGATTAGATAATTTTACTACAGATGTTGATACGTTGGATGCATACGAATATTCCTTTGAAAGATATATGAAAAGAATAAATGATGCAATAAAGAGAGGAGAATATACATGATTAGAACAATGTGGGATAAAATACTTGCTTTGTTTGGAAAAAAGAAAGTAGATAACGATAGACAACAAGAAGAAAATGAAAAATTTGTTACTCATTATGAAGATACAAAAGATATCAATTTTACAGCCATTTTTGCAAATAAACTAGCTAATTATGTTGTTAGTGACAGTAATATAGATGTAACAGGAGATAATCAAAGAAGTGTTATATTACAGGATGTATTAAAGAAGTTGAAAAAGAAACTAAAGAAAATTGTTTCTCGAGAAATTGGAACAGGTGGAGTATTAGTAGTTCCTTATGTTGCCAACAACAAAATAAACTTCAATGTTATAACACAGAATCGATTGAACATTAATAAGAAAATCGGTGAGGATATTATAGATTGTACAATATTAGCAGAACATATTGTACGAGACCAAAAGAATTATTACAGATGGGCAGATTATACATTAGAAAATGGTAATTTATATATTAAATATAGGGCTACTGTGGAAAGTAGTCCTATTTCTATGGAAACAGTTATAGAATGGGCAAACATTAAAGATATAGCAATTACTAATGTTGAAAGAATGCCATTTATGTATATCAAATCTCCAGTCGATAATAGACAAGAAAATGATGATTATGGAGTTCCAATTACATACGGTTGTGAAAAACAAATATCTAAAATTATGCACACTTTAAATCAAATTGAAAGAGAATATGACTTAAAAGAAGTATTTGTTGGTGCAAACGAGTCAATGTTCAAAGGTCCAGGAGCATTACCTAGTAATGGAATATATAAAAAAATAAATAGTGATGAAACAGACTTTTGGGAAGTATTTGATCCAGCATTTCGTGATACACCGCTTTTTAATAAGTTAATGAACGAATGTTCAATGTTAGAAAAACAAATTGGAACAAGTGAAGGAATTCTTACAAAGGCAGAAACAAAAAATGCTACTGCCACTGAAATAAAGAAAATCTTAAAAGATACGTTTGATATATGTGATGACATACGAGATGGACTAGAGGATGGATTAAAAGATTTCTTATATGCCTGTGATGTGCTAGCAAATTATTACAATCTTTCTCCTCAAGGAGAATATGAACTATCTACAGATTGGTCTTATTCTTTATTAGAAGATAGTCAACAAGAATTCAATCAGTTGTTACAAGGAGAAGCAAGAGGTGTGATTAAAAAAGCCGAAATAAGGCAATACTTGAAACCACATGAGAACTTGAAAGAAGCACAAGCAGTTATTGATGAAATAAAAAAAGAAAATCCTAGTACAAAGGATTTATTAGGAGGATGATTATGAATGTCTATATAAATGGAAAAGAATATATTAATCAATTTGAAGTTAATATAGAACCAATTACCTACTTTGATTGTGACAGTAATAGCAACCAAATAGAAAGTTATCTTTTATATATGTGGAAAGAAGGGCAATTTGAGAAGATTAAATTGCCAATTGAAACTAAATTTACATTAAAGAATAGAAGTTTGTTTATTGAATTTGATTAGGTGGTGATTATATGTTTGAAATGAACGGAATTAAATGGCAAGTAGTAGAAGTTGAACAAGAAAAACTGTGGAATGAACAAAGAGAAAGTTTCAAAGATGATGGGAACCACATTTTAGGTAAATGTATGCCTTTTGAAAAAAAAATACTCATAAGTCAAGAATTGTGTTATGAACAAAAAAGAAAAACACTTATTCATGAATTAACACATTGTTACATAGCAAGCTATATAACTTTTAATGAAAAAGAATATACAGAGGATGATTTCTGTGATATCAATGCTAATAGTTTTGATATAATCCAAAAAATTGTAGATAAGATTTATCCTATGACAGTAGAAATTGTTACAACAAATATTATTCTAGATGGTAAAAAGATTGCAGAAACAATAAAGGGACAAGGTAATGTTAAGTGAAGAATCTTTAGAAAGATTATCTGAAAGACTTGTTAATCGAATAGAAGAATTAAATCTATTTATGATTGAAAAATTAGGAGAACAAATAGTTGATATAGGAACTCTTACACCTAGTCAGTTGCGAGAAGTGTTTCAATCGATTAAATATGGCAATAATCTTGATGAAATTGTAAATAAAATTGCAGAAATAACAGATAAGAATGTGAATGATATTTATGAAATATTTGAGGAAGTAGCAAAGCAATGCCAGGAATATGCTAAACAGTTTTATAAATATAAAAACATTAAATTTATTCCTTTTGAAGAGAACCAAACGCTAAAACAGCAAGTCAAAACAATTGCAAAAGCAACAGTTGATGAATACATGAATATGAGTGAGACAATGGCTTATACATTCTATAATGATTCAGGAATTAGGGAATTTAGTTCTTTATCCGAAACATATCAAAAAGTAACTGATAGAGCAATATTAAGTTTCTCACAAGGTCGTGAATCGTTTGATATGATTATGAAACGAACTATGCGAGAATTAACTAGTCAAGGATTACGAACTGTTGACTATGCGAGTGGCTATTTAAGAAGAATGGATAGTTCTGTTCGAATGAATTTAATGGATGGTATTAGAAGGTTAAATAGAGAACTACAAACTCAATTCGGAAAAGAATTCGGTGCTGATGGTGTAGAAGTATCACATCATAAGAATGCAGCACCTGATCACATTAATACAGTGGATGGGCAACAATTTAGCATTAATGGAGAAGTTACAGTCAAAGGTATTAAGTATTTTAATTATGATACCGTAAATGACAATCTAGAAAGGCATGTAGGAGAGCTTAATTGTTATCATTTTGTTTATTCAATTGTGCTTGGGGTATCTAAACCTTTATATTCTAAAGAAGACCTAGAAGCTGATAAAAAGGCTAATATAGAAGGTTTTGAGTTCGAAGGCAAACATTATACTATGTATGAGGGAACACAGCTACAAAGACAAATAGAAACGAAAATACGGCAATATAAAGATAGACAAATAGGTGCTAAAGCAATTAAGGACACTGATGAGATATATCACTGTGAAGAAAAGATAAGACAACTTACACAAAAGTATCATGAATTATCCGATACTAGTGGTTTACCTACTAAAATTGACCGATTAAGAGTTGAAGGATATAAACGTGTTTCGATTAAGAAAGATACAAATCCATATAAAGATGTAACTCAAGAATGGCTAGATAAAGCAACTCCTAATAGCCATGAAGTAAAAGATAGAAGTTACTTTGAACACAATGGTGTTAAATATAAAGTTGATGGTAAAAATGTAGTCCTTGATTATTCTAACAAAGAAAAAGAAGTTGCAGAATGGTTGGAAAATACATTTGGTGGAGAATTATATATGATTCCAAGAATAAATAATCCTAGTGGAATTCAAACACCAGATTATATATTTAGAAACAACAAGTGGGACTTAAAAACAATTATTGGTAATGGTAAGCAAGTGTTATATCATTCTGTGTATAAGAAAAAAGAACAAAGTGATAATTTTATTTTTGATGTATCTTCTTCAAAATTGAGTATGGATGAGGTTGTACAACAAATAGACAAACTATACAAAAGAAAGGATGTACCATTCATTAATGAAATCATTGTAAAAAAAGATAATGATTTTATAGTATTCAAAAGAAAATAAAAAAGAATGCGACCGCACTGTAAAGTCAGTACGACCACATTCATTACATATAATATACACTTTTTTGGAAATTATGTCAAATTTCCATTTATCTAGTAATAGCACAATTTGGTAGTGCACTACATTTGGGATGTAGAGGTTGGGGGTTCAAATCCCTCTTACTAGACCATTTATTTTTAGTCGATTAAATATCGGCTTTTTTATTGGTCTATCTTAAAGACTTGAAAGAAAAGATAGTTTCTAAAAATCTGGGAGGACAAAACCTCTTGAAAAAATTGGAAGGAGAATGAGAAATGAAAGAATTTTTAGAAGGATTAGAAATCGGAGAGAACAAAGCAAAATTAAGTAAAGAGGAAATTGATTCTATTTTAACTAAACATGGAAAGACAGTTACTGTCGAAACTGAAAAAGTGAAAACAGGATTAGAAAATGAAATCAATACTTATAAGACAACTATCACAAATTTGGAAAATCAAATCAAAGATATGCCTAGTTCTGATGATGTTACTAAACTTCAAAACGAAATTGCAACTATGAAAGAAGCAGAAACAAAAAGGATTGCCGAAGAAAAGGCAAAAGCAGAAGACGAAACTTTAACCAACAATATTATTTCTGTATTTGGAGACAAAAAATTTACAAGTGATTATGTAAAAAATGGTCTTATTTCTGATATTAAATCAGAATTATCAAAAACAGAAAATAAAGGTAAAGGTATAAGTGAAATCTTCGAAAGTCTTACAAAAGACAAAAGTGGAATTTTTGAAAATCCAAATCAACCTGCTGATATGCCACCAATGGGTGAAGGTGGGCAAAATTTAAATAACGGTGCAGATGGATTTGTTTCAATTATTCAAGAAGCTCAAAGAAAATAAGAAAAAGGAAGGAATGATTTATTATGTATTTAAAAGATGAGCTAAAAGGATTTGTTCCTACGGAACAAGCAAAAAATATTATTAAAAATGTAGCACAAAATTCTGTATTGATGAAATTATCAAATGTTCAATCAATGAATAGTGATAAAAAGATTTTTAATGTTCTAACTGATGGTGCAGGTGCTTACTGGGTTGGAGAAGGAGAAAGAATTAAAACTTCTAAAGCAACTTGGATTCATCCAGAAATGGTAGCTAAAAAATTAGCAGTTATTATTCCTGTAACAAAAGAAAAACTAGAAGATACTACAATTGCAGTATTTAAAGAATTAGAAGAAGTAATTGGGGAGGCATTTTATAAAACTCTTGATAGTGCTGGAATATTTGGCACTAATTCACCATTTGCTAAAAACATTTTAAAATCAGCAACTGATGCAGGTAATATTATTCAAATAGGAACTAATGGGGATGGAAAAATTGATTTAGATGTATCTGATGCTATGGCATTAGTTGAAGAAGAAGATTTAGATGTCACTTCATTTATTGCTAGAAAAGGTATCAAAAATACTTTAAGAAAATTAAGAGATGCTAATGGTAATCAATTATATGCTGATGGTGTAAACGGCGGTGAATTTTATAATAATCCTATCGAATTTGCACAAAAAGGTGTATGGGATAAAACTAAAGCAGAAATCATTGGTGGTGACTTCAAAAAATATTCATTAGTTGGTATCAGAGATGGTATTAAATATGAAATCTTAACTGAAGCAACATTGCAAGGAACTGTGGATGAAGATGGCAAACCAATTTCATTAGCAGAGCAAGATTTAGTAGCTATTAAAGCAACTATGAGAGTAGGATACTTACCAGTAAAAGATGAGGCTTTCTGCGCAATTGTTCCAAAAACAGAGGCAACAGAAGAAGTTACCGAACAATCTATAGAAGAGAGGGAATAAAATATGAATAAGTACAAGAAAGGAAACCTAGTCATTTTTGCGACTGAAAAAAGCTATAATACTATTTATAAAAATCAAGGGTATGTTCCTTGTGATATAAATGAAGAACAATTCTTGAACGATAATACCGAACTAGAAACAGTTAAAGCAGAGTTAGAATCAACAAAACAAGAATTAAACAATGCCAATGCTGAACTAGAAACAGTTAAAGTTGCAGTTGAGGATATGCAAAAGAAAATTGATGAATTAACTGCAGAAAACGAAAAATTAAAGGTTGATTTAGAAAAGAAGAATTCTAAATCTAAAAAAGAAGAAACAAAAGAAAATGAGTAATCAAGGAGGGCAATTCTATGAAATTTGAAAACCAATATCTAACTTATGATGAGTATAAAGAATTAGGAGGGAAACTTATAGAAAAGCCCTTTAATTTATTAGAATATAGAGCAGAAAAGAAAATAGATGAGTTATCATCTAATAGATTTAGAAAACTATCAGAATATCCAAAAGAATTGAAATTATGTGTGTATGACTTGATAGATGTTTTCAATAGCGAAGGCAATTCTAGTGTAGTAAGCGAAACGGTCGGAAATTATAGCAAAACAAACCAATCCAAACAAAATATAGAAAAGACAAAGATGGAAATCATTAATCAGTATTTATCAGAGTACAAGATTGATGATGTTTTTGTTTTATATAGAGGTATGGATTGCTATGGAAACTAATAAGAGTATGACTTTGTATCACAAAAGATACAATCCCAAGACTAGAATTGATGAATGGGATAGATATTCAATTAAAAATGTGATGTGGCAAGGTGGAAAAGGTGCTAGTATCAATAAAGGCTATGAAAAAGCCAATGATATTAATGTTTGGATACCCTACGATCAGAACGAAGAATTGGAATTTATTTCGTTCGCTATTGGAGATATCATTGTCGAAGGAATTGTCGAGGATAATATCACGAAACAAAGTGATTTAAAAGTAGACAATTATAATATCACAGCATCAATTAATAACAATTATGGAAGTTTTGATATGCAACATGTTTATTTAGGTGCAAAATAGTGGAAGTAAAGTTAGAATTGAAACCTACTAGTACTATTATTGCAAATCTTGGTATTCAAGAGAAAGGTCCAGTGCATAAGTTTTTTACTAACGCTTGTTATAAATATATGTGTTCATTTGTTCCAGGAGGAATAAATAGTCATATTAATCAAAATGTATTTTTACAAGCAGATAGTATTACTTATTTAAGTTCTGATGCACATTACCAATATATTGGAAAAAAATATGTAGATCCGAAGTACAAAAAAGGTGCTTTTTTTAGTCCTGACTATGGTTATTGGTCAAGACCAGGTATTACAAAAATACCAACTAATATTGACCTAGAATATCATACTCCAGGGACAGGTGCTTACTGGGATAAAAGAATGTGGACATCTAAAGGAAATCAAGTTTTAAAAGAAACACAAGAATATGCAGATAGAGGGTGTAAGTAATGATTGAAAATATAAGACAATACTTTATTGATAATAATATTATTGATGAAGAATGCAGAATCAATGTAGATTTTTTAGGAGAAAATCCTACAGAATTTGCAATACTTCCTATACCTATAGACCCAAAAATATCAGAAGGACAATATATAGATGGAAGTGGAGAAAGACAATACCAATTCCAATTATTAAGTTGTAACGATTATGGTGCTGATGTTATGCAAAATATGGCTAACAGTAGTTATTACGAGCAACTATACAATACAATTGAGAAATTGAATAAAAAGAGGATACTTCCTAAAATAGAAGGTATTCAATCTATTGAGTGTTTAAATAATGGTGCAATATTAGATGTAACAACTAATACTGCTAGATATTCTATACAAATGAAGATTACTTATTTGAAAATTAAGAATCCAATGTGATTCTTTTTTATATGTGAGGAGGTTTATATGAAACCAATTAAATTTAAAAAAAACTGTAATTATAAAGGAAAAGAATATGTGAGTGGCGATATTTTGACTGATATTTCAGATTTTTCAAGCATTTGGAAATTGAATGAAACAGGATTTATTGAATCAATCACAGAATCTGATTTTATAAGATTACAAAAAGAAAATGTAAATGAGGAGGGACAAGAATGCAAGAAGAATACGAAAAAATAACAAGAGATCAGCATGCAATTTATTTGGATGTAACACCAAAAGAAAAAACGGAAACGTGGAAATTGCTAGGATTTGGTGTAACTAATGGAAAAATTAATTATAATCCACAGATGGCTACTGAAAAATGGATTATTAACAAGAATAGTACAAGTTCACATGAAAGTAATCAAAAACAAATGGATGTAAATCAAAAATGTTATAAAAATGAACCTTGTTTTGAATATATGAATGGATTACGTGATAAAACTGGGAAAGATGATCAAGGACATGCATTAGAAATAGATTTATGGAATGGTAAAGAAGTTGATGGTGTTATGAAATATCCTGCCAAAAGAAGTAATTGTGTTACTCCTGTTACATCATATATGGATGATACAGCAGTAATTGAATATTCAATATATTTCAATGGAGACCCTGTTGAGGGAACAGTAACTATTGTTGATACAGTGCCAGTATTTACTCCTAATACTTAATGAGATAAACAGCGAGAAAAATTTTGAGGTTACTGAAAAGTGATTTCGATTTTCTCGCTTTTTTTAATTATTAGAAAAGAGGTAGAAAATGGATAAGTTAGTTTTAAAAAAAGAGGATACATATAAATTACAAGTAAATGATCAAGGAGAATATATCGAGTTTGATTTAACAGATTTAGGATTGCCTGAAAGGATAATGAATGCATCTGAAAATATTGCAAAAATAAACCAAGAATATTTAAGTGAAATTGCTAAATTAGAGAAAAAATATAAAGATGATGAAATAAATATGACAAAAGCCATCATTCAACTAGAAAGGAATAAATGCCTTCAAATGCGTGAAGAATTTGATAGTTTTTTAGGCGAAGGAGCTTGTCAAAAAATTTTTGGTAACAAAAATAGATATGGGATGTTTGAAGACTTATTCGATAGTTTAGAACCGCATTTTGCGAAAATGGAAATAAATATTAGAAAAGCAAAAGAAAAGCTCGTAAAGAAGTACCTTCCTAATAAAAGTGATGTGATGTAAATGATGAATGATTATCCTACAAAAATGGAAGCTAATGGTAGAATTTATCCAATTAATACAGATTATAGGATAGCACTGGCTTGCTTACAGGCATTAGATGATGAAACTATAAGTGATTTAGAACGTTTTTATGCAGTTGAAAGTCTTTTATTAGGAACAGATGTTTTAAAAGAAGATGAAATTATTCTAGAAAATAAAATAGCAAATTATTTAAGATGTGGAAAAACTGAAAATACATCTAGTGATGAAATAGATATGGACTATTTTCAAGATAGAAAACTTATACGTACTTCTATTCAACAAGTATATCATGGGCTAGACATTTCTGAAATTGAGTATCTTCATTGGTACAAATATAATGAATTGATTGAAGGTTTGACCGAAGATAGTATTCTTGAAAGAACAAGACAATTAAGAACTTATGACACTAGCAATATCTCCGATGAAAAAGAAGTTCAACGTATAGAAAGAGCAAAACAAAAGGTAGCTTTGAAGAAAAAACAACCTCAATTAACTAATGAACAATTAAAATCCACTTATAAATTTTATGAGTTAACTGGAATAAGGAGATGATAAAACGGATGGTAAATTAGTAATAAAAACTGAAATAAATAATAAGAATGTTGATTCTCAAATAAAAGAATTGGAACACAAAATAAATACAATGACTAAAACCTTAAAGACAGATGAAGAACTCCCAATTGGTGTAAAAATGGATGAAACAGATAGATTAAAACTTGAAAGTGATATTGAAAAACTAAAAAACAAACTAATGTCCTTAAAAGAAATCGGTTTAAAAAATTCATTGTCAGCAGTTAAGAATATAGAATTTAATCCCGATAAATTAACCAATAATCAATTTTCTTTATCTCAAAATAGTTTTTCAGGTTCTTTAACAAAAATGCGAGGAGATTTGCCTTATATCGCAAAGGATATGAGTGATTTAAAAATTGAAATGAATGCTGTTAATGAGGAAACAAAGAAATTTGGTAAAAGTTCAAGTTCTAATTTTGATAAAGGAACTCAATCCTTAAAAAAATTTGCATTATCGTTATTTAGTATTGGCTCTGCATATGCATTAGTATCAAAAGCTAGTTCTGCATATATGTCCAATGACCTTGAATTATCAAAGAAACTACAAAATGTTTGGGTTGGTTTAGGAAGTTTTTTAGCTCCTGCGATTGAGTACATAAGCGACCTTATGATGAAAGGATTGGGGTATTTAAACGAATTTGTAAAAGCACTAACAGGGATTGATTTTATCGCACGCGCAAATGCAAAGGCACTAGATAAACAAGCACAATCTCAAAAAAATTTAAATAAACAAACTTTTTCTTTTGATGAAATGAATATAGCACAAAGTACAAGTTCTAGTTCTTCTAGTGGTTCATCAGGCTTGATTGAAATTCCAGAATTGGATGATAGATTAGTTAAAAAATTACAAGATCTGGCGAAGTGGTTAAAAGAAAATTGGAATTGGATTAGTAAAGTGGGAATTGCATTAGGAGTTACATTTGGTGTTGCTAAAATATCAGGTTTACTATCTAATATTGGTAAATTATTAGGTGGTTCTGGTAAAGGTTTAATTGGTTTAAAAGGAATGTTAGTGGGTTTAGCAGCCGTTTATACTATTCAACTGTATATGAAAGGTTATCAAAAAATAAAACAGGCTTTAGATGAACTACATGAAGCAGTAAAAGCAAATACAGAAATGGAAAAAGGATTAACCGAACAATCTCAAAAATTATCTGATAAATTTTGGAATTTAGCAGATAGTGGAAATGCTTCTGCCGAACAAATTGATGCATTTAAAGAATCTGTAAAACGTTCAACAGATAGATTAGTAGGTCAATCAGATGCAATTGATAATAGTCAAATTAAATTTTTTGGTCTTACTATCAAGACAAAAGAGGCTGCACAACAACAAGAAGAGCTAGCAAAACAAGTGGAAATAGCCACAGATGATTATTACCAAATGTATCAGGCAGGATTAATAACTAAAGAAGAGTTAGATGACTTTGCCTCTAATACACTAATTAAAGTTATCGAAAAGCTTAAAAGTAATGGTGTAGAAGTTGATAATCTAAAAACAAAATTTGAAAATTTAACTGGGCAAAATTATGATATCTATGTAAGAGCAAAATTACATGATGAAGTAACAAAACCTCTTATGGATATAATTAATAGGGACTGGAATAATGCATTTAATATTGTATTTGGAACTGCAGACAGAAATTGGGGTTCGACTGGAAACGGTGGAAGAAGATTTGCACGTGGTGATATTGTGACTCAACCAACTAGAGCTGTAATAGGTGAGGCAGGATATCCAGAGGCGGTACTTCCATTAACAGATGGATATTTATCAACATTAGCCAATTTGATACTAGGTGCTTCTAACCATAGGGGAAGTAATAGTTCAGTTAACAATATTTACTTGGATTCAAGATTAATTCAAAGACAGATAAGAAAAGCAGATGAAGAATTATCATTTGCAATGAATAGGTAGTGATAATATGTTTGTAGATAAAGATAGCGTTATAATTGATAATATATCAATGGGAAAATATTTAGTAAAAGTACTATTTGGTTATCATAAGATTTGGTCAGAAGATTCTGGGAGAACATTAAGTTTTAAACATATCGGTACTTTAGGTGGTATATTCCCTAAATTAACATTGTTTTTCCGAAGTTTATCTAATGAAGAACTTAAACTATTAGCACCAATTTTGGATAGAGAAAATCAAACAGTTACATATGACGATCCAGTAAAAAATAGAAGACCGATGACTACATATTCTGGCGATTGGGAAATTGAATATGAAAACATGGGTAGAGGGAAGCCTTTTACTTGTGCGTTTATTGCAACAGAAAAGAGGCGTTAATGAAAGTACATTCAAATAATTTTAAAAGTGCCATAAATAAGCATGGACGTGAATTAGATGCTATTATTCAATATACAATTGATAATAATGACCGAATATTAACAGGAGATGATATATATTCTATCGCTCCTGTTTTTCATGCAGATATTTTAATGTCTGTAATGAAAGAACTCTCTATTGATAGTGTAATTCAAATTCCTAAAGGAACAATTGTTAGTCTAAAAATAGGCACTAAAGTAGGAACAAATTATGAATATCTAGATTTTGGAAACTATATTGTTTATGATAATGAATATAATGCAGACACGAGATCATATAGTCATATTTGCTATGATAAAATGTTGTATTCAATGAAAGATTATGAAAAACTAGATATAACATATCCTATATCAGTTCGAGATTATATATCTGCAATATGTAACAAAATAGGAATCAATTTTGCAAATCATAATTCTAAATTTGCAAATTATAATAAGCTAATCCAAAAAGAACTATATCTAGATTTAGGATATACTTATCGTGATATTTTAGACGAATTAGCCCAAGTAACCGCAAGTACAATATGTATAAATAAAAACGATGAATTAGAAATTCGTTATATTAATGAAACAAATGAAATTATAAATGAAGATTTTTTAAAAGATAAAAATGTTACTATAAAAAGTAAATATGGACCTGTTAATTCAATTGTTTTATCTAGAAGTGCTGAAACAGATAATATTTATCTCCAAGACGAATCTAGTATATCTAATAATGGTTTATGCGAGATTAAAATCAAAGACAATCAGATTATGAATTGGAATGATAGGGATGAGTATTTACCCGATATATACATTAAATTAAATGGATTAGAGTATTATACAAATGATTTTGATAGTCCTGGTATATGCTATTTTGATGTTTGTGATAAATATAAAATATCTATTGATGACATTGAATATAACTGCATCATGTTTAATGACGAAATAAAAATAAATAGTGGCTTATATGAAACTATTTATACAAGTATACCAAATAAAAGTGAGACTGATTATACTAAGGCGGATAAAACAGATAGAAGATTAAAACAAACATATTTAATTGTTGATAAACAGGGTCAAAGAATTGATAGTGTTGTAAGTGATGTGTCAGAACATGATAAAAAGATAACGCAAATCTCTCAAACTGTAGACACTATCCAACAACAAATCTCTGGCGAATACGGAATGGACCGTGAAACAACAGGAACAAATCAAGTATTCATAGAAGATGCTATGAAGTATTATCCGCTAGAAATAAAAATAAGTGGATATTCGGATTTAAGCAAGTTAATCTATCCAAGTGCGAATTTATTTCCGAGTGCTAATCTGTTTCCAGTTGCTTATAAAGAACCAGCTTTAAATACAGTTCAATCCAAGAGCAAATCTCGAGCAAATTCTAGTCAATCTAAAATTGTAATTGGTGATTCAATAGTTGCAACTACTACAAAAGAGCCATCTACTCAAACGTCGGGTAGTGTAACAGTGACAGTAACAGTAAATAAATCTGTAGTGCCAGATCCTTTAATTGCCAATGGATGGTCATTGTCAAATGATAATACAGTTTTGAAGAAGATATTTAACGAAAATGCAACAGAAATTCTTCATTTAATAGATGCTAACAATAGTACAAAAGCAATTGATTATAAGCTTGTTATAGATAATATAATTCCTGCTTATATAACATTATGCGTTGATAGCCAAGATAGAGAGCATCCAACTGAAAATCTAAAGGAATATCCAATTACTATTGGAAAGCCATTAAGGTCTTTAGGAAAGGTTAAAGATGAACTTTCAATAGCTCTCGAAAATGGAGAATTACAGGCTCAAATAACACGTTATTTAGCGTATACGGGTAGTCAGATTGTTAAATTAGACAAACCTATCATTGAAGCGATAATGTGTCCAGCAATTGAGTTATTAGAGCATACAAACTATGTTTATATTAAAGAACAACCAAATTATCAGATATACATTAAGTATCTTGTGTATAGCAAGTTTAATGAATTCTATGCAACTAAAGTAGAACTAGAAACTACAAGAAAGCAAACAGAAGACAGCATTATAGATACAGTATCTAAAACTTATTCTACAAAAGAAGAAATGGCTTTAGAAAAGTCAGAACGCATTCAAACTGCTACAGAGATTAGCCAAAGTGTTACTCAATTACAAAAAGAAAACGAAAGCCTATCAACAAAAATGAAACAGACTGCTACAAGTTTTGAATTATTAGCAAGCGATAATAAAACAAGTGCAGGACTTACAATTAAATTGAAAAATAGTGATGGAACAGAATTGGATAGCAAAACAGCCAATATTTCAATGAGTGGACTAGTAAAATTTACAGATTTAAGCAGTTCTGGAAGTACTACAATAAATGGAGCAAATATTACGACTGGTTCAATAAGCGCTGATAGAGTAACTGGTGGGACTCTAAAAGGAACTACAATAGAAGGTAATACAATAAAAGGTGGAACTATTAGTGGTACTTCTATTAATACAGATAAAGACTTAACTGTAGGTAATAATATTTATGTTGGTCAAAATCAAAACTCATCAGTTATAGATAAAAAAGCTATCTACTTTAGTGAGAAAACAAAATTAGAAAGAACAAAAGTGGGTAATAGTGAAATTATTTCTTTATTAGGAAGTGACATTGTAACTGTTGGGACAGAAAAAGCACAAATACAGTTTGGACAACTTGGATTTAATGCATACGCTCCAAATTCTGCAGGAACAAGAGCTCAATCATTTTATACAACTGCAACTAATTTTGGAATTCAAAATGGTAATTTTGATTGTTATATAATAGGTGGAAATGGTATAAGTATGTCACATTCTCCATCAATTTCTTCTGATAAACGTTTGAAAAAGAAGATTAGAGATATTGATGTATCATGGATAGACAATCTAAAAATAAAAGAATTTGAATATAAAAATACACCAGATAAAAGGCAAATTGGTTTAATTGCACAAGATTATGTTGATACGGAGTACTCTAAATACTTTTTAAATCAACGAGAAGACGGATATTATGGAATTAATTATGGAAACATAACAAACGCATTAATTCAATATTGTCAAGAATTGAAACATTCAATTCAAGAACAACAAGAACAAATCAATGCATTAAAACAAGAAATAGAGGTGCTAAAAAATGAAAGATAAGATAATAGTCAGTTTAATAGTTGTTATAATCTTCTTACTATTTGTAGTTATTTCAGAAACTAAATACAACAAATATGACTTGAATAAAGATGGACAAGTTGATTTGACAGACTTATTAGAATTACAAAGATATTATATAGAAAGGCGTGATAAAAATGGCTAAAACATTTCAAATGGAAGATTTTGAGGATGCTGTAATAAGTGATGTCTATGTTGTCGTAAATGGAGTTAAATATCCTTTAATAGTAGAGTACGAAAAAGAAAGTACAACTCCAGTTAATTCAGATAAATTAAACAAGATAAAAAACACACTAGAGACTTTATGTAATGAAGGTGCAACTTCAAAAGATATTGTAATTGGTTTAGAAAGTAATACAACAGATGATACAAAATTATTCTTTGATGAAAATGAATTTGATGAAAATGGACTTGAAATCGGAAGCAAAGGTAGTGAAGTAGTAGATAGCTTGGAAGGAAATGAAAGCTATAAAGCACCGAGTGTAAGAGCAATTAAGAAAGCACTTTCCATTTGTGACTACGGTCAAACTGAAAATACACTTGTGCAAGTAAATGGATATGTAGATGTAAATATTACATTTTCTAAAGTATTTACAAAATCGCCAATGGTTGTATTAAGTATTGAAATGGATTCTACAAATGTAGATTATACAAAGGTAACATGTATTGTAAATTCTAGGACAAAAACAGGTGCAACTATTAGAATATTTAATTCATCATCAGCAACAAAGCAACCAAGAATTAATTGGATAGCAATAGGAGAGTGATAATAAATGAAAGTAAGAAATCCAAAAACAGGAAATTTAGAAGAAGTATATGTAAAAGCAAGTGATACATTGCCAGTTGGCTCAATTGTAGAAATACCTGATGATATGACAGTGCCAGATGGTTGGGAAGAAATAGAAGACAAAGCTATGTATTTAAAAAATGTATATAACAGTGGTCGTATTTGGCATGGAGATAAAGTTGCTACAGATATAAATGTTAATGCTGGTAATGGTGGAAAAGTTTATATGCTTTGTTATAGTGCACACGGGGATACAGGAAATAATACATCTGCTTATATGGGAATGCTACGATGTGGATATGACCAAAATAATTATTCAATAACAACAATTTCTGAAGACAAAAAGGCATCTCTTCAGATAAATTTTAGTATTGATGCAAATGGATATTTAGAATATCAAAAAAGTTCAACTAAGGGTGCAGCAAAGTTAAGTATCTATGAATTAACCAGTATTGGTTCTGGTGTTAAAAAAATAAGAAAAAAAGCGACTTCAATTGGAGTTACAGCAAAATCTTTAAATGAATATAGCAATAGTACAGAAAATGTTTATAGTTGTGATTATGTAAATAAATTACACAGTTATTCTACAGAAGAACATATTGTTGGAATTTGTAAGAAAGAAGATGGAACAGAAGTTCCTTTGTATCAAAAAATGATTAGTGGAACCACACCAATAGTAAGTGAAAATGGAAAAACAGTAAATCAAGTTTACAACATTGGGGATAATATTGAATTAAGTTTTATTGAATTTGGGTTTGTACACATATCTGGGCTTGGACAAGCAACAATCCCTTATATGTCAGATAGTGGCAATTTTGTTAAGGCAGTATCTAATAAAAGCACATTGACAATATTTTCTAATAATGTATCTTTTGGGAATAGACCTTTTAATATATCAATTCTATATATAAAAAATACAAAACTTAAGGAGAGTGATTAAAAAATGGAAGATAAATATATAGTACAAATACAACAAAATGAGGATCGTTCTAAATCCAATACAAAGCGATTAGATGAACATGATAAACAACTTAAAGAACTATCTAATGTATATGTAGCCTTAACAAAAGTAGATGATAAGGTTACAAATGTAGAAAGTGATGTATCAGAAATAAAAAACGATTTAAAAGAAATAAAGGACAAGCCGAATAAACAAATGAATCAAATATGGAGCTGGGTTGTTGGTGGTTTAATTGGTGCAATAATTACATTTCTAGCTGTTAGGCTAGGGTTAAAGTAGAGAGAAGGTAAGATATAATGAAAAATAAAAAAGATGTAGTAAAGTCATATATGACAATGGGTGGTTTAGGTTGTTTATATTTAATAACAGTAATAGCATTTTTTAAAGTAACAATGAGCGAAAATATATTTATGCTAGTATTTACTTTATTCAGTAATGTAATAACAAGTATTACGACTTATTATTTTGCAAGAAAAAATTTAGGAAAAGAAGGAGAGTAGTTATGAGTAAAATATCATTAGAAAAATTTATTGAAAATACAAAAGGAACACAAGTAGATGTTCCGTGGGAAACAAAAAGTAAATTAAAAGGACAATGTGTTAGTTTGATTCAACAATATATCTTACAATGCCTAGAACAGCCTGCACAAGCTCGTGGTGATGCGAAAGACTGGATTACTTCATATGTGAACGAGGGACTAGGTTTCGTTGCTGACAAGCCACGAAAAGGGGATATTTTGGTGTTTCCAAATGATGGTGTTATCAATGGTGTTTCATATGGCCATATTGCAATCTGTGTTGATGAAAATACATTGTATGATCAAAATAACTTTAGACATGACAATGGATTATGTGGATATGGCCAAATCTTTACTACTGATTACGTAGTATTAAGACCATATGCTGAATTAATAGAAGAAACAAAGCCAGTAGAAACACCAGTTCAAGAGTCAATCGAAGAACAACCACAAGTTGATATCCTGGATTTAGTCCGTAGAACCATTCGTGGTGACTTTGGAAATGGACAAGCCCGTAGAGATGCTTTAGGTTCAAACTACGATGAAGTTCAAAGACAAGTTAATTTGAATTTGCAAAATGGATTAACTCAATGGGACAACATTAGATTGTTCTAAATAATAAAGCCTAGTCGTTTGACTAGGTGTTTTTTTGTGCAAAAATATAAATAACTATGTGCAAACACTTTTTATTTGAAAGCATTGATTTATGTAGATTTATGTCGTATAATCATAAAAAGACAGCAGTATTGTCTTACTAATTAATGGAGGGAAGATAATGAAATCTAGTGAAAAAATAGTTTCTGCTGTTAATATAGAACAGGCTATAAAAGAGGAATTTGAAATTGCACCAAAAATAGTAAAGCCAAAAGTTATTCAATATAATTGTATCTATAGTATGTTATACAATGGTGATTTAATAAAAGGTTTGGTTTTATATAATATTTCAAGTAATCATTATGTTGTAGTGCAAATTTTTGATGAAGAGAAAACAGACTCTATATATCTTAAAAGCATTGATAAATACATTTTATTTAATCAAGTTTTAGATGTTGCAAGAAAGGAAGTTAACTCTGCTATATATTCAAAAGGATCAGTTCTTCGTATAAATAATCGAGATCGTAAAATTATTATTAATGGATTAAAAAAGATGTTTATTAAAAACATAAGTAATTTAACAAATCCGTTTATTCCTGATGATCTTAATTGTTTAAAATGGTTTAATAAAGAATTGGTTTTAAATAAAGAACAAGATCATATATCGGAATTATATCGACAAAGACAGGTGTGTTGGGTTGATTTTGGTACTAATGTTGGTTCAGAATTACGAAAATTAAGACCAGCAATATTGTGGCGATCTTCAAAGGATAAAAAAATATGGACAGTTATACCTTTAAGTACAAAGTGCAAACAAGACAATTATTATTTTCATTATGATTTAAATAGTGTAAACGATTGTAGTGCTAAAATAGAATCTATGATGAATTTTAGTTATAAAAGAATAGTTAGTCCGTATTACAATAAAAATGTTTTAGCTTATATAAATATTGATGATTATCAAAATATCAGAGCAATTATTAAAAAATATTATACATTTTCATAGCAAATATTTAAAAATGTAAATAAAAAATCAATAAATTTGAATATTTATTCAATAAAAAGTTGACAATTTGTTAAAAATAAGATAAACTTATATTACATTTAATTGATGCATGTGAAAACATGGAATAGATTTAGTTCGAAAAAAGGATTTAATTCCTTTTTTTGCTTACTAATTAATTTTGACTTACTATTTCAAATATGTTATAATTTGAATGTAATATGAACCGCGAGGTTTTGAGACCATTTTTATTTGGCAGCGATGCCGTGAGCTTTAAACAAAGACCCATAGCGGTCCGAAAGTTGTTATTTGACCCATAGCGGTCCGTTTTTGCTGATCAGTCGTTGATGAGCTAAAATTCCAACTAACAGTTGGTTTTTTATTTTTCTCTTAACAATTCAAAGAAACGATCAGAATACTCTTGTTGCATTTCAATTGCTTTTATAAATTGTGCCTTAGTTTCATCGTTATTAAATCTTGAATGTGCTATTCTGCATTTTCTTACTAGATCATTGATTACATCCAAAACATTCTTTTTGTATAATTCTATAATTGACATGATATCACCTGTTATTAGTATGTGAATGATTTTAAAATGTATAATATTATATAATCAATTTGACAATCAATATTAATCTGTTATAATACCCTTTTCAGGGGATGTTACTATGCAAATACAAATAATAACAGATATATCAAAGATAAAACATATTACAAATAAAGAGACTAAAATAGTCTATCTAAAATACAATAAAAAACGCGCATTCTATAGCACGGATTTAGTAAAATGGTATATGACATCAGTTGAACGTTTAAAAGGGCTATAAGTCCTTTTTATTTATGTAGTTGAGGATGTCTTTTAAATACTTCTCGGAGACTTTATCAATAACAATATTGTCTTCTAAATAAATACTTCTATTCTTTTTATCTATTTTTTCAATTAAATCAGTATTAATGACTTTTGATTTAAAACAATACATAAATCTTTCGTCTAAACTGTTTAAAATTTCTGTCAATGTTCTACTTACTAAAACATCACTCGATTTGGTTACAATTTTGCATTGTCTATCATTATAGTCAATATAAATAATTTTATTGATTTGCAATTGAATATAAGCTTCTCGAGTGTTAATTCTTAAAATACGTTTTCTAACTTTTGGCAGTATTAAATATCGTAATTCTTCTTTTAATTGTTCCATCCAATCTTTTTCCTCTTTATGAATAAATTTTGAGAACATAATTTTCTCTGAAAGTAATTGGTCTTGATATTCGACTTTATGACTTGTTATAATAATTATAGGGCAATCGGAACCAAGTTTTCTAATTTTATTTGCTATTTGTATACCGTTCAGCGTTGAAAGTTCTATGTCCAAAATATAAATTTTGTAAAAGTCATCAGATTTGATATTCTTTTCTAATTCATCATTATAATCATAAAATCTACTGATCTTGTATTTTAATTTGTTTTGAATTTGAAAAGAGTTGATAATCTTATAAATCTGTTCATTAAATTGTTTATTATCTTCTACTATTATTATTTCAAACATACAACATACTACCCACTACTATTTTTATACTGTTTAATTATCGCATTAAAAATAAAAATTATCAATAGGAAAAATTATGAAAATTTTGACCCCATTTTGACCCCAAACTTTAAAATAATGAAAAAATTTAGCTATTTTGATTTAAATTAATTTATTGATATACAAAGGCTTTTGAACTAAATTAAAATAAAAAAATGTAATCTTTTAGAACGAACTGGGGCAGCCAAATAGATAATAACCGTTGTAAATCAATGGTTTTATTTTGTTAAATTATCATTTGAACCTATTTTGGTTCTACAATATTAGCGAAAGAATAAAGAGCAATGATGAGACATTTAATGTGTAAATTGAATTGCATAGCCTTTTTTTTAATAGTAAAAATTTGACAATTTCAAAAATGATGATATAATACATGACATTCCATTGAATAAAAAGGAAAAAATCATAATATAGTTTGCATGTAGAAAATTTATAATTTGCTATTTGTAAACGGGGGGGGGGGAAATACCCTCTTTTTTATGGTTGGGATAAAGGAGTGACTAGCATGATGCAGATAAATACCAAGGCTGACTTTGATCAGATAATAGAAAGAATAAATAAATTGGTGGAAAAATATGAAAATAATCCATTACACTATAACCAATACCAATTCTTTTTGGCAAACGGGGATAGAATATTCTTTGAAATGGCACCACAATATATTGGACATTTACTAGGAATACGTTTAGACTATCTTAGATCAACTAAACTATTCAAAAATCAAGATAGTTATGGTCTACTAAAAGAGTTCTTGGAAAATGCTTATTCTGTCTATCAAAATATACAAGCAGGACATCTGTCCTATAAATCTATATTTTCAGAATATTTAGAGGATAAATTAGAAACTTTTGAAACTATTTTATACTATTTTGTTCCTGATGATATTGAATTTGTTTGTAAATACAGTAAAAGTAGAACTTTCCAGTTAGGTATGGAGACAGATTATCCATGTGATTATTTTTTTGCAAAGAAGGATAAAAACAATGATATTCATTTATTAGGATTAATTAGGCAGGAAAATGCTTATGCACCTATGACAAGCATGAAATTTCATAGCGATGAGAGGCAAGTATCTAAATTAAAACATCTCTTTACAAATCAAATATTAACATATGTGAGTTCAATATTGATAACCAACCCAGTTACTAATTTTAGAAATCAAACCCACATGATTCTTCAATGCAAATTAGATAAAATAAAAAATTTGAATACTTTGAGTCACTATGGAACTGGTATCTCTATTGATATATCATCAGAATGTCAATTTGCCGTAAATGGAAATATAATAAAACTCAATAAAATTAACACATATAAAATTATGTGCCAACAATTTGCACAAGCAATTGAAAATCATGAAATATTTTCACTTGAACAAATAGATGAAACAATGCAAGAACAATTAGATGAAGAAATCTTACAATTAATTCAAATATATAATAATGAAATTTGTATGGATAAAAATAATAATTCAGCCCAAACAACGTATAGTGAACTATTAGAACAGTATAAAACACTATCAAAACAAGTAGCTAGTTTAAATGAACAACTGCAATCTGCAAATGAACAATCCCGTTTATACTATGAACAAATGCAAATGTTACAAAAAGAAAATGAACAATATAGAGAATTTCAAAATCAGATATTTCAAGTTGTTGATGATCAAAAACAAAAGGTAATAGCGTCATAAATGCTATTATTTTTTAATTAGTACTTGACAATACACAGTAGTTGGCATAAAATGATAATGAGAGGTGATACTATCAACACACAATTTAAAAAAGGTGTCCTAGAGTTGATTGTATTATTATGTGTCAGTAAAAAAGATATGTATGGCTATGAACTCATTGAAGAGGTTTCTAAAGTAGTTGATGTTAACGATGGAACAATTTATCCATTATTAAAACGACTTACAAATGAAAAATATGCTGATACTTATTTAGAAGAATCTACAGAAGGACCACCAAGAAAATATTATAAAATAACAGTACTTGGAACAGATAGATTGCAAGAACTAATTGATAGTTGGACAACATTTGCCTCATCTGTCAATCAATTTATAAAGGAGAGTGAAAAACATGAGTAAACAGAAATTTTTAAAAGAACTGGGAAAAAAATTAGAAATTTTAAGTGAGACGGAAAAAGAAGATATTTTAAATGAATATCGTGATATCATTGAAGAAAAAGTAAAACATGGGAAAACAGAAGAAGAGGCTGTGAAAGAATTTGGAAGTATTGACGAACTGTCAAAAGAAATATTATCCACTTACAAAATCAATCCTGAATATAATCAAAAAAAGAGTGAAAATGCCAAATCAAAGGATTTTGTAGAAACAACAGAGGGATTTATCAAAAAAGGAGCACAAAAATTATCCGAAGTAACAGAAAATATGGTAGATACATTAAAACAATCAGATGTAGAACTGACCACTGAAAAAATTTTCGAAATTATTCTAAAAGTTATTTTGGTGTTATTTGGGCTTGCTCTTTTAAAACTACCTTTTTATCTGATTGGAGAATTGGGTGCAAGTATATTCAATATTGGATTTGCACCATTCAATTGGATTTCGGAAACCGTATGGAAAATTTTAGTGGAGGTTATATATCTTGCAGCTTGTATTTTAGTGATATTTACGATTATTACAAAATATACCAAACCGATTTCAAAAAAGATAGAGGCATCTAGAAAAGAAAACTCAGAAGATACTGTTGCTAAAGAGGAAGATTCAAATTCTAAAAAAAAACAAGTAAATAGAGAACCTTCTAGTAATATTTTTATCACAATTTTAAAAATATTTGTATGCATCGTAGTTTTATTTCCAATATGGTGTGCAAACTTTGGGCTTGTAATTGCCATTGCTGTTGTAATTTATTTATTATGTCATGGCGTTTCTATGGTTGGTATCTTAATTTTATTACTAGGAATTACGATTATTGGCTTTGAACTTGGTCATATCATTTATAATTTATTATTTGTAAGAAAAAAATATCATATGAGTTCTCTTCTAATTGGTTTTATTATGGTATTATTGGGTTCTTTTATGACACTAGATTATGTGAGTGAATTTACTTATTACAATACATTACCAGAAAACGAATTTAAAAAGAACACTATGATTTATGAAGAGGCAATTACACAACCAACGTATATTGATGCAGACCATACTGAAATCATTATAGATTCTAGTTTGGAAGATTATAAAGCCAAATTAGAAGTTTCCTATTACAGTGAATATGTGAATGTTTCAAAACATGTGATTACACATGATACTTATCATACGATTTATTTTGATATTAGTAATGTTCGTAATTCTTTCAATTGGAAACGAGACATCAATGAAAAATTCATCAAACAACTGAATCGTAAAGAAATATTCAATTATAGTTTACTAGCAGATGTAACTGTTAAAATATATGTAAATGAAACTACAAAGGGCTTAATTCAATAGTCCTTTTTTAATACTATGGATACGTATTTCATATAATTATGTTATAATAAATAACGTAGAGTAGGGAGGATATTATGAATTTAATTGAAATCATTAAAACAATCTCTTTAGGAATTGTAGAGGGCATTACAGAATGGTTGCCAATTAGTAGTACAGGACATATGATTCTAGTAGATGAATTCATTCATATGGATATTACACCAGAATTTAAGGAAATGTTTTTAGTTGTAATTCAACTAGGGGCTATTTTATCAGTGGTAGTTTTATATTTTTCAAAATTGTTTCCATTTACAATTGATAGGGGAATACATATTGACAAAGATAAATTTTCAATGTGGTTTAAAATTATAGTTGCAACCATTCCAGCTGCGATTGTGGGAGTTCTCTTTGAAGATCAAATGAATCTTTATTTTAACAATTATCAAACAGTTGCGATAATGTTAATTTTATTTGGTATCTTATTTATTGTAGTTGAAAATCGTAATAAAAATAGAATACCAAAAGTAAATTCGATTGCAGAAATTACTTATAATACAGCTTTTTTGATTGGTGTTTGGCAATTGATTGCTGCTGTTTTCCCTGGGACTTCAAGATCTGGTGCAACCATCATTGGAGCATTATTGTTAGGCGTTTCTAGAACAACGGCAACAGAATTTACCTTTTTCCTAGCAATTCCAGCTATGTTTGGTGCAAGTTTATTAAAAATAATCAAATTTGGTTTCGCTTTTACAACATCAGAGGTCGTAATCTTACTAGTAGGTATGTTAACTGCATTTATTGTTTCTATTTTGGCGATTAAATTTTTAATGGGATATATTAAGAAAAATGATTTCAAACCATTTGGTTGGTATCGTATTATTTTAGGAATTGTTGTTTTAGTTTACTTTTTCTTAATTGGATAATGCATGATTCATAACTGAATACAAGAATCGAAGAAATTTCGATTTTTTTGTTTATAAGAAGGAAATTGGAAAAAGACCTCGTATGTTATAGGTAGAGGTGGAATAAATGAAAACCAAAGAATTAGAAATATTGAAATTAACATCAGATGTTGTATTTAAAGCATTTATGATGAGTAAACATACCAATGCACTCAAAGCAAGATTAATCCATTTGATTACAGGAATCGATGAAAATCTCTTATTAAAAGCAGAATATCAAAGTACAGAATTACCCGTAAGAAACAAAAGAGATAAAATTTATCAAACCGACATTGTTGTAAAAGTAGATCACTGTATCTTAAATATTGAAATGAATGCAGAATATTATCCAGAATTTAAAATAAAGAATTCGGAATATCTTCATGTCATCGCAAGTGAATTATATGAAACAGGAGAGAAGTATGATCATAGATGTGTGATTCAAATTAATATCGATGATTTTGATGCTTATGGATTAAATGAATTAATCTATGAATTTAGATTAATGGAAATGAGACATCATATTATAGAAGATGAAAATTATAGATCGTACCATATTAACCTATCCAAAATAGAAAATTCATGTTATACTAATAATGAAAACGAATTGGTGAATATCTTAAGAATATTCAAAGCGACAAATGAAGAAGAATTGGATTGTTTAAGAGGAGAAGGTTATATGGATGAAGCGATTGATGAAATCAGAAGAATTTGTAGAGAACAGAATATCATAGGAGTATATAATGCAGAGAAAGTAGCAAACAAGGTAATGAACAACAGATTGGATTATGCGGAGCGCCAAGGATATGAAAAAGGACATAGCGCAGGATATCATAGTGGCGAAGAGGTTGGTGTGGAAAAAGGAAAAATAGAAGAAAAAGTAGAGATTGCTAGGAATATGTTAGAAGATGCTATGCCAGATGAAACAATTATGCGTATTTTAAATATTACACAAGAACAATTAGAGCAGTATAAGCAAACATTTTATACATCACATTGATAAATTGCTTGGAATACTTCCAAATATACATAACAAGGTATGATACCTATACGAAAAAAGGATGCCATCATATACTACTTATGTAGGTGATTATATATGGTGCAAGTATTTCTTCTTATCTTTTCATTATCAATTGATTCTTTAATGGCAGGATTTTCACTTGGTATGAATCGAATTCGGGTTCCAATTCAGTATTTGATACTTTTAAATGGAATTGGTGCTAGTTTACTTTTCATGTCCATTTGGTTTGGTACTTGTTTGGATGTCATTTTTTCTTCTTACTGTTTGCGGAATTTTAGTATAATCTTATTTTTACTACTTGGTATTGGTAAAATATTAGAAAGTGTTTTTCATAAATTAACAAGTAGAGAAAAAGAAATAAAAATTCGTATGCATCAAGTGGAATTTATTTTTCATATTTATGCGAACCCAGAAGCATCCGATATGGATTTTTCTAAACATATCTCTTTCAAAGAAGCAATGTGTTTAGGACTTGCACTTTCTTTGGATAATTTGACCATTGGAATAGGAATAGGATTATTAAAGGTATCTTGTATTTTAATAACACTGCTTAGTTTTGTAACTGGTATTATTTTACTTGCTAGTGGTCATATGCTTGGAATGCATATTGGTAAAAAATGTAAATTTGAAACATCTTGGATTAGTGGAATCCTGCTTATCATTTTAGCATTTTTAAAATAGGTCTGTTAGATGCAGACCTTTTATAATATGGCAAATTTTTGATTTTATAAAAATGTATCATAGATATCATGCAAAGAAAATAAAGTAAATAATTATTTGCAGAAAAATGAGATTCTAAAGACAACTGTTGTTATTACAGTGTGAAATCAAACATAGATTATAGTGAGAGATGAAAAAGCAAGAATGCTAGAGTTTGTTAGTATCTCTCCTAACACCTAGCTATGCTCACATAGTACCCCTTAAACTATCAGTTTCAGCGAAAAAAGATCATATTTGATCTTTTTTTGGTTCATGAAATTCATTTGGTATTAACATTTCAATATAATGAATAATTTCTTGTTTCGAATATTTATTATCATGTTTTAACCACTCTAAACAAACATTAAATACAGCACCCAAATAAAATTTTGAAATAATATCACCTGGTATAGAATCCCTCGTTATTTCCTTACTTTCTTGTATTTGCTTGATAATATCTTTATTAATGACATCATAGAGTATATCAATTGTAATACTATTTCTATTATAAATCAGAATCGATACATAAGTTTCTTTTTTTTGCTCAATATGATCGAGTAATAATTTGATCATTTTCAAATAATATTCCTTGGAATTTCGTATGTTTTGATTTTTTTCTAATTCGTGCGCCAGTGAATTCTTAAGATCATTAATATAAGCTGCCAATAGTTCATATTTGTCCGCATAATGGGCATAGAAGGTGGAGCGATTGATCATAGCGTGCGTACAAATATCTGAAACTTTAATTTCTTCAAAAGCTTGGCTTTTCATTAAATTTTCTAAAGTCTCATATAATAACTTTTTTGTTTTAATAATTCTTAAATCAGTCTTTTCATTCATGGAAATCACCTATATAAATTATACAAAGCTTCAAAATAGTTGTAAATATAAACTACATTATGTTGGATATTTATTCATACATAATGATACAATTGTTGGATATCATACAAAAATCTACTTATGTGCGTGAATTATGTCGAAAGATGACATACAATGTTTTGTACTGGGAGGTTAAACATGAAAAAAATAAGTGATTTTATCTGTAAACATAAAGTTTCAATTGTAATTATAACCGTATTACTATTGATTCCGTCACTCATAGGAATGAAATTGACTAAAATCAATTATGATATTTTAGTCTATTTACCAGAAGATATTGAAACCGTAAAAGGTCAAAATATTTTATCGGATGATTTTAATATGGGGGCTTTTTCGATTACGATTATTGAAAATATGAGTTCCAAAGATGTATTAGCACTCGAAAATAAAATCAAACAAATTGAAGGTGTAGCCAAAGTAATCAGTGCTTATGATGTAATTGGAAATGCGATACCAATCGAAATGTTACCAAGCGACATTCGCGAAAAAGTCAGAAATGGAAACACTGATTTACTAATGATTACATATCAAGATTCCACTTCATCTGAAATGACATTAAATGCAGTGGAAGAAGTCAAATCCATTACTGATGATGCATGTAAAATTGGCGGGATGAGTGCGATGGTATTGGACACCATGAATTTATCTGAAACTGAAATTGCAATTTATATTGTGATTGCAGTACTACTTTGTATATTGGTACTTGAAATTTCTCTTGATTCTTTCTTAGCACCAATTCTATTATTAGTGAATATAGGAATCGCAATTTTATTCAATCTAGGAACTAACATTATTTTTGGTGAAATATCATACATTACGAAAGCTTTGGTAGCAGTTTTACAACTTGGTGTAACAACTGACTTTTCTATTTTCTTATATCATTCATATGAAAATAAAAAAGGATTATTTAAATCCAAAGAAGAAGCAATGAGTCATGCGATCGTAGAAACGTTTACATCTGTAGTAGGAAGTTCCCTTACCACAATTGCTGGCTTTTTGGTATTATGTACTATGCAATTAACTTTAGGTACTGATTTGGGTCTTGTTATGGCAAAAGGTGTATTTTTAGGCGTTGTATGTGTACTCACAATATTTCCAAGTTTGTTACTTGTCTTCGATTCATGGATTGAAAAAACAAGGCATAAATCGCTTTCATTACGATTTGAACATTTGCCTCATTTTATTATCAAACAACATAAAAAAATATTCGTTATTTTCTTAATTTTGCTTGTTCCTGCTTATCTAGCAAACTCAAAAGTAGAGGTATATTACAAATTAGATGAAACATTACCTGAAACTTTAGATAGCATTGTTGCAAATCAAGAACTTGCTGAAAAGTTTAATATTGTATCACCAGAAATTATTTTATTGAACAAAGATTTAAAAGCAAATGAAGTCAATCAAATGATTACAGAAATTGAGGATGTAGAAGGTGTAGACTTTGTATTATCATTTAGTAAATTAGCCAATATGAGTATCACTGATTCGATGCTCAGTGAAGATGTCATTCGCATTTTTGAAAGTGACCAATATCAAATGATTTTACTCAATTCAACATATGGAATCGCAACTGATGAACTGCATGATCAAATCGCAACGATTCAGAATATCATTAAAAAATATGATCCAGATGCGATATTGGCTGGAGAAGGGCCTCTTATGAGGGATTTGGTAACAATTAGTGCTACCGATTTTAAAAATGTAAATGTATCATCAATTGTTTGTATACTTGTCATAATGTTGGTAGTATTAAAATCTTGTTCTTTACCAATTTTGTTAATTATGGTGATTGAGTTTGCTATTTTCATCAATATGGCGGTTCCTTATTTTGGAGATATTACATTACCATTCGTTGCACCAATTGTGTTAGGAACGATTCAACTTGGAGCTACCATCGATTACGCTATTTTAATGACCACTACCTATTTGAACAATCGTAAAAAAGGAATATCGAAAGAAGAGGCAATGAAAACAACGATGCAAAATTGTACGAATTCTATTCTTGTAAGTGGACTTTGTTTCTTTGCCGCAACATTTGGAGTAGGTGTTTATTCTAAATTAGAAATGATTAGTTCACTTTGTACATTGATTTCAAGAGGTGCAATTATTAGTATGATAGTTGTTATTCTGGTTTTACCATCTATTTTATTAATATTTGATGGATTGATTGGTAAAACTACTATGGGATTTCGAAAGGAGAGAAAAAATATGAAAAAGAATTTTAAAAAAGTGGTTACTACCGTGTTACTAGTTTGTATTGGTTTATCTAGTGTTCCTGTATCTGCACTCACCAAGGAAGAAACTGTTTATGTGAAATTAAATGCAGATGGAAGTACGCAGAAGACATTAGTGAATGAACATTTACTCAATAGAGCAAAATTGGAGGAAATGAAAGATATTTCAGATTTACAAAATATTTTAAATGTAAATGGGAATGAAAAATTTCAATTAACAAACCAAGATTTATTATGGAATGCGAACGGAAATGATATTTTCTATCAGGGAGTAACTCAAAAAGAAATACCTGTGCAGTTACATATTACATATTATCTCAATGGAGAAGAAAAAAAGTTAGATGAAATACTTGGAAAAAGTGGTAGAGTTTCGATTGTATTACAATATGAAAATAAAGATGCACATACAATCAATGGAGAAGTATTATATACACCATTTGTAGTAACAGCCGCAACTATTATTGATACTACTTATAATTCTAATGTGGAGGTAAGCAATGGAAAAATTGTAAGCAATGGTACTAAGAATATTGTGATTGGACTTGCAACCCCTGGATTATATGAAAGTATAGGAATAGAGGCTTTTAAGAATATGAACACCATTACAATTTCCTATGATACGAACAAGTTTGAACTTGCAAGTATTTATTCGATTGTAACACCTAAAATTATTAGTAGTGAAGATTTAAAAATATTTGATAAAATGGATACGTTATATAGTAGTGTAAATTTATTGCAATCCTCGATCAATCAAATTGAAGCAGGGGCTAAATCTTTAGTAGATGGTGCTTCTCAAATTAATAATGGAACTTCACAAATCTATGAGAATTTAAATATGGTTGTTCAAAAATTGGGTGAACTAGAAAAAGGAGCTACAAGTGTAGATCAAGGTCTACAACAGATTCTTTCTAAATTAAATGAAACTCAAACTTTGTTAAATGGTGATCATACAGAAAGGATTACAGAAATCAATTATTTGATAGACCAAAATAATAAAGCACTTTCACAATTAAAGGCAACAAATGCAACACTTCAAACTACTTATGATACATTTCAATTGAAAGATATAGATGTTATAAGTATTATGGCTTTTACAAAGGATACATATGCCAAATTTGGAAAACCAGATTTAAGTGATGCACAGGTAATGGAAATGAATTTACAATTGGCAACTGTAAAAAGCACTTATGAGGCAAGTTATGCATCCAATTTACAACTGATCAGTTTACTAGAGGGGAATAATCAGGCATTACAAACAACTTTGACAACGCTTCAAAATATAAGTGGCCAAGTAAATACTTTAATAAATACTTTAGAAGGTTATATGAAGGAATTAGAAGTAGGTGCTAGTCAAATAGTAGACGGAACTTCGCAAATCAAAGAAGGAGTTGCTCTTTTGACAAGTAAAACCCAAGAACTTTCTATTGGAACACAGAGTTTATCAGTTGGAACAAATCAACTATTGAGTGGTATTACTACATTCAATCAGGAGGGAATTCAAAGTTTAAGTGGATATGCTTATACTGCTAAAGCGTTAAAAGATAAACTGACTACATTGGTAAAATTAGGTGAATCCTATGATACATTTACGATGAAATCATCTGATACAGAGGGTAGTACTCAATTTGTATTAACAGTAGATTCTGTTAAAATGAAAGAAAGTAAATCAGTTGTGAAGGAAGAAAAACCAAAAGAATCGTTATGGACAAAAATCAAAAATTTATTTAAATAAACAAAAAGAAAATCCAATTATGTTTCGTAAAAAAAATTGGATTTTTTTAGTTTTTGACAAAATATTTTAAATAAGGCTTTAGTTTATTTAAAAAAGGATTTTAAAAGGTTCTGTTGTAATATTATATTGAGGTGGTAAAATGGATAATTTAAGTGGGTTTCAAAATGGAAGTAGGTTTTCACAATATTTAAATGAAAAAATTTTTGATTTTGATGATATTATTGAGAGTATGTATCATCAACGTAATGATAAGGTTTTTCATTATGAAGGAAGTTAATTTATATATTGATGAATCAGGTAATTTAGGATCTGGAATGGGAAGATATTTTTTAATTTGTGCTTTGGATATAGAATCTAGCGTAAAATCGACTATTATAAAAAGAGCTGGTAGAACGATATGCCGATTCAAACAGAAAAAACATATTTTGAAGACAGAAGAGTTAAAAGGATGGAATTTAAATAGGGAAGATAGAATAGATTTAATCGAACGGATTTTGTTTAAGGGTGTAAGGGTGAGATATATTGTATTAGATTTAAAGCAAACTACGATGTTATTGTCTAAACCTGATGATAAAAATGCTTGTTTTAATTATTTGATTCAGTTAATTGTGAAACAAATTATGAAGGAATATCCACATGTCGATAAAATAAATTTATATTTAGATAATCGATCTGTTAAAATTGGAAATCGTTTATCTTTAAAGCCTTATTTATATAATAAATTAATATTGGAACAATTAGAAACTCATTCCAATGTAAAACGAGTTGAGTTTAATATTACTTATTTAGAATCAGAAAGTTGTTATTTGATACAGTGGGCTGATATTATTGCAAATTCAATATATAAAGCATATAATGGTAATAATTATGAATTTTATAATAAGATAAAACCTTATATTATTTTTGAAAGTAAATTTCCAACTAGAAATTTTGGAAAGTAGCTAACATGATATTGACGAGTTGATTTAAAAGTGGTAATATAGGTATACCAAAGAAGAACTGGCATATAAGCCTTATATGATTTATCCAATCGATGAATATAAGAGTTATTGATTAACTCAGTCATATAAGCCCTGCCAGTCTTTTTTGTTGACTAAAAAGTCTATAATATCAAGTACTATGAACTTGTATAAAGTATATAAAAACTCGCATTTCCTAAATAGGTGTGCGAGTTTAAACCTCAATGGAGCCTTAACTATACACGTTTGCGAAATTAAGGACAAAAGTTGATTAAATCAACTGATACTTAAATTATAGCAGATATTAGTTTTTTTTCAAGTACAACTCAAATAAATTTTAACTTTCTATGATATAATACTTTAGAAAGTGGGTGAAGTATGAGCCAAATTATTTGTGGAGATTTAGAATTTGATAATATAAAGTACAAATTTGATTTTAGGGATAATATATTAGTATTATTACCAGAAGAATTACAGCAATATGCTAAATGGCGTTTTGAACATTTAGGAAAAAAAGAAAGATTTGATTATGTTAATGTTGAAGGTGTTACTAATAATGGATGGTATATTTGTTTTGTACATATTAAATTTTTCCATTTAGGTAGAGGTGCGTTGCAAGCTTTTGTACCAGGGTATGCAGTATGTAAAGCAAATGGAATAACTCCTTTGCCCACGTGTGAGCAAATTGAGAAGATTAGATTTTATGGAGATTGTCTAGACAAATTCTACTATCCAAAAAGGGTTGTAGAAACAAGTGACTTCGTACATTCCAAAGATATAAAGTTTGAAATAAAAAAGCAAAAAATGAAAACAGATGATTTTATGGTTAATAAAGATAAATATTCATTTGGGGTTTATTGGACTGCTCCTTATAGTTCAAACATTAATGTTGTTCTAGATGTATCTTCATATTTAGAAATAAAATTTGATAATTGCAAAAATATTACAGAAATTATTGATTATTATTTAAATGTCAAAAAATTTTTCTCATTTATTAATAATAGAAAATATATAAAATTTGAAAGGATTATAGCATTTAGGAATGATAATATTAGTTATGGTTTTGAAAAACAAGATAATATTCGTTCTATTGAAATAGAATTTGAATTGTACTTTGTTGATCCAGATGAGAAATTTGATTTGAATACATCTTTAAATACGGTTAGATTAGAAGATTTAGATAATAAATTTTGTAGAATATATAAGGAAGTGACTAAGGAAAAGTTTTTCACTCAATATTATCCTTTAAGCACAAGTGATAATCATTATATTGATAATGATAAATATGTTAGTGTATCAAGTGCATTCGAATCTGAGTTTGACAAATTACATCCTAAGTTCAAATCTACCATTAGTTCCGAATATAATGAAATAAAACAGATAATATTAAAATCTATTTCTAATAAGAAATATAGAACAAAAGAAAAATTAAAAAATGACAAAGTAAACAATAAATCTTTAAAAACAACCATAAATGAGTGTGATTATTTTTCTAAAATAATCAAAAATATTGATGGAACATTGCATGAAAAAATTGTTTATTCATATAAGAAATACAATAATATTATAGAATCTAAAAGGAATAAATTATTAAAGAACTATGAGTTAGATAAGGCGAAGGCAGGAGTGTTAGCCAATAAATTTGTTAAAAGAAGAAATGATATTTCTCATGGGAATGGCACAGGACAATTTGATTCATTGGAAATAATCGCTTATGAGTTATTACGGATATGTATTTATTGTATCACACTAGAAAGATGTAAATTTTCTGAAGAAAAAATAAAAGAATTTATAGAAAAAATATTTTAGATATTTTTAATTTAGGTGGTGAAGAATAATGGCTGTATCTAATAGAGACGATTTTACACAATTAGTTAAATCTAAATTGGCAAAGAGGGTAGCTTATATTTGCTCTAACCCTAGTTGTCAGAAATTAACTATTGGACCAAATAGTTCTGATAGTATTAATAATATTGGGGTGGCAGCACATATATGTGCTGCTTCTCCTGGAGGACCTAGATATAATTCAATAATGACAGAAAAGGAAAGAAGAAGTTATGAAAATGGTATTTGGCTATGTCAAAGCTGTGCACGAATTATTGATATTGATGCAGAAAAGTATACTCCACAGTTGTTAAAACTTTGGAAAGAAGAAACAGAAAATACAATATATTTGAATTTTAATCAAAGAGTTAATTTAAAAAAGAAAAACAAATTGGAGTATATTTTTGAAACATTAAGGGATTGTGACAATTGGGAAAGGTTGCAAGATGATTATATAGATGGTTATTATTTTAAGGAAAATCCATCTTATATGATGGAAATTGTTGATAGTGATAATCATAATACAGAGTTTTATAGTTATTTAATGACTAATGAACATACCTCATTTTCTATTTTATATTTAAAATATAATGGAACTTGTATTTATTCACAGCAAATTGTTAATTTAGATTCTGGAAGATTAACAACAGTTGTACCGTTATCTAGTTATATTGATTATAAAGATGTACCTTATAAGTACAAATATTTTATTAAAAATAGTAAAGAAATGATTTTAAGAGATTTTTTACTCAATTTTGATAATGATTATGATAAATCTGAAGAATTATATGCTTTAAAAAAATTAAGTGAAGTAGTAATTGAATATGAAACGGAAAAAGAAAGAGAATATTTTGAACAAAAATATTTAAACAATATAAATCTCGAAGATATAAAAAAATATAATAATGGTTATGAATATGCTGGTAACTCACAAAATGAAATTGAGTATAATAAAATTGCTATAGGTTTAAGTAAATACATAAAAGAAAAATATAAATTATACAAGGAGGAACTAGAAAGTGAAAAGTAATTACTTATTAGTACACGGAAGTTTTGGAAGCCCATTTTCTAATTGGATTCCATATTTAAGAAAAGAAATAGAAAATAAAAGTCTAGAGGTTTATACTCCAGATTTTCCGACAGGAGTAGGTTACCAAAATTATGAAAACTGGTCTAAACTTTTAAAAACTTATGTAGAAGCAAATATCATAAATGAAAATACTATTATATTTGCTCATTCTATTGCACCTATTTTCATCTGCAAATTTCTAGTTGAGAATAAACTAAAGGTAAAAAGATTAGTTTTTGTTTGTGGATTTAACAATTATCTTGGAATCAATGAAGATTATGACACAGTGAATGAAAGTATGTATTTTGATAATTTGGTTGGTGTTAGAAAATATTGTGATGATATCGTTTGTTTCTATTCGGATAATGATCCATATGTGAAGTATGAAGCTGAAAAAGAATTTGCTGATACTATAACTGAAAATCAAATTATGGTGTCTGGAGGAGGACATCTAAATTCTGAAAGTGGTTATACTGAATTTAATGACTTACTAAAATACATATAAAACAAAGGCAATGCCCAAACTGGCATTGCCTTTTAACAACTTTTTTCACGATATTTAACAGTTGACTTTCCACATAGCCAATCCATGGAAATATTGTACTTTTGGCATATTTGATAGGCAAAGGCAGTTAATATCAATGTTTTACCTGTTTCATATGCAGATATAGTAGAGAAGGTAGTATTTAGCTCATTTGCTAATGTACGAAGTGTCAAACTATTTTCTTCTCTAATTTCTTTCAAACGTTTACCAATTTCTGTTTTATTCAAATTTTTAACTTCAACTATAGAATTATTAATTTTTTGATTAGATAAACCTAGTGAATAATCCATACTAACATTATAGATATTACATACAGTGTTCAGGTGCTTTAAAGGAATAATTTTTGTCCCATTTTCCCAAACGGAATAGGTTTGTTGGCTAATACCAATTTTTTCAGCAATATCCTTTTGATATAAGTTATTTAACTCTCTTAAGTCTAATAGTCTTTTCGTATTCATAAGCGATTCACCTATAACAATTCTCCCATTAAAAGTAAAAATGTTAACCATCATACTAACAAATACGAACAAAACATGATATAATGAATTGGCAGATAGACAATGGCATAGAATCATTTTTGAATTATTTATAATAGGACTAATATTAAAATTCAAAATAGGGGAGGTATGATAAATAAGTATAAAGAGATTTACAAATTTTGGTTTAAGAATAATAAAAAAAGAACTGCGAATTCTTTTTAACAATGGAGTAATACCCAATAATTATTTTTTACGGACAATTACTTCAATATTATGTGCTTTGCACATTTTTAGGAATGTAGCAAGACTCACATTGATTGTTCCATATTCATAACCTTCAATTGTCTTTCTACTACGGTGTATAGATTCTGCAAAGTCATTTTGGGTTAGTTCAGACCATTCTCTAACTAACTTAATGATTTCTTTTGGTTTATAATCATTGGCTTTAAATTGCATATCTCTACACCTCCGACTTTTCAACATTTCAAGTCCATATTAATAATAACTGAAAAAGTACATTCTTTGTTCAAAATTCCTGTTAATAATAGGAATTATATCTGCGAAAATTAAAATGTAATGGAGACAATATAGTAACTGTTACATAAAGGAGAAGAGAATGCTAACAGAATTACAGAATAAAAGAAAAAAACATAATTATTCATTACAAGCCATGGCAAATAAATTACATATTAGTAAAACATATTACTGGCAACTCGAACAAGATAATAGGAGATTGCCTTATGATCTTGCAGTAAAAATGGCTACAGTTTTACATTGCACAACAGATGAATTATTTGCTAACTACTATATGGAAAATTTAGAATTGAAAGGGGAGAGGTGCTATGTTAATGAAGTTAAGAAAAATAAGAAAGCGAAATGATATTACAATTTATGATATGGCTAGTTATCTTAATATTACGCCATCTTTTTATAGTCAAATTGAAAATGGGAAAAGAAGACTATTTTATGATACTGCGATTCGCATTGCTTGCTTTTTTGGAGTAATGCCAAGTGAATTATTTGAAAGTAGGGGAGAAAATTAGAAATGTTTTGTCTGACATTGTATGGGGATTTAAAACCTACTTTAACAAGGGAGATGTTAAAGTTAGAAAGAGAGGAAATTCTGTATGACACGATTATTAACTTAATTGTGTTCCATGGTATTCTTTATATTCAATATTATGGTGGGTTTCCTGTTCGTATTTTTAGAATGCGAATCAAACAAATTTTAAAAGAATACAAAATTCCAAGTAGATTACATAATGAAATTACACAAGATATTTTTAAGATTTTGAAAAATCAATATGGTGTTCAATATCGTAAGTTAGATATTCATATGTACAGTCAACAAGTATTAGAAGAAATGAAAAATATTTCGTTTAAAATTTAAGAATAAAATGAGGAATCAAAAAAGAAATCCTGTTTGCATTATAAAGGATTTCTTTTAATTCACGATTAATATTTTAGTGAAATAAATTTAATGAATTCTAGAATTATCGTTTTCTCTAGCAAGGTTCTTATCAAAGTTATTTAAATTATTTTGTATGGATTCAGATCTTTTTCTAATTTCTTTACAATAATCATCATATTTACGATACTTTTTGATATTTGGCTGAATTGAATTGATTTCAGCAAGTATTTTAGATTTATCTTCTTCAGTTTTTGCTCTATGATATCGTTTCCACAAATTTTCTCTTTTACCCATAAGATTCCTATATTTTTCATAGTTATTTTTAGCAAATTCTTCTAAATCTTCTTTCGTTTCAATTTTATGTGCTATCATAAATCTTGTTTGTTCTGAAAATGAATCTAACTTCTTAATTTCTTGTCTTATGGAATAAGGAAGATATTGTTTTGGGTGTTCCTTTGGAAATCTATCTAAAAGGTAGCAATAATATAGATATAATCCATAAATTCCTTTATGATGATTGTTCGTTTTTACTAAATATTCTTGGAAGATTGACTTTTGGGAGATAGGTTTAAAAGCAATTTGCTTTGAATAGTATAATCGTTCATTAATTCTATCTTTGGAATAATCACTCCCAAATGTCCTTTCAATTCTAACCTTATCACAACCCTCTTTATAAATAGTAATTATTCCATTACGTGAGTAGGCTTTATAACCTAATAATTTCATTCTTTCCATAACTTGTTTGAGTGTAACTGAATAACGAATAATACTATCTAAATCATCTTTAAGTATTTTATAATAATCATTATCCATTACTTTATGCTTATAAGTGTTTTTATAGCCTATATCTTCATCAAGTGTGCTTAATCCATATTCAGAACATAGTGAATCAGATATTTGTCTTAACTTGGCTAGGTTAGTACGGTTATTGTTGTATTTTTTGCCTGTCCTAAATGAGACAGAGTTTATTATGAAGTGGTTGTGAATGTGATTTGTATTTTGGTGTGTAGCGACAACCACTTCATAATCTCTAAACATTTCTTCTGCAAATTTTACTCCAATTTCATGAGCAATATCAGCAGTAACTTCGCCCTCCTTGAAAGATTGATAAGCATGAAAGGCAAGAATTCCATTTGTTTTATGATATTGCTCTTTTGTGAATTGCATATCCTTATAGGGGGTTATTTCAGAACAATTCAAACAACTTACATAGTGTGTTTTTTCCATTTTATAGTTGTATTCTTTGTCAGTATATAACTCTAAATAATTATAGTTATTTTTATCATAGTCTTCATTGATAGTTTTTTGAGGGTTAATGATATAATTTATAGATTGTTTTAAATTGTTTTTAATACTCCAAATTGATGTTGTTGCCATAATTAAGGTTTAGCCTTTCTAAAGAGGGGATTTATATGGTGGGAGTATAAATCCGTTGCTTGCTTATAGATAATGTTAGACATATACTAACTCTTTCAATATGGTTTCTTCTGCCATATTTTTATAATTATTTGAGAGTTTTACCCATTCCATTTGATTCGTTTCCTTATTTTTTTCAGATAGTAGTTTATCAGATTTTTGATAATGTTCCATTAGAACGTTCAGTCTATCTTCTGCCTCTTTACTTACTGAAAAAAGATGACTCATCAATTTATCTTGGATCAGCAAAGCCGTGTAAAGGCCTTGCTTATGCTCTTTTAAATAATCCAATCGTAAGTAACCATACTTATTTAGATTTCCTTTTTGTTGATTCACTTTTAAATTGGGTAATAAATAATCACCAACTTTTGTATAATTTAATTTCATTTTTATCGCTCCATTCCTTTCATTTTTCTTCTTGATTCATAAAAATTTACTTCTTTTGTTTCTGTATTATATTTAAAATAGGCTACATCCTTGTTACAATCAACTAATTTTATGGTAAATCTATCTACTAAATATAGGTTTACTGAATCTATATCAAAGTGTTGTTTTAGATATGATAGTACCTTAAATTGTTCGACTGTATTCACTTGATTTTTGACAGTATTTTCTTGATTAAGAAGTTGCATAATGCTCAACTCCTTTCATCACTTTGGTAGTTGGTTTTGTAGGATTATAAGTAACAATTCCATATTGAGTATGAATATCTTCTTTATGAATAGGGGATTTGGTATTTTCCTGTGAAGATATTGGCAACATTCTAATGATTTTTTCATTCTTTTGTAGTGTAAATTCGCCAATGATATTGCCTGTCTCCTCATCGATTCTTTCATAAATGTGATATAGTTTGGTTTCGTAATATTCGTTTAATCTATCTAAATATTCTTGTACTTGTTCATGATTGATATTACCTGTACCTAAAACCACATCTTCCTTTCCATCAATTTCTACAGGTATTAGTACATCTAAAACACCTTTCTCCACTAATTTTATTAACATATCGATAAAACTCTTTCTAAAGTTTATCTTTTCAATCTGCAATTGATTGTGATTGTCTTTTGTAATGATAACGGATTCTACCAATCTCGAAATAAATTCTTGTTTTTCTTCTTTGGATTTCTTTTCCCAAGTTGTTTTCACAACATGGTTTAAAGTATCCAATCTTATCATCGTTTCTCTTTCGATGTCTCTATCTGCCATAAGTTGTTGGGGAGAGAAGGTAAGATTATCTAAATCGAGTAGTTCATTTTTCTTTTGTTCTAGTATTTCTAATTGATTTCCAATTCGTTTATAATCATCCTCAAAGTCCTCTATTTCTACAATACCACTCATATAGGCTTTTTTAATGCGTTCTTTTTGTTTTTCTAATTGTTTTATTTCCTTATCTATATCATCTGTTTTGGTGGATTTATGGTCAGCTAAAATAGGAAAAAAATACTTTTTGACTGCCATATCATACTCAACTAAATCATAGATGAAATTCGATAATAAATCCTCAATTTTATCTTCACGATAGTTGATGTGACACTTTTCGCAAGTATAGTACATATATTTTCTTTTTTTACCACCAGAACCTTTACATTTCATGATTCTACCACAAGTAGGACACTTAATCTTTTGAAAGAATAGGTAAACTCTATCTCTTGTATAAGTTCGTTGGTTTTTCTCTTTTTGATGTTGGCATTCTTCCCATATTGCTCTAGATATAATAGGTTCTACCACATTCATATAAACAACGGGTTCAATTTGTTTATTTTTGGCAATTCTTTTAAATTGCTCATAATCTCCCATATAGATTTTGTTATCAATGATTTTTTGTATGGTGGTATCTTTCCAAGGTTTAGGATGTAATATCTTTTCTTCAGTGAAAATATTTGATATTGCTTGAAAACTTTTGCCTTCAAGATACATTTGAAATATTCTTTCAACTACAGGTTTCGTAGTTTCATCAATGATAGTTTTTTTCTTGTCATCTTTTTTATAACCTAGTGGCAAGACTCCTGGCAAGTGTCCCGATTTAATCGCTCCATTTAAACCGAATTTTGTTCGTTCGGATACGATTTCAATTTCTAGTTGTGATAATACGGTAAGCATTCTGACAAAGAATCTACCGTTGGCAGTAGAGGTGTTGACATCATCTCTATCACACACTAAATAGCAATTGTATTGTTCTAGTTGGGAGATTAATTCTTCTAAATCTCTAACACTTCTTGTAACTCTATCTAATTTGTAAGCTACAATATAGTTGATTTTTTCCTTTCTTCATATCCGATAACATTTCTTGAAATGCGGGGCGATGTTCCATATCTTTGGCACTGATACCTGCATCTTTATAAATCTTAAATACTTCATATCCTTTAAAAGAACATAGTTGTAATAACTTTTCTTCTTGTTCTCCTAAAGAAAATCCTTCTCGTGCTTGGTCTTCGGTCGAAACACGAATATAAACTCCTGCAATACTCCTTTCATGATCCATATTATCAGTCTCCTTTCATTTTTGGATTTTTGAAAGGCACCAAATTGGTGTCACATAACAAGAACACCAATTGTATCAATTAATGCCTTGCTATGTATTCTGATAATTCAGCGAGTGGGATTTTCTTTTCTAAATTCCCTATGTAAAAATAATTTTGGTCATTGAAGAATAAGTACAACTTATTATCAATAATCACTTTGTGTGGTTCCACGTATGCGATATTTGTGTGTTCCACGATTCGTAAGCAACCCTCTGTAATTTGACAACGTTTGCTATTAAATTTGCAAGACCATTTGATTTTGGCTTTGAGTTCATCACTCATATTGATTTTCTTTTTTACAATATTAATCATAATACATCACACCTTTCTTGACTAGGTCTCTCACAAGACTTTTAGTCGACAAAAAAATCAATCTTTTCAGATTGACTTAATCAATTAACGTCACTTGGTGCGACGGATTTACCTTTTGGAGCAGATGATGAGAATCGAACTCACGCAGTCAGCTTGGAAGGCTGAGGTTCTACCATTAAACTACATCTGCAATTTAGTAGGCACTTCTAATTATACTAGAAATTGAATGAATGTCAATCATTTTTCTAAAAAAAACGAAAATCTTCAAATTCATCATATCTATTTCTATCAATATTATATGAAAACAATCAAAAAAGATGTAAAAAAATTTAAATATTGATATAATAGAGAAGATTATCGATAGGAAAGAATATAATAGAATTGAAAAAAGTGTAAATATATAGTATAATCAAAATACGGAAGTGAGGGTACTTATGAAATTTATCAAATCACATAAAACTTTATGTATTATATTAGCAATAGTATTCATATTACTCATTGCAGGCATTGTTCTATTTATAAAATTTTCACCAGATACAAATAAAGATGTATATGGAAATCGTTTAGTTGATATTGAAAAATATCCAATTGACCAAGAACGTTTACAAGTAATGAGTACAGAATTCGCAACCAATTTGGAAGGGGTACAATCAGTTAGTCATAACATAAAAGGAAGACGAATTAATATTACCTTAAAACTAGGAGCATCTGTACCAAAAGATATAGCTATTCAGTATGCTAATAAAACGTTAGAATATTTTACAGATGAAGTAAAATCCTACTATGATATTCAAATCTTTCTTCTTACAGATGAAGAAAGCGAAATTTTTCCAATGATTGGTTATAAACATAAAACAAGTAGTACATATGTATGGAAACAGGAGTAGTGAATTTATATGAATAAAAAGAAACTCATCACAATTGTTGTATCGGTTTTAGTTGTTGCCATTTTAAGTGGAACAATATATTATATTTTAACAAAACAAGACAAAAATACGACATTAACTATCTTAGAAAAACAATGGGTAGAAAGTAATAAAAATAATATTATAGATCTGGGTATGGTAAATAAAATTCCAATCTTCAATTATGATGGAGAAGGATTACTATTTGAATTTATTGATGCTTTAGAAACAAATATAGGTTTAGAATTTAATAAATTATCATACGCTATTTCCGATGAAGCGCCTACGGATTATTCCTTTGTATATACAGATGTAGTAGGGGAAAATGACATCTTAATTTATCAAGATAACTATGCTATTTTCACAAAGGAAAATATAAAATATAATTATTTAAATGATATTCCATCAATGACATTAGGGGTATTGGAAACAGATCTTGAAAATATCAATTTTTATACCAAAGAAAATAAAAATTTAAGTTATAAAACATATGCGAATGCTATGGAGCTATTTGCAGAGTTAGAAAAAGCAGACAGTACCATTCATGGAATTGTATTACCTAAGACAACATATATGCAAGAATTAAGTAAAAGGGATTTATATATTGTATATCAAATTACCGAAATGCATTCCAATTTAGTCTTCCGTTTAGGCGATACTAAAAAATTAAATACGATTATTCGTAAATATTATAGAAAGTGGAGTAATGAAAATTATCAAACAGTTTACAATGATTATTTTTCTAAAAATTACTTTGCATTTAATAATATTTATGAAGAGAAAATTGCTAAATTTAGAAGTAAAAGATATCAATTTGGCTTTATCAATATAGCCCCTTATAATGCACTTGTTAACAATCGGTTAGTGGGAATTAATAATGAGGTTATGAAGGAATTTTCCAAACTTGCCAATATTGAAATTGGTTTTAAACAGTATCATTCTATGGAAAAATTGTTAGAAGATTTCAATGCCAATAAAATTGATTTCTTTATGAATACAACTATTCAAGATGAATATGAAATGGATGTATATCCAACAGTTTCTATCTATAAAGAGGATATTGCTATAGTTTCTCATTTGGAAAAAAACCATACTATTCATTCGCTTGCTTCCCTAAATGGTCAAACTGTAATGACATTAAAAAATAGTCAAATTGGGAAGACACTTTTAGAGCATAATATTAACATTAAAATATATGATAATATCAATCATTTAATGGAACATTTAAATAAGGATAGTATTGTAGCATTGGATCAATCTACCTATTATACCTATGCACATAGTAATTTCAAAAACTATAAAATAGATTATACCTTTAAACTAGATGATAAATATCATTTTGTAATTAGAGATATTGCAGATAATTCTGTTTTTGCAAGATATTTTAACTTTTACTTATCATACATTGATGAAACTGCATTTGCCAATAAAATTCATTATGATATGTTTATTAATAAAGTAGCCAATTATACAAAAGTAATCCTTACGGTTTTCGCAGTTCTTATTGTACTCATTATAGGTACAGTAGGTATATGTAAGAAAAAGAATATCAAACCTAAGAAAAAAATAAATTCAATTAGTAAGGAAAGTAAATTAAAATATATTGATATGTTAACGTCACTCAAAAATAGAAATTATCTCAATGATAACATTCAAGCATGGGATGATAGTGAAATTTATCCACAAACCATTATCATTGTAGATTTGAATAATGTTGCATATATCAATGATAACTATGGACATGAAGAAGGCGACAATGTCATTAGAGAGGCTGCTAATATATTAATCCGTAATCAAATTGAAAATAGTGAGATTATGAGAACCAATGGAAATGAATTCTTAATTTATATGGTCGAATATGATGAAAAACAAGTTGTTGCATATATTCGTAAATTGAGTAAAGAATTTAAAGAACTTGCTCATGGATTTGGAGCCGCAATTGGTTACAGCATGATTCAAGATGCGATTAAAACTGTAGATGACGCAATCAATGAAGCAACACTTGATATGCGAAATAACAAGGAAGAAGCGAATCAATAATCGCTTTTTTCATGTTTTTCTAAATTCATGGTATAATAATAAAAGATAAGGTTGTGAGGCAATGAATTATGTCAAAGACTATATCCACAAATTGATGGAAATTATAAGGAAAGAAGAAATGCGCATTTTACCAGGAAATTTGGCTTTCTTTTTGGTATTATCTATTGTTCCAATTATTACTTTAATTGGACTGATTTGTTCCTTATTTTCTATTTCATTAGTTGATATCACAAATCTTTTAAGTGAATTAATTCCCAAACAAGTAGAAGATCTGCTAACACCTTTTATTTCTGGAGCAACAAAACCAGAGAATTTGATCTGGTATTTCATTCTTGGATTTATTCTGGCTTCCAATGGTGCACATTCCATTATTGTCGCTTCCAATACGTTATATCATATCAAAAATCAATCATATGTAAAAAGAAGAATAAAAGCCTTATTTTTAACTATTATTTTGATGTTTCTGTTTTTATTTATTTTAATCTTTTTGGCATTTGGAAATACGATCCTTAAATTTATTCTAGGACTTAAAATATTTGTTGATATTGCCCAAAATATTTATTCTATTTTCATTCTATTAAAATGGCCGATTGCGTCTATTATGATATTTCTTATGATCAAACTTTTATATACAATGGCACCAGATAAACGAATCGCAAGTAAATATGTCAATAAAGGTGCAGGTTTCACAACTGCTGGTTGGTTACTCGTTACTGCCATCTATTCTTATTATGCAAATAATGTTGCAAATTATAATTTATTTTATGGTGGACTTTCTGGATTGATTATTTTAATGATGTGGATTTATATCATTGCTTATATATTTGTCATTGGAATTGCAATCAATACAAACGATTACCACTATTTGGAAGAAACGAATGTAAATAAAATAAAAGAATAAGGCTATACTATCTGTAGATACATGTCAGATTACCAGCATGTGTCCACTCGCAGACTACTTGTAGTACCGGCGTTAGTTTTAAAGATGAACTAACAAGTATTCGTTTCAGTGGTAATGGAATCTCCTTTCATAACACACATGAAAAAAGAGTTCATACAAGAACTTTTTTTCATATTACAAAAAAAGATATTTTCATATCTTGCTTATTCAGAAACGGTTTCAGAACCTTTTGTCATTTTATTGAGTGTTCTTAATTCTCTCGCACTCATTACGATTTTTTCACCATTATCTAATGTCACTTTTTGTAAGTTTGGTCGTTGTGCATGTCTAGTTGCTCTTAGTGAGTGTGATCTTCTATTTCCAAATAAAGGTTTTTTACTGGTAATTTTTTTTGCCATACATATCCTCCTAACCTTAAGATTTTCCCTATGCCTTATCACTTTATCATAATATATCAAATAAGTCAAATATTTATGTCGAAAAACTTTAAAAAAAAATGGTTTTATAGTAAAATGATGCTAAGGAGGGACGAACCATGATGTATATCCCATTATATGTAAAAACGGAAAATTCATTACTACAAAGTATGGTTCGTATTCCAGAACTGGTTGCATATGCCAAAAAACATAATTTAAAAGCCCTTGCGATTGCGGATTGTAATTTATATGGAGCCTATGAATTTTATAAAGCTTGTAAACAAGAAAATATCAAACCTATTATAGGGTTAGAAATCACTATAAATCAAGATAAAATTCTTTTATATTGTGAGAATACAAAAGGGTACCAAAATATCATTCAACTTGCAACCATCCAAAGTGAACGAGAGATTAATATAACTGATCTTACAGACCATAGTGAGGGTCTTCTTTGTATTGTACCAGTGCAAAGTAAAAATCAGTATTCCATTTGTACTAAAATATTTGAACATATTTTCATTGGATATCAAACCAAAGAGGAAAAATCTCAAATCAGATCGAATCATTTGATTTATTTACCAGAAATTTTGTGTCTAGAAAAAAATGATTTAGAATATTTGAATTATTTATCTGCCATTAAAGAGGGAAAAACGTTAGATGCGGTTCCAATCCATGAAAATGGCTATTTGAAAACGCCAGAAGAACTTGACAGTGACTTTTTAGATGGTTTTCAAGTGATTTACGATTTGTGTCATTTGGAAATTGTAAAACAAGATAACTTATTACCAATTTATCCATGTCCCAATCATTTAGATAGTAATCAATATTTAAAACAATTGTGTACAGAAGGAATGCGAAAGCGATTTGGAAGTCGTGTCAATCGTATTTATATTGATCGTTTGAAGTATGAGCTAGATACCATTCAAAAAATGGGATTTTGTAACTATTTTTTGGTGGTATGGGATTATGTGAAGTATGCGAAAGACCATGGCATTTTAGTAGGTCCAGGAAGAGGAAGTGCGGCAGGGTCCTTGGTTTCCTATGTACTTGGTATTACTGAAATTGATCCTATCCCATATCAACTACTATTTGAACGATTTTTAAACCCAGAACGAATTACAATGCCAGATATTGATATTGATTTCGCGTATGACAAAAGGGAAGAAGTAACGACCTATTGTAAAGAAAAGTACGGTGAAAAGAAGGTCGCAGGTATTATTACTTTTGGAACACTTGGAGCCAAACAAATTATTCGTGATGTAGGCCGTGTTATGGAACTACCTAATATTCGAGTAGATCGTATTTGCAAATTATTAGATTCTAGAAAAACACTAAAAGAGAATTATATAGAAAATCCAAAGTTAAAGGAACAATTTCAAGAAAGCATAGAGTTCAAAAAACTGTATCAGGTTGCCTCTAAATTAGAGGGTCTCAAACGGCATACTTCGATTCATGCGGCAGGAATTATTATGTGTAACCGAAATTTGGATGAAGTCATTCCACTAGAAAAACATGATTCTCTATATTTGACAGGATACTCTATGGAATATCTGGAAGAATTGGGTTTACTGAAAATGGATTTTTTAGCGCTTAAAACCTTAACATCCATTCAGGATATTATAGATGAAATCAATCAAAATGGAAATCGAATTACTTTTGATACAATTCCATTAGGTGATGTCAAGGCAATTGACATATTTACAACAGTCAATACCATTGGGATTTTTCAATTTGAATCCGCTGGTATGATGAATTTTTTACGTAAATTCAAACCAAATTCATTTGAAGATATTTTTGCAGCTTTGGCATTGTATCGCCCTGGTCCTATGAATAATATTGACCATTATATCAAAAGAAAACAGGGAAAAGAAAAAATTGATTATTTTCATCCTGATTTAATTCCTATTTTAAAACCTACCTATGGAATATTAATTTATCAAGAACAAATTATGCAGGTAGCGAGTATACTTGCCGGTTATTCCTATGGAGAAGCAGATGTTCTAAGACGCGCTATGAGTAAGAAAAAAGAAGAGATTTTAAAAAATGAAAAGGAAAAATTTATCCAAAATGCCATTTCTCGTGGGTATGAAAAAGAAATGAGCGAGACCGTTTATGATTTGATTTTAAAATTTGCTTCTTATGGGTTCAATCGTTCCCATTCCGTTGCCTATGCGATTATTGCTTATAAAATGGCATATTTAAAAGCCTATTATCCAGCACCTTTTATGAAAAGTTTACTGACTTCTGTCATTGGAAGTAGTGTAGATACAAAGATGTATATAGATGAGTGTAAATTGAATCACATTTCTATTCTTGCTCCTGAGATCAATTTCAGTGGTAAAGATTATCAGGTAGAAGATTCTGGTATTCGTTATCCGCTTACGAATATTAAGGATTTAGGAATTGCAGTTGTAGAATCTATAATGGATTCTAGAAAAGATGGACCATTTCAGGACATTTACGATTTTGTGAAAAGAACCAACCGTAAAATTGTGAATAAGAAAGTACTCCAACGATTGATTGCGGCAGGTTGTTTTACTCATTTTGGTTTCAATCAAAGGACACTAGATCAAAGTTTGGATTTGATTTTAAATTATGGAGAATTGATTAAAGATTTGGATGAGGAATATGCATTGAAACCGGAAATAGAAGCGGTGGAGGAATACAGCAAAAAGGAATTGATGCAAAGAGAACTAGATACATTTGGATTTTATTTGAGTAACCATCCTGTGACAGAATATCGTGTGAGTAAACAAAATACCATTACATTAAAAGAAGTCGAGCAGTATTTTGATCAAAATATTTCGGTGATTGTAGTCGTAGATCATTTAAGACAAGTTGATACCAAAAAAGGAGATAAGATGTGTTTTTTAGATTGCAGTGATGAAAGTAGTAGTATTGATGTTGTGCTTTTTCCAAATGTATACCAAAATTATACAGAAATTCCTGTAGGAAGTATCATAGAAGTAATGGGTCATGTGGAAAAAAGATTTGATCAATATCAAATTGTGGTAAGAAAACTAGATATTTTAGAAGAATCAATTTGACAAAATTAGAAAAAACAATATAATATAGGGCAAAGAGGTGGAAATACTATGAGCAAATTAAAAGTTTATAATGTTGCGACCATCAATGTAAAAACACAAGGAGAAAATTTTATTCGAATTATTCGAAAAAAATTCGTTATAGGAGAAAGAAATGTAAAAATTTTGGCAGATTTTATTCGTGAAAATGAACTACATTCTATCGGAACACAGGAACTCACTTATAAGCATCAAAATGCTTTAGCACAAGAGCTGGGTACGAATTATATTGTTTCAGGTGGATATCGTTTTGGAAATGGACCGATTTTAGAACGTATTATTCCATGCAATGAATCGAATGCGATTGTAACATGTGTAGAAGATGTAAATGATGTATCCAATAAAACCATTCATTTGCCATCTTTTCCAACTAGAAGTGATATTGCTCTCAATGGGGTGAACACAATTACAAAATTACAACCTAGAATTTTAACATATGTGATTGATGATGAAAAACATCTAATACATATCAACACACATTTACATGATTCTTTTCCAGAAAAGAGAGAAAAACAAGAACAGTTTATTGCCAGTTATGCCCAAATTTTAAAAATTGCATACCCAGAATATGACATGATTATAACAGGAGACTTTAATGATGATCTTACAAAATTAAGTTTTCAAAAATTTGTAGACGAGATGCAAAAACTAGGATTGGAACGTATTCCAGTCGTGCAAAGAACTTATAGTAAACAGGCAGATTCGGTTGCGATTGATCATATCTTTATTTCCAAAGGATTGTCATTAGAAGATTTTAAAGTATGTGATACAGGTGATATTACTCTTACAACAGATCATTATCCTGTAATTGCGCAAGTCAAAAGAAAAAAGTTATAAAAGTTACTAAAAAATAGGCAACTTTTTTTGGAAAAATATTAATTGTTTAATATAAGTCTTATTTTATAAGTAACTATTAGAAATTTAAACACTATATTTACTAGTAATTTACTACTCTAAAAATAGAATTCAAATTTTTTCAAAGATTGTTTACAATTTAAGATTTTTATTATAGAATAGCAATAAATTGGGAGAGGGATTTTTTATGGAAGAAAAAGAACAAACTCTATATGAAATATTAGGTGTACTACCAAATGCAACTTTAAAAGACATTAAAATAGCATATAGAAAAAGAGCAATGGAATATCATCCAGATGTTAATCCTAATGCAAATAATGAATTTTGCCATAAGATGATGTGTAAAATAAATGAAGCATATAGTATTTTAAGAAATCCTGATTTAAGAATATTATACGATGAAACTCTTTACGAAAAAAGTAAGGGTGATACTTCTAGAGAAAATAGTAATCAACCTACAACATCCCAAAAAACATCTGAAAATGAATCACAAACAAAAACTTATAAAAGAACAAATAAACCTAATCCAGGACAATATAAGTATTATAACGAAATGGATTTTGATGAGTATATGCAAGAAGAATTTATTGAGTGGCTTAATGATTTTTCTTATGAATATATAAGATTAGCCTTTGATTATTATAGAAAAGTTAAAAATGATGGCGCTTCAATATTAGAAAAGATTTATGATGGTTTTGATAGTATTATAGATTATGAAAAAAAATTAACAAATAAAAAAAGAAAATCATATAATTTATAATAATTAGGCTTTTAATAATTAAACAGTAAAATATTTTTGCTATATGCTTCATGCTACATAATAAGGGTAATACTATTCCTTATTATGGCGAAGACTTAGTGACTACGCCACTAGCTTCGCTTATAAAGTATATTTTAATACTATGATTGATATCACATAGTATTTTTTAAATTGATAATACAAAACAATTTCTTAAAATTTACTACTTTTTTACTACCTTTGAAAGCAAAAATATGAGAATTATAATAATTTATGTGATTATTCTCTAAAATAAAAATGTTGTAAATGCTTATAAATAAAGGATATAACAACATTTAAGAATATATAAATAGTTACTTAAAAAATACTATATTTTTTATTTTAAAATCTTTACTACGAACAACTGTTTGTGTTAAAATAAAAATAGAGATTGATATAATAAGGGTGATATTATGGAACGAATAATCATGCATATAGATGTCAATAATGCTTTTTTATCATGGAGTGCAGTGGACTTACTAAAGAAAGGATTTGGTTATGATATCCGAGAAAGTTATGCAGTGATTGGTGGAGATGAAAAGACAAGAAAGGGTGTCGTTTTGGCCAAAAGTCCTCTTGCTAAAAAAATGGGAATTCAAACAGGTGAAACATTATATAGTGCAAGGAAAAAATGTCCAGCGTTGCGAACCTTTCCACCCAATTATCTATGGTATCAAGAAATGTCAAAGAAACTATTTCAATTACTGAGTCAATACACTTGTGACATTGAGATTTTTTCAATTGATGAATGTTTTTTGGATTATGGGAAAGTACAGAATTTATATGGTAATTCTTTGGAATTTGCAAAAAAAATAAAAGATGAGATTCAAACCACTTTAGGTTTTACGGTTAATATTGGAATTGCTAATAATAAATTGTGTGCAAAAATGGCATCAGATTTCAGTAAACCCAATCAAATTCATACTTTATTTCAAACAGAAATACAAACAAAAATGCATCCATTACCTATTTCAGATTTATTTGGAGTAGGGAAAAAAAGCAGTGAAAAATTAAAAAAATTAGGCATTAGAACCATTGGTGCTCTGGCTTTTGAAAATCCAGATCGTCTATACCCTTATTTCAAAAATCAATCGATGAAACTCATTGAAATGGCAAATGGAATTGATGAAAGCGAAGTTGTTTCAGTGAAAGAGGAAAACAAAGGAATTAGTAATTCGACCACACTTGAAAAAGATGTTTCTTCTAAAGTAGAATTGTATCAAGTTTTGGAGTCTCTTTCCAATAATGTTGCTTTGGAATTACGTAGACAAAATAAATATACATATGTCATTTGTGTGCAGTTAAAAGATCAATATTTTAGTAGTTATTCCCATCAAAAAAAATTGAAAAATGCCACCAATCTTACCAAGGAAATTTTTGAAATATCTAAATCCCTTTTAGATGAAATGTGGAAAGGAGAAGCCATCCGTTTGGTTGGAATTCGTTTAGATCATTTGGTCGCAAAGAGTATGCATCAAGTTTCTCTATTTGAAACAGTAGAAAAAAGGGATCAGGATGTTACTTTAGAGCGAACACTTGATTCTTTAAAAGAAAAGTATGGACATAAGGTAATTGATACCGCTTCTTTATTGGATGGCAAAAAAGTAGGTTTCAAAAAATCAAAACATTAAAAAAACATTACAAACAAAAATTGCATTTCTGCGAAGATTTTATTACAAATTTTTAAAATTTGTAATGGATATTTTTGTTGTAAAATAAGGATTAAATCGTTTATATATGACCTCAAAAATAGTATAATGGATATAGAGATGTGTATGAACTGTTAAGCGTTCCTCATGAAAGTGGGGTGATGTCT
>CAJTIX010000003.1 GCA_910576795.1 uncultured Bacilli bacterium
TGAACTATTTCTACATTTTCGTATTGTTCTTTATATTTACACACATCTAACTTATTATAATCACTTGTTACAATTGTTACTTTTAATTCTAAGAAAGAAATCATATCTAATATTGTTTTATCTATATAATTATCAATAATTATAATCTTATCTTTCGCCTCTTTTAATAGATTCACAAGTAAAGAATAGGCATCATATATTTGTCCTTCAAAGAAAATATGATTATTTGCCCTTCTATCTAATTGATCAAATATTTTGTCAAATTTAATATCATAATCAATCAACTTTGTTTCAATATTAGAAATGCGAATAGAATAGTCATTATTTGAAATATATTTTCTCATCACTACAAAAGCATCTATAATCGCAATACTCACTTGCTCTGCAATTGGTGTCCTTAAAATAGTAGCTAGCATTGCAACTCCTTGTTCTGTAAATGCATATGGTAAATACTTTACATTAGTACCTCTCTTATTTCCACTCTCGTTCAAGGTCCCAATTTGGGACCTTGAAGAATTATATTCATCTTCTGTTAAGTGAAACATATATCTTTCTGGAAAACGATTGATATGTCTTTTTACTGCTTGATTGATTGTCTTGGCTCCATTCTGACAGTTATATAACTTAGCCAAATCACTATCCAACATCACTTGTTTTCCTCTTACTTCATATATCATATCTTCTATCTTTACATCTTCTGTATTAATTAGTTCATACACAGTACCATCTCCTATAGATAATGTACTACATATCTTATAGAATTCCTTTTTTTATCAATATCAACAAGGTACTAAAAATAATAGCATTTATTTTTCACTTATTTTATTGTATAATAAAGAAAATTATTTTCAAAAAAGAAAGGAGCATCCAAATGATTGCACTTATTACAGGGGGTAGCTCTGGAATTGGATTATCGATTGCAAAACGATTACATCAACTTGGATATGACATTATATTAGTTGCAAGAGACATAGAGAAATTGCAAAAAGCACAAAATGAAATTGGTGGCAATACAGAAGTAATTGCACTTGACATTTCGACACTAAAAAACTGTAAAGAATTGTATAAGCAAGTCAAAGATAGGGATATCGATATCGTAGTAAATAGTGCTGGTTTCGGGTTACATGGTAAATTTTTAGAACAAAATATGGAAGAACAATTACAAATGATTGACCTTAATGTCAAAACAACACAAATATTGACCAGATTATTTTTAACTGATTTCAAAGAAAAAAGTCATGGTTATATTTTAAATATCGCATCCACTGCAGCCTTCTCACCAGGACCACTAATGGCATGTTACTTTGCATCCAAAGCCTATATATTAAGATTAACAGAGGCAATTTCAGAAGAAATCAAACAAGAAAAAAGTAGAGTATATGTCGGTTGTCTATGTCCAGGACCAGTTGATACACACTTTAACGATCAATTAGGTGTAAAATTTGCAAAAGCACAAAATAGTGATGAATTAGCTACTTATGCAGTACAAAAAATGTTTCAAAAAAAATTAGTTATTATACCGACATTCAAGCAAAAATTAATTATGTTTCTTAATAAATTTATGCCTACAAAAATATTGCTAAAAATCAATTACAATAATCAAATTAAATCTACAAAAAAGAATAAGTAAATCATGCTTATTCTTTATTAATATATATCATAATCGTTATGCCTAAAATGACAATACCAAACCCTAACAAATCAAAAGAAACCTCATTAAATAAAATTGCTGCCAAAATAAATAAAAAAATAGAAATACAAATACCATATGTTAATATTTTTTTTCTCTTCATACACTTCACCTTAATGACCTATATTAACACTATAACACAATTTTTAAATTTTACAAAATTTTGAATTTGTATTATACTAATATCAGGTGATAAAATGAAGGAGTATATACTAAAAGAAAAAGAAAACGGTGAAATTGTTACTGTAAGAGAAATGCAACTAGCTGTTTTAGATATTATGGATGAAATTCACCGTGTCTGTGAAAAAAATAATATAAAATACGCATTAATTGCAGGTTCTGCTTTAGGTATCTTAAACTACAAAGGTTTTATTCCCTGGGATGATGATATTGATATATGTATTTTAAGAGAGGATTGGAAACGTTTTGTAGAAGCTCTCAAAAAAGATTTAAAACCTGATTTTTATTTTCAAAGCTTTGAAGTAGACCAAATGTATTTTCCATTTAACCCAACAATGAAAATTAGAAAACATGGTACTTATCATGAAGAGGTAAACACATTAATTCGCAACCGTTGTAAATCTGGAGATGGAGTTTATGTAGATGTTGTAATTTATGATAGTGTATCTGAAAATAAATGGATTCATGAATTATACTGTCTACCAATACGTATTTTAATGTTACCAGCAGTATTATTGCATAATCTGAATTTAAAAGGAAAAACAATTAAGAAAATAGCATTTTGGTGGGAAGAAAAATATTCAAAAAAGCAAAAAAATAGCGAATACATTTCGCAAACAATTCTAATACCATGGGAAAAACCTTTTAAATCTCCTTCTTTTTCGAAAAAGGATGTATTGCCTTTCCGTTTATACGAATTTGAGGGCAGAGAATTTTACTCCTATAATAACATACCTAATATTGTTTCAAAATGGTATGGACCACAATGTTACCGTAAAGATATCTCAAAAGAATGGATTGAGACTTTGCCCATTGAAAAGCGAAAACCAAAACATACCAAAGATATTAACCTTCACGGAGAAACAAAAAAACCGTAAAGGTTTTTTATTTTACAAATGGTATTAATGCCATGAAACGAGCTTTTTTTACTTCATTAGCAATATGTCTTTGATGTTTTGAACAAGCTCCAGTGATTCTTCTAGGTAAAATCTTACCCTTATCTCCACTGATATATTTTCTCATAATTTCTGCATCTTTATAGTCTACTGATTTTCCAGCACACATTTGACATATTTTTTTCTTTTTTCTATAAAATTCTGCCATAATATCCTCCTTTTAGTCTAGGAAGTCATCATCGATAGAAACACTATCTCCAAAATCTGCAAATGGATCATTTTCTACACTAACATCATTGGTTGGTGCATTTTGATAATCATAAGGACTTACATGATTTGTTTGTCCTTGATTTCCATCACTATCGTCACCTGCATTATATGCAGCTCTTTGTGCTTTACTTTCAATGAAATGGAATTGATCTAATACAACATCTGTTGTATATCTTTTATTCCCATCTTTATCGTCATAACTTCCTGTTTGCAATCTACCTTCGATTGCGATTTGATTTCCTTTATCAAAATAATTACAGATTGTTTCAGCTTGTTTTCTCCAAACTACAACATTGATAAAATCTGTTTCTCTTTGTCCATCTTGATTACTGAAAGCTCTATTTACTGCAATTGAAAATCTTGTAAATGGTACATTAGATGGTGTATATCTTAATTCTGGCTTTGCAGTAAATCTTCCAATTAACATTACTCGGTTCATATAATACCTCTCTTTATTTTTCTAATTTTGTAATGAGATGGCGTACAACATCATTACTGATTAAAGCCAAACGGTCGAATTCTTTAATAGCTTGATCATTTTCAGCTTCAACTTCATATACATAGTAGTATCCACTTTTAAATTTTTTGATTTCATAAGCTAATTCTCTTTGACCCATGTCTTTTTGTTCTGTTATAGTAGCACCATTATCTGTTAGAACTTTTCCAAAGTTTTCAATCACTTTTTTAATTTCGTCCTCACTTAATGTTGGTCTTACAATAAACATAATTTCATAATTGTTCATTCTTACACCTCCTTTTGGTCTCATCGGCTTCATTCGAAGCAAGGAGTAAATTCATACTCGCTATAGATTATAACAAAAAAGCTTTTCAATGTAAAGCTTTTTCTAATTATATGTATTTTTAAATTTATTATGATTACCTTGCAAATCTATATCAGTTATTCAATTTCACTTTTTGTTTGATTTCTTCATTATCCAAACTTTGTGTGTATGATACATTAGTATAATGTATTAATAAGTCCCTATATATTTTTAGCTGTTCACTAGATAATGGAGGTTTTGCAGAACAAGATGATAATTCTTTCATTTCATTTATCTTTTTAAAAGAAATATTAGTACTGTTTTCTAATAATGTATATTTCTTTCTATTCAATTCATTTTCCAAATGGCAATCTTCATTATCAGCTTTTATATAATAAATTTGTTCATTTATATTAAAAATCCTTTTTATCAAGAAATAATATGACTTTTTCAGTAGATACTTTTCTGATGGGTATTGTTTGAAAAAAGACTTTTTCAGTTGATGATATTCTCTTTTATTTTCACTAGAATAACCATCAAAAAATATAATATCCAATGCTAAAAATAAGGGAAACTTTGTACAAAAAACCAAAATCAAATCTAATAATGCAGAAGTAAAAAATAAGATTGGTTGTATGAGTACACTAAACTTTTTTGATTTCAATTCTTTAACGTCAAGTACAATCTTTAATTGTTCCTGTAAAGAATCAATTCTTTCCTGACAACACATTTCTTTCATATTACAAACTGTCATATCATAAACACATTTATCTAAATATTTTTGTTTTGGATGATTTTTCATAAAGTACCTCTTTTCTCTTACCATTTTAATGGTATATCAAAATTACCTATGTTCAAAATAAACTAAAACTGCCTTGTGGTCACTACTAGGATTATCTAACATATGATATTCACTAATTTGAAACATATTAGAATAAAAGATGTAATCAACTTTTTTGGGTAATGTCGTATAGATTCCATCTTCTAACTTTCCCTTATAAGTATCATCTTCACCAATCGCTACGTTAATTCCACGTTGTGATAATTGATCTATAAAATACTTCATATTATCAGATTCTAAGTCAGCGTTAAAATCTCCTGTAATAATAATAGGAAGTGGTAATTGAGCATTATCTTGATCAATTAGTTCCAAAAGTGCATCCATTTGTCTTTTTTGAATTGTATCAACACCATAATCTAAATGTGTATTATAACAACGTACATATCCAATACCATCTATCGCGCATACTCCAGATGTTACAATTCTAGCCATTATGGAACCTTCTTGAATTCCTTGTACCATTTCCTCCATATTTTGTGGTATCCAAGGCAATGTGATTGTCATTGGCATATATATTTCACAGGCAGCTATACTATTGGTTTCATTTGCAAAACTAAGACAATTGCCGATGATTCCAGTCCCCCACCTAGGTTCTCCAATTAAATCATATTGATAGTTTTCTAAATCTTCTCCTAAAGTATCTGTTGTTGAACATTTCATTTCTTGTGTTCCAACAATATCCACACTATTTTGAGCAAGTGAAATCACTAAGTCAGCACCACTTTGAAAATGACTATCCTCACTTGTATATTTGTTTTGTACATTAATTGTACAAACTGAAAATGTTTCATCCTCTTCCATATTAATTGGATTATTACGAATGTAATCCAAATCCATCTCATACCGTATCAACTGTGCTTGTTTTTTAGCATTTCTTTGTCCATGTTCTATCAAGGTGATACCGGAAACCAAAAGTGCAAAACATAATGTCACATCCATAAATTTTATCTTAATTTTAAATTTTTTTCGTTCCTTAATTTGCTTAGACATATAAAATTCCTCCATACATTGCTTTTTATTATATTATAAAACTCAATTTTGTCAAATCAAAAAAGGAGTAATACTCCTAATCGTTTGACTTTCCAAATAGTCTTAATAAATCTAAGAAAATGTTAATGAAATCTAAATACAATTCCAATGCTCCAATAATCGCTAAATTGTCTTCATTCTCAAAATTGTAACTCAACAACTTAATTTTTTGAATATCATAAGCGGTAAATCCTAAAAAGACAAGTACACTGATACAAGAAATTACCAAATCAAATGTTTCACTACCAATAAAATAATTGACAATAATACAAATGATTATTCCAATCAATGCCATCAATAAAAAGGTACTGATTTTAGTCAAATCCAACTTTGTGAAATGTCCAAATATCGCAAACATACCAAATAATACAGCCGATATTAAGAATACAAACATAATAGATTCTAACGCAAATGCAACAAAAATAGATGCGAATGTTAATCCTGTCACAAAGGAATATAACAAAAACATAATTTTTGCCGTCATTGGGTTCATTTTACGTACTCGTGCAGAAAGCACAATTACCAAAACAAACTCGGCAATAATTAAAAACCAATACATCCCATTCGAAAAAATATTGTATAACATATTTTCTTGTGTTGAAACATAATATCCTGTTCCAAATGTTACCACAAGACCTAAAAACATCCATAAAAACACTTTTGACATTACTTTACTAATTTCCATGTCGATCCTCCTTATTTTTAATATATACAGGAATATACAAAATCATTACAACTGTAATTCCTACCAACTCTAGTATAGGCACTGGGCTAATCTTACGAAGAATTGGAAACAAAGTATAAATATGTGCAGGTAACTCATTTGACATAATATAATTCGTTCCAAATATATAATTGACAATCATCATTGTAATAAAAATGACATTTGCCCATATATATGTCCAAAAAACATCATTCAAACCAATTGTATGATCATCCATATACAAAATAAAATAACTAAATATCATTAATAAATGATGACTAATAAAATATTGATAAAATACAAAATAATCAAAACTACTTACCAAATCTGGATAAATCACTGCTGGTAAAGGACCTATAAAAGTTAGAAAAAATACAATATGATAAAGCTTTTTACTTTGCGTAAGTAAATAAATCATAAATAAATTCCCAGCAATAAAGCAAAAATGAAGTGGCAAATGAACACGAATATCATATACACCATAGTAAATATAACTACCATAATAAATCAGCATATTGCCAATTAAAATGGCAAACATAATATGACGAATTTTCTTTTTATGATGAGAATTAATCTGTTTGATTTTATTGCGATATTTATAAATCATCACAAGAGCAATCAAAAGTACAGCCAAACAACCAAAATGTATACTACCAAATAATTGAAAAGGAATCCCTGGTTTTTCGTCTAGAAAAAATTCCCTTAACATATTCTATACATTGAAACGGAAATGACAAATATCTCCGTCATTCATTATATATTCCTTTCCCTCTAATCGCATACGACCTGCCTCTTTTACTTTTACTTCTGATTCATACTTCTCTAAATCTTCATAGCTCATTACCTCTGCACGAATAAAGCCTCTTTCAAAATCACTATGAATAATACCAGCACATTCAGGTGCCTTCATACCCTTACGGAAAGTCCAAGCACGACACTCATCTGTTCCAGCTGTAAAATAGGTCGCAAGCCCTAATAATGAATAAGTCGCGTGAATCAATTGATCCAATCCACTTTCTTGAATTCCCAAATCATTCAAAAATACCATCTTATCATCTTCATTTAACTCAGCTAGTTCTGATTCCATTTGTGCACAAACTACAATAACTTTTGCATCCTCTTTTTCTGCGTACGCTCTCACTTCATCGACATAAGAATTTCCATTGGATAATAGATCTTCTTCACTTACATTTGCCATATAAATAATCGGTTTCAAAGTAAGCAGATGAAAGGGCTTAATCCACTTTAATTCATCTTCTTCAAAAGATACTTGCCGTAAAGGAATATTTTGCTCTAAATTTTCCTTTATTTTTGTAAGTATATCCACTTCGAATTTAGTTTCTTTATCTTTAGTCATCGCAGCCTTTTTACCAATACGAGAAAGTCGATTCTCCACAATTTCTAAATCGGCAAGCATCAATTCCACATTAATAATCTCAATATCACGAATTGGATCTACATCACCTTCCACGTGAATAATATTTTTATCGTTAAAACAACGTACCACCTCACAGATCGCATCCACTTCACGAATATGGCTCAAAAATTTATTTCCCAAACCTTCTCCAGTCGACGCACCTTTGACAAGCCCCGCTATATCCGTAAATTCAAAAGTGGTTGGAATTGTTCTTTCTGGATGATACAAATTTTCTAAAAATTGAAGCCTTTGATCTGGTACCGTTACCACTCCCACATTTGGATCAATTGTTGCGAATGGATAATTTACTGCCAATATATTTTTTTTGGTTATGGCATTAAATAATGTCGATTTACCTACATTCGGAAGTCCAACAATCCCTGCGGTCAAACTCATAAAATCACCTCATTTCGTACTCATTATATCATTTTTCTAGCGAAAAAAAAAGAATGTTAATTCTAACACTCTTATAATGTAATATATGTGCCAATTCCAATTGGAATTCCAATGACATACCACAATATAATCAATAATAACCAGACACCTGCAATCATGATAATACAAGGTAAAATTAATTTTAATGTACCAAATACACTAATTTGATGATTTTCATCTGTCCTATATTTTTCCAAGAAAGCAAGCATAATGATAAAGTAAATAAACATAGGTGTAATGGATTTACCAATACCATCCGCAATTTTAAAGATAAACTGTGTAAACCCTGGTGTGATATTAGAACGCATAAAGAGTGGAATCACTGTAGGATAAAGTAAGTTCCATTTCTGCATGGTTCCTGGTAATAAAATACTCATCAAAATCACAACAATAAAGAAAACAACAATCAATATAATCCCTGAAAATTGTAGTCCATTTAAGAATTCAGTCAATCGGCATGCAACGACATTTCCCAAATTAGACCAATCTAATATGGCAAACATTTGAGAGGCAAAAAAGGTAATTACAAATAAGAATCCCAAACCTTCAAAGTTTTTAGATAATCCGAGACTAAATTCACTTCCATTTTTAATATTTCCAGATACTTTCCCATATATATAACCAAAAATAATAAATAAGAAAGTAATAATGAGAACGAGTCCATTTCCAAAAGGTGAATTTGCGCCTAACAACTGATCCATATATCGTTCCGCACTATGGTCCAATAAAATTCCGGCTACTGGTGATTTGAGTGGTAAAATCATATAGATGATAAAAGCGACATAACATAATCCAAATCCTAGGGATGCTAACATTGCCTTTTTAGAAACATTCAATTCTTCTTCCTCTACCGTATGACGAACAGATAATTTTGGTACCAAAAATTTATCAATAATGCAGGTAGATAACAAGGAAACAACAATGGTAGAAATAATCATAATATATAAATTAGAAAATAAGCTATACTTATAATTTGGATCTACTGTTAACTGTGCAGATTCTTGTGATAACATACCAATTAAATGATCATTATAGTTAAAGATGATACCAGTTCCATATCCCAAAGTGATTCCTAAATATAAAGTTAAAATTCCGAGTACTGGGTTCTTACCAATATATTTATACATAACACCTACAAGAGGCGTTAAAAAGATATAACTATAGTCACCCATTACTGTACTGATCATTCCGATTAAAATAGTAATATAAATTACAAGATTCAATTTGACTTTACGAAGTGGACCAAATAAAACTTTCAAAAATCCACTTTTTTCACAAATACCAATTCCAATCAAGGAAATGATTAAGTAAACAAGAGGTTCCAATAATTTAAAATTGGAAACAGCATTCCCAATCATAAATCGGAAACCATCGACACTTAACACATTCTTAACAGTAATCAAAGAAGATTCCAAAGTACCATTCGCAATTGTGGTTTGAGAACCTTCAATTTCTAACGTGGAAAATAAAAAACTAAGAATTGCGACTACAAGTGTCAACAATCCAATTACAAGGACAGGGCCCTTCTTTCGGTCTTTTTTTTCTTTATTTTTAGCCATAATACCTCCTAATAGGTAGTTACCTTTTTCAACTTTTTGTTGAATTCTATACGTGGAATCATAACACTTCTTCCACATTTTACACATTTGATTTTAATATCTGCACCCACACGAATAATTTCCCATTCATTGGTTCCACATGGATGTGGTTTTTTCATAATTACAATACTTCCCAATTTATAATCTTGCATAAATCGGTCCCCCTTATTTATTCTTTGACGTCAATAATTTCTAAGATACGATTCAAATCGGCAACCGAGATAAAAGAGATTTCAATTTTTTTATCACGAATTTTAACTTTCGCGTCCAGTTTTTCACTAAGCATTTCTTCAACATACTTATATTCTTTTTCCTCTGGTTGTTTTCTCTTTTGAATTTTTACAGTTCTTTCAAATTCGTTGGAATCGGTTAACGATTCAATTTCACGAACGGAAAGTTTTTCATTTACAATTTGATCAGCCATTTCTCGCATTTGGTTTTCATCGTTGAATTTACTTAAAACACGAGCATGACCCATAGTAAGTTTAGAGGCATTTACCATATCCTGAATATCTTTTGGAAGACGCAATAACCCTAAAATATTAGTAATATGACTTCTACTCTTCCCTACTTTTAAGGAAAGTTCTTCTTGTGTGATTCCTAATTTTTCAAGCATCAATTGATATGCATGTGCTTCTTCAATTGCACTTAAGTTTTCACGCTGTAAATTTTCAAGCAATGCAATCTCCATCATTTGTTCATCTGTGAAACTACGAATGATAGCAGGTACTTTTTCTAACCCTGCTAATTTACTTGCACGCACACGACGTTCTCCTGCAATGATTTCATATCCTTTGATACTCTTCTTTACAATAATTGGTTGAAATACACCATGTTCCTTAATAGAAACTGCAAGTTCTTTCAGTGCATTTTCATCAAATACTTTACGAGGTTGATACGGATTTGCACGTAAATCATCAATGTTTAATTCTACAATTTCTTCATTGGTCGCTGTTTCATAAATGGTACGTTCTATGGTATCTACATCTAAATTTTCATTATTAAATAATTGTTCTAGCCCACGCCCTAATGCTCTTTTTTTAGTTTCCATTTCGTTCAATCACTTCCTTTGCCAAATTCAGATACGCTTCTGTTCCACGACTTTGTGGATCATATGAAATAATTGGTTTGCCATGACTTGGTGCTTCTGATAAACGAACCAATCTTGGAATAATGGTATCGTATACTTTTTCTCTAAAGTAACTTTTGATATCTTCTACTACTTCTAGACCCAAATTGGTTCTACTGTCCAACATTGTCAGTAAAACGCCTTCAATATTAAGAGTCGGATTCAAATTCTTTTGAGCCAACATAATGGTATTTAACAGTTGCATAATTCCTTCTAATGCAAAAAATTCACATTGTACAGGAATAATGACAGAATCTGCAGCAGTAAGTGCATTGGTTGTTAAAATTCCCAAAGATGGTGGACAATCAATAATAATATAGTCAAATAAATCTTTGGTTTGATCTAAATATTTTTTGAGCTGTGCCCCTCTTGTAAAGTCAGGATCCATTTTACTTTTTTCCATTAACTCAAAGTCAACACCAGCTAAATTAATGGTTGCTGGAATGACATATAAGTTTTTAAATTTTGTTTTGATAATTACTTCTTTTAATAATGCTTCATCCTTTAATAATTCATAGATACTTTTCTCATAATCGGTTTTTCCAATCCCAACACCAGTGGTAGAATTTCCTTGAGGATCTAAATCAACTAATAAAACTTTCTTTTTTAATACACCTAAAGAAGCTGCTAAATTGATACTAGATGTTGTCTTTCCAACTCCACCTTTTTGATTGACCAAAGCAATTATCTTCCCCATATAAATCACCATCTTCTCATCTACATAATCTAACATATATTTTATCACATATGAACGAGTTTGACTATCTCTTTTTCAACTTTATCATGGAAGAGATACATTTTAAGATATATTTTTATCACAATAGATAAGCTTTTGCATGATATAAATTGAGAAAGTGACAATTGATACAACATATAGACTATTTCGTTCCAATTTTGCAGATTTTCAAAATTTGTTCGATATAATGGTCTCTGTGGAAGGGGATCATTCTGATGTACAAGAGATTAAGAGATTTGCGAGAAGACAAAGATTTAAAGCAAAAAGATATTGCCGATTTCCTTAACATATCACCACGTGGATACTCCCATTATGAGACTGGCAATAACGATATTCCAACTGAAATACTAATCAGACTCGCTGATTTTTATGATACAAGTGTGGATTACCTTCTAGGGAGAACAAACAACAAGAATAAAAAGGAAAAACAACGAAATTAGGGGATTATAACCCCTAATTTTATTTTTTGTCATCGATACGCAATTGTTCAAGGACCTTTACTTTTCCTTGAAATAAGTATTCTGACCTTTCTCTTCATTGGTTAAAAAATATGATGTCAATAAGATGCAGCAGTTTGATACATTTCTTGTGCTGTCACCTCTTTGTGAGGAATAAATACATCACTTGAACGAAACAAATTTCCTGTAATAAGAACTTTATAAAAAATCAATTTTCTCTTTTTCCAAGCTATTTACACCACAAAAAAGAAGACTATTCATCTTCTTCCAATCTTTGTTTCAATTCCTCTTTATTCATCTTATAATATCCAGAAATTCCTTTTTCTTTCGCAAGTTCTTTTAATTCGTTTAAAGATAAATCTTCTAAACTTGCTTCTTTAAAATGACTATAATCTACTTCTGAATCTTCATCCGGCATACAACCATTTTCTACCAAATAATCAATTTGTTCTTTGGTTAATGTTTCATGTTCTAATAAAGATTCTGCAATTAAATCTAATAATTTCTTATTTTCAGAAATCGTTTTCTTTGTAATTTCATAACATTCATTAATAATTTTTCTTTGTTCCTGATCAATTTCGAATGCAACTTGACCAGAGAAATTACGACTCTTATTATAATCTCTTCCTAAGAAAACACTAGATTCTTGATGTTCAAATTGGACAGGACCTAAATCACTCATACCAAATTCAGTAATCATAGCACGGGCAATCTTAGTTGCTCTTTCTAAATCGTTTTGTGCACCAGTTGTCATTTCATCAAAAATGAGTTCTTCAGCAACACGTCCACCTAATAAACCACTAATTTGATCTAACAATTCCTTTTTCGTAGATAAATAGGTTTCTTCCTTTGGTTGCATCATATTATAACCACCAGCAGCACCACGTGGAATAATGGTAATTTTTTGAACTTCGTTTGCACCATCCAACTTAATTCCCATTACCGCATGACCTGCTTCATGATAAGCAACAATTTTACGTTCACGTTCTGTATATTTATGACTTTTTTTAGCAGGACCCATTAATACACGATCATGTGCTTCATCAATTTCTGCCATTGTAATCGCATCTTTATTTCTTCTAACAGCTAGTAAAGCCGCCTCATTGAGTAAATTTTCCAAATCAGCACCACTCATACCAACAGTTCTACGAGCTATATTTGATAATTTTACATCTTTAGCAAAAATCTTATTTGCTGCATGTACTTCTAAAATTTCTTCTCTTCCTCTTACATCTGGTAATGCGACAGTTACTTGACGATCAAAACGTCCAGGTCTTAACAATGCAGGATCTAGTACATCTGGTCGGTTAGTTGCGGCAATAATGATAATACCTTCATTTGCGCCAAAACCATCCATTTCCGTTAATAATTGGTTCAATGTTTGTTCACGTTCATCGTGACCTCCACCTAAACCAGCACCTCTTTGACGACCTACTGCATCAATTTCATCAATAAAGATTAGACATGGAGCATTGTGTTTTGCTTGTTTAAACATATCACGAACACGAGAAGCACCTACACCGACAAATAGTTCAACAAAATCTGAACCACTAATATAATAGAATGGAACATTGGCTTCCCCAGCAACAGCACGAGCTAATAACGTTTTTCCAGTTCCTGGAGGCCCTACCAATAATACTCCTTTCGGAATTCTAGCTCCTAATCTTTGGAATTTTTTCGGACTTTTCAAGAAATCAATTAACTCTTGTACTTCTTCTTTTTCCTCTGTCAAACCAGCCACTTGTTTAAATGTAACTTTCCTGCTATCTTCATTCAAACGAGCTCTACTCTTACCAAAATCCATTGATTTATTGGCATTTCCCATTTGACGTGTAATAAAGAAGAAAGCGGCTCCTACTAAAATAACCATTGGTAATACATTTACTAAAAATAATAGGAATGTACTAGATTCTGGATCTGTTTTTGTATTGATGGTAAATCCATAAGTCTCTTCTGCACCTAAAATCTTTGTCATTACTTCCTCTGCTAATGGTACACGGAAAAAGAAACTTTCTCCCTCTTTATAATTTTTTAATTTACCTGAAATTTCATATACACCAGCACGATCTCTTGGTGTAATGACAATCTCTGACACATTATTTCCAATTACTTCTTTCATAAATGCATCATAACTAATCACATTTACCTTTTGATTGGTCATATTAAAAAAGTAAATGATCCCTACAATTACAATTAATAAAAAGAAATAAGGCATAATTCCACGTTTTACATTTCGTTTATTCATCCAAATTCTCCCTTCTTTAATAATACTTAAGTATTATATCATACTTTTCGTCTTTTGTTTTGTCAAATTTTGATTTTTTAAGTCCCGGTAACCATACAATTGTCCCTTTAGAATCCACTACAACTGGCCATAATTCTCTTTCATTCATAGGGATTTTCTCATCGATGAAGATATCGCTAATCTTCTTACTACCTAACAAACCCTTTACATATATTTTATCACCATTCATTCGATTCCGTACATGAAGTGGAAAAGCAACCTCACTTGCACATAAACGACAAACAAAATTATCATCTTTAGAAGATTTAGAGACAACCTCAATATTTTTACCATTTGGTAGATTCATATATTGAATCAGTTCAATTTCATAAGAACCGCCTTTTTCCTCATCATGTACAAAGGTTAGCTTATCATATGCTTTTACGGCTTTTAAATGATTTGGCAAATAAATATAAGCATTGGCACGTTTGGATGTAATCAGTCCAAAGATAAGTTCAGCATGATGATCGGTAATTAACATAAGATCATCTTGATATACGTGCTCTAATATATAGTAAATGACTTTCATCGCAATTACATGATCTAATTTCAAAAAGGCATCGATATCCAGTTCATTCTGCACATATATTTTTGGCATGATTTTTTCGACTTGTTTATCAATATAATCATTATATTCTAATAATGTTCTACTGAATTTATAAAATTTATGATGTACATTTTTATCTTCTTTTTTGAGAGCAGGAACTACATATTTACGAAAACGATTTCTGGTATACACATCCTTGTCATTGGATGCATCTTTTACAAATGGAATTTTATATTTCTTGTCATATTCTAAAATTTCCTCTTTGGTGACACCAATCAAAGGTCTCAAAATAGTATAATCTCCCATTTCCACCAAATAAGAAAAACCACTATATCCTCTTAAAGTAGAGCCTCTTACAATTCGCATCAAAATGGTTTCAATTAAATCATCTCCATGGTGCGCTGTAAACAAGAATTTCGCATGATATTTTTTTACAATTTCTTCAAAATAATGGTATCTTTTTGTTCTAGCTTCATTATGGAAATTGTCATCTCCATAATCTTCTATTTTCATATACTCAAATAAAATACCATTGTTTCTGCAAAAGTTATTGACAAAAACAGCTTCTTCACTGCTTTCTTTTCGTACATTATGATTGACGTGTGCACAAACAATAGTAAGTTCAAAAGCATCCTTTACACGTGATAAAAGATGCAAAAGCGCCATAGAATCTGGCCCACCGCTAATGGCCGCAACCACTGTATCCCCATATTTAAAATTGACATTTTCCATCAAAAATTGATAAGCCTGTTCCATATTGACACCTCATATTTATTTTATAATAAAACACTCATTCAAACAAGAAAAATGAAACGATATCATCATTTCCCATAATTACCATTCAATAGGTTGATCTCTATTTTTTTCTAAAAATTGATTGATTTTAGAAAATGGTTTACTTCCAAAAAAACCCCGATTCGCAGACAAAGGAGAAGGATGTACACTTTCCAAAATTAAGTGTTTTGGATTTTGAATTAATTCCTTTTTACTTCTAGCATAACTTCCCCATAATACAAATACCATTGGCTTTTCTCTTTCTCCTAATTTACGAATGACGTTATCCGTAAATATTTCCCAACCTTTATCTTTATGGGAAAGAGGACTATCTTTGACAACTGTCATAATCGAATTTAATAAAAGGACTCCTTGTTTTGCCCAATCAGTCAAATCTGTTTGTGTTCTTTTTACTCCAATATCTTGATAAAGTTCCTGAAATATGTTTCGCAAAGAAGGTGGCATCGCAACCCCCTCTTTCACAGAAAAAGAAAGTCCATGTGCTTCATGATCTCCATGATAAGGGTCTTGTCCTAAAATAACAACTTTTACATCATTGTAATCGGTATACCGAAATGCATTAAAAATATCCTTATATTCTGGATAAATGGTTTGATGTTGATATGCATTCTTTACAAATACGCCAAGCTCCCGAAAATAAGGCGCTTTAAATTCACTTTCTAGCATTTTGTCCCAATCTTTATTAACTACCATAAAAATCCTCCATCATTATTTACATTGTATCATAAACATAAATGGAAAAAAAGTTATTTGTGGTGTTTTTGCATACGATAATATTCTAGTTCTTTGACAATATCTTCACGTAAACCAAATAATCCGTAAATATTGATGATTGCGAGGATAGCTACCAAAACATCTACCAATCTCCATAAAGTGGTAGAAGACATAATACAGCCTAAGAAAACCACAATTAATGTAATAATTTTTAAAAAAATTAGATAAGTAGATTTAATATGATTGGTAAAGTATTTTAAAGAGGACTCTCCATAATAGTATCCTGTTAGAATTGTTGAGAATGCAAATAATAAAATAGATATAAAAATGAATGTATTACCGACATTTCCCAAATGATATTGAAAAGCCATTTGTGTAATTTCAATTCCATTGACATCTGTGAACAATGTTGCATTATATGGACTCATTAGAATAATCATGGCAGTTGCAGTACATATGAATAAACTTGTGATATAAATTCCTAGTATTTGAATATAACCTTGCGCTGTTGGGCTATCACTATTAGAAGTAGAAGCGGCAATACTACCTGTTCCAAGTCCTGCTTCATTGGAAAATATCCCTCTTTGAATCCCTACAATAAAACTAGTTAAAAATCCACTTATAAAAGGTTTGAAATGAAATGCTTCTTTTATAATTTGGTATAAAATAGAAGGAAGTACTTGATAATTGGAAACCATGATATAAAGAGCAAATATTAAATAAGCAAGTGTCATAATAGGAACTATTTTTCCAGTTGCGGATGCGATTTTTTTTACACCACCAAATATAATGAGCGCTGTCACAACTACGATTACAATTCCAACCATATAAGAACTGACTGGTTTGATTTCTTGAATAGATTTGGTAATTGTATTGGATTGAATTCCTAAAAATCCCCCAATATAACATATTAAGATGAGTATTGCGTACATGGTACCCAATTTCTTTTTCCCAAGTCCGTTTGTTATATAATAAGCTGGCCCTCCCTTATAAATATCACCACTATCCCTTTTTTTATAAATCATTCCAAGCACTGTTTCACCATAAGCCAAAACAGAAGATAATATAGCCATTACCCAGATCCAAAAAATAGAACCAACACCACCTATATAAATGGCTAAAGCAATACCAGCAATACTACCAACCCCAATTCGCCCAGCTAATGTCATCATCAAAACTTGAAAAGGACCAATTCCTTGATGGTCTTTTTGTTTATGAAATAGATTACGAAACATTTCCTTAAAGTGAAATTGAATTCCTTTCAATCGAAAAGTAAAATAAATACTTGAAGTTACAATAAATACTGTTGCAACTGCCCATAAAATTTTACCTATAAAGTCCATCATAAGAATCACCATTTATAGTTTACAAAAATATTATGTAACATTCTGTCAAAAAAGAGGAATTATATTTTATTCAATCAATTCAAAATTTTTCTTTTCTTATTCAATAGCGCCAATTAGTTCTTGTTCTGTTGGCATATGCAATTTATATTCAGAGGAAAAAATGGTCTTATTATTTTCCGGTAGTGTATATTTTACAATCGTTTCACTTCTATTGGTTGATAGTAATATCCCAACAGTTGCATTTTCGTCCTTTTGTTTTACTATCCTATCATAGTAATTCACATACATTTGCATTTGACCTATGTCCTGATGTGTTACCCTTCCTATTTTTAGATCAATTATAACAAAACATCTTAAAAGTCTATTATAGAATACCAAATCTGGATAAAAGTGATCTTCATCCAAAGTCATCCTCACTTGATTTCCCACAAAACTAAAGCCTTTACCAAGTTCTAATAAGAATTCTTTTAAATGACTCAATATATTTTTTTCTAAATCGCTTTCTAAATAATTTGTATTTTCTTTGATATCCAAAAATTCTAATACAAAAGGATCCTTTACCAAATCTTTACTGGTTTTTAAAATTTGTCCTTTTTCAGCTAATTCCAATATTTTTTCTGGATCCACCGATAATGTCAATCTTTCATACAATAAGGAATCTCTTTGTCTTTGAAGTTCTCTAACGCTCCACCTAGAATTGATACATTCATTCATATAGAATTTTCTTTTTTGTTCCTCATCAATTTTTAATAATTCTAAATAATGTGACCAACTTAATTTGGAAGACAGTGTCTTCCAAATTGGATATACCAAATAAAATTTCCGATAGTTCTTAAATTTCTGGAAGAAAAACCTTTACCAAATTCATTCGTCAATTTTTGTGATAACTTATCAAGAAGTGCCTCACCATAGTTAGCTCTTTCATCAAAGTTTTGAATTTGCATAATTATTTTCCCTATATTCCAATATAAATGAAGCATTTCCGTATTTACTGTACTATATACTTTATTTCTACTATGGATTACTAATTCTTTAATATTATAAAATATGTTGTTAAGTTGCTGATCACTCTTATCTATATCTTGATTCATTTATTCACCCCATTTCAATATAAAAGTTGCTACAAAATATGGAAATCTAATTTTTGATTTAATTTTACCTCTACTTATATATACAATATCCCATTCGGATTTCCTTTTAATAATCATAAAAAAAGAAAACTAGACATAAATCTAGTTCAAACCATTTAAAAGCCTCTCTTATTTTATGCTTTAATATAATAAAGACTCTATGACTCTATTTGTTTAATCATTCTTTTTTTTATAATTCGTTCCCCATTTTTGGCTCCAGTCCCTAATGCTGCTATTGTTACACCTGTTTCTCTTTTTATCCAATTCAGATACTCTCTCAAATACTTACTAAAATCCTGTTTTTCAAAAATACCATTTTCCCCTTGAAAATCCAAATTTAAATGCTGAAAAAAATTTAAATACAAATCAGAGGGAGTATTGATTTTACAATTTATTTTAAGCTTATCAATATCTAAGTTAAATATTCTTCTTTCCATTTTAGTAACTGTTGTTTGTTCAGATTGATCAAATATAGTATTTGGAGCAAAATAACTATTCGACATAGGAATATCAATTAATTGTGTTTTGTACTCTGTTAATCCTCTGGATTTATACATTAACCTCTCTAATTCTAATGCTTCTAACAATGTTATAGAGTCTAACTTCTTTGCTCTATAATTTTCGCCAAACAATTGTTTTAAGTAGATTATAGGACAATGACTGATTAACTTTTTCACTTTATCGATTGTAAAATAATTATTGTAGCAATCGACATCTCCATAACAGGGATAACTCCCATACATTGAAGCAAGATTAATTTGAGTCCAGGTTAATTCTTCACCTTTGCCATATCCACCTGTATTAATAAACTCTCCAGACTGTGTTATATTACTTATACGAATAGGAAAGGGTCTTATCACCATAATCGTTTGTAGTAATCTCTCTGCTGAAATACCACTATCAGCAAGCATTTGTGCTGTTGAAACATTTCTACATGTAACATGAGGATAATTTCCACTATGATTTAAATCTAAATCACAACCTTGAGCTCCCTCTAACATTACATATTCATAAGGATTATCTAAATGCTTATATAACCTTTCTAACCATTCATTATTAGAACAGACAACAGCATTCTTAAAAGTTTTGAAAAACTCCAGTTTTTTATCTCTAATTACTTTTTCCTGAGTAACTGCTCCACAACCTTTAAATGTTGAGCCACTTTTAATATGTTCTCTTTCATATTGCTTGTGTCTTTCATCAATTAAAGGAACCATTTCATGGACATAAATTTTTCGATTCCTTAAATATTTACTAACTTGTTCATATTCTTCTTTAAACACTTCCATATCAATAGCAGATCCTGGTCCAATAAATAATTCAGTCGTTGAATTGACTGATGATACAGGTATATTCCTAAAAACGGTAGCATTCCCATTTTCATCCACAAAAGTATGACCTGCATTTGGCATACAATTTGTTACTGAAGCTCCAAGTCTAATCGATTTATCAGTTGCAATTTCACCTATTACTTTCGCTTTACCACAACTACCAGCTGCGCCATCTATTACCGATATTACATTCTTTATCATACCTTACCCCCTAAAGTATTATTTTAAATCGTTAATAACTCCATTTATTAAATTTAAATCTGATGGTATGATCCAATTTACATTTGCCATTTTAAATAAAACTAATGGGATAATAGCACCACTTCTAGCACCATCCATCCATTTTGGATTATTTGGCATTAACTGATACAATTCTTCCATAGAAATATCATTGAATACTTTTTTCGTACCATGAATATAATCTTCTAAGCTTAGCATGTATCTATGAATATTATCATGAAACAAAGTGTTTTCAACTAAATTAAATCCTGTTAGTAATTCAAATCTTTCTTCTCCACCTGTAAATATTGCACAATCGTAATCTTTGTCTAACTCAATATCAGATAATCTTTCAAAAACAAATTTTTCCATTTCTTCAACAGTATTACCACTATAACTATCGTTCACTTTATCAAAATGATTTAATAAATCGGCAACACCTATATTTAAATTTTTTGTATCAGTTACTTTATGGCCTACAAAAGTAACAAGTTCGGTTGTTTTACCACCCATGTTTATGATTAAAACTTTCTTCCCATTATAGTCATTCTCCATAGCTTTTGCTAAATAATAATTTTCAATACCATGACTAATAATATTAAAATGTAAATCAAATTTATCATTAAATAATCTCACTAAATCCTGTTTTCTTTCCTGTATTAAATTTCTAAAAATCCCAGTAGCAAAAATATGTGTATTATCATATTTTAAATTATATTTCAATTTTATTTTTTCAAAGTATTCACAAAGTTCTTTTAGATTGGCTTCACTAATTCCTTTTTCAGAATCAAAATCATTTTTAAAATAAATAGAATGTTCTTCAATAAGTTTTAATTCTTTGTCAGAACAATATACCTTTGTTGTTGATGAACCCAAATCAATATAGTAATTTTTCATAATATCAACTCCTAAATCTATTTTAACATATCCCATCACTTTTTAATATACTAAGTCCTCTTTCACTATTTTTCATAGTTACACTCAAATTACAAATAGTTTGCTATTTCTACAAATAATTCAATCGATAAAGCCTCTGCTCTTACTGACAAATCATAACCATATTTTTTTAAAATCGTCTCAATTCGATCTAAATCATAATTTTTTAAATTATTTCTTAATGTTTTTCTTTTTTGAACAAAACTATCCTTTACCAGACCAAAAAACAAAGATTCATTTTTTACTTCTAATTTATTTTTTCTTCTTTGAAAAGAAACAACAATACTATCTACATTTGGTTTTGGAAGAAAAACATTTTTGCTAACATCCATTAATTTTTCAATTTCAAAATAATATTGTAAAAATATAGAAAGAGAACCATAATCTTTTGTTCCTGGTTTTGCTTTAAAACGATCTCCCACTTCTTTCTGTACCATAACCACTATTTTATCTACTGGAATTTGATCTTCAATTAATTTCATAATAATAGGAGTTGTAACATAATAAGGTAAATTGGCAATGACATATAAATAATCATAAGAATATTTTTCAAGATCTTTTTTGACACAACTTTTTAAAAAATCTTGATAAATAATATCTACATTAGAACATCCTTCTAATACTGTATTTAAAAGAGAGTCCAAAGAATGATCAATTTCATAACATAAAACTTGCTTGGCAACAGAAGATAGCTTATTGGTAAGAGACCCTGCTCCTGGACCTATTTCAATCACTAAAGTATTTTCCTTCAGATCTGATTTTCGAATAATCGCATCAATAATATTCTCATCCACAATAAAATTTTGACCAAACATTTTCTTTAAATGAAACCCATTTTCGTCTAATAATTTTTGAATTTTTTTTGGTGAATATTCCATTTACATTTTCCTTTCCTTTAAGTATTCAACATCAATAGGTAAAGAAAAAGTTTGAATCGCATTTTTAGATGTTTCATACATTACCTGTTCTACACTCATTTTTTTGATTTCTGCAATTTTCTCAGCAACAAATCTTACATAATAAGGTTCATTTTTCTTTCCACGATAAGGTTCTGGTGTCAAATAAGGACTATCCGTTTCTAATATAAAATGACTCATTGGTAATGTTTCTACAACTTCTTTGAGTTTACTTGCATTTTTAAATGTTACAACCCCGCCAATCCCAATTTTAACTCCTAGTTGAATCAATTGTTTTGCCATTTCTACACTACCACTATAAGCATGTAAAACAAACTGTAAATTGTCATATTTTTTTATAATATCATAAGTATCTTGAATTGCATCTCTACTATGAACAACGACTGTCTTATGATACTTTTGAGCCAGTTCAATCTGTTTTATAAAGATTTCCTTTTGGCTTTCTATATTGTCTTTTGTATAATGGTAATCGAGTCCAATCTCACCAATCCCAACTATTTTAGGATGATTTAACATAGATTCCATATATATAAAATGATCTTCGGAAACATAATCCACTTCTTCAGGGTGAATACCAATTACCCCATATATATGATCGTATCGATTACATAAATCAACAACAAAATGATTGGTTCTATCATTTACACCACTTACAATCATAATGTGATCTTTCATATGTTCTAAAACAAGTTTCAATTCTTCTTCACTATATTCGTCTAAATGACAATGAGTATCTATTAGCATATGCATCTCTCCAACAAAAAAATTATACCATATTACAGTATAATTTTCTATTTCTTATGACAAATATATAGATACCGAATCAAACAAATTACGATAAATAATAAATAAGCGATATCTAAATAATTCAATTCTACAATCGCGCTTCCTAAAACCAAAAGCACACCCATAATGCAAACTAACACAACATACTTCGAATCTTTACAATTTTCAGTTGTCATGATATCTCCTTTTTATTCTTTTTTTGCAACAATAACAATATAACATAACAAAAAAGGAAGTACTAGGTTTTCCTTCCTTTTTCTATCGACATTTTACAACATTTTACACATTTTCATCGAATATTTCTGCCAATTTCTTTTCTTTATCAATACGTGCAAATAAAGGTTTGGCTTCATTTAATACAATTCCATAGTCCATTCCTTTGAAATCAATGCTATCAATATAACGATTTTCTGTATTTAATTGCGCAAAAATCTCATTGGCAGTATCTGGTAAAAAGGCTTGTAATAGAACAGCTCCACTGCGAATAGATTCTAACAAATTGTAAAGTACTGTCTGTAAACGTTCTTTTTTATCTTCTTCTTTCGCAAGTACCCATGGAGTTGTCTCATCAATATATTTATTACATCTTCTAAACACTTCAAAAATTTCATCAATCGCATCAGCAACACGAAGCTCATTCATTTTTTCCTCTACTTTACGTGGAAGTTCCATTACAATAGCTTTTAATTCTTCATCAATTGGCTCTGGACAAGTAGGTTCTAATACGATTCCATCAAAGTATTTATGTACCATCGAAATAGTACGATTGACTAAATTTCCAAGAACATTTGCTAAATCAGAATTGATTCGTTCTATCAAAAGTTCATATGTAAACGTACCATCACTTGCATATGGAATTTCATGTAATAAATAATATCTAACTGCATCTACACCAAATTCTTTTACCAAATCGTCCGCATATACAATATTACCTTTTGATTTACTCATTTTATCTGTTCCAAATAACAACCATGGATGACCAAATATCTGTTCTGGCATTGGTAAATCTAAAGCCATCAACATAATTGGCCAGTAAATAGTATGAAATCTCAAAATATCTTTCCCAATCAAATGCACATTACAAGGCCAATATTTTTTAAATTCTTCACTATGATTGCCATCCACATCATATCCTAAAAAGGTTATATAATTACTCAAAGCATCAATCCATACATAAATTACATGACCATCATCAAACGTAACTGGAACTCCCCAATCAAAAGATGTTCTAGATACACAAAGATCTTGTAGCCCTGGTTTGATAAAGTTATTCATAATTTCATTCAAACGACTTTCTGGTTGAATAAAATTAGGATGGGTCTCAATATATTCTTCTAATCTTTTCGTATAATTACTCAATTTGAAGAAATAGGCTTCTTCACTTGCCGGCTTTACTTCACGTCCACAGTCTGGACATTTCCCATCTACTAACTGAGACTCCGTAAAAAAGGATTCACAAGGTGTACAATAAAGTCCCTCATATTTTCCTTTATAGATATCCCCTTGATCATACAATTTCTTAAAAATTTTAGATACCATCTCTTTATGAGCAGGATTGGTCGTACGTACAAATTTATCATAACTTGTATTCATCACGTCCCATATTTTACGAACATCTAAAGCACGTTCGTCGACAAATTCTTGTGGTTGTATTCCTACTGCTTCTGCTTTTTCTTCTATTTTTTGACCATGTTCATCTGTACCAGTTTGGAAATATACATCATATCCTGTTAACCTTTTATAACGCGCGATCGCATCCGCAAGTACAATTTCATAAGTATTTCCAATATGTGGCTTTCCTGAAGCATATGCAATTGCAGTCGAAATATAATATTTTGGTTTCATCTAAACCATCTCCTTATCATAATATATCACAATGAATGCCCTGTATTCCAAATCATAAAAAAACATCCCAGTTTAAGGACGTTCTAAACGCGGTACCACCTTATTTTATAGATAAATCTATACACTCAAAACCTTAACGCGGCAACACGATTTTTGCTTACAATTCACAAAAACAATTCCAGAGCCATTCGAAATAAATCTTTCACTTGTTTCCACCATTCACAAGCTCTCTATAGAAAAATATTATTTTTCTCTCCTTCAAAATCTTTACAATTTTATTTAGTATAGCACATCTTTTTTTACTCTTCAAGATATTTTGCCAAAAATTGAGAGGCGATATGAACAATCTTCTCCTCTGTTTCTCCTAATTTATCATCTGTAGATAAAAGAATGACAAGTCCAACTACATCTCCATCACTTACAATGGAATGCACAATATAACTTCCCTCATAAGAATGATCATCTGTAATGGATAATTTCTGTATATTCTTTTCTAATATGCTTTCTCTTTTTTGAATGGCCTTAATCATATCTTGTCCTAAAGTTTCTCTAAATAGTTCTTTTTTAAGCGGACCTGAAATTGCTACAATATGATCGGTATCCGTTATCATAATATTACATTTTAATAAAGAGTAAATCGCATCCGTAAGTCGAGAAGCAAAATCATCCAATTTTTTAATAGCAGAATATTTTTTTAAAACAATATTTTGTTCACCATCTATAAATATTTCTATGTTTTCTCCTTCTCTAATATGCATTGTTTTTCGAATTTCTTTTGGAATTACAATTCTCCCAAGTTCATCAATACGTCTTACAACGCCAGTTGCTTTCATAAATTACCTCACTCTCTAACCATATTTTGGTTATTTTTTTAGCATTTATACTTATCAAATAATCAATTTTTTGATATAATGATTGCCTAGGAGTGATAACAGTGGAAAAAATTTATATTTTTGGACATAAAAAACCAGATACCGATAGTGTGACTGCATCAATCGCACTTTCTTATCTAAAAAATCAACTTGGATTTAGTACGACACCAAGAGTTTTAGGTGATGTCAACAATGAAACTAAATTTGTGCTACAATATTGGAAAGTAAAAGAACCAAAATATTTAAACGATGTCCGCTTACAAATAAAGGATATTGCATATTTAAAAGATTATCATATGAATGGAAAATATTCCATTATGGATGGATTAAACTATATGAATGAACACCTTGTCAGTACATTACCCATTGTAGACAATTATAATAAATTTACAGGTCTTGTTTCTATGAAAGATATTGCAAAATCACAAATTATGGGAGATATCAATCATATTTACACCTCATATGACAATTTAATCAAAAGTTTAAATGCCGATACTATTTTAAAATTTGATGAGGAAGTCAGAGGAAATCTTTTAGTTGCTTCCTATCGGAGCACTACTTTCATTGAAAATGTAAAACTAGAACCTGATAACATTTTAATTGTTGGAGACAGACATAGTGTAATTGAATATGCGATTGCTTCAAAAGTAAAATTAATCATCCTAACAAGCAATTCAGAAATCAAAGAACAACATTTAGAACAAGCAAAACAAAATAAAGTGAATATTATTCGTTCATCCTATGACACTTTTCAAACAAGTAGAAAAATTGGTTTAGCAAACTATCTAGATAATATTTCGTTTTCAGATTCTGTAATCTCATTTCAAGAGGATGAAGATTTAAAAGATTTTGTGGATTTTGCAAGTAAAACAAAATATAGTAATTATCCAATTTTAAATAAAAACAATGAATGTCTTGGAATATTACGATTATCAGATATCAATGACAAAAAAAGAAAACAAGTTATTTTAGTAGACCACAATGAACCTTTACAAAGTGTAGATGGATTAGAAGAAGCAGATATTATTGAAATTGTGGATCATCATAAAATTGGCACAATAGGAACCAGTACTCCCATTAATTTTAGAGCAATGACTGTAGGTAGTAGCAATACCATCATTGCAATGTTATATAAAGAAAATCATATCGAAATTCCATCTCATATCGCAGGGCTTATGTTATCTGGTATTATATCAGATACCTTACTATTCAAATCACCTACCACTACCAATATGGATATTGAAACAGTAATAGAACTTTCTAAAATTGCCAATATCGATCATGAAAAATATGGAATGGAAATGTTGAAAGCTGGAGCTTCTTTAAAAGGTAAAACAAAAGAAGAAGTTCTATATATGGATTTCAAAAACTTTACAATTGATAATGATAAAATTGGAGTTGCACAAATATTTATTACCAATATTGAAGAAATTATGAATGAAAAAGACGAATATATTGCTTTAATTGATTCTGTTGCGGAACACAATGATTACAAAGTTGTTGCTTTATTCGCAACCGATATTATTACCAACGGTTCTTATATGTTCTTTAATCAGAAAGCAAAAGATCTATTAGACAATGCCTTTGATATACAAAATATTGAACAAGGCCACTACTTAGCAGATGTAGTATCTCGTAAAAAACAAATTATTCCAAACATAATCAATGTACTTGAGAAAAAATAAGAGCGATAACTCTTATTTTTGTTTGATATACACAAATTAACTATCCTTTTGTTTTAAAAGAATATGCATTAAATCAATTAAATAATAAATAAAGTGTTTTTCTAGTTTGACAGTATCCAACGTGATTACCAAACAACCTAATTTCATTGAAAAACGAAACATTCGAGAAAGCTGATTGACCTCCATAAATACTTGTTCCCCATTGATTTTTTCTGTAAAATCCTTTGGTAACGTAATTTCAATAAAATTATTGGTTTGTTTTACCTTTTCAATTCCCAAATCTTTTGCCAATTTTTCAAACCATTCTTCATACATATAAATTAACATACTATCATTTACCTTACCAAAACGATCTTCTAATTCCTTATATAATACATCAATGTCTTCCTTGTTATGAATTTGATTGATTTTTTTATGAATTTCAATCTTGAGTTCTGTCTCAGATACATAATCATCTGATATCGTTGTTTCCACTTCTACTAGCGGCATTTCTTCCTTGAGTTCTTCTTCTACAATCGTCTTTCCCTTTAATTTAGAAACTTGTTCCTCTAACATCTTCAAATATAATTCAATTCCAATCGCATCAATAAATCCAGCTTGTTCACTTCCTAAAATATCTCCAGCACCTCTAATCGATAAATCACGCATCGCAATCGCAAAACCACTTCCAAGTTCCGTAAAATCCTTAATGACTTTCAAACGTTTGGTTGCAACATCAGATAGAGATTTCCCTTTATGATACATCAAATAACAATATGCGATTTTATTACTACGACCTACACGCCCACGAATCTGATATAACTGTGAAAGCCCAAAACGATCTGCATCAATAATAATTAATGTATTTACATTTGGAATATCAATTCCCGTTTCAATAATCGTTGTACATAAAAGAACATCAAATTCATGGTTGGTGAATTTAAGCATTACATTTTCAAGTTCTACTTTTGACATACGTCCATGAGCAGCCAAAATCCGCGCATCTGGTAATAAACGTTCCATTTCCTTTAACTTCAAATCCATATCTTCTACCCTGTTATATAAAATAAAGGTCTGACCATTGCGAGAAAGTTCTTTATAAACCGCATCTTTTATCATATGATTGTCTTCCTCTAATACATAAGTTTGAATCGGATATCGATTGACGGGTGGTGTTTCAATCAAGGATAAATTACGGATTCCAGTCATTGACATCTGTAACGTACGTGGAATCGGAGTTGCAGACAATGTCAAAACATCAATATTATTTTTATATTCTTTAATTTTTTCTTTATGTTTTACACCAAATCGCTGTTCTTCATCAATTACAAGTAAACCCAAATCTTTAAACTGAATATCATCACTTAAAATACGATGTGTTCCGATTAAAATATCTATACTACCATCTAATACTTCTTTTTTAATTCTAGTGGCTTCTTTCCTATTGACAAAACGATTGAGTAATGCGATTCTAACAGGGAAGTTTTGAAAACGACCTAACGCATTTTGATAATGTTGACTTGACAAAATAGTAGTTGGACATAAAAGCGCAACTTGTTTTCCCGATAATACTGCTTTCATTGCAGCTCGAAAGGCAACCTCTGTCTTTCCATATCCAACATCTCCACATAGTAGTCGATCCATTGGTCTTGAAAGTTCCATATCTCGTTTGATTTCTTCAGTAACCTTTAGTTGATCAGGTGTTTCTTCATAAGGAAATTCTTTTTCAAAAGAAATTTGAACCTCATTATCTTTTTCAAAAGCAAATCCAATACTTGCTTCTCTTGCTGCATATAATTCCAATAATTTCCCAGCAATATCTTCCAATTTTTTTCGAACCCGTAATTTGGTCTTCTGCCATTCAGTTGTTCCTAATTTATTGACTTTTGGAACAATTCCCTCATTCGAAGAATATTTACTAATATATTCCATCTTTTCCACCGGAATATATAATTTATCGCCATCTTTATATTCAATTGTAAGATAATCTTTCTTTAAACCATTTTTCGTTAATGTTTTTAACCCTACATATCTACCAATTCCGTGAATACTATGAACAATATAATCTCCTGTATTCAGTTTATTGATATCACGAATTTTTGTACCAAATTTAAAATTACTCTTATAGGGAACCACACGTGATTTTTGTGAAAATAAATCTTGTTCACTAATTACAATATAAGATTCAAACTCAAATCCTTTTTCAATTGGATTAATTACAAAATTAATTTTCATGGGATAAATTTCTTCAATATTGGTAATCACAACATTTTCAAGTTCCAATTCATCTGTAACTTTATTCATTTGATATCGGTTGGAAAAACATACAACAACCGTTTTCTTCATTTGAATATATTCCAAAAAACGATTATTCCATTCTGTAATATTTTTAGAAAAAGGAGATATTTCTTTTACGGAAAAGGAAGTTACTGTATCAGCGACTTCTAATTTGGTATCAAAGTCTTCTAAATATTTAGAAATATTAGGATGAATCTCTTCAAATGCATACATATAAGAAGTTTCTCCTGGTAACTCTTTACTCACATTATAATGAAATATTTCGTCTAACAAAGTCTGATAACTAAGTTCAATTTCATGATAATTACTAAAAATAACCATATTACTTGGAATATATCCCAAGATATTGGTAACAGCAACCTTTTCATGGATCATACGATATGGCAATTCCAACTCTGTATCTACCAAAAATTCTGTATTAGGACGAATTATCACTTGATCTTTCTCTTCGATCTTAAGTTGTGTTTCTGGATCAAATGAACGAATAGAATCAATTGTATCTCCCCAAAACTCAAGTCGTAAAGGATTCTTTTCTCCCACTGGAAAAACATCAAGTACAAATCCACGAATCCCCATTTCACCTGTTTTGGTTACGATGGTTTCTCTTTGATATCCCATTACTTGTAATAAATGAATCAATTGATCCATATTATACTCTGTATTTTTTTCTAATGAAATTGTATATTGTTCAAATAAAGATCGTTCTGGTAAATATCTTAAATATCCCATTAAATTGGTAATGATAATATTTTTTTTATGTTCTAATAATTGATAGATTACATCCAAACGACCATATTTAAATTCTGGTGAGATAGCAAGTGCTTCGCTTGTTAAAAAATCATCCATAGGAAATAATAAAACATGGGGAGTATAATGCAGAATGGATTGATATAGTAAATTTGCTTCAAATAAAGAATTGGTTACAACCAAGATAGATTCTTGTTTTTCTTCAAACATATTATAAATATAAATGGCTTTTGTTTCATTGGTCAAACCATTGATCTGATCTTCTTTTGGAATGGGATTCCATAATGTTTTAAAAAAGTTCATCGTATTCCTCCTTTCACGACAAAAATGATACGCTGTATCATTTCTTATTATACTGATTCATGACATTATCATAAGTCATTGTTAAAAATGCATCAAATATCTCAGGAATTTTCATTAGTATAGTTTCAATCTCTTCTTTTTCCTCTTTTGAAAATTTACCCAATACATAATCTTTTGTATCCATTTGTTTATTGTTAGAAATTCCAATTTTAATTCTTTTATATTGTTGTGTTTTTAAATGTAGTTCTATATTTTTAAGACCATTATGACCACCACTTCCACCTTGATAACGTAATCTGTAACTTCCAACTGGTAGATCTAGGTCATCACATATGATCCAAATATCTTCTATTTTGATATCAAAAAAATCTACATATTTTTTGATTACTTCACCAGATAAATTGATAAAACGTTCTGGCTTTAATAACAATATTTTTTCATCATATTTTCTAAGAATGGTATATCTTCCACCAAATTTTTCTGTATCAATCTCAACTTGATTTGCTTGCGCAATTCGGTCAATTGCCATAAAACCAACATTATGACGAGTACCAATATACTCTTTTCCAACATTTCCCAAACCAACAATTAATTTCATTTAATCACCTCTATGATATTCCTGATATACCTCATTTTTGTGGATACCTCTTTCGTGAGCAACTTGCTTAATTGCGTCCTTTACAGACATTCCTTCTTTCAAAAATAAATTTATGTGTTCAATTATTGTCAAGTTGTCGTGTGTTTCGCCTTGAAAATTACCTTCTACAATTATAACAATTTCTCCCTTTATGTCAACCACTTGTCCGGAAATATTTTCTAGTGTTTCCCTATATATTTCTTCATATTTCTTACTTATTTCCCGGGAAATTGAAACACGTCTATTTCCCAAAATTTGAAACATATCTTGAAGTGTTTTAGAAAGCCTATGAGGTGCTTCATAAAAAATTAATGTAGCCGCGATTTTTTTCAAACTTTCCAATTCTTTTCTTCTCTTGCTATCCTTACTATTTAAAAAACCATAAAATAGAAACGGATTTGGAGCAATTCCAGAAGTGATTAAAGCAGGAATCAGGGCGGTAGGTCCTGGTAATCCGACAACATTATATCCATTTTGAATGGCAATTCGTGCAAGTTCATATCCTGGGTCACTGATGACAGGAGTTCCTCGATCACTTACAATCCCTACCATTTTTCCTTGTTCTAAATAAGAAAGCAGTTTTGTTTCATTTTTAGCTTCGTTATATTGATGAGAAGAGATCAATTTTTTTTCAATCTGATAATGTTTTAATAAAATAGAAGTCACTCTTGTATCTTCAGAAAATATGACATCTACACTTTTTAAAATATTCAAAGCACGTAAAGTGATATCTTCCATATTACCAATTGGAGTTGGGATCAAATAAACAGTTGGAGTTCCATCATAGCTCTTTTGTGACATCTATATCACCTCTCATAAAATATTTTTGCATTTCTTCTGTATATTCTCCATTTTCTTTATGTGTATATAATGGACTTAAAATCTTAAGTCCTCTTTTTCCATTTTTAGATCCTTCAATTAATACGATATTAGCATCCCGATTCATTTTTGGATATACAAATTGGATTTTTTTAGGTTCAATATTATTTTCTTGCATGATATTCAAAATATCCATCAATCGTTCTGGACGATGAACAAGTGCGAGAGTCCCATTGTTTTTGAGTAATTTTTTTGCTATTTTGATGACGTCTTCTAAAGTCAAACATACTTCATGACGTGCAATCTTCTTCTCTTCCGTATCATTTAAATGTGATTCTTCTCCTACCTTAAAAAATGGTGGATTACAAGTAATTACATCATACTGATCAGATTCACATATACAAGCATAATTTTTAATGTCATCATGAATGATTTGAATTTGTTGTTCTAACTGATTATATTGAATCGATTCCATTGCAAGTTGATAGGACTTTTTTTGTATTTCAACACCTGTAATATGTGCTTTTGTTTTGGTAGATAAAATAATAGGTATCACTGCATTTCCAGTTCCAATATCTAAAATTTTTTTGACATTAGGATTCAAAGTTACAAAATTTGGTAATAAAATGGAATCCAACGAAAAATGAAACATATCAGTATCTTGATATATTTTTAAATTTTCATATCCAAGTAAATAATTTAAAATCTTCATTTTTGAACCTCAACGGGACCAACATTTGGCACATCTACTGTATATGTTTGACTTAGAATATCTACATTGGTTACTTTACCCTTACCCTCTTTGATTTCTACTGTCGCACCAACATTTGGAAGCTCTTTTTTATATTCCTTGTAGACATCGTCTTCATATTTTAAACAGCACAATAATCTTCCACATACACCATTAATTTTAGTTGGATTCAATGATAGATTTTGATTTTTTGCCATAGAAATAGAAACAGATGTAAATTCATTTAAAAACCTAGAACAACATAATTTTTGTCCGCATACACCAAATCCACATACTTTTTTTGCTTTATCACGTACACCAATTTGTCTTAATTCAATCCTCGTTTTATATATACTTGCAAGTTCTCTGGCCAAATCACGAAAATCCACACGATTATCAGCGGTAAAATGGAATAACAATTGACTTTGATCAAATGTATAGAATGCATCTATTACATTCATATCCAATCCTTTTTTTCGAACAATTTCCTTACATTTTCTATATGCTTCAGCTGCTTTCTTTTTATTATTTTTATAATTTATGTAATCTTTCTTACTTGCAATTCGAATAATTTTTTTGAGTGGCTCTTTTAATTTGGAAGCATCAACAGGGTGTGAATCTGTTACAATTTTACCAAATTCTAGACCTTTGTCAGTATCAACAATAACTGTAATATTTTTTTTCACATTCATTTGATTGGTATCAAAATATTTCATTTTTTCTTCCGAGTCAATCATAACCCCTACAATTTCTTTCATAGCATACACCCCATTTCTAATATCAGTTCATCCATCAATAAACTTTGATTTACATTTAATGGAATTCTTCCTTTTAGTTGATTGAGTATTTTAATTTTTTTGGTAATTTGTGGAATGGTATTTTTTTCGCCAATTGTTTGAATGATTTGGCTATAATCATCGTAATATTCGATTTCTCGATTGAGTTTTACATTTAAAATATCTTTATAAAAAAGTAACATCAATTCAAACGATATGAATGTTTGATCACGATCCTCTATTACACTATGCCACAAATTTTGTGTATTCAATAATGTAGCTTGTCCCTTGGATTCATAATATTCGATAAAATGAACAACAGCAGATACCATTTTTTCAAGTAATGACTTGTCCATTGTAGCTGGAAAATAAATGGAGTCCATTATTTTTTCCAACATAGTATGATTGGTTTCATCATTTTTTTGAAAAGATATAATTTGACATCTAGATACGATGGTATCTAATAATTGATAGATATTATCTGTAATTAAAATCGCAATAATATTGGGTTCTGGTTCTTCTAAAAATTTTAAGATAGAATTGGCAGCAGATGGATTCATTTTTTCAGCATTGTGTATAATGTATATACGATATTTACTTTGTATAGCTGTCTGCATCAATTCAGTTTGTAGTTGATCCAATTGTTCTTTTTTAATCCATAAGCCATCTGGTTCAATGATTTTAATTTCTGAAAATGCATTTTGATCAATTAATTTACATTGTGTACAATTGACACACTTATCTGTATTGGTATAATGATTGGGACAAGAAAGATATTTTGCGAACGCAAGAGCAACTGCATTCACATCTCTATATCCATTGGATTCAAATAGATAAGCATGAGAATAGCGATTTTTTTCTACAGCATTTTTTAATATTGTTGTAACTATTTTTTGATCTAATACAAATTCATCTAACATATTCCACCTCAAAACAAAATAATGTGTATTAATATAAATGCAAATAAAGCTGGAAATCCTAAAATAGTAAGACTGGATACAGTTATCAAATTAATTGGCACCATAATATGAAGTGGTGCAGTAATGATATTATATCCATATAAAAGAAATCCACTGATTACAATTTTTTTCACTAAATTAAAAATTTTCTTTAACATATATTGATCACCTAATTCAATATATGGACAAGACTTCTTTTTTATGAAACATCTTGTCGATTTTCTAAGGCAAGTTCTAATGTGAGAAAGTCAATATACTCCATATCTACACCAAGCGGTACTCCATGAGCAATTCTGGTCACTTTTACAGGTAATCCTTTTAGAATTTTTGAAATATAAAGTGCGGTAGTCTCTCCTTCAATACTTGGTTTTACAGCAATAATGACTTCTTCTATTTTTTCTGATTCAATACGAGATAGTAACTCATTTATTTTAATGTCTTCTGGATTGATCCCATCCAATGGAGAAATCAAACCATCTAATACATAATATAATCCCTTATATGTTCCTACTTTTTCAAAGATCACAACATTTTTAGGATCTTCTACAACACAAATTGTCTTTGTATCTCTATTTTTCTGTTTACATATTTCACATAATGTTTCTTCTGATAGATTGTTACACTTTTCACATTTTCTTATTTTTGTTTTTACATCTGAAATTGATGTCGAAAATAAGTCAATGATTTCTTGATCTAAATGCAAAGTAGCAAGTGCTAGACGTTCTGCAGTTTTTTCTCCTATACCAGGAAGCTTTTTATAACATTCAATTAAATTGCGAATAGATACTGGATAATTCATTAAAATAAACCTGGCATTCCTTGTGTGTATTTACCCAATTTATCTTCTACTTCTTGATCGATCTTCTTCATTGCATCGTTAATGGCAACTACAATCATATCTTCTAACATTTCTTTATCTTCCATATCTACTGTTTCTGTAATATTTACACTAATTAATTCTTTTGTACCTTTCATTTGAACAGAAACAATGGAAGAACTACCTTCGAAAATAGTTTCATCTATTTTTCCTTTTGCATCCATCATGTCTTTTTGTAATTTTTGTGCTTGTTTCATCATTGCTTGTATATTCATATTTTTTCCTCTTTTCTATTTTTCATATTCTATGATATCTTCAAATATATTTTCTATTTCTGTCATTGATTCTTTTTGTTCTAATTGGTTTATAAGATCAACTGGTTCTTCTATATATTGATATTGTTTTGTTTTACTATTAAATTCTTTTTTGATGACATCCCAATCTTCTTGATTGGTTGCAACCGCATATAATTTTTCATGATACATTTTTTCAAAAAAAGAATCGATTTGAAATAATTTTTCATTAAATAAATTAGACAGTCTACTATTTTCATAAACAAATATAAAATGGTCATGGCTAGCAGCTTTTAAAGTACCATCTAAGATGAAAGAAACCATTTTCCCATATTCGGGATTAGTTACTTCCAATTCTAACTGTTCTAATTTTTCTTTCCAATTTAGCATTTCCTTTTTGTTAAATTGACACAAAGTATTATTGATCCTAATTTGTTTTAATTTTTCTATATTGTTATTTTTTTCAGGATTTTCACGGATTGACTTTTTTGAAATAATTGGTTCTTCTATTTTTGACACCTCTATTTCTTTCTTACTTATAGGCTCACTTATAGGAGATTCCACTTTTGTCTGATTTTCTTGTAAATGCATAATTTCAATCAATGCGGTTTCAAATAATATTTTTGGATGATTGGACAATTTCATATCGTAAATAGTTTGATTAAACGTTTGGATTAATTCCAAAATTCTTTCTTTTGTAAGAGATTCAATATCATATAACTCTGGATTACTAACAGTTTCTTTTAGGTAAGAAGGAACTGTATGTGCGAGTAAACAATTTCTTAAAAATAATATTATTTCTTCTGACAACTTTACAAAATTTTTTCCGTTTTGATCGTATGTATCAATCAAATGAAATAAATTTTCAATATCATTATTAGATAAAAAGGTGACAAAATCTTTTAATTGTACAGGTGTTAAGGTACCATTAATTTCATGTACATGTTCGATTGTAATACAATCTTCTGCATACGCAATTACTTGATCCATTAAACTAAGTGCATCTCTTAAACCACCATCGGCTAGACGAGCAATTTCTATTAAACTATCATCATTTATGTTTATATTTTCCAATTTAGCAATTTCTTTTAAGCGATTATAGATATCTGTTTCATGTATCTTTTTGAAATCAAATCTTTGACATCTAGAAAGAATTGTAGCTGGTATTTTATGTGGTTCTGTAGTTGCGAGTATAAATATAATATGTTCAGGGGGCTCTTCTAATGTTTTCAGAAGGGCATTAAAAGCACCAGTTGTTAACATATGTACCTCATCAATAATATAAACTTTATATTTACCAATAGAAGGAACTAGATTTACTTTGCTTTTTAACTCTCTAATTTCATCTACTCCATTGTTAGAAGCAGCATCTATTTCTATAATATCTACCGATTGTTTATTGTTTATTTGTGTACAATTAACACATATATTACAAGGTTTTAAATCTTTAAGAGATTCACAATTAATCGTTTTAGCCAATATTTTAGCAACACTTGTTTTTCCAGTTCCTCTTGGTCCTGTAAATAAATAAGCATGACTTAACGTATTATTTTCTATTGCATTTTTAAGTGTTCTTATAATTATTTTTTGACCAACTACCTCATCAAAATAGGAAGGTCTATATTTTCTATATAAAGTTTGATACATTCTGTCACCTCATTTTCTACTATTATATCATTTTTTCGGTCATTCTTATAACATTATTCTATACTACTGTTATTAATGTTCCACGTGGAACATTGTATTAAATATTTATAAGATCAGCATATATTGAATTACAAGAATTGCTGCAAGCATATTTCTACTTTAAAGTGAAGGTATCAATGAAATCAAATTATAGGATAAATACAAATATATTTATGATTATAATCTAGCATAATATTTTTTTATTATATAAAGCAGTATTATAATGTTTCACGTGAAACATAAAAAAAAGAAATTATTTTCTCTTATTTTTAAAAAATTGTTGTAATATTTTTTTTACTTTTTCAGAATATATGTCATTTGTATATTCCACTTCTATTTTATTTTTGGTTTGAATATCATAGTTACTTTTCATATATCCGTAATTTGGATTAGAACAAGCATATATTATTTTTTTTATTCTAGATTGTATAATAGCACCAGTACACATCATACAAGGTTCTAATGTAACATATAATGTACATTCTTCTAAGCGCCATGTTTTTAACTTTTTACATGCTTTTTGAATAGCAAGTATTTCTGCATGTTCAATAACATTATTATGTTTTTCTTTCTTATTATATGCTTTTGCAATTATTTTATCATTTTTTACGATCACTGCACCGACAGGTACATCATCTTTTTTATATGCTTTTTTTGCTTCATTAATCGCTACTTTCATCCACTCTTTTTTCAATTTCTATCACCTAACTAAAAAAGCACACACATTTAGTGATCCTTAAGGCTGCTATTTTCCAATCCTGACCTGGTTCAAATATAAATGTTGTGCAATAACAATATATATTATTTTTAATAAAATATCAACTATTTAGATGTTTCACGTGAAACATTACATTTTTAATAATTAGAATGTGATAAATAATGTTCCACGTGGAACATTGCTCTATATTAATTATGAATTACAATATATTGAATTAACACATTATATTAGACAAAATTATTGAAATAAAAGATTAGCAAAATTATTACATGACGAATTTTGTAAATTTTTAAGTAAGAATATATATATAAAATTTATATTTTCCAATAAATATATAAGTTTGTAAATCAATTAACACAACACATCAAACTATTATTGATATAATCATAAATATTCAATCTTTTATGTTTCACGTGGAACATAAAAGAAGAACAATTATGCTTGCTCTTCTTCCTCTATAATTTCTTCTTTCATCATGACAGCTACAGTACTAACTTTTTGATCATCCTTTAGATTGATTAATTTTACTCCCTGAGCAACTCTACCCGTTGTAGAAACTTGCTCTAATGGTAAGCGAATAATAATTCCACTGTCTGTGATAATCATTAAATCTTCATCACCATGTACAGATTTGAACGAAACAATATTACCATTTTTATCTGTTACATTAAGTGCTTTTACACCTTTACTACCACGGTGTGTGATTCGATATTCTTCCATATCCGTACGTTTTCCATAACCTTTTTCTGTTACAACTAAAATTTGTTGTCCTTTTTCAGCAATTTCACAACCAACGCAAGAACCATCTCCTACATTAATTCCTTTTACACCGGCTGCTGTTCTTCCCATGATTCTAATTTCAGATTCATCAAAACGAATCATACGACCATTGGATGCTGCGATTAAGATTTCATTTTCACCAGTTGTTTTTTTAACAGAAATCAATTGATCATCTTCTTTTAAAGTAATTGCTATTTTACCATTACTTCTAATATTATCAAATTCTCCTATATTTGTACGTTTGATTAATCCTTTTTGTGTACAAAATACAATATATTTAGAAATTTCTTCTGTTGCTATTTTTAACATAACTGTTACATATTCATCTTTCTCAATTGGTAATAAATTAACAATTGGTAATCCCTTAGATTGACGATTGAATAATGGAATTTCATAACCCTTTAATCGATATACTTTTCCTCGATTGGTAAAGAATAATATATAATCATGTGTTGTCATAGAAATCAAATGTTGCGCGAAATCTTCTTCATTTGTTGCCATACCTTTTATCCCGACACCACCACGATTTTGACTTTTATAGGTCTCACTATTTACACGTTTGATATATCCTTTGTTGGTTAATGTAATGACTACATTTTCAACAGGAATCAAAGATTCATCTTCAATATAGTCAATTGCAGACATATCAATTGATGTTCTTCTTTCATCACCATATTTTGATTTAATCTCTAAGGATTCTGTTTTAATGATTTCTAAAACACGTGACATATTTGCCAAGATATCTTTCAAATCGGCGATTGTAATTTCTAATTCTTTCAATTCTGATTCTGTCTTTTCTCTTTCTAAACCTGTTAATCTTCTCAATTTCATTTCTAGGATTGATTTTCCTTGAATTTCAGAAAGACCAAAACGATTCATTAATTGTTCTAAAGCTTCTTCATCTGTTTTTGATTTTTTGATCAATTGGACAATCTCATCAATATGATCTAAAGCAATCATTAAACCTTCTAAAATATGAGCTCTAGCGAGGGCCTTATCTAAGTCAAATTGTGTACGTCTTACGATAACTTGCTTTTGATGTTCCAAATAACATTCTAAGATTGTTTTCAATGGTAGTATGCGTGGTTCATTATCAACAAGCGCTAAATTATTAATACCATATGTTGTTTGCAATGAAGTATGTTTATATAAATTATTGAGTACTACATTGGCATTGGCATCTCTTCTAATTTCAATGACAATTTTAATTCCATCACGATTGGATTCATCTCTTAAATCTGTAATTCCATCGATTGTTTTATCTCTTACTAATTCCGCAATACGAGTTATTAGCATAGCTTTATTTACCATATATGGAATCTCTGTGACAATAATTTGATGTTTTCCATTTGTCATTTCTTCAATAGAAGCCCTAGAACGAATTGTAATAATTCCTTTTCCAGTTTCGTAAGCTCTTCTAATACCACTATTTCCAAGAATCACAGCTCCTGTTGGAAAATCTGGTCCTTTGATATATTCCATTAACTCCATTGTGTCAATTTCTGGATTGTCAATTAATGCTACTAAACCATCTATTACTTCTCCTAAATTATGAGGAGGCATATTGGTTGCCATACCGACTGCAATTCCAGTGGTTCCATTGACTAATATATTTGGAAATCTGGAAGGTAATACACTTGGTTCTTTTTCTTCTGCTGTATAAGTAGGAACAAAATCAACCGTATTTTTGTTAATATCTCTAACAAGCTCCATACTAATTTTTGACATTCTTGCTTCTGTATAACGTTGTGCTGCAGCTCCATCGCCATCGATTGAACCAAAATTTCCATGCCCATCGACAAGCATATAGCGATAACTGAAATCTTGTGCCATACGTACCAGTGCATCATATATACTAGAATCTCCATGTGGATGGAAACGTCCCATAACATCTCCTGTAATACGAGCTGATTTTTTATGTGCTACATTGGCTGTCGCACCTAAATCATTCATTCCATATACAATTCTTCTTTGTACTGGTTTTAGTCCATCTCGGACATCTGGTAAAGCACGAGCAACAATAACACTCATCGCATAATCGATAAATGATTTTTTGATTTCTTTTTCAAAATGTAATTCTTTTAATATTCCAGCCATATTACACCTCCTATATATCTAGATTTTCTACGAATTTCGCATTTTTTTCGATGAATTCGCGTCTTGGTTCTACTTCTTCACCCATTAACTCAGATAAAACTTGATCTGCCTGTTTTGCATCATCAATTGAAATTTGTAACAATGTTCTATTTTCTGGATCCATTGTTGTTTCCCATAATTGATCATAATCCATTTCTCCAAGACCTTTATAACGTTGTAAACTATATTTATTTTTATATGCCTCTGGAATTTGATTTAAGTTTTCTTCTAATTCCTCATCACTATATAAATATTTTAAGAACTTTCCATATTCAATTTTATAAAGTGGTGGTTGCGCTGCATATATATATCCTTGTTCTACTAATGGTTTAAAATAACGATAGAAGAAAGTCAATAATAAGATACGAATATGAGCCCCATCGACATCGGCATCGGTCATAATAATAATTTTATGATATCTTAATTTACTAATATCAAATTCTTCACCAATCCCTGTTCCAAAAGCGGTAATCATAGAACGGATTTCATTATTGGATAATATTCGATCCAATCTTGCTTTTTCCACATTTAATATCTTACCACGTAAAGGAAGAATCGCTTGAATATTACTGTCACGTCCTGACTTTGCAGAACCACCCGCAGAATCCCCCTCGACAATAAATATTTCACATTCACTTGCATCCTTACTTCTACAATCCGCAAGCTTTCCTGGTAAACTAGATACTTCTAAAGCAGTTTTTCTTCTAGTCAAATCACGTGCCTTTTTTGCAGCTGCCCGTGCTCTTGCGGCAGTCATCGTTTTTTCTACGATAATTTTAGCTTCTTCTGGATTTTCCATTAAGAAACGTTCAAATCCTTCAGAGAAAACGTTATCTGCTAATTTACGTACTTCTGAATTTCCAAGTCTTCCTTTTGTTTGCCCTTCAAATTGAGGATTCGGGTGTTTACAAGATACGATCATGGTTAACCCTTCCTTGACATCTTCACCTGTCAAAGATTCATCTTTTTCTTTTAAAAGATTGGTTTTTCTCGCATAATTATTAATAACTCTCGTTAAAGCACGTCTAACTCCCTCTTCATGTGTTCCACCATCATGTGTATTGATGTTATTTACAAAAGAATAGATATTATCCACATAACTAGAGTTATATTGCATCGCAACTTCGAAGACAATTCCTTCTTCTTCTCCTTCTAAATGAATGATTTGTTCTTGAATTGGAGTTTTATTTTTGTTTAAAAATTTTACATACTCACTAATTCCACCTTCATAAAGAAAAGTTTCTCCAGTCGTATCTTCATTGTCACGATCATCTCGTAAAGTCAATTGTAATCCCTTATTTAAAAAAGCAAGTTCTCTGGTACGAATCATAAGGGTTTCATAATCGTAAACGTCAGTATCAAATATGGTTGGATCTGGTTTAAATGTGACAGTAGTACCAGTTCTATTTTCATCACAATCTCCGATTACTGTTAAATGTTGCGTAATTTTTCCTCCGTTTTCGAATTTTGCCTCATGAATATGACCATCTTTATAAACTGTTACCACTACACTTTTTGAAAGCGCATTTACAACAGAAGCACCTACACCATGAAGTCCACCTGATACTTTGTAGCCTCCACCACCAAATTTTCCACCTGCATGTAAAACGGTATATACAGTTTCGACAGTAGAAATACCTGTTTTGGCATGAACACCAATTGGGATTCCTCTACCATCATCTTTTACAGTAATAGAGTTATCTTTATTGATGATGATTTCAATATTTTTACAGTAACCTGCTAAAGCCTCATCAATCGCATTATCTACTATTTCCCATACCAAATGATGCAGTCCTTTGACATCAGTTGTTCCAATATACATACCTGGTCTTTTTCGTACTGCTTCTAAGCCTTCTAAAACTTGAATATCTGATGCATCGTAATGTTGTTCATTATTCATTTATTCCACCTCTTCTATTGTTTTTATTGTTCCTTGTACAATTTCAATTAATTTTGATTGTTTTCGAATAGTTTCATCAATATCTTTTAAATCTGTTGTTGTTATGATTGTTTGAAGATCTGATTTGATATAATGTAATAAGTTATTCTTTTTACCATCATCCAATTCACTAAATACATCATCCAATAATAAAATTGGATTTTCTTTTTTATAGGATTTAAATATTTGAATTTCAGCCAATTTCAAAGATAAAATTGCCATTCTTTGTTGTCCTTGTGAACCATAGCTTTTTAACTGCATATGATCTATATAAAAAGAAAAATCATCCCGATGAGGTCCAATTAAAGTTGTTTTGTAACGTAATTCCTTTTCTCTTACTGATTGAAAAAGGTTTTCTATTTTTTCTTTTAATTTTTTTTCATCGGAGTCATATTCGACAAAAGATTGATATACTAAATGAAAATTTTCTAATGATGATATATTGAAAAAGATATAACCAATATAAGAATTGATCTTATCTATAAATTTTTTTCGCATTTTCAATAATAAAATAGATTTATCAATTAAATAAGAAGTTAAAACTGAAAAATAATTTTCATCAAATTGATTCCAATTTAACTTTATGTAATCATTACGCATTTTTAAAAGACGATTATAATCATTTAATATATTGTAATAATTAGAATTCAATTGACTCAGTTCTAAATTCAAAAATCTTCTTCTCATATTTGGAGATCCTTTAATCAATTCCAAATCATCAGGATAGAAGATAATAATATTCATTTTTGATAAATAGTCCCCTACTTTTTTCACAGGGTCTCCATCGATCTTGAGTTGTTTTTTTTTCTCTTCTAAATCAATTTCAAATTCAGTTGTAATTTCATCTATATATGCATTTCCAATTATTTTTGCTCTTGTATTATTTTCTTGAATTAAATTACTGTCAATAAAAGAGCGATGAGATTTGGTTAAAGCAAGTACATAGATGGCTTCTAATAAATTGGTTTTTCCCTGCGCATTTTCCCCATAAATAATATTGATCCCTTTATGAAATGTTAATGAAAGTGTGTTATAATTTCTAAAATGATTTAATTGAATATCCTTAATATACATATAACACCTTCTTTTTGCATTTTTATGGGCTATATTAAAACGTTATATGAAATTAATATACCTATACATATATATCATTATAGCACAAATTAAATTAAAAAATAAGCTTTTCTGCTTATTTTCTATAAATTATTATGATATTTTCCTACTACGTAAAACAGATTCTAATAAAGTAGATCTTAAAATTTGATTTTCTAAAGATCCAGCTGATATATTGATTGGTAATTCATATCCATTTTTAAAAATAATTGTGGTTTTTCCTTTTTCTTTATTATATTTTAATATTTTTTTGAGTGAAATCCAATAACAGTTATCAAATCTGGGTGAACTAGTTGGAAAAAAGATAATATCATTACTTTCTTCTATCACAATAGGAGCTTTATAGTTAATACCAATTAAATTTTTCGTTCCCTCATGTCTTCCTAAATAAGAACTTCCAAAAAATTTACAACTATTATCAATAATTTCGGTTGTTGTTTTATTCACAGTTATAATATCTTCTTCTTCAATTACTTTAGAGACATTTTTAGAGATAGGGACAATGGCTAATGTTGAAGAATTGATCTCATAATTTTCGACCACTTATATTCCTCCTTTCAACTTTATAGACATTCTCCGGATAAACATCTATGCCGGGTACTATATACATTGTTCATGTCATATTTTGTTGAATTATGTCAGAAAATTATGAAAATTGCATTTTTATGCAAAAAAATAGACCATTTAGGCCTATTAATAAGTACGAATTGGTAAAATCAATTGCGTCAAATCATCACTTTCTGGATTTTTGATAATGATTGGTTTAATTTCTCCATTCAATAATAATACAATTTCTTCACTCTCTAAAGATTTTAATGCATCAATCATATATTTTGAACTAAAGGCAATTTTAATTTCATGATCATTATCTTTTTCCACTTCAATCGTTTCTTCTACATTTCCAATTTCTGGAATATTGGAAGAAATGGTAATGATATTTCCATTACTTTCTAATTTGATTGTATTTTTATCAGATTCATTCGTTAACAAAGAAGCACGATCGATTGCAGCATACAAATCATTTAATTTTACTTGAATGGTCAATTCATATGTTTCTGGAATTAATTTCGAAGTATCTGGATATGTTCCATTTAATAAACGAGACATCATTACGATACTTTCAAATTTAAATATGACTTTATTATTAAAAATATGTAATTCGATTTCTCCTTCCTCTTCATTGATTAATTTCATCAATTCATTTAAATTTCGAGTAGGAATCGTGATATTAATCTCTTCTTCCAATGGAGACTCTAGTTCTACCCTTTTACTAGCTAGACGATAAGAATCTGTCGCAGTACATTCTAATATATTATTGGTGATCTTCATATTAATACCAGTTAAAATTGGACGTGACTCTTGACTTGAAGTAGCAAATGCAGTTTGTCGAATGATATTTTTGAATACTTTTTTACTAATGACTACTGGTTTTTGATTTTCATTCAAATCTAAAGTTGGAAATTCGTCTGCGCGATTACAATTTAAATGAAAGGAAGAATTTGTAGTGGTAATTAAGATTTTCTGATCCACTACTTCTTCTATAGATACAATTGTATTTGGTAATTTTTTAATAATATCATAAATAAAACGACCTGATACAACGATATCCCCTGTTTTATCAATATGTTCTATATCACTTGCAGGAATAAATGTTTTAATAGCAATTTCATTATCTGTACTCATTAAATATAATCCATCAGTTTCAAGTTCAAATTTAATACAATTTAATACTGGTATTATATTTTTATTTGATATTCCTTTTATCACGTAATTTAAATGTTCGATTAATGTTTCTTGTTTGATTTCAAATTTCATAAATAACTCCTATTCTATATTTTTTTTATAATTATTTTTATTATGGAAGTGGAAATTGTGGAAAACTTCTATTTTCTTTGTATTTTCACATAAATATTCATTTTCTTCAATTGGAAAACAAGTGTATAATTCCTATTTTTCCACTTTTATTTAATTTGTTCGATAATTTTATTGATTGAAAGTTCTAATTCTGGATTGGATTTAATCTGTGTTTTAATTTTATCTACAGAATGCATAACAGTGGTATGATCTTTTCCACCAAATTCAATTCCAATTTTAGGAAGGGACTCTTCTAAAAAGGTCCTACATATGTACATAGCTACTTGTCTTGGAACCGCGATAGAAGCAGATCGCCTTTTACTTTTGAGTTCTTCTACCGTTATATTGTAATGATTTGCGACCAATTGTTGCACTTGATCTATTTTATTTTTTGATATGATACTTTTTACAAAATAATCTTTTAAAGCTTCAATTGCCAAATCTAAAGTGATATCACTACCGTTCATCATAGTCGCATAAGCAACCACTCTTGTAATGGCACCCTCTAATTTCCTAATATCACTCGTACAATTACTTGCAATATATTCTTTTACCTCTTGTGGAAAATTGCTCGCAAGCATATGCCCTTCTATTTTATTATCAATAATATTCATTCTTAAATTAAAGTCTGGTTGAAGGATATTAATTGTAAGTCCCCAGTTAAATCGGGTTCTTAATCTGTCTTCCAATAATTTTAAATCATCAGGAGACCGATCAGAAGAAATAATGATTTGTTTATTATTTCCATATAAGTCATTAAATGTATTAAAGAATTCTTGTTGTGTTTGATTGGCATTTCCAAGATATTGAATATCATCAATAATTAAGACGTCAATATTACGATATTTTCTTTTAAAGATCTCAACATTGTCAAAATTATTCCCATCTTTATTTTTTTTATTAATGCCAATAAAATCTGATACGAATTTTTCACTGGTCACGTATAATACCGTTTTTTTACTATTTTTTATAATATAATTTCCAATCGCGTGCATTAAATGGGTTTTTCCCAGTCCACTATTTCCATATATAAATAATGGATTATACATATACCCTGGATTTTCCGCCACTGCTAGAGCCGTCGCTTGTGCAAATTTATTACTCTCTCCTACAATAAAATTATCGAATGTGTATAATGAATTCAAATTGGTTTCAAAATTTGTATTTGCAGGAACTCCAATTTCATCGGTGTTAATTTCTACATTAAAATCTACTTCTTCTTTTGTATAGTACTCAAATTTAAAATTCGTACCTGAAATTTCTGAAAAAAGATCTTGAATCATTTCATTATAATTTTCTTTCAAGTTTTTTTTATGAATGTGCATCGGAACAATTACTTTCGCTGTATTGTCTTGTAATTCATGTAATTCCGTTTCCGAAAACCAAGTTTCATAAGCAATGGGAGAAAGTTCTTCTTTCATTTTATCCAAAAAAGAGTTCCAAAGTTTTTTGGTATCCAAATCTTACACCTCCATCCCTGATTTGATACCTATATTGTACATTATATTGATAGAAAATAAAAGAAAAATTGTCAAAAATTGTGGAAAAATAATAAATCACATAGTTATCCACATATAAAATAATTTAAATATATGAAAGATTGCAGTTTATCCACTAAAATGTGGAAAATTTTATAAATAATATATGGCTAGGTGTATTTATTATTCACAATTTTGTGGAAAAAGTAAAAAATAATGATAATTAAATAGAAATTGATGTGCATAATTGTGTGTAATATGGAATAAGGTAGAAATAGTGGATGTGGAAAATGTTTATAAGAAAAAAATGTTAGAAAATATTTGACAAATCAACCAAATGTATATATAATGTTAAAAGCAAAGCAAAAATTTTAGCACAGGAGGTGTATATAAATGAAGAGAACTTATCAACCAAATAATCGAAAAAGAAGTAAAAAGCAAGGTTTCTTAGCTCGTATGAAAACGAATATTATCAATAATAGAAGAAGAAAAGGACGTAAAGTTTTATCACATTAATAATCAACCACTGCGAAATAACAGTGGTTTTTTATATAAGGAGTGTAATCCAATGAAAAAAATAAATATTATTAAAGAAAACGAAACTTATAATAGAATGATTCAAAAAATCAAACCATATAAATATAAAGATTACTTAATATATATAGAAAGAAATCAATCTCCAGTTTACCAATTTGGTTTCTCTGTTGGAAAAAAAGTGGGAAATGCCGTTACACGAAATAAAATAAAAAGGCAGTTAAAAAATATAATTGACCAAAAAAGCTATCAAAATCACTTTTATTGTATTATAATGGTAAGGAAGAGTATTTTAGAAAAACCATATAGCGAAATGGAAACAGATCTATTATATGCCTTTTCTAAATTAAATATTATAAAGGAGAATCCAGATGAAAAAAAATAAAATTTTAAAAGTACTTATTATTTTTGTATTAGTATTTAGCTTAACCGGATGTACTAAATATTTAAAACAAGATGGTAAAACAGTACGGAATGAATCCACTGGTCAAAATTTAACTAAAAATATTTTATGTCAACCAGAAGGAGAAACTTTAAAATTATATGAAAAATATAATGAAGAAGTCGAAAAAGAGAATCAAGTTAAATTAGAAACTCTACCAAAATGCCAGAGTTTAAAAATCACAGAAGGAAAATATGAAGGAATTTGGACATCGATTTTCGTAAAACCACTTGCTTGGTTTATTATTCAAATTGGAAAATTGGTCAATAGTTATGGACTTGCTTTAATTTTAGCAACCATCATTATAAGAGCCGTTGTTTGGCCATTTACAAAAAAAACAGCTTTACAATCTGAAAATTTAAAAAAAGCTCAACCAGAACTGAATAAAATCGAAGCAAAATATAAAAATCGTCAAGATCAAGAAGCAATGATGCAAAAATCTCAGGAAATGATGATGGTATATAAAAAATATAACATCAATCCATTATCTGGTTGTCTATTCTCATTTATTCAAATTCCACTTTTCTTCGCATTCTATGAAGCAATCAGTAGGATTCCTGCAATTTTTGAAGAAACATTCTTAGGATTTCAATTAGGAACTAGCCCAGCTATTGCAGCTTTCCAACATGGGAAATATTATTATTTAATCTTTATCGTTGTCATCGCATTAGCAACTTATTATTCATTCAAATTGAATAGTGGTGCTTCCATGGGAAAAGATCAAGAAAAACAAATGAAAACAATGACCAATGTCATGGTAGTCATCATGACAATTACGGCTTTCTCTATTTCTTCTGGAATTGCCATTTACTGGGTAACCTCAAATGTATTTACAATTGTCCAAAACCTATTGGTAAAGCGAGGTAAAAAGAATGTTTAATATCACAAAGTATGAAGCCAAAACCAAAGAGGAAGCATTAGAAAAATGTTTGAATGAATTGAATTGTAGGCAAGAAGATTTATTCTTAAGGTCAGAATTTATAGAAGGAAAATTATTCAAAGGTTCAAAATATATTGTATATGCATTAAAAAAACAAGAAATATTGGATTTTATCAAAAATTATATTTATCAATTTGCAAAATTAATTCATATCGATATTGAATGTGAAATTTTACTACAAGGAGATACTTATCAAGTAACATTGGTATCAGATCAAAATGCAATTTTAATTGGAAAAGAAGGAAGAACATTGAATTCTCTTCAATTATTAATCAAACAAGCAATTAGAAAAGAAACACAATTGAATTTAAAATTAAACATTGATGCCTCTAATTATAAAGTGAAAAAATTAAAAGGCATTGAAAGACAAATTAAAATGATTGCGAAAGAAGTATTAGATAGTAAAATAGATGTTTCTTTAGACCCAATGAATTCATATGAAAGAAGACTTGTCCATTCCTTAATTGGAGAATATGAACATCTTACAACGGAAAGTATTGGAGAAGGAAAAGAAAGACACATTATTATAAAATATGTAGAAGAGTAAAAAAACTCTTTTTTGCATATGATAAATTAGATATAATGATTTGACTATTGAAAAATTATTTTGTAAACTTATATAGGAAATGGGGAATATTGATATGTCATGCGATTACAAAGAAGAATATTATCAAATTGTAAAAGAAATATTAAGCCACGAAGAATTTCAAAAGCGAAAAACATATAAACATCATGGTGATATTACTGTTTATGAGCATTCATTAAAAGTATCAAAACTGGCATATGTAATCGCACGCAGATTAAATAAAGATTATAAAAGTGCAGCCATTGGTGGCTTATTACATGATTTTTATGATAAACCATGGCAAGAAGATACAAGTAAAAAACCCTTTTTTCAAAAACATGGATTTGTCCATGCAAAACAAGCAATGATCAATGCAAATAAATATTTTCCAGAATTAATGAATGAGAAAATAAACAATATTATTGTAAGACATATGTTTCCACTGAATAAAATTCCTCCAAAATACATAGAAAGTTGGATTGTATCATTTGCAGATAAATATGTTTCGTTCGAAGTATTTTTACAACCAACAAAATTACCATTGTTATTTGGTTTTCATAAAAAAGCAAAAGGAGAGTAGTATGGAAGATACAATTGCCGCAATCGCAACCGCCTATGGAACAGGAGCAATATCCATTATAAGAGTAAGTGGTGAAGATGCTATTTTAAAAGTAAATGCAATATTTAATGGAAAAGATTTAGAAAATGTAAGTACTCACACCATTCATTATGGTCATATTGTTGAAAATAATGAACTGATTGATGAAGTATTAGTTAGTGTTATGAAAAAACCAAAAACTTTTACAATGGAAGATGTGGTTGAAATCAATTGTCATGGCGGAATGGCAACTACAAAAAAAGTATTGGAATTATTATTAAAAAATGGAATTCGATTGGCAGAACCAGGAGAATTTACAAAAAGAGCATTTTTGAATGGTAGAATTGATCTATTAGAAGCAGAAAGCGTAATGGATGTCATATCTGCTAAAACAGAAAGTACTAGAAAAATCGCATTGAATCAATTAACAGGAAAGGTTTCTTCCTTGATTCATAACTTAAGAAAAAAAATAATAGAAATACTAGCAAATATAGAAGTAAATATTGATTATCCAGAATATGAAGATATTGAAGAAATGACAATTGAAATGATGAAACCAAGAATAGATGAAATAGAAAAGGAAATTAGAAATATCTTAAAAGAAAGTGAAAATGGAAAACTATTAAAAGAGGGAATTAAAACATCTATAATAGGAAGACCAAATGTTGGAAAAAGTAGTTTATTAAATGCACTACTGGAAGAAGAAAAAGCAATTGTTACAGAAATCGAAGGAACAACAAGAGATACAGTAGAAGGAAGTATCGTCATAGATGGAATTCTACTCAATATAATCGATACAGCTGGTATTAGAGCAACAGAGGATCTTGTTGAAAAAATCGGTGTAGAAAAAAGTAGAAAATTAATAGAAGAGTCTGAACTTATATTATATGTACTCAATCAAAATCAATCTCTGAATAAAGAGGATATCGAAATTATCAATCAATTAAAACATAAAAATCATATATTGATTATAAATAAAACAGATTTACAATCCGTAATTGATGTAAGTTCATATGAAAAAGAACATCCTATAGTATATATGAGTACGCTTAAAAATGAAGGGATAGAAGAACTAAAAGAAAAAATCAAGGAAATTTTTCACTTGAATCAAATAGAAAACCAGGACTTTACTTATTTAACGAATGCACGAAGTATTGCAATTCTAAAAAATGTATTGGAAAGTATTGAAGAAATAAAAAATGGGATTGAACAAAACCAACCCATTGATTTATTAGAAATTGATCTAAAAGAAGTATGGAATTTACTTGGTGAAATTATTGGTGAAACATATCAAGATGAATTAATTGATCAGTTATTTAGTCAATTTTGTCTTGGAAAATAATAAAAAATTGACAAAATAAAAATATTATGTATAATAGAGAATCAATTAAGGGGGAATACAAATGACCGATATGGAATTCAGAGAAAAACAGAAAGAGTTTATGGAAAAACAGAGTTTAAAAAATATATTGATTGGATTATATGGATTAGATAGAACAGTAGTAGAAAATTTAATAATAAATAGTAAATCCAATCCAGAAGATTCAAATGAAGTAGAAGCTAAAATAGAAAAAGTAAAGAAATAAGAAAGCCTATAATGGTTTTTTTTATGCATTTCATTTGTTTTTAAATATATTTTATAACTTGTTTGATCTATTATTTAATAGTATAATAAAAAAAGCAAAAAAGAGGTGTTATGTATGCAATATGATATTATTGTAGTAGGTGGAGGTCATGCTGGTTGTGAAGCTTGTTTAGCTTCTGCTCGTATGGGAAATAATACATTATTAATCACAGGGAATATAAAAAATATAGCGGATATGCCATGTAATCCATCAATTGGTGGAAGTGCAAAAGGAATAGTTGTAAGAGAAATTGATGCGCTAGGTGGAGAAATGGGGAAAAATGCCGATAAATCCCAAATTCAAATAAAAATGTTAAATTATAAAAAAGGACCAGCCATTCAAGCTTTACGTGCACAAGCAGATAAAATAACTTATCCACAAGAGATGTGGAAAACTATGTGTAATACACAAAATTTGACAATTCAAGAAGGTATGGTAGAAGGATTAATTGTGGAAAATGGGAAAATTCTGGGGATAACTTTAGAAGATGGGACAGAAATAAACGCAAAAGCAGTGATCCTTACAACAGGAACTTATATGAAAGCCGATATTTTAGTTGGAGATACGAGGCATCGAGAAGGTCCTCATGGAGAGAAACCATGTAATTACCTTAGTGAAAACTTAGAACAACTAGGATTTCAAATTAAAAGATTAAAAACGGGAACACCTCAAAGAATTGATAAAAATTCAATTGATTTTAGTAAGACAAAAATAGAATATGGAGATAGTGTATATAGGACATTTAGTTTTGACAATGAACCAAACTATAAAATCGAAAACCAAGTTCCATGTCATCTAATATATACCAATGAAAAAACACACCAAATTATAAAAGAAAATTTGAACAAATCGAGTATGTATGGTGGATTAGATGATATCAAAGGAATTGGTCCAAGATATTGTCCTTCAATTGAAGATAAAGTAGTTCGCTTTCATGAAAAAGAACGTCATCAATTATTTTTAGAACCAGAAAGTTTATATTATGATGATATATATATTCAAGGATTTTCTACTAGTATGCCGCATGATATTCAAGAACTTATGGTCCATAGTTTAGAAGGTTTAGAAAATGCAAAAATATTAAAATATGCTTACGCGATTGAATATGATGCGATTTACCCTACACAACTCAAACAAACATTAGAAACGAAATTAGTCGAAAATCTATATACAGCAGGACAAATCAATGGAACCAGTGGTTATGAAGAGGCAGCTTGCCAAGGATTACTTGCAGGAATCAATGCATCGCTCAAAATCAATGGAAAAGAACCACTTATTTTAAAAAGAGATGATGCTTACATTGGTGTCTTAATTGATGATTTGGTTACAAAAGGAATTAGAGATCCTTATAGATTATTGACATCAAGAGCGGAATATCGGTTATTATTAAGACATGATAATGCCGATTTAAGATTAAGAGAATATGGATACCAAGTAGGTCTAATTTCAGAAGAACAACACAATCGACTCATCGATAAAAAACAAAAAATTGAAGAATTAAAACAATACTTGATGGAACGAAAAATAACACCTACAACAGAAACAAACGAATATTTATCCTCGATTCCAACCGCAATGCTTCAAGATGGAATTACATTATATCAACTATTAAAACGACCAGAAATAAAGATGGAACATATCGAACATTTTTATGAAATTCCATATTCAGAAGAAATTAAAGAACAAGTTGTTATATTTATAAAATATGAAGGATATATTGTAAAAGCACAAAAAGAAGCGGAAAAAATGAAACGATTAGAAGATAAAAAAATACCAGACAATATTGATTATGATAAAATTCCAAATATCGCATCAGAGGCACGACAAAAATTAAAAGAGGTCAATCCAACGTCAATTGGACAAGCACTCCGCATTAGTGGTGTGAATCCAGCTGATATTTCTATTTTAATGGTATATTTAAAAAAGGAGAATAGTCATGTCAATAGAGGAATTTAAAAAAGAACTAGATCAGTTAGAGATTTCATATACAGACAAACAATTGAATCAATTAGAACAATATTATCAATTATTAATGGAATGGAACCAGAAAATCAATTTAACTGCAATTACCAAAAAAGAAGAAGTGTATTTAAAACATTTTTATGATAGTTTAACATTATCAAAAATTATAAATTTAAAAGAACAAGAAACATTATGCGATATTGGAACAGGAGCAGGTTTCCCTGGAATTGTAATCAAAATATTTTTTCCACATTTAAAAATTACATTAGTGGATTCACTTCAAAAACGAACAAATTTCTTAAAAAATATAATCTCCTCTCTTCAACTAGAAAAAATTGAAGTTTGTAATGCACGTGCAGAGGAATATGCTTTAGAAAATAGAGAAAAGTTTGATATCGTAACAGCACGTGCGGTCGCACATTTACGAATTTTATTAGAGTATGGAGTTCCGATGGTAAAGGTTCATAAATATTTTGTTGCAATGAAGGGAAATATAAACGATGAGTTAAAAGAAAGTGAAACAACAATAGATCAATTAGATTGTGAAAAACAGAATGTAATTTCTTTTACCCTCCCCTATGATGCAGGAAATCGGACCTTAATACTATTTCAAAAACAGAAAAAAACAAACCAATTATTTCCCAGAAAATATAGTGAAATGAAGAAAAAGAGTTTATAAATCTCTTTTTTTGCTATATTTCCCAAAAAAAGATTGCTATATTTCCCAAAATATAGTATGATGTTATAGATAGAATAAGGAAGGGGTATCGTAATATGGAAATGGAAAAAGAGGTTCTTATTTTAAACTTGGATGATGTGCTACCAAACCGCTTTCAGCCAAGAATTAAATTCAATGAACAAAGTATATTAGAATTGGCAGATTCCATAAGAGAACATGGTGTTATCCAACCAATTGTTGTTCGAAAAATAGCGGATAAATATGAAATTATAGCGGGAGAACGTAGATATAAAGCAAGTATTTTGGCAGGAAAAACAACTATTCCAGCGATTGTGACTAATTTGGATGATAAAAACAGTGCAGAAATTGCTTTAATTGAGAATGTTCAAAGACAAGATTTGACACCAATTGAAGAGGCAATTTCATACAAAAAAATATTAGACATGGGATATATCAATCAAGCTTCTTTGGCAGAAAAATTAGGAAAAACACAATCTACGATTGCGAATAAATTAAGATTATTGAATTTAGCGGATGAAGTGCAAGAAGCTTTATTGGAAGAAAAAATTTCAGAAAGACATGCACGTTCATTGTTAAAATTGAATAAAGAAGATCAATTGAAAATGTTAGATCGTATTATGAATGAACGTATGACTGTAAGAAAAACGGATGAGGAAATTATGAAGATATTAAATGGTACAAATGAAGATAATGATTCGTCAGATGCACTGAAAATAGAACCACAAAAAGTGGAGACAATTAATCAAAATCCAATCAAATCCAATCAACCATCATTGAATTCTAATATTTCTACCACATCTAATTTAGAAAATAATTTTATTCAAAATAATGCTACATCCGTTCCAATACAAGAAAAGGATAACATCATTAATCCAGGATTTATGGATGTAGAAAAAATAGAATCTCAAGCACAAGATATTTTTAAGCCAGTTGAATCTAATCCACCAGAAGAAGAACTTATTTTAGAGGTAAAACCAGAAGATAATGGAACAAAAATAGATATGAATTCTTCACAGCAACCATTCATAGAAGAACAAAAAATAATAGAACCAGAAGAACCCAAGCCATTTGTTGGAAAATTTTTTAACATGGTCAATTTAAATTCTGAGGAAAAGTCAAATCCAGATTATGTAAGTGACTTAGAAGAAAAGGAAATGAATATGGATTTTAATAAACCTGTGGAATCTCCGAAATCAGATTTTTCATTAGAAACATTTACGACAGAACCAGTTGTACAGTCAGGTGAAAATACTTCACAAGTAGAAATGAAAAAAGATGATTTAAATTCCAGTCAATTTATAACACAACCGAATTTTGGTAATCCAAATGCAATTCATACACCAATAAATTCATCAGATATAGATGTTCTTCAATCAATTAATCCATATACTTTAAATGATGATTCTGAATTTTCAGGACCTATACATTCACAAGTAGAAATGTCAAATCCATCTGGAAATTTAATAAATTCTAATATGAATAATGAAATTCAGCCAGTTATGATGAATAATGAGCAAGAAGAAACAATTCCAAATGTAGATATGAAAACAGTAATTAATACCATTCGCGATTGCGTAAGCAAGGTAGAATCATATGGATATACTGTAGATGAAGAGGAAATGGATTTGGAAAATACTTATCAAGTAACAATTACTATCAATAAACAGTAGGCAAGCAAAAACTTGTCTATTTTTAGTATCATATAGAAATTTAAAAATAATGCATAATGATAAAATTTATGCTAAAATAGATACTACTTATAAAAGATGAATCTGGAGGTATTTAGATGGAAGAAAATAAAACTTTTAAATTAGTATCAAAATATGAACCAAGTGGAGATCAACCACAGGCAATTGAAAAGTTAGTGTCAGGAATACAAAAAGATGAAAAATATCAAGTTTTACTAGGGGCAACAGGAACAGGAAAAACATTTACAATCGCAAATGTAATTCAAAAAGTCAATAAACCAACGCTTGTTTTAGCTCATAATAAAACACTTGCTGGACAACTCTATTCCGAATTAAAAGAATTATTTCCCGAAAATCATGTAGAATATTTTATATCCTATTATGATTATTATCAACCAGAAGCTTATGTTGCCAAAACCGATACTTATATCGAAAAAGATGCCTCTATCAACGATGAAATAGATGAGTTAAGACATGCTGCTACTTCTGCTTTGATTACCCATAATGATGTAATTGTTGTTGCGTCTGTTTCTTGTATCTATGGAATTGGAGAAATAGAAGATTATAAAGACAAAATGTTGACACTCAATGTAGGGGACCAAATCGAACGTGATGAAGTGATGTTGAAATTAGTCAATATGTTTTATGAACGAAATAATTTAGAACTAAAAAGAGGTACATTTCGTGTAAGAGGAGATGTATTAGAAATTATGCCAGTAAATCAACATGGTAAAGGAATTCGTATTGAATTTTTTGGAGATGAAATTGATAAAATATATGAATATGATACCTTAACAGGAACGATTACATCCAATAAAAAATCGATTAGTTTGTTTGCTGCAAGTCACTTTGTAACAAGTGAAGAAAAAATCAAAAAAGCAGTGGAAAATATTAGAATCGAACTAAAAGAAAGATTGGAATATTTCAAAGAAAATAACAAACTATTAGAATATCAACGCCTAATGGAACGAACCAATTATGATTTAGAAATGTTATCTGAGACAGGAACCTGTAGAGGAGTAGAAAATTATTCAAGACATTTGGCATTAAAAGAAGCAGGTGCCACTCCAACAACACTTATTGACTTTTTTCCAAAAGACTTTCTTCTCGTTGTCGATGAATCCCATGTAACATTACCTCAAGTAAGGGGAATGTATAATGGAGACCAAGCAAGAAAACAAGTACTAGTAGATTATGGATTTCGTCTGCCAAGTGCGAAAGACAATCGACCCTTAACATTTGATGAATTTGAAAAAAAGATCAATCAAATCATTTGTGTATCTGCTACACCAGGAGATTACGAACTAGAAAAAGCAGAAAATCATATTGCGGAACAAATTATTCGTCCAACAGGATTGCTTGATCCAACTATTGAAGTAAGACCGACAAATGGTCAAATGGATAATTTATTAGAAGAAATCTATAAACGAGTAGAACAAAATGAACGAGTATTGATTACAACATTAACGATTCGAATGGCAGAAGAACTCACTACATATTTAAAAAACTTAGACATTAAAGTTGCCTATTTACATAGTGAAATCAAATCATTAGAACGTATGCGTATCATAAGAGATTTACGTTTAGGAAAATATGATGTATTGGTTGGAATTAACTTACTAAGAGAAGGACTCGATATTCCAGAAGTGAGTCTAATCGCAATTATGGATGCGGATAAACAAGGTTTCTTAAGAAGTGACCGAAGCTTAATTCAAACCATAGGTAGAGCTGCTAGAAATGCAAATGGTCATGTCATCATGTATGCAGATCAAGTCAGTGATGCAATGGAAAAAGCAATGAAAGAAACAGAACGTAGAAGAACCATTCAAATGGAATATAACAAAGAACATAATATTGTTCCAAAAACAATTATCAAAGAAATTAGAGATTTGATTTCCAATAATAAAGAAGTAGAAGAAAAAGTTCCTACTAAAATGAGTAAACAAGAAAAAATGAACCTAATAGAGCAAATTGAAAAGGAAATGAAGGAAGCAGCTTCCAATCTTCAATTTGAACGTGCAACCGAATTACGTGATATTTTATTTGAATTAAAGGAAGAAAATGATAAAATAAAATAAAATAAAAGGAGAAAAATCTATGAAAACAGTTATTATAGAAGAAAATCATAAAAAAAATAAATATGGAAAATATAGTCAATTTTTTGAATGGATTTTATATATGGTTGGGTATGCTCTTATTTTAATTACTGTATCTATATTATTTCCCAAAACCATTCAAATTGATAATAGTGGTTTTGGAATATGGGCTTTATTGGCTGCTATTCTAATTAATTTACTAAATCGGACAATCAAACCAGTATTAATATGGTTGACACTTCCCTTGACAGCTCTTACCTTAGGTGTATTTTACCCCTTTATTAATGTATTGATTTTATATATTGTAGATGTGATTTTAGGAAGTCATTTTACAATTGGTGGAATTTTGATGACTTGTCTTGTTGCTATTTTAATTTCTTTAATGAATATGGCAATGGATCACTTGGTCATTCAACCTCTTTTAAGGAAGGAGTAATTTATGAATCCAATTATGATTGATTTTGGTTTTATTCAAATTTATTGGTATTCCTTTTTCCTATTAATTGCTTTCATTATAGGTTGTTATTTAGCTCTAAAGGAAGCTAAAAAAAGAAATATAGATGAAGATTTTATGATCAATCTTTTCTTTTATACCATTCCCATTGCTTTTATAGGAGCTAGAATCTATTATGTTATATTTAACTTAGATTACTATAGTATAAATCCAATTGAGATTATAAAAATATGGGAAGGCGGACTTGCGATCCATGGGGGTGTTCTTGCTGGTTTTCTATTTATTTTGTTTTACTGTAGAAAACATAAAGTATCCTTATTTCAAATAACAGATATACTAGTTGTCAGTTTGATTTTGGGACAAGCCATTGGTAGATGGGGAAATTTTTTCAATGGGGAAGCCCATGGTGCAGTAACTACATTAGCACATTTACAAAATTTACATCTACCAAATTTTATCATCAATGGAATGTATATAGATGGCAATTATTATATTCCTACATTTTTATATGAATCGATATGGAATATAATAGGATTTATTATTCTATATATTTATCGTAATAGAAAAAATACCCATATAGGTCAAACAACAGGTTTCTATTTATTATGGTATGGAATTGGTCGATTAATCATAGAAGGAATGCGTACAGATAGTTTAATGTTAGGAAATATTCGCATAGCACAGTTAGTTTCTATCATAACATTAATCATAGGTATTATTTTAATCGTTTATCAAAAATATCAAAATCGATACCAAAAGGAGGAAAATAGTGAATCAGACATATGATTGTGTTGTAATTGGTGCAGGAGTTGCTGGTATGACAGCGGCCATTTATTTGAAACGTGCCAATGTAAATGTATTACTGTTAGAAAGTAGTGTTCCAGGAGGTCAAATCAATCGATCTGCAAAAGTAGAAAATTATCCTGGTTTCTTAGAAATTGATGGACCAACATTAGCTATGAAAATATATGAACAGATTCAAAATTTAAAAATTGAATATCGTTATGGAGAAGTAATAGATATCATAAATCAAGAAAATGAAAAAATTGTAAAAACAGATAAAGAAGAATTGCAATGTAAAGGTGTTATTATCGCAACGGGTCGTGTTCCAAAAGAATTAGGATTGGAACAAGAGACAGAACTGGTTGGTCATGGAATTAGTTGGTGTGCCATTTGTGATGGACCCTTTTTTAAAGGAAAAGATGTATGTGTAGTAGGTGGTGGAAATAGTGCCTTTGAGGAAAGCTTATATTTGTCAGAAATATGTAATCATGTCACCATCATCAATCGAAGTGAAAAATTAAGAGCCGATTCTATATTAGTAGAAGAAGTAAAAACAAAAGAAAACATTCAAATTTTATATAATAGTGTTGTAAATACAATCAATGAAAAAGATGGATATTTATCTTCCATATTAATAGAACAAGAAGGAAATATCAAAGAAATTGAATGTGATGGATTGTTTATTTATATTGGATCTAAACCAAATACCCATTTTGCCCGAAATCTAAATGTCAAAATGCAAGATGATTATATGATAGTTGACTCTAATATGCGTACTAATATAAAAGGAATTTATGCTTGTGGAGATGTCATATATAAAGATGTATATCAAATTTCAACCGCCATTGGCGAAGGTGCGATAGCTGCAATGAGTTTCAAAAAAGATACAGAATAGAAGGTGAATTATGTCATTTACAAGTATTGTCAAAAATGAAGTGAGTAAATTAGAAACAATCGAATCTGAAAATATAACAGAATTATCTGCAATTATAAGAAATATAGGAATCGTAAATGACACCATTCAAATTTCTACCGAAAATGCATCAGTTGCTAGAAGAATTTATTCATTATTAAAAGATAGTTATCATATTCAGCCAGTTGTTACAGTAAGACGAGGTTATAATTTTAATAAAAACTATATTTATATCTTAGTTGTAAAACATAAAGTATCTTCTATTTTAGAAGACTTATCCTATCAATTTGAAAATAAACCCAATATTCCAAAAGAATACATTTACAGTGATGAAAATTTAGTTCAATCCTATCTAAGGGGTCTTTTCCTAGGTACAGGAAGTATTAACGATCCTAAAAAATCAAGATATCATTTAGAATTTTTAGTAGATGATATGGAATATGCGAAATTTATTTCTAAACTACTGAATAATTATGAACTCAATAGTAAAGTATTAAAAAGAGATAATAAATATATGATATATATGAAAGAAGCAGAAAAGATAGGAGATTTCTTAAGAATTATGAGAGCCAATAATTCATTATTTTATTATGAAGATATTCGAATTTATAGAGACCATAAAAATATGACCAATCGGCTCAATAATTGTGAACAAGCCAATGTTGAAAAAGTTATTGCGACCGCAAATTCACAATTACAAGACATTGAAATTATAGAGAACTTTGGTTCACTCGACCTTTTAGATGAAAAAACCAAAGAAGCTGCAATCTATCGTAAAAAATATCCAGAAGTATCACTAACCGAACTAAGCGAAATTATTAGTGTAGAAACAGGAAAACCTATTACAAAATCTGGATTGCATCATCGAATGAATAAAATTAAACAATTGGCTTCCAAAATGAAATAGACGAAAGTCTTTTTTATATACATAAACTTTAGACAAGTGAGTCAATTTATAGTATAATGAATATTGAGGTGGATTATGACAGAGATACAAAAAGAAATAATAAAACAAATAGAACAACATGAACATTTTCTCATAATCGCTCATAAATCCATTGACTTAGATGCATTTGGATCAGCATTATGTATGTATCAATTAATAAATTCTTATGGAAAAACCGCTTCCATTTTAATAGCTGATAAACAAAAAAATATTTCCGTTCAAAAAAGTATGCAACTATTAATAGAAAAAGAAATTGATATAAATTATACAAAAAAAGAAGATATAAATACATATTCAACGGATACATTACTGATTATATTAGATACCAATAAAAAAGAATTATTAGAATATCCTGAGATTTTGAATCAAATTTCCAATCATATTATAATAGACCATCATATCGAAAGTGAAAATACCATTGAAACTTCCCTTGTCAAGTATATTGACAATCATGTGTCCAGTACAGCAGAGATGGTAACAGAAATTTTAAAAACAACCAACAAATCCATTCCAGGCGAAATCGCAACCATATTACTTGCAGGAATCATAGTAGATACCAATAATTTCAATATCAAAACAACAGATAAAACATTTGAAACTGCTGCTTATTTAATGACGTTAGGAGCAGATAATATTGAGAAACAACAACTTCTAAAAGAGAATAAAGAAAACTATGTAGCAAGACAGGATTTTATCAAAAATAGTCATATGATAAATGAAAATATCGCACTTTGCATTATGGACAATCAGATTCATCCAAACCATGAATTAGCTTTGATTGCTGAAGATTTACTAGAATTAGATACAGTAGAAGCATCCTTTGTAATTGGATTTATTGGAAAAAGATTGGTTGGAATCAGCGCGAGATCAGTAGGAAAAATAGATGTCGAAATGTACATGAGAGCTTTAGGTGGTGGAGGGAACAAAACAGACGCCGCTTGTGCTATCAAAGCAGGAAATTTATATAAAGTAAAAAAACAATTATTAAAATTAATACAGGAATAAGGTGATAAAATGAAAGTTATTTTTCTAAAAGATGTGAAAGGACAAGGAAAAAAGAATGAAATCAAAGAAGTAACAGATGGATATGCAATGAATTTTTTAGTCAAAAAAGGATTTGCTGTACCTGCTACACAAATAAATTTAAATAAATTAAATCGCTCCTTATCAGAAGCTGCATTAGAAGAATCATTACGAATAAAAGATATGAAAGATTTAAAAAAAGAACTTGAAAAACAGACAATCACATTCACAGCACAGACAGGAAATCAAGATAAGATGTTTGGTCAAATTTCTAGTAAACAAATCCAAAAAGAACTCCAAAAATTAGGATATACAATTGATAAAACAAAAATTATGATGGATCATCCTATTATGAGTTTAGGAATGCATCAAGTAGAAGTGGAACTACACAAAGAAGTGAAGGCCACATTAAATATTAAAGTCGTAAAAGAAAGCTAGGTGAAATTATGGAGAAAATAATACCCCATAATTTGGTTGCAGAACAATCCGTATTGGGTTCTATGTTTTTATCTAAATATGCATTACAAAAATGTATAGAAGGACTTACAAGCGATCAATTTTATTCTGATGCCCATGGTAAAATATTTAGTGTTATTGCAAGTTTATCAGAAAATGGAAGTGCGATTGATCTTACAACGGTAACTGCAGAATTAGATAAAAGAAAAGAATTAAAACAAATCGGAGGAGTGGCATATCTAAGTGAAATCGCTTCCTTAGTACCAAGTGCTGCAAATGTAGATGAATATATTAAAATTGTAGAAGAAAAAGCAATATTAAGAAGATTAATTGATTCTGCAACCGAAATTGCAACCGATGGATATCAATCCACAGAAGACATTAGCGATATCTTGGATCGCGCAGAAAAAAAGATATTGAATGTAGTCAAAACAAGAAAAGGAACAGAATTTAGAACCATTCAAGATGTGTTGTTTAAAACACAAGCAGATTTAGAAAAACTTTCTCAAAATCGAGGAGAAATAACAGGACTTGCAACTGGATTTTATGATTTAGATAAGATTACATCTGGTTTACATCCAAATGAGTTAATTATTATAGCAGCACGTCCTGCTATGGGAAAAACCGCTTTTGCACTTAACTTAGCAACTAATATTGCTATGAATAACAAAAAAACAGTCGCTTTGTTTAACATGGAAATGGGCGCAGAACAACTAGCAACTCGTATGTTATCTTCAGTAGGACAAATTGAACTTGGCAAGCTCATTAGTGGAAGGTTAGAGCACAATGATTGGAAACGTGTAAATGAAGCAATCAGTCGTCTAGCAGACACCAAAATTTTTATCGATGACACCCCTGGTATGACAATATCAGAAATAAGAGCAAAATGTCGTAGACTCGCAAGTTCTAATGATGGACTAGATATTGTGATTATTGACTACTTGCAGTTAATTAGTGGTGGTACCAAATATGCAGGAAATCGACAACAAGAAATCGCTGAAATATCTCGTTCCTTAAAAACATTGGCTATGGAATTAGAAATTCCTGTAATTGCATTAGCGCAACTTTCCCGTAGTGTTGAAGGTAGAGACGACAAGCGTCCTATTTTAAGTGACTTAAGAGAATCTGGTTCTATTGAACAAGATGCAGATATTGTAGCATTCCTATATCGTGATGACTACTACAATAAAGAGGCTGCCATTGATGAATATACAAGTAAGAGTGAATTCATTATTGGAAAACACCGTAATGGACCAACAACAACCATTGAACTTATTTTTAGAAGAAATAAAGCAACATTTGTAAATTTTATTGATAAACAAGAAGATTAGGTGATTTTGTGAAAAAAAATATGTTAACCATTATCATTGTGTTTATGAGTATCATTATTTTCCTCTTGGGTTTTAACTATAAACAGAAACAAGACCCAAATACTTTTTATAAAGTATACTTGAAGGATGAAATAATTGGTGTGATCTCATCTAAAAAGAAATTGGAAGATTATATCAATAAACAAAATATATCTTATAAAGAAAAATATAATGTAACGTCTGTCAATGTTCCAGAAGGACTGGAAATTAAGAAATTAACAACATACTCAGATCAAATTGATCGAATAGAAGATGTATATGAAAAATTGGTCAATAAGGAAGCATTTACAGTACCAGGATATCAATTTACATTGCGTAAAGAAGACCGTGTTATTACTGTCTATGTAACGGGTAAAGAAATATTTGATGAGGCTGTAAAAACAACCATGAAAACCTTTGTTGGAACAGAAGATTATACAACATATAATGAAACAGTTCAAAATGAAATTGTAACAACTGGTAAAATTATTGAAGATATTTATGTAGAAGAATCGATAACGACGAAAAAGACCAACATTCCTGTCACTGAAAAAATTTATACCAGTGCAGAAGAACTTTCACAGTTTTTAGTATTTGGTCAAGATCCAAAAAAAGAAACATATATAGTGAAAGTTGGAGACACTATTACAGATATTGCCTATAATCATCAAATTAGTGTGGAGGAATTTCTAATATCCAATTCCAACTTTACAAGTGAAAAAAATTTGCTTTTTCCAGGACAAGAAGTAGTAATTGAAATGACAAATCCTCAAATATCAGTTGCGATTGAAACATATATGGTTGAAGATCAAGAAGCGCATTATCAAACTAATTATGAATATGACAATGATGCACCACTTGGTTATGACAAAGTCATTCAAGCTGGAGAAAATGGATTAGAACGTGTCAGCAGTAAAGTAAAAGTAGTCAATGGTGTTACCAATTATATTAATTTGGTTTCCAAAGAAGAATTAAAACCTGTTGTAAACGAAATTGTATTAAAAGGAACGAAATATGAAAGTGGTGTAGGTAGTCCAAACAATTGGTATTGGCCTACTGTAAGTGGATGGAATATTTCCTCTAATTATGGATATCGAATCAGTCCAATTACAGGTAGACGTGAACTTCACTCTGGAATGGATATCGCAGGTATTGGCTGTGGTTCTGAAATTAGAGCAGTAACCAATGGAAAAGTAATTGAAGCAAAATATCATTACATCAATGGTAATTATGTATGTATAGACCATAGTTATGGAGAATATACATGTTATAATCATATGTCAAGGATTGCTGTAAAAGCTGGAGATATTGTAAGTCGTGGACAAGTCATCGGATATACAGGGGATACTGGGTATGCAACCGCATGTCATCTCCATTTAGAAGTATGGAAAAGTTATCCATGGAAAACCAGTGCGTTAAATGGAACCTTTAATCCTAGAATAAGATTTCCAGGGGTATTTGGGCGATGAAAGTATGCGTACTAGCAAGTGGAAGTAAGGGGAATGCAACATATATTGCTTCTCCTACCACTTCTTTATTAATTGACTTAGGTCCAAGTTGTGCATATGTAGAAAAACAATTACAAGAAATTGATGTAGATCCAAATCAAATAGAAGGAATATTAATTACCCATACACATGTGGATCATATTGGTGGATTACGTGTCTTTATCAAAAAATATAATCCTATTATTTACTTGACTAAAAAAATGTATGAAGAGTTAAGTACAATGTTACTGATCTCTAACTACCAATTGATTGAATCTGATTTTATGCTTCATGATATTGCAATTAAAATAATCAAAACATCACATGATGTTGCGGATTCCAATGGATATATATTGGAACATAATGGTAAATCAGTTGTTTATATTACTGATACAGGTTATATCAATTATAAAAATCACAAAAGACTACAAAACAAAAGTTTATATATAATGGAGAGTAATCATGATGTAGAAATGCTAATGAATGGAAAATATCCATATCATGTAAAACAAAGAATATTAGGAGATAGAGGACATCTATCCAATCAAGACTCTGCTTACTATTTATCTCATTTTATTGGAAATGAAACAAAGTATATTGTTCTCGCGCATTTAAGCGAAGATAATAACACGAGAGAGCTTGCTCTTTCTACTTTAGAAGAAGCATTAAGAAAAGAAAATCAAATAATTGAACATATTGTAGTTGCAACACAAAAGGATAGGACGGAATTATTAGAAGTATGATGAGAATTATTTGTGTTGGAAAAATAAAAGAAAACTATTTGAAAGAAGCAATTGCAGAATATCAAAAAAGACTTAGTAAATATACCAAAATAGAGATAATAGAAGTACCAGATAGTACAGGGGATAACATTGATAGAATACTTTCTATTGAAAAAGAAAAAATAGAAAATTACATTCATGAAAAGGATTATGTAATTACGTTAGAAATTGATGGTAAAATGATGGATTCCATTACATTGTCTCAAACATTAGATCAAATTATGCAACATCATGGAAATATTACATTTATTATAGGTGGTTCCTATGGATTAGAAGAGTCCATCAAAAAAAGAGCAGATTTAGCTCTATCATTTTCTAAATTGACTTTTCCACATCAGTTGTTTAGAGTACTATTATTAGAACAAATTTATCGATCTTATCGTATTCTAAATCATGAATCATATCATAAATAATATTAAAAAATAGATAAAATTCTATTTTTTTGTATAAATAGAAATATTTTGTACATCAAAAAATAGAGGTGGACAAAATGAAAAAAATAATGATTGTCATATTTATATTCTTTTTATACAGTATGTTGACAGGAGCAAAAACATCTGCAAGTCTTATTCCAGAAGAAGCAATACGATTTCGAGTAATACCAAATAGTAATACAGAAGAAGATCAAGCAATCAAAATAAAAGTCAGAGATGAACTACAAGCAGAATTATACAATCTTCTAAAAGATACGAAGGGAATTGAAGATGCAAGAGAAAAAATAAGTGGAGAACTAGATCAAATTAACCAGAACATTGAGAATATTCTAACTAGTGAAAGTTATCATAAGGGCTATCAAGTATCATTTGGAAGAAATTATTTTCCAGAAAAAACATATAAAGGAATTGTATATGACGCTGGATATTATGAATCTTTAGTTGTTACCTTAGGAAAAGGTGAAGGAGACAATTGGTGGTGTGTTCTCTTTCCACCTTTATGCTTACTAGAAGCAGATGAAAGTGAAGAAGAAGTGGAATACAAATTTTTCTTGAAAGAATTAATTGACAAATATCTATAAAAAAATCATAAATGGATAACCTCTCAAGTAAAATACTTTAGGAGGTTTTTTTATGTCAATTGTGATGGTGATGATTATAGCAGTCAGTTTAAGTATGGATGCATTTTCCCTTTCGTTAGCATATGGCACTTTAAATATGGAAAAACAAGAAATGAAATTACTGTCTATCATTGTTGGGATTTACCATTTCTTTATGCCATTAATTGGAATGTGGATTGGTAACAAAATATTATCTTTTCTTCCGATTCAACCTAGTACCGTTGTTTTTATTGTACTACTAGTAATTGGAATTCAGATGATTATTGAATCATTTAAACAAACACGGGAAGTAAGTTTGATGAAATTCAGTGAACTTTTGATTTTTGGTTTAGCAGTCAGTATTGATAGTTTTTCGGTGGGACTTAGTTTGCGTGCTATATACGATAATCCATTTATTTGTGCTTTTATCTTTTCAATATCTAGTTTTTTATTTACATATTTGGGTCTTTACCTTGGCAAACGGATTAATGATATAGTAGGACATATTTCTACAAGAATTGGTGGTATTGCTCTTATCATAATTGGATTTTTCTATTTTATTTGAAATATGATAAAATGAGAATAGTAAAATTGCCTTTTTTAGAAAAACATATTATAATGTTAAAAGTGATTATATTTCATAATATTAGGTAGTAACAACAATGCTTAATATTTCATAAAATATGACAGGAGGAAACTATGAAACGAATCAAAATAGAAGGTGGACATATATTAAGCGGAGAAGTTGCTATTAGTGGAGCAAAAAACAGTGCAGTTGCACTCATTCCTGCTTCTATTCTATCAGATGGAATTGTTCGAATTCATAATATTCCAAATATATCTGATATTGATGCTTTAAATGAAATACTAAATTATTTGGGAGCACAAGTTTCACGAGAAAACGATTATATGGAAATTGATGCTTCACAAATTGAAAATAAAGAGATTCCAGAAAATATTTCTAAAAAATTACGTGCATCTTACTATTTTATGTCTGCCTTACTTGGAAAATTTAAAAGAGTAGAAATGTATTTTCCAGGCGGTTGTTCCATTGGAGCAAGACCGATTGATCAAACATTAAAAGCATTTGAAATTTTGGGAGCAAAAGTAGTAGAAGATAATAATCGTTTCACTATAACAGCTGATCATTTGATCGGTGGAAATATATATCTAGATATGCCAAGTGTAGGCGCAACCATTAATGCGATGTTAGTCGCAACCAAAGCAGATGGAATAACCACTATTGAAAATGCTGCCAAAGAACCTGAAATTGTAAGTGTTGCAACATTTCTAAATAATATGGGTGCTAAAATTACAGGAGCAGGAACGAGTTCTATTACAATTGAAGGGGTAGAAAAACTAAGTGGATGCTTTACAGAGGTGATACCAGATCGAATCGAAGCGGGGACCTATTTATTAGCAGGAGCACTCATTGGAGAGAATTTAACAATTACAAATATGATTCCAAAACATATTGAAGCACTTACCAATAAATTAAAAGAAATCGGATATCCCCTCACAATTGGGTCTGATTTCATTACCATATCTCGTATTCAACACAAAAAACCAGTCCATATTAAAACCTTAGGGTATCCTGGTTTTGCAACTGACCTTCAACAGCCAATTACAGTGTTATTGACACAATGTAATGGAGAGTCTATTTTAGAAGAAACTATCTATGAAAATCGGTTTCAAAATGTTGAACATCTAAATAATATGGGTGCAAATATCCAAATAAAAGGAAGTTGTATTTATGTTAAAGGAACAACTTCGCTCTATGGAACCGAAGTGGAAGCAACTGATTTACGTGCTGGAGCTTGTATGGTATTAGCTGCTTTGGTTGCAGAAGGAACGACAAGTATTACTTCGATTGAACATGTGTTAAGAGGGTACGAAAACATTATTCAAAAACTAGAATCTATAGGTGCTAAAATCGAATTAGAAGAAATATAATAAAAGTAGAGACATTCTACTTTTTTATTGGAGGGATTTTTTATGAAATGGAAAGCAGTTCTTTTTCTAGCTTTTGTCTTTTTAATGGTATTTGTCATTTATTTGACAACACTCGACCGAAAAGTATATTATCTAAATTTAGGGGATGAAGTCGCTCTTACAGAGGATAATTATGGGCAGTGGATTCGTGATTATTTAAAATTCAAAGGAAAATTAGAAAAGTATGTATCAGAGTTTTCTGAAGAAGATTATCGCACTACTGATTTGATTCGTGATATTGAAGAAAATCGAAAAGTCTTCAGTAACAAAAATAATATTGCTTTAAAAAATGCACTGATTAAAGCAGATCTTGTAACATTATCCATTGGTTCAAATGATATCTATTATAAAATTACAACTGCTTCCCCTAAAGAAAGTTATGAATACATAGATCAAGTTTTGGTCGATTTAGAAAATTTATTAGAATTGATGAGAGAATATTGTAAAGAAGATATTATCATGATAAATTACTACAACGTATATCAAGAACAATACAATGAAATTTTTGATTATATGAATGATAAATTAGATGATTTGGCGAATGTGTATGAAATACAAATAGTAGATATAACTGATATAATGTATGGAAATACAATGGAGAATCGTTTGCCAAGTAGTGAACAGTATGAACAGATTTATAATAGAATGAAAAAGATAATAGATGAGCAATTGTTTCAATAAAAGCTTGCATTTTTGAATATTCATTGGTATACTATATAAGAATTAAATTTCTATGGCGAATATTCGTCATGGCAGGAGGAGATTAAAATGAAAAAAGGAATTCATCCAGAGTATATGGAAACGAAAGTAATTTGTTCTTGTGGAAATACATTTACTGTAAAATCTAACAAAGAAGAATTACACATTGAAACTTGTGACAAATGTCATCCATTTTATACAGGAGTACAAGGTGCAGTTGCAAAAACTGGACGTGTAGAAAAATTCAACCGTAAATATGGATTAAATCAAGAAAATAAAGCAGCGTAAGTTGCTTTTTTTGATACTCATGTATCATTGAATAATTGTAATTTGCTAAAATATATAAATTAGGATATACTATATAACGCAAAGGGGATGAAATGATGCAAAAAGATGAATACCGATATATAGAATATGAAATGTATCAAAAAACAAAAGATACATTATTTCAAACAATTGTAAATGAAGATGTAAATCCAGATCTTAACCATATTGCAAAATTTATTTATGAATTAACATTACAATCACCAAATCATCCAAATTTCTATAACAATGTAGGAGACTTAAAACAAAAATATCATATCGATTTCAAAATGAATTATAATACCTGGAGTTATCAAATTACGTATCACAATAATACCTTTTTATTTCGTCTACTTTCTCCATTCATTCATGATGCCAAAATGCAAAGGGAATTATTTTCGGAAGATAGAAGAAGTAAATGTCATGAAAGAACAATCGCATTATTCTCTCAAAATGTAAAATTGGTAACAGGATATGTCAATGATCTACAATTTCCACATTTAAAAACAATTCATAGTTGGCTGGAACAAACGATTGATCATGAAGAATATGTAATCGATTACGTGATGAACATGGTAATTTTAAAAAGAGATTACGATCGACTAATGAATGTCGATAAAATCAATGAATTAAAGGATCCTAGTATTATCGAAACTTATCAACAAACCTTTCTCATTCCTGGAAAACTTTATTGTTTAGCAGGAAATGAAATAGCAGAAGAAATCAAACAAAAAATCTTCACTAATGACATTTTTTCTAAGATATAGTATAATACTAAACGTAAGGTGATACTATGTTAGAGAATTTAACAGAACAAGAATTCAATCAATTTTCAAAAAATCATCCAAATAGTATGTTTTTTCAATCTTCCTATTGGGGGGACTTAAAAGAATCCACTGGATGGAAAAAACATTTGGTTGGAATCAAAGAAAATGGTAAAATTGTAGGCGCAACACTCCTGTTATGCAAAAAAATCCCAGTATTAAATCAAAATATGTTTTATGCTCCAAGAGGATTTTTATTAGATTACCAAAATCAAAATATAATTTCTTTGTTCACCAAAGAAGTTTCACATTATGTGAAAAAAAACAAAGGTATCTTTTTCAAAATCAATCCGCCTATTTTATATCAACAAAGAAACATAGATGGAGATATTGTTGTAGATGGTACACAAAACAAATCTTTAGTAGAATTCTTAAAAAAAATAGGATATCAACACAATGGCTTTACCATTCATTATGGAAAAGATTTGGAACCAAGATGGGTATCTATTTTAAATATTGAAAATCAAACAGAAGAACAAATATTTCAATTATTTCGAAGTTCACATAAAAGAAAAATCAAAAAATCATTAGGTGGATGGTTATCTTTAGAACAGGTAACTACTGATGATTTAGAAAAGTTGGAAATCTATAAAAAAATAATGGCACATACAGGAAATAGAAGAGGGTTCATTGATCGTGCTGAAGATTATTACAAAAAAATGTATGATGTATTTTCCAAAGATTACCAAATTCAAATTGTATTAATCCGCTTAGACTTACAAAAATATCATGGTCATATTTTAAAAGAATTAGAAGAAATCACGAACAAAATAGAGAATTTATCACATAAAAAAGAAAGTGAAAAACAAGAGTTGACCAAAAGAATAGAACGTTTGAAAAATGAAATAGAAGAAGTGAAAAATACAATCCAAACAGAGGGCAATTCAATTTACATTACAACAGGTCTATTTATGTTATTTGGTTCTCAACTCACCTATTTATTTGGGGGTTCTTATGACAAATATATGAAATACTTTGGTGCTTATTATATGCAATGGGAAATGATAAAATATGCCATTCAAAATCACTATAAAGAATATAATTTCTATGGAATTACAGGAGAATTTAATGAAGATTCTAAAATGTATGGATTATTTGATTTCAAAAGAGGATTTCATGCTGATGTGACAGAATATATAGGAGAGTTTACTTATATTGTAAATAAACCATATTATTTTCTATATAATAGAATGTTTACTATTTATAAAAAAATCAAAAAATGGAGGATGAAAAAATGAAAATAGGAATTGGATCAGACCATGGTGGATATCTTGCCAAAGAAGAATTGATTGCGTATTTAAAGGACAACTATGAAATCAAAGATTTTGGAACCACGAGTACAGATTCCGTTGACTATCCTATATTTGCCTTCCAAGTAGGAGAAGCGATTCAAAAGCATGAAATTGATTTTGGTATTTTATTATGTACAACTGGAATTGGAATGAGTATCGCTTGTAATAAAGTACATGGGGTAAGATGTGCCAAAGTAGACAATGAAGAAGAAGCATCTCTTACAAGGGCTCATAATAATAGTAATGTCATTGCTTTGAGTGCGAAAAAGGATATGGAAGAAATCAAAAAACTAATTGACATTTTTTTAACAACCCCATTTTCAAATGAAGAAAGACATTGTAGAAGAAATCATATGGTAGATACATATGGAGACTAAATGAATATCAAAACCATTTTATATTTAGTCATTGTTCCATTAGTAATTTGGGCATTAGATGGAATCAATATTCAAAATGTATTCAAAAAAAATCGAAAATATCAAGCTACATTTTTATATGTAATCATAAGCTTAGGTCTTTCTTATTTAATCGTCAATTTCTTCTATGATTTCTTTTTGAATTCTAAATTTATATAGCGTGTGAAAACACGTTTTTTTCGACAAAATTACAAAATAAAAACAATTATAATATAGAAAAATGCGAATAGAATAAATAGAGAGGAGAATTCAAATGAAAAAGGTAATCATTGCCTCTATTCTTATTTTAGTCGTACCATATTTGATTGTAACCTTATGCATCAAAGAAGAAAAAATGAATTTTCAATTTGGTTCTAACTTAATGATCCGTGTCAAAAGAAATGCTACTGGAAATATTGAAAAAGTACCATTTGAAGAATATATAACAGGTGTACTTGCCGGAGAAATGCCTGTTAATTTTGAACTAGAAGCTTTAAAAGCACAAGCAGTCGCCGCTCGTAGTTATGCGATGAAAAAAATGGAACAAAATCAAAATAACGAATTTGATGTAGTCGATACAGTTTCGAACCAGGTATATTTGGATGATGCTACCTTAAAAGAAAGATGGAAAGATGATTATCCCGAAAAAATCAATAAAATCAAAACAGCGATCACAGAAACAAATGGAGAATATCTCACATATGATGGTGCAGTGATTCAAGCTTTTTTCTTTTCCACTAGTACAGGGAAAACAGAAAATGTAGAAGAAGTATTTGTGCAAGCATTGCCTTATTTGAGAAGTGTGGATTCTAGTTGGGATGCAGAAGTGTCACCAGTTTTTCAAGTCACAACAGAATTCAGTTTAGCGGATTTTTATAGTAAATTAAATCTTCCTTATCAAGAAAGTTTACAGATAGAATTTACCAAAACTACTAGTACAGGAAGAGTGAAAGAGCTACTCATAAATGGAACACCATTTAAAGCAAGTGATGTATCTTCTAATTTGAATTTGCGTTCTACTTTTTTCTCTTTTGAACAAATTGGTAATAATGTAAAAATAGAAACCAAAGGATTTGGACATGGTGTTGGATTAAGCCAATATGGTGCGCAAGCAATGGCAAAAAAAGGATATACCTATGATCAGATTTTAAAACATTATTATCAAGGTGTTGAAATTTCAAAAATTTAAAAATTAAAGTATAAAAAAAGTAATTTTGCCCACAATGATATTAGAGGTGAAATTATGACAGAAAGAAGACTGAAAAAGTCAGTAATCTATGGAATTTACAGTTTAGGAATTATTGCTTTAATAGGTACAATTTATTTAATTGAAAGTTCGATTGGAAAAAACAACTTCAAAGAAAATGATGATTCTACTTATGTGACAAAAACAATATTTGACGATAGTATACCTGTTGTTGCAGATGATGTGAAAATCTTAAGACCTTATAGTGATGCTGAAATTAGGGTAATTAAAAGTTATTATGACTATAAAGCAGATGAAGAATCACAGAGAAATGCGATTATTTTCCATGAAGATACCTATATGCAAAGCAGCGGAGTTGCTTATGGTGGAAAGGAAAATTTTGAAGTCAAAGCTGTGTTGGATGGAACAGTAGTGGATGTCAAAGAAGATCAACTACTTGGAAAAATCGTTGAAATCAAACATAGCAATGACATGATTAGTGTCTACCAAAGTTTATCTGAAGTAACTGTAAGTAAAGATGCAGTCATCAAACAAGGAGATGTAATTGGAAAAAGTGGAAATGCCAATATATCTACAGAGTTAGGAAATCATTTATATTTTGAATTGATTGTCAAAGGTACGACTGTAAATCCAGAAGAATATTTTGAAAAATTGGTGAAAGAACTATAAAAAAATCGATATAGAACTATCGATTTTTTATATCAATTGGGTATTATCTTTTTCATATAAGATTCTGCTTCTTTTCTAAAATCATGTAATAGTCGAGAATTATTATAAAATCTATCATTGGTTTCACAGGTAATATCAAGTAGTTCTGCGAGATCCATATGTGCTTTTAGGCTACTTTCATGGAGTTGTTTTATTTGAACTAGTAATTGTTTATATGATAACCTATCAAAAATCATATTAGAGATGGGTGTATAGTATAGAATAAGTTTGTCATCACCGTTTTCATATTCTTCTGCTGATAAGCCATCCGCTAAATAAAAAAATATCTGATTAAATATATCATGAATATAATATTGATTATGATATTGAATTAGATTGGCTGCATGAGTTGCTCTAATGAAATTAAATTTTGGATCCCTATTTGGATTTAAGGAATCATTTTCTTGCACATCATAACATCGGTAGCTCTGACAAAACAGCCCTATTTTTTGAAAAATATCTTGATGCAAACTGGAAATATGCCTACAACATCCTTGCCTATGAATTACATCAAATCCCAAAAACCCATATAAATCGAAAGATCTATCAGTCAATTCTTTATAAGGATATACTGGATTACCGACAGAAAGATAGCCTCGCATAATTAGGTTTTCAACTACTTGAGAATAACTAATAGAATTATCATCTATCCCAATTTCTTTTACAATAACTGCTGCAAGTGAAATCAACTTATTGTAATATTCTATATTTTCATAAAACACATATTTTGCTACTTCAATCTGTAATGATATGTCATTTTGTGATTCCACAATTTTCTGCATCAGCATCGATTGTGGATCTTCTAAAGCTTTTAAATCATGTTTAATGAATTCATACATCTGTTTTTGATGAGAAATATTCATAGAGATTCCTCCTTGATGAGAACATATTATAACACCTAGCATTTTCAATGTCAAAATTATTTTGTGTATTTCATACAGTAGATAGAATTCATAAAATAAACCTATTTCATTTTGCGTATAAAAAATATACATTACAAATAAAATGAATTAGGGGGAACATAAAATGAATCATATCAATGAAAGAGTTTTAAAAGAAACGGAATTTATTTTAAAAACGGGACATACTATTAGAGAAATCGCATTACACTTTCATGTATCTAAAAGTACAGTACATAAAGATTTACATGAAAGATTATGTCAAATAGATCAAAAGAAATATGAAAAAGTAAAAGAAATTTTAAAATATCATACTGATATTCGTCATATTAGAGGTGGCGAATCGACTAAGAAAAAATATTTAGAACAAATATCATAGTAAGAAAAGAGGTTATCGTAATGTTTGCAAAAGATATCGGAATTGATTTAGGAACCGCGAATGTATTAATTTATATAAAAGGACAAGGAGTTGTATTAAATGAACCAAGTGTGGTTGCGATTGATAGCGAAACAAAAAAACCACTTGCAGTTGGAGAGAAAGCTAGAAATATGCTTGGGAGAACACCAGGGAAAGTACACGCTATAAGACCCATGAAAGATGGAGTCATTGCGGATTTTGACGCAACGGAAATTATGCTCAATCATTTTATACGTGAAGTAAATGCAAAGAGTATGTTAACACGACCTCGTATTTTAATTTGTTGTCCATCTAATATTACACAAGTAGAAAAAAATGCGATCAAAGAAGCAGCGGAGCGAACAGGAGCACGCAAAGTGTTTCTAGAAGAAGAACCAAAAGTGGCGGCTATTGGAGCTGGAATGGATATTTCCAAACCAAGTGGGAATATGGTAATTGATATTGGTGGTGGAACTACTGATATTGCCGTTTTATCCATGGGAGATATTGTCAACAGTACTTCTATTAAAATAGCGGGAAATACATTTGATAACGATATCATTAAATATATTAAGAAAAAATATAAATTACTGATAGGAGACCGTACAGCAGAAGAAATTAAACTAACCATCGGTAATGTATATCCAGATAGTATCAAAGAAAAGATGGAAGTTCGTGGTAGGGACTTAGGAACAGGCTTACCACATACCATTACTCTAGATAGCGAGGAAATTGCAGAAGCACTAAAAGAAAGTGCAGATGTGATTGTTCATACCGCAAAAAATGTATTAGAACAAACTCCACCAGAATTATCGGCAGATATTATTGATAAAGGTATTGTGGTAACTGGTGGTGGAGCCTTAATACGTGGACTCGATCAATTATTGGCTAAAGAACTAAAAGTTCCTGTAAGAATTGCAGATAGTCCGTTAACCTGTGTTGCAGAGGGAACAGGAATTTTACTGAGCAATCTACATTTGATTGACAAATAGAGCATTACCTATAAAAGTAATGCTTTTTGAGTATTTAGTTCAAATAGACATATAAATATAAAAATGCTATAATGAACATGGTGGTATAATGAATCAAGATCTTATAACAAAAATTATTTTAATGATATTAATACCGTTTTTATTTGTTGTATTATTAATTCCCTATATTAAAAAAATTGCAGTTCAAATTCATGCGGTAGATGATCATATTGGTGGAAGACATATTCATAAAAAACCGATTCCAAAATTAGGTGGCTTAGCCATATTTTTCGGATTTTTACTTGGATATATGATATTTGGAACACCAAGCGCTATGATGAATGCAGTTTTAATAGGGAGTTTTATTATACTAATTGTAGGTGTGATGGATGATATTACAGAATTAAGTGCGAAAACACAATTTATTGGACAACTAGCTGCAGCTTGTGTAATTGTTTTCTATGGTAATATTTTAATACGAGATATCAGTGCATTTGGGCTTTATATTGAGTTCAGCTGGTTATCTTATCCACTTACGATTCTCTTTATTTTAGGTTGTATCAATTGTATTAATTTAATTGATGGACTTGATGGTTTATCTGGGGGCATTAGCGCCATTTATTATTTAACAATCGGAATTATCGCAACCATACAAGGAAAATTAGGACTCGATTTTATTTTAGCCTTTGTTATGCTCGGTTCTACTTTAGGATTTTTGGTTTATAATTTCAACCCTGCAACGATTTTTGCAGGAAATTCAGGTTCGATGTTTATGGGCTTTATTATTGCAATTATTGCACTTCTTGGATTTAAAAATGTCACTATGACTTCCTTGATTATTCCATTAATCATTTTAGCAATCCCAATATTGGATACTTTATTTGCAATTATCCGAAGAACGCTAAAAGGTGAAAGTCCTTTTCATGCAGATCGGTTTCATATTCATCATCAACTTTTAAATCGTAATCTATCCCAAAAAACAACGGTTATTATTATTTATATTGTCGATTTATTATTTGCCTTTGCTTCTATTGTATATGTATTAAGAGACGCTAAATTGGGTTATCTAATCTATGGAATTTTATTAATTATTGTTATTGTCTTTGTTGCCAAAACAAATGTCGTTTTTGATACAGATAATGTAAAGAAAAAAATCATGGAAAAAAGTAACAAAAAATAGATACACATCAAGTATCTTTTTTGTTTTTATAGGTATACTAACCATAGGTGATAGTATGCGAGATATAATTGATGCATTGATGATTGTGCCAAGAAGTTTATTTTCTTTAATTGCTTTATTTTTAATTACAAAACTTATTGGTAGAAAGCAAGTATCAGAACTTTCTTTATTTGATTATGTGATTGGGATTTCGATTGGAAACTTTGCAGCAGAAATGACTATTAATTTGGATGCTCCTTATATGCATGGTATTATTGCAGTACTTGTATTTGGAATCAGTGCTTATTTGGTTTCTTTGTTTACTATGAAAAGTATTCATTTACGTAGGTGGATTATTGGGACACCAATACTAATGATTCAAAATGGTAAAATCTTAGAAAAAAATATGAAAAAAGTTATGATAGATGTAAATGACTTATTAGAACAATGTAGAAATGCTGGCTATTTTGATTTAAATGAAATTGAATATGCGATTATGGAAGCTAATGGGAAAATAAGTATATTACCAGTAAGTGAATATAAACCATTAACGCCTAAAGATATGAAAGTAAAAGTATCCAAAGCAAGTTTGTGTGCAAATGTGATTATTGATGGTGTGATTATGCACAAAAATTTAGAAAATATGAATAAAACAGAAGATTGGCTAAAACAAGAATTAAAAGTAAAAGGATATCAAGATACAAAAAATATTTTACTTGCAACTCTAGATAATCAAGAAAAATTAACAATTTATGAGAAAAATGAAGATATAAAAAATTATAATGTATTAGAATAAAAAAAGAACTTAAAGATTTTAGTTCTAATTTAGTTCAATATCGATTTTTTATATGTCTACTTTTTCAGTATTCTCGATAGCTACCCATTTTTTTGATTGGATCTACTTGTTCAATAAGACCATTATGTAGCGGACTTAATGAAAGCATATTTCCAAATTTTACTTGCTGTGTTTGGATAAATTTATGTGCTTCTTCAGGACTACAAATAGGTTCTTCTGGAACAACACCTATCAATTCAGGATGTGTATTTAAAATGTGCATTTGTGCATATAGTTGTAATTCTGGTGTTGGTGGAATTATATTATTATTAGTAATATAATTAACACAATCAAATACAGAGTATAGATTTTGCGTAAGTATAGCATTGCATGTAATAGATAAAACCGTTTCTAGTTCAAATTCTCTTATATCCTTTTGTTTCATAAACAATCCTCCTTCTGGAGTTATATTATAACACATATTAGTATATATGCAACAATTATATATTAATATAAAAAATATATGTTATAATATAACTATCAGGGAGGTAAACACATGAAAAAAATGAATGAATTTCTAGGAATTGAAACTTGGAAAACTATTGCCAAAAGAGTTCAAAAACTACAAATTTCAGATTGTTCTGAACAAGAATTTTCTAAAAATTTAAAAGAATTACAAGGGTTATTATCAGATTTAGATATTTGTATAGAGGCATTAAGTCGTGATCCGCAGCATCAAAATGAGGTAGGACTCGCTTCTTTATTACAAGCTATTTATAATAGCAATCGAAGAGAATCTTTGAAAAAGGATTCCTTTTATGAAAAAATATATCAATTATCTAATTTAGGCATTCAGAATATTCGCTTTTTACCAGTAGAAGAATATTATAGAATGAAAGATATAGTGGTAAGAGATTTTAAAGGAATTCATAATGGAGAAAATCTATATAAAGTTTATACCGACGGAACTTTTTCTTTAGAAGAAAGTCTAGAAACAGTAAGATTTAAAAAAGGTATGGAACAATATCGCAAATATCATATAAAAGATTTAAAAAATGCAAATTATATCATTAGTGTAGAAGTATTAAAAAGATTGAGCTGTGAAAAAACCAAATTAGCAATGGCCAGTGCAACTTTGAAAACTTTAGATGGCGTATTTCCATCTCAAGAAGAACTTATGAGATTTTCATTCCCAGAATTAACTATTTCTAAACAGATAATACATTGGGGAGATTCTATTCAAATGAAAGAAAAATTCGATGGTTTTGATACTCAAAATGAGAATTATCAAAAGCAATTGCAAAAAGATAGAAATGTCTAATTTTATTGCTCTTAATGTGTCAAGTATGATATTTATTAGAAATAACAATTGGAATTTCTAAATACCTTTGGTATAATCAATACGGTGATAAAATGAACCCAAACCGAGAATTTTGTGCTTCTGCATATATTATAGATCCTATTTCTAAAAAGATATTATTAGTAAAACATAAAGATTATGATAGATGGACACAACCAGGTGGTCATATTGAAAAAGGAGAAATCCCAGAAGAGGCTGCAGCTCGTGAAGTTTATGAAGAAACAGGTTTGAAAGTAAAAATATTAGGAGAACATTTTCCAAGAGAAGAAGATTATATTAGACCACTTGGAATTCAAAGAAATAGATCTAGTAATGGTGAAACATTTATCGATATGATATATCCTGCTATTCCATTACATGATATGGAGCCTAAAATGAATGATGAAAGTATCGATATTAGGTGGTTTTCTAGAGAGGAATTGGATACTATTCCTGTATTTGAGGACATTAAAATCACAATGGATTATATCTTAAAGAATTATTTTTAAAAGGATACATTACAATATCCTTTTTTAAGTTCTCTTTTCATTTTAGATTTGATTTTGCGATTGATTTTTTTCCGTCCTTTTGGATATATAATATAAATGAAGATAATGAAAGTGATTATGATTACAATATACCAATAATTTACTTTTTTTGGATCTTCATCACTCCATATACCGATTTGTTTTTCTTTGGCAATTGCTTCATGTTCTTGTAATAAAGAGGTATAAGCATAATCTCCATATAAATAAGCAACCTTGGCAAGGCCATTTTGAATTAAAGCATCTTGTAATAAAATGTCATCTACATAAACCCATGCGAGATGGCGATTGTATTTGTCATATAAGTCACTATCTTTATCATATTCTAATACAATAGTTTTGGCATTCTGAATCGCTTTACATGTAAAATCACTTGCCTCTTTTCCATATGGTTCTTCTTTTTTCTTCGGATGTTTTGTTTCTGGAGTATCAATTGCTAAAAATCGTACAGTAATTTCTTCATCTTGAAGCATAAATTTCGCGGTATCTCCGTCTACACATTTTGAAAATGTTACATTCACTTGCCTATTTTGCGCAAATATAACAGTTGGATATATTATCAATAAAGAGAAAACTAAAAATAAGACTTTTTTCATACAACCATCCTTTATTATCAGTATAGCAGGTGTAGATAAATATAAGCAAGTAGAAAGTTGACAATTTTGAGTAAGCTGTCTTACAATAAAAAGGAAAGGATGAATGTGATATGCAAAAGAAACCAATGATTGGAATTATTGGAAGACCCGATATAGCAAGCGATGAGGATGCAGTAGTCTGCATTTGGGAAAAGACAAGAAGGGCCATTGTTCAAAAAGGCGGAATTCCACTACTTGTATTACCTACACAAAATCTGATATATGAAGAGTTACGGCCAAAAGATACACCAAGATTAACGATTCAAGAAAAAGAAGATCTAAAATCAGTTGTGGATTGTTGTAATGGACTATTGATACCAGGTGGGTACAAATGGTATGAATACGATACTTTTATTTATCAGTACGCATTAGAAAAAAATATGCCAGTTTTAGGTATTTGCGCAGGAATGCAGATGATAGCAAGTGTAGATAATATGAATAGAGAGGAAGAAGTGAAAGGAAATGCAAAAAATGATACAGCAATTGATCATCATCAAAGAGAACAGAAATATGTACATAGTATAAATATAATGGATAATACTTTATTAAAGAAAATAGTTGATAAAAATGAAATTCAGGTCAATAGTAAACATAACTATCATGTACAAACTACGACAAATTTAGTCATTTCTGCTTATTCAGAAGATGGTTTAATAGAAGCAATAGAGCATCCAAAGAAAGAATTTGTAATTGGAGTGCAATGGCATCCTGAAACAATGTTAGATTATGATGAATCTGCAAATAAAATATTGGATGCTTTTATAGAAGCTTGTAAGAAATAATATATTCTATTTGCAAACACAGCACTTATGAAAATTTGACAAGTAATATCAATGATGTTAGAATATGTCAAGTATTTCAAGAGGGGGAATTTGTGTGGAACTATTGCCTTATAGTATAGAAAAAAATTTAAATATAGAAGAAAAAAAACAATATTATAGTAATATTCTTAAATATTGCAAGCAATTAAGATCAAGAACGTCAAGTGGGATTAGTTTTGGGCAAATGGCAATTTCAAATTTTTATATGAAAAATTTTTATAATAATATGTTACATATAGAGGGGACACAAAATATTCCCAATTGTCCATCTATTATTTTGTGTAATCATTCCACTGCTCACGACATATTTTCCATGTATATCGCAATGGAAAAATTGGGAATTCCCACTAGTGTTATGGTGGCCACCGATTGTTTAAATCCGTTCTCCAAGATGGTATTTTCAATAGCGGATTCAGTATTCTTAGATCGTACGAATCCTTTATCCTCTTCTAGTAGTGTTTTACGTGCATCTACCACTCTTCTAGAAGGAAAAAGTCTAGTAATTTTTGGAGAATCTACATGGAATCTGCATCCAACAAAAGCAATGCAGGATATTAAAAAAGGATGTAGCATGATATCTGCAATTACAGGGTATCCAGTAATTCCATCAATATTAGAATATATTGAAAAGCCAAATATTTTTGATCAAGAAAGCGAAATCTACAAAAAAATAATATTAAGGTTCGGAAATGCTCATGAAATTGCTGTAACAGATGATTTATCACTTAAAACTGCTGAATTTCAAAAAGAAATGGAACAAATGAGGCAAACAATATGGAGTGAAAATAAGATTGAACGTTCTAATATTTCGATGATTGATCCCAAGATTTATATCAATCATACATATTTGAAAAAATTTAAAGTATTTGGGTTTACTTATAATTCTGAATATGAGGCAAAATTTTTGCGTAATAATAATGGCAATGTAATTGAAAATGAATATTATATTAGCGAAAATAATGAGTTTGTACCAGGAATTACCTATAAGAAAAGAAAATAGTTTATTGAAATATATTCCGATAGACTATTTTCTTTGTTTTTGTTATCTAATATGTTATAATTTTTTTAGAATTGTGAGGAATATATTATGAGTAGTATTTATTTTTCAATTAGTGCGTTATTTTGCATTATATTACTATTAGTTTTATTTTTTTCTAAAAAAAAGATAGAAAGTAAAGAAACTAAAATTTATGGTTTTATGCTAATTAGTAGTTTGATAGATGTTATTTTAGTTATAGTTGAATTGCTAATTACATACTATTGTTCTACAGAAAAAGCAGAACTAATTGTAAAGATTTTAAATAAAATTGATTTTATGCATTATATTCTTTGGCCTTTATTACTCACTTTATATATTTATTACATTACGTACAAAGATACAAAAAAATATAATAAATTTAAGAAGTTTATGATTTCATTTAGTATTATGGCAATTTTTGTTGAATTTCTATTACCAATTGATATTATCTCTAATCAAGAAACAATGGGTGTAACAGGGATAGGAACCATGTTTATTTATAGTGTTGCTTTAGTTAACTTTGCAATAGAACTATTTATTTTTATAAAAAATATAAAATCCATCAATCGCAAAAAAGCAATCCCTTTTCTATTTTTAATTGTATTTATTGGAATTGCTGTGATTGTGAGGGTATTAGATCCTACATTAATTGTAATTCCTGCAATTATTGTGTTTATCAATATGATTATGTACCATACGATTGAAAATCCAGACTTAAATATGATATCGCAATTGGAATTAGCTAAAAATCAAGCAGAAAAAGCCAACCGTGCCAAATCCGATTTTTTATCTAGTATGTCTCATGAAATTAGAACTCCATTAAATGCCATTGTAGGTTTATCAGAAGATAACTTAACCTATCAAGATCAATTACCAAAGGAGGTTGTTGAAAACTCAAAAGACATCGTAAATGCGAGTCAAACTTTACTAGAAATTGTAGGAAATATATTAGATATCAATAAAATCGAAAGTGAAAAAATGGAAATGGTAGAAAATCCTTATCACTTTAAAGAAGAAATTAAAAGGATGGCAAAAGTAACCTCAACTCGTATTGGTGAAAAAAATATTGAGTTCAATTTGAATATTGCGGAAGATATCCCAGATGAATTAATAGGCGATAAAGTACATGTCAAAGGAATTATCAACAACCTATTAACAAATGCTATTAAATATACAGAACAAGGAACCATTGATTTAAATATAAAATGTATCAATGAAAAAGGAATTTGTAATTTAATTATTACTGTACAAGATACGGGAAGAGGAATCAAAGCAGAACAAATTAATAAATTGTTTACTAAATTTGAAAGACTTGATATTGAAAAAAACTCTACTACCGAAGGAACAGGATTAGGGCTTGCGATCACCAAAGCATTGGTAGATATGATGGGTGGAAAAATCAATGTGCAAAGTCAGTATGGGAAAGGGTCTATCTTTATGGTTCAATTACCACAAAAGATTAGTAAATTAACTATTCCAAAAGAAAATGTTTCAGATACACAAATTAAAAATAACGAAGAAATTCCTGCAAATTACGAAAATAAGAGAATCTTAATTGTAGATGATAATAAACTCAATATTAAAGTGGCCAAACGAGCATTAGCTGATTTTAACTTTCAAATTGAAGAAGCAGAAGATGGTTTGCAATGCTTAGAAAAAGTAGTGAATGGTGATGAATTTGATTTAATTCTAATGGATATTATGATGCCTAATATGAGTGGAGAAACAGCACTACAAAAATTAAAAGAAAATCCAAACTTTAAAATACCAGTGATAGCTTTAACTGCAGATGCAATCGCAGGAGCGAAAGAAAAATATATTAAAGAAGGCTTTGTGGATTATATTCCAAAACCATTTAGCAGAGATCAAATCAAAGAAAAATTAGATAAGATATTTAAACACAGTAACTTTGGAAGCGAAGATAGGTGGAAAAATGCGGCAACCTATATATTTGAATCCAATAAAGACCAAAAATAGATAAATGTTACTAGATAGTTTTTAATTTGACAAGAGGTGCTAATTATGCTAGGATACATCACTAAAGAAAGGAAGAGATATTGTGGAACAAGAAAAAAATATAGAAACAGAAGAGTTCACAATTGAAAAAGTAGAAACGAAAAATGGTGTAGAAGTGCAAAGAGCAAGAAGTATGGGTCATGCAATATTACAATTATTATGGTCTGCCTCATCGATTGTAACTGCATGTGGTTGTTTCATGACAATGCCAAATGTTATACATCCATTAGAATCAGTTGCAATAGGAACTGGTGGAATCAATTTAATAGGATTAGCTTTTCAACAATTTTCGAATTATAAAAATGAATTAAAACGTCCAACTAAAAAAGAAATCGAGAATAACCCTACAGAATTTACAATTGAAAAGGTAACGAAAACGTCAAATAAAAAGATCCAAAAAACGGTCAAAGGCTATCGAAAAATGCTTAGATGGGTATCGTTCACATTTATATATTCAATGATGATTATTTGCGCACATTCTAGTTGCAATATATCTACAAGTTTATTTGAATTTATTTCTTGTGCAAATGGAACATTTGGATTACTACTCAGAATGTCTAGTTTTGAAGATATATATACTCGTACAGTAGAAGAAGACCAGAAAGAAAAGACAAAATAATGGAAGAAAACGTTGTATTAACATTAAGTGATAAAAACCAATATGTAATAGTGGAAAGAATTATGTATGAAAATAACGAATATCTATATTTAGTGGATATCAATCATAATGAAAATATCATGTTTTGCAAATTAGATGGTGCAAAATTAACAAAAGTACAAGATACAGAATTGTTAGGAAAACTAATTATTGCACTGAACAAAAAGAATAATTAAATATATTCTTTTTTTGACATAAAATTGACGTAAAATGGATTTGACTTGATAAAAAGCATGTGCTATAATACCAAAGGTTATTGAGGAAGTGTATATATGAAAAATATAAGAAATATAGCGATTATTGCCCATGTTGACCACGGAAAAACAACACTAGTAGATCAACTTTTAAAGCAATCTGGTACATTTAGAAGCAATGAACAAATTGATGAAAGAGCAATGGATAGTAATGATATCGAAAAAGAAAGAGGAATCACTATTCTAGCTAAAACAACAGCAATTGATTACAAAGGATATCGTATCAATATATTAGATACCCCAGGTCATGCCGATTTCGGTGGAGAAGTAGAACGTATCATGAATATGGTAGATGGAGTATTACTCGTTGTAGATGCATACGAAGGAACAATGCCTCAAACAAGATTCGTTTTAAAAAAGGCATTAGAAGCAGGTGTAACTCCAATTTTAGTTGTGAATAAAATAGACAAACCAACAGCTAGACCTGCTCAAGTTGTAGATGAAGTATTAGATTTATTCATTGAATTAGGTGCGGATGAAAGTCAATTGGAATTTCCAGTAGTATATGCATCAGGACTTGCAGGAACTTCAAGTTTAGACCCAGATGTGAATACGCAACAACCAACTATGGATCCAATTTTAGACCTAATTATTAGTGAAATTCCAGAACCTAGAGTAAGCGAAGGAGCCTTACAATTTCAACCTGCATTACTAGATTATAATGACTTTGTGGGTAGAATTGGAATTGGTGTTGTAAAACGTGGCAAAATGAAAGTGAATGAAATGGTTTCCTGTGTACGTTTAGATGGAAGTATCAAACAATTTAGAATTCAAAAAATGTTCGGATATATTGGATTAAAACGAATTGAAATTGAAGAAGCAAATGCAGGTGATATTGTTGCTATTGCAGGTCTTCCAGATATTAGTGTAGGAGAGACAGTATGTGAAATTGGCCATGAAGAAGCACTTCCTATCTTAAGAATTGATGAACCAACTTTACAAATGACGTTTGGGGTCAATACATCTCCATTTGTAGGACGCGAAGGAAAAATCATTACAGCTAGAAAAATAGAAGAAAGATTGATGAAAGAAACAGAGCGAGATGTGTCCTTAAAAGTAAAACCTAATGATTCAGAATCATTTATTGTATCTGGACGTGGAGAATTACATTTATCTATTTTAATTGAAAATATGCGCAGAGAAGGATTTGAATTACAAGTATCCAAACCAGAGGTTATTGTAAAAGAAATCGATGGCATCAAATGTGAACCATATGAAGATGTTCAAATCGATGTACCAGATGAATATGTAGGAAATGTAATAGAAGCCTTAGGAAATCGTGAAGGCTCTATGGAGCATATGAGTAATAGTGAAGGGCAAACAAGATTGATTTATACAATGCCATCACGTGGTTTAATTGGTTTCTCAACTGAATTTATGACTATGACCAAAGGATATGGTATGATGAGTCATACCTTTAAAGAATACCGTAAAATGGCCAGTAGCAAAGTAGGAGAAAGAAAATTAGGCGTACTTGTTTCTATGGAAAACGGAAAAGCTACTGCCTATGCTTTAGGACAACTAGAAGATAGAGGTATCATGTTTGTAGAACCAGGTGCTGATATCTACGAAGGTATGATTGTTGGAGAACATAGCCATGACAATGACCTAGCAGTCAATGTGGTAAAAGGAAAGAATTTAACCAATACGAGAAGTGCTGGAAAAGATCATACCGTTGTATTGAAACGTCCAAGATTAATGAGTCTTGAATATTGCTTAGATTACATTAACAGTGATGAATTAGTCGAAATTACACCAATTAATTTTAGACTTCGTAAAAAAATACTGAATACAAATGAAAGAAAGAAATATGATAGTAGAAAGTAGTATCTTTCTTTTTTTGACGCCATAAATAGAATAGGAGAATAAAAGATGACAACACAGTCTGTACAACAGGTATTAAATGAATTAAAAAATAAAAAGGAAAATATGATTTTAACAAGTTCTGCTTTCGGAGTAGCAGAAGCATATCTCTATGCATATAAGAAACAATGTAATTTAGATCATAAGATAGTAACCATTACTGAAATATATGAAGTGAATACTCAAAAAAAAGGATTAGATGAACTTGACTTATCCTTTTATATCGAATCTTCCTTAGCACTTAATTTAAGTGAGCAATTACTGAAAAGAAATTTAAAAGATGAGACACTTAGAATTATCAGAACAAAAATGCAAAGAAATTGTGAACGCTTTCAAGTAGGTATGGAAAGAGACTATAAAACAAAATACCAACAAGGCATGTATTTAAATCCCATATTAGATTATATAAAATCCAATTTTGAATGGGAGTGGTTAATTGCAAATTTTGATAGGCCTATTGTAGAAGCAAGTAAAATCCAATCTTGTATACATCAATATGTAAATGGTCTTAGAGGACCATCTCGCATGATAGTTTCTGCCTATGACCCAAAAGTAATTGGAGAAGAAAGTTATGGATCATTTCAAATTATGAATCTTTCTAGTCAGAAAGAATACCAACAATTATTACAAGAAGCGATGCTGATGCTTTATCATTTATATCCGATTTTATGGAGACATCACCAAATGATTTATCGTGTTTTAAATCATCCTATTTTCCAGCAATCTTATATCAATGGAGAATATACTTATGACAATTTTATGAGAGGATTACGAAAATTTTATGATGCTCACCATTGTATTGACGCCAGTGGTTGCTTTATAAGTGATGAAGAATATCTTTGCATTATACAAGACTATATAAAAAATAGCATTTCTGAAAATATAGAAGAACAAAAGAAAAAGTCGAAACTTTATATCTAAGTTCGACTTTTATTCTACATCAAAGAAATGTCTGATATCGGTTTCTAAAACGGCTGCGATTTGTTCTAGGGTATCAATAGAGATAGTTTGATAAGTAACAGATTCTAATTTTCCTATAAAACTATCACTTAACAATAACCTTTCTGCTAACTCACGTTGTGTCATACCCATTTTTTTTCTGTACTTCTTGATATTCTTTCCAATAATATTGTATATATTTGTTTGTTTACTAGTCATTTACATCACCCACTTTAATTTTCTCATACAAATTCGCAAAATATTATAGACTAATAATCTAATATTTGGTATATTAAAAAGGGTGATAAGATGTATAGTATGCAGAAATTAAGACTACTGAGAAAAGAGAAGGGAGTCACAATATACGATATGGCAAAAAAACTTTCTATCACACCTTCTTTTTATTCACAAATTGAAAACAAAAAAAGAAGATTATTCTATGATACAGCGGTACGAATTGGAATCATTTTTAATATGAGACCAGATTTCATTTTTTATGCAAAACAACAGTAAGTCTTTATAGACTTTTTTTGATGTCATCTATTTCTTTTTGCAATGCCTGCATCATCTTTTGCATCATTACTATAGTTTCTTCAGCAGTAGGTGTTTTTTTATTACTTTGATCTAACCCACGTTCTGCTTGTACTTGTTTATAAAATGCATTCGTAGAAAGAACTTGCGCTACCAACATAAGCCAATTTCCAAGTGCATTTTGTTCATTTGCAGTCAAATCATCAATGAGTAAATAACCAACAATCACTGCACTAAAGGAGAATACTTTAGCTGGTACATTGGGAATTAGATTCATAATATCCTCCTTTTCATTAGTATATGAATTTCAATATAACTTTCATAACTGGATTTGCTAAAAAGAGTCATATTGAAAATGAAAACAACATAATCTATAGTAAACTGCTTGCTTAACCATACAAATTATGTTATATTTAGATTGGTTTAAAATTATGTTGTCACTTTCCTTTTTGAAAGCACATTATAATTCTAAGTTCCAAATCAAAAAGGAGGTAACAAAATGGAAAAAACATATGAAGATATTACCATTGTTTGTAAAGATTGTGGTAAAGAATTCGTTTTCGAAGCTGGTCAACAAAGACATTTTGATTCTTTAGGATTTACAAATCAACCTGTAAGATGTAAAGAATGTCGTGATAAGAAAAAAGCGGAACGAAATAATCATGAAACAAATGATTTTACAAGAAGTCATCAAGATGATTATAGCCAAGCTGCATAAAAAAACTCTGTTAAGAGTTTTTCTTTTGCATATCTAAATAATAGTTACGAAGTTCTTTGAATCTTTGATAATGGATAATTTCTCTCTGTCTCAAGAAAGAGAGTGGTCCTAAAATATCAGGATCGTTTGTCATATCCATTAAGTGTTCATATGTAGCACGCGCTCTTTGTTCAGCAGCCATATCACTTTCGATATTGGCAATTGGGTCTCCAGCTGTTTTAATATAAGCCATTGTAAATGGATTTCCAAATGAATCAGATGGGAATAAATCCATTCCAAATTGTGCATAATTCGCACCCAAACCAGCTGCTTCCATTTCTTCTATGGTCGCCCCATTCGTTAATTGATAAATCATGGTAGATATGATCTCAACATGGGCAAGTTCTTCTGTACCAATATCTGTTAACAAAGCTTTACCTTTTTCATCTGGCATGGTATAACGCTGATTTAAGTATTGCCAAGCTGCAGATAGTTCACCAGCAGGACCCCCGTATTGTGTTACTAAGTATTTTGCCATACGTAGGTCTTTATTTTTAATGTTAACTGGATATTCTAATTTTTTCTTATAAATCCACATATTTGTTCCCCCTTATTTATTTTCCCATGGCCATGGACGATTATCCCAAGCCCAAGGATATACATTTGAAGCATCACTATCTACTAAGATAGGACCATATTTACTTTCATATTCATTTCTTAATTTATTGGCTTCCATACGATACTGATTGAATAACGCAATCATATCTTTATCATTTTGATATAAATCCAAATATAAATTGATATCAATAGTTGCGAATGAAAGTGCATCTAAGAACATAAGTAATTGTTCCCTTTCGTTCATAGGTGTAATATCAAGAGGTTGATTTAATTTATAAGTATTGTAAAGATTTGGAAACATATTTCCTCTAATAAATCCTTGATATGGATCAAAAAGTGTGTTCGCATTCGCATCTTCTGTATAGAGTGGTTGATTGAAATTATCATTGTTGTAATTGTAGTAATCTAAATTTTTATTTTGGTAATTATACATAAAAATTTCTCCCTTCAACCTATCCTATGGTTTTTTGACTATTTTGTATAGGTATGTAACCATTTTTTGATATTTTTCTATGTTCGGACATTATTTTTCACGATTGAGACAGATTTTGAAAATTTGCATATAACATACTGTAAAATTTTGGAAAAAGGGGTTACAATAGTATAGAATAAGATGGACTTATTGATTAGAAGGTTCTTCTAATTTTACAATTGTTCACTAATTGTACACAGAATAGAATTAGGGGTTGTATGATGTATGATAAATTATATTATATGTGATGATAAAGTTTTATTTAGGCAAGAAGTAGAAGAAATTATTGATCGTGTTATGATGCGCAATGATATACTATATGAAAAACATTCATTTGAAAGTTATGATAATGATTTTATGAAGATTATGAATCAAAAAAAGGCACTTAAGATTTACATATTAGATATTGAAGTGAATGGAAAATCTGGAATTGATATTGCAAAACGGATTCGTAATGATGACATCGAAAGTATGCTTATTTTTTGTACTGCATATTATGAAAAATATAAAAAAGATATGTTAAAAAGTAAGTTTCTATTTTTAGATTTCATCGATAAAAGTGGAAATTATCAAAAAGAATTAGAGGATTCAATTGAGCTTGCTCTTAAGAATCTAAGTATGAAAAATATCATTCGTTTTAAAAATCAAAATATTGTACATACGATTGCAACCAAGGACATTTTATATATTATAAGGGACAAAGACCGTAAGTGTACGATTCAGACAACTGATAATCAGATTATCGTAAATAAGACTTTGATTGAATTAAAAAATATGTTAGATAGTCGTTTTGTATATGCGCATAGAGCATGTATTGTGAATTATGACCGTATCTCTCAATTCAACAAAAAGGACAAAACTATATTATTTGATAACAATATGGGAACAGATTTGGTATCTTCTAGATTTAAAATGGAGGATGAATAAGTTTTTCCTAAAAAAGTCTTGCGTATTCTATAATTTATGATAAAATATTAAATGTAACTTATGTTACATGGCGTGATTGGTGAAGTGGTTAACACGGCGGATTGTGGTTCCGTTATGCAAGAGTTCGATCCTCTTATCGCGCCCCATTTAAAAAATAACTTACGATATCATATTGAGTCGTAAGTTTTATTTTATAAAGAATAAGTTCTCATTTCATAGAAAGAGAATTTTTTGATGCTTGAATTCCGAACTTTCTTCACTACTTTTTTCAAATAGGTAACTAGGCTTAACACCAAAAAAGTAAGATATTTTAATAGGTATCATAATATAATCTTCTTTTTCCATTTTCTAACTGCCAATAATATGATTTACTAATCCCCATCTTATTCGCCATTATCTGGTTTTTTTGTCTTTCGTTTTACAACTCTGTCATCATATTTATATGTTATATAACCAATAGTCAATAAACCACCAAAACTGATATTATTCTCTTATAGAAGGGAATGTTCAATAAATGGAAAAAGTAAAAAAAGTAAATGTGGAAAAAGGATATTATCTTTTTAAATTAGAACAAATATTAGCAGATAAAAAAATAAGTATTAATAAGCTAATGAAAGATACAAATACAGATTATAAAGTAGTTAAAAGGTTAATGAATGGTGATATGATAAGAATAGATATCATTGTACTAGCGAGATTATGTGATTATTTAGATTGTAATATGACCGATATATTTGAATATATTAGGAACTAAATAGTTGAAATTATTTCTAAAAGCAAATCTAATACAAAGTTGATGAAATGTTAGTTAAAATTAAAAAGAAAGAATGTTGTATTAAACCTGTCAACTGATATAATGTGATAAATTAACGGGTTGTGCTAGTTGATTTATTTAATATGCATAAACTTTATATTATTTATCCAAAATTCCATACGTTGTCTGGAATTTTGAGTTGACCATATTATTGTCAATTAAGATTATATTAGGATTCAAAAAAGGATATGTGTAGATATGATTGATGAAGCAGTTAACATGGTGGATTAGGTAGAACTGTGCTAGAGTTAAAGTTATCGAATTTTAAAATTAAAAAAACCTAAAATGAAATATATATGATTTTATTAATTCCTAAAATATAAATTAAAATCCCAAAATGAGTTCTAATATAATATGTCTATTTGGAATAAATAATCCTGCATGGTATAATGAAAGTAATGATTCATATATGTTTAGTTAATTGACTTAAATAATGATAGGCGAAGAAGATTAGAAAATATTCCAATTGAAATAGTAACACCTAAGGAATTTAGAATTAAAAGTGACGTTATCGAAGATGGAAAAACAACAGTAGAAAATGCAATAAAAAAGCGCAAGTATACTATAAACTGTAGGTGATTCGGGCCTTCTTGTAGATGGTATTCCTATGATAAACAACCAGCGTTATTTGTAAGAAGAGTTAATGGAAAATTTTATCATATGATGAAAGATGATTTAAGATATGGTGAGGAGGTAGCATTAGACCAATTTATGATCTTTCTAATGGACAAGAACAAATGTTCAAAAAGTAGAACGATTTGATTTTACAATCAAAAAGGAGCGTGTGATATTTATGAAAGCAACATATAAAAAGCTATTTAATATCTCTTATAATAATAAAATATTTTGTATATTTTTAGATGAAACTAATAGACGTACTTTCTTGGAAGTAAATGAAAAAGGAGAATATATATACCCAACTTTAGAAGAATTTAAATGCCTTAATGAAGTATTCAATAATTTTAATCCTTTTATAGTATATGTCATACACTATATGTTTCAAGAACAGGTAATAAAAAGTTCTCTTGGAGTTTTAGCAGCCATCACGGTAATAAATTCTGCTGGGCTTAATTTAGGTCACTATACCGTAAAGGAATCAGAAAGAGAAGTACAGGTAGTAAAAGAATGCGTAAATTTAGAAAAGAAAGAAATTGAAATCAAAGATATAAGTCAATTAGATGAATTGTTAGGATATAAAAAAATATCGATAGATGAAGTCCATTCTGCAATCGATTACAATGATAAAATACCACCTGTTTATAAAAAATTGATTCACAAATTTATAAATCATTTAATAATGGAACATTCTTCTATCGATCTTAGAATCTTTTATGAAAACATAAAAACAATTGAATTTTTCATAGTGGATACCAATTATTTTAAAGAATGTGGAAGTAAAAATGTGCGTGCACAATATAATGCAGAGACCAATCAAATTATAATGATTGAAGGTACCTCAGAAGAAGAATTTTATCATGAATTATCACATGTACTAGATTTGTACCGTAGAGAGATAGATGATAAGATTATATATAGAGCTCCAACTGAGGGAGGTTTTGCTTTAAACGAAGCAATGACTAATGTAACTGCTAGTTGCATTACTACAACTACTACTTATGATAAATATGGGGCAGTATTAGAATATTTAAGAAATTATGTAGATTTCAGTTATGAGATTTATAACCAAAAAGGAATAGGTTATCTTATTGAACTATTGCATGAGAAATATCCAAGTGTAGATATCAACTATATTGTACTTGCTTTAGATACAATGCAAATGATGGAAGGCAATAGACAATATATTTACTTAGATCAATCTCAAGATTTAATGGAGGAACTCTTTGCAATTTGTAAAATAGAGATGAATCAATCAATAGGAAATTATTATGAACCATTTACAAAATTCGCAAAACTTTTATACTATACGAGAGATAGAGAAAATAATGAACCAACGCTAATGTATGACTATTTAGAAAGATATAATGCACTTTTGAAGAATAAAAATAGCAGCATAGAATTGATTACAAAAGAAGATGTTATAGAAAAATGTAGTCAGTATGAAAATGTTTGCGGAATTGTATATCAGCCAGGTAGCGTCTTTCCATTTATTCAAAATCAAGAAAATTCTAGTTCAAAAACATCATTCCAAGTAATGCAAGAAGATGGAAGTTTAGAAGATATAAATTTTGATTACAGCATAGAGGCAGATAGCTATTTAAAATACTATATAAAATTGACTTGCATAGAAAATTATGAAACAATGGGAACAAAGGAATATTGGGAAAAAATAGCCTTTGAAAGAAATCTTATAAATATGAATCAATATAAAGAAATTCCAATTTATTGGAATGGAACTTTATTAACAAAAGAATGTCTAGGTAATTTGACTATAAAAATAGGTTATACCTCAGATGGAACAATCGGATTTGAAATTCAGACCAAGCAATCAGAAACAATCTATAAAAGTAGTGAAGAACTGATCAACAAATCAAATATTGTAGATATGGAAACTTATTTATTGAACAATACAGATTTAGAATATTTAGAACTATCCAATGTATTAAATCAAGAGTATTTAAAAGAATTGATAAAAGAAGATGATTTATTTCATAATATACTTCTTAAAGATGAAGAATTGTATATGCTACCTTCTTATCAAATAAGACTAAGCATAAATGGAAAAACATCGGCTCCATTAGACTTAGGAGAGTTTTATTTTGTAATTGAGAATGGAAATATAGAATTATGTCCATTTCATGTTGCAAATGAAATATCTGAAAAGATATATCTAAAAAATGTGCTTGATTATTATGGAATACTCAATAAAAATCAACTAGAATATATTTTTACCCAAGAAGAATTAATTGAATATTACCAAAATTACATAAATGATATTGCATTATCGAAGTCTAGCAAAAGATAGTTAAATTTCTAAGCGATTGAAGGAATCAAAGATGTAATTATTAATAGTAAAAACAAAATAGCTTATGAGTTAAGTAATACGTTGCTACTAGCGCATTGGAATGCAGGTAGAATTATTGTTGAAAATGAGTAAATGATAATATTCAAGCTGAATATGGAAAACAAATAATAAAAGAATTATCAAAAAAGTTAAGAAAGATTTTAGGATCAGGTTTTTCCATTAGTAATGTACAATATATGAGAAGATTGTATATCGCATATCCAAAACAATAGACAGTGTCTGTTAAATTGAGTGGGTCTCATTATTGTGAGTTACTAAGTATTGAAAATATTGATGAAAGAAATTTTGATGAAAAGAATGCATCAATTCTAGTTGGAGTGTAAGAGAATTAAAAGGACAATTGGAACCCTCATTATTTGAAAGATTATTATCTGATGGAAAAAATAATAAAGAAAAAGTATATGAAGTGTCAAAAGAAGGTCAAATATTATCTAAATCATTTATTTAGAAGATATAAAACTAGGTTTTTATTTAGGAGGTTTTGAATGAATAAATTAGCAACTAACTATTTAAATAATTTGAAACATATTAGTTTTAATGAATTAGGCAAAGATTATCAAGAATTTGTTTTACTTTTTAATAATGATTTAATTTACGAAGATAATAATAAATTATCGATTATCAATAGTAATAAAAAAGTTAATTTAAAAGATTTATTAAGAGTTATTAAAATAATTAATCCCATAGAATGTTTATATGAAGATACAAATGTATTGATTCCAAGAACATATGCAGAAGCACATAATCCAATTCCTAATCACATTAGTGTCCAATGCCTAATGTTTGGTAATTTAAAAGATATAGATATAGATGAATTGAAGAGAATTCTTAATAGCATTACTTATAATAAAACATCTTATGATAATATTTGGATAGGCAAAGATAAAACAATAGATAATTTAACGCAAGGGGACATTTTATATTTAATGAACAGAAGAGTTGGTGGTTGGGATGGTTCGGTTGATAGACCAGTAATTGAACTATTATGTGCAGGAGGTCATTTGCCTACTATTTGGAATGATACTAAAAGAACTTTTGAAACTATGGATGTTGAGGATTTACTAATTCAAGAAATAGAAGAAGAAATTAAAATATTAGTTCATAAAAATCAATTGATAAAACTAGGTGGATTTCATAATAAGGTTTCTAATGAATTAGTTATAGTTTATGGTATGTTTGTTACCAATAATCAACTATTTAATATAATAGATTTATCAAAAGGAAATTTATCAGAAAATATTGATGGAATTTATTTAGGAGAATTTAGTGACGTAATGAACTTGTATAGAGATAATTCGAGTATTTTTGCTGGAGGAACTGAAGCATCAAAAACTAATTTTCCTAATGATAAAATTTTGATGAAAAGAATTAATGAAATCTTAATTAAATAATAGAGTGTATGCTATGATGATATCTATCAGGTATTACTTAATACCTTTGCTACCTGGATGAAAAATTTACTTGTTTGTTTACAGCGACATGAGTTAATCCACTCTTGGGTTAGAAAAGATAGATTTGGTCTAATATATAACTAGATTTTTGTTATTTTATAGGAGATTATATTATGGAAAATTCAATTGAAAAAGAGATAATAGAAAAATTGAAAAATGCAATGATTTTTGACAATCCCCCAGTTATTAACCAAATACAATTTGATTTACTTATAGACAAGTTAATAAAAAACGATGAAAAAGAATTAATGTGGAGATTGTGTGGTTCATATAATGGATATAATTTTAACAAGGTAATTGAATATTTTATCAAAGAAAAAGATAGTTATTATTTAGAGGAATTAGTCTGCTTTACTGGTGGAGAGCTGGATCAAAAATTTATGGTTGAAAAAATGTTAGAAACACAAGATAAATTGTTTATTAGAAATGCACTAGAAGAGTGTGGAAAATCTATGCAATATAGCATGAATGATGACCTATTAGAACAATTATTAGATTATATTAAAATTTATCCAAAATCTGAAGCTAGCAATTAAAAAGGAGTGATTAAAATGAAGATAATAGCAGTATGCGGTAGTTTAAAATTTGTAAAAGAAATGATGGAAATTACTGAAAAATTAGAATTAGAAGGAAATTGCATGTTAGCTCCAATCTATAATCCTGCAAGACCTAATAAAGATGCATTTACAGAGGAAGAAGCTATAATGTTAGATAAAATGCATAAAGAAAAAATAAAACTTGCTGATGCCATTTTAGTAGTAAATGTTAATAATTATATAGGTAGTAGTACATCTAAAGAAATTGAATTTGCTAAATCTTTAAATAAAGAAATCATATATTATACAGATTTAATAGAAAAAGACTGAGATATTTTGTAAATATAACAATCAAGTATTACTTAATACTTCAACTTGTCGATAAGTTAATATAAAATGGTGAAAAATAAAATCTATCAAATTTTCTTATATATAAAATCGTTATATAAGTAAAGAAGAGACTGATTATAAAAAATGATAGAGTCTCATAAAAATGTAGTATAATGAGTGTAGAGAATGGAGGTCGGTATTTGTGATTGAATTAAAAAATGTGTGTAAAACTTATAAATCAAAAAAAGGCAGTAATACAAAAGCTTTAGATCATATTTCTTTACAGTTTGATCAAAAAGGAATGACATTTATCTTAGGAAAAAGTGGAAGTGGTAAATCTACTTTATTAAATGTTTTAGGTGGTTTGGATCAATATGATACTGGAGATATGCTGATATTAGGAAAAAGTAGTAAGAATTTTAAACAAGCAGATTTTGATTCTTATCGTAATACCTATATTGGATTTGTATTTCAAGAATTCAATATACTAGAAGATTATAATGTATATGAAAATATTGTATTAGCACTTCAATTACAACAGAAAGAAATTGATACCAAAAAGATAGATGAATTATTAGAAAAACTTGAACTTACAGATTTAAAAAAGAGAAAAGTAAATGAGCTATCTGGTGGGCAAAAACAGCGTGTTGCGATTGCACGTGCATTAATTAAAAATCCTAAAATTATATTGGCAGATGAACCTACTGGAAATTTAGATAGTGAAACTGGGAAACAAGTTATGGATTTGCTCAAGGAAATTAGTAAAGAAAAGTTAGTCATTGTAGTATCTCATGATCAAGAATCTGCGAATGTATATGGAGATCGTATCGTTGAAATTCAAGATGGAAAGATTATAAAGGATACAAAAAAACAAGAATTTTTAGAAGAGAAAAAGCAGGAATATCAAACAATTCAATCAAAACTGCCATGGAAAGAAAGTTTTAAATTAGGAATCGGTAGTTTAAGACATAAAAAGATTAAATTAATATTTACCATTTTATTAACAATTTGTTCATTGTTGTTTTTAGGAATTATCGATACATTATCTAGTTATGATATCAATTTAGCACATTCTAAACTATTAAAAGAAAAAGATGCAAAATTTGTAGAAATTGAAAAATTTAGAAGATATACAGAAGATGATTTTGTAAATAGGAATAATGTAGATTTAAAGAAAGAAGATATTCAGTATATTTTAGAGAATGTGAAACAAGATACTCTCTTTACCTATCGTGTAAGAAGTACTTATGATTATGATAATCTTTATGAAGTATTCCATATTTTCAGTGAATATGGAGGATATGGTTATAATTATGGTAGTTTGACATTGGAAATTGTAGAGGATAGCAAGTTTCAATATTTAGAAAACTACAAATTGATCGGAAGAAAACCAAATGCTAAAAATGAGATTGTTATTTCCAATATAATTGCTGATTTGATGATATCAAATGGAGTATTCCTTTATAATCAAGAAAATGAATTATATCATCCCAAAGATTACCAAGAATTATTACAAGAAGAACATACTTATTATTTTGGGGATGGAGGAAGTGTAAAAATAGTAGGAATCATTGATTATGATTCCAGTCAATACAAAAGTGTAATTGAAAAATACAACAATCTTAAAAATGGTTATAATGATATTACTCAAGAAGAACACAATTTGTATATGGAGTATGCAGCAAATTTAAATAACATCTATAATAAAATATTTGCGATGGAAGGATTTACAGAACAGATAGATATAAGTAGTGATTTACCATTATGCGATGATTATCATTTTGGTCTCTCATCTGAGTCTTTAAATATAAGACAAGAAGGACTATATATATCTCCTAGTATTATTCATAACAGTTTGGAATATTTTAATGGGACTGAATGGGTAAGTACAAGTGATCTAAAGCCAAACGAAGTAGTATTAAATGTAAATCAACTCACTAATTTTTCACAAGAAGATTATCGTAAAAAAATAAAAGAATATATCAATGAAAATTTAGGAAGAGAACAATTAGAATTAGAAAAAGAGTTTTTTGCAAATTATGTAAAACAATTTAACTACTTAAATCAAAAAGCAACGTTAAAAGTACAAGAAACTGGATATCATAATGATACAAAAACTTATGATTTAGAAATTGTAGGAATCACAGGATTGATTACAAATAGTGATAATTACTATTATGTATCATCTACTGTAGGAGATGAATATACAGTAAACGAATTACCTGTTACAGGAGTATTTATATTAGAAGAAAGTCAAGCTGCATTAAAAAATTTGATGGAAAAATTTCCATATGATGAGGATATTTCACTTAAAAGTACCTATAGCTATGATGTAAATGATATGGTTAGAACTATAAATATCCTGAAAGAAATTGCCTTCTATGTAGCACTTGTACTTATTATATTTACAGTTATCTTAATTGCAAACTTTATGTTTTCAAGTATTAGTTATCGCAAAAGAGAAATTGGAATTTTAAGAGGTTTAGGTGCGAGAAGTACAGATACAGTTAAAATATTCTTATGGGAAGGTATTGTATTAGCAACAATATCATTTATCATTTCATCGATTGGATTATGTGTTGTTACATCACTTTTAAATACTGTAGTAAGAGCAGGAACACCAGTTCTATTAACACCGTTTATTGTTACAATTAGACAGTTTGTTGTTATACTAGTACTTGTATATTTGATTATGTTGATATCAAGTATCATACCAATTATAAAGATATCAAGAATGAAACCTACAGATGCGATTTTGAAAAAATAATAGGTGATAAGAAACGAGAGAAACCAATATCGTTTCTCTTTTAGTATATTAGGAGATGTTTTGGAAAAAGAAAATGCCCTCATAGGAGAACGAATGACAAAATTTATTTTTCAAGTCATATTACCATCTTTTTATAAATATAGCCTATCAAAAAATAAATTTAGTAGAAAACAAAACAATTGACAAATGATACAATACTGGTAAAATATAGTTTAATTGAATTTAATATTATTTAAAAAAGAGTAATCAGTTAAGAGGACAAAAAATGAGCGAAGATTTATCAGTATCTGGTGAACATTATACGTTTACTAACAAACAAATTATGGAATATGATATGGTACTTACTAGGCAAAATGTTATAGACTTAATTAGTGAGTACAAAGAGGCAAAGTTTTTGCATTTTGCATCGGAAAAAAGTTTAAGGAATATCAGGACCTATTATGGAGAAAAATATAATCAGTCTACTACAAGAGATATTGATAAGATTGGAACAAATGTTGCAACAAAATTATACACTTTAAATTTTATGAAGGATTTTGAAGAAATCATAAATCCTTTATTGGAAACTTTTGATAGCAGAGAAAAGAAATATTATACATTTTGTTTATCGAACAAATATTCCGAGCAAGTTCTTGCAGATAATTTAGGTTTATCTAGAACTGGGTTACAACCAATAAAAAATAATTGTATTTTAAAAATAGGACTTGCTTTTCAAGTTGCAGTACGAAAATAAAATTATGAGTTTATAGTGATCTTATTATCAAAAAACTAAAATAATGGAGTGACCAGTTATAATATGTCAATAGAAAAATAATACATTTTGAAAATTATATAAAATAGTAAAAGTGAGTTTGTCAAAAAAGATGAATGAATTATAAAAAGGTTTATAGAAATACTAATTAATTTAAGAAAACGAATGAATCTATATGTAAATCTTTTTGATTGAATGAAAATTATAGATAATCAATTTTCTATAGTAAATATGGATTCAATATTTAATTCTGAAGATTAGGATACAATTAAAATACCAAGTCTAAATTATTATAAGAAAAGGGGGTGTATAGATGAAAAACAGAATGATTAAAATTGCTATTATTTCAGTTATAGTGCTAATAATGATGTGGTGTTCCATATTGGCTACGGATATTATATGCCCAACTTATTTTAATAAAAAGCCAGTTTTTGCTTCTGTAGATTCTAGCACTATACAAAAAGATGGCGGTTCGGCTTTATATAATGGATTTGCATATTCTATCCAAACGCATATTAAAATGTCATATGAAAGTGGTATTAATATAAACTATATTGAAGCGAAAATATTTGGTATATTCAAATTCACAATTCATGGTCATAATTAGTTATAATTTAGAAACAAAAATTTGAAATAAATAGAAGATAGAGTGAAACTTGAGTAATATTTTCAATAACTGATGATAAAAAAGGAGAAATTTTTGTGAAATTAAGAAATGTTTTTTCTAATAATGTAAAATTTTATAGAAAACAATTAGGTATATCTCAAGAAAAACTCGCTGAACTTTCTAATCTTTCCACAAATTATATAGGATTAATAGAATCCAAAGCCAGAAGAGTCAATATTGATACCATTCAAAAACTTTCCCAAGGATTAAATATTGAGTCATACAAATTATTGATCAATCGTGATAGATAATTTTAATCTAGACAATCTTAGAAAGAAAATCCATGTATCTTTATAAATTACTGAAATGTTAGTAAGCTATAAGCGAGGTATTAAGTTATGGAAGTGAATTATAAATACGGAAATTATGCTTGAAAAATGCTAGCTAATAATATAGTGTATTATCGACTGAAAAAGGGATGGACACAAGAGGAATTGGCCGATAAGTTAGGAACAACTCCCAACTATATTTCAAATATAGAAAATGCAAAGAGAAATGTAAGGATAGATTACATAGGATTTATTGCAAATATATTTGACATTCCATTGGAACAATTATTTATAGAAAGACAACCTGTTGTATGTCATCGAATGCCAAAAAGATAAGAGATTATGTTTGAATATGCTAGCTCTAGATGTGCAACTAAAGAAAATAATAGATAATTTTAAAGAATGAAATGAGGTATTTATGAAGAAAAATATTATAAAAGCTTTAATAGTAACTATTACATTACTGTGTATTTTATTTGCTACCTATTTTTTTAGTAATTATAACAAATTTATCATTTATGACTTTCAGGGAAGTGATGGATACTTTTTTATCAATGGGAATGCAACCTTTAGTAAAAAATATCAGATGATCAATATAAATAATATATATTATCAAAATATTTCAGACATAATGGCACAGAGAGTAAAAATCTCATTGTTTGCTAAAATAGATGGACAAGAGAGATTAATATATGCAAGTCAGGCTGAATCAGATAATCCATTTTCTTTGGTAGAATATCTAAAGACTTACTCCTATGTAATGAAAGAACCATATGGATATAATGAGTGTTGTAACGATTTCATAATTAAAAATTTTAACAATATTGTATATATTAAAATCGAAATTGTTGATAGTAATCAAAATCCAATGGAAACAGTTATTAAGTTAGATAGTCAAAAATATTCCAATGATCAATTTTTTTATAAAAAAGAATCAACTATAGATTAATACCATAATTGTAGTATTTTTAATTAATAATAAAAAATAACAAAAGTCTCTCTATTCTATTGATGTCAAGAGTGTAAATTTACGTTTTTATAATAAAAATATTGATTATGTGTATAAAACCTTTAATTTTAGGCAAATATATAAATTTATTAATTTAATTTACTACTAGTTTACTACTTTAAAAAGAGTTTTGACATTAATAATAAAATGTGGTATTATGAATACGTCAAGGAAACTTGCATAAAATAAAAAAGGGAATACCTAATTTTGACGAGTTAGGTACTATTCCTAAATAATAGTTCAAGTACCGACTTATACAGTTGGTACTATTTTTATTAATATGACTAAAATCACAATAATAAGGAGTATTATGATAGTACAAAGATATTTCTCTGATTTTCTCATAATTTCACCTCCTTCCACTTTTAAAAGTAAAGGAGAATAGTACCTAAACTAACTAAATATTCCTTTAAATATTATACTATTAGTCATTTATTAAAACAAGTAAACAAATGAATTTTTTTTAAAATATGGGAGGACTAGATGATAAACAATATATTAAAAACTATAAATGATTATTTGTCATTATATCCGGAAGAAAGAAAAAGGCAGTCTCAGTTATTGACTTATTTGCAAAGCAATGATAACACACAGATAACCGATTGGAATAACTTTGATGGACATATAGTCGCTGGAGGATTTATCTATGCTAAAAAGGAACATAAATTTTTGGTTTTATATCATAAAGATTTAAAAATGTTTTTATATCCTGGAGGACATATGGATAATCAGGATAAAAATCCATTAGAAACTGCAAAAAGAGAGATAAAAGAAGAAACGGGATTAGTCAATTTAATTCAATTAAAGTTAGTTGAAAATGAGCTAGTTCCTTTTGACATTGATACTCACTTAATAAAATATAATGATAGATTAAAATTGCCAGAACATTATCATTTTGATTTTAGATATTTATTTATAGTAGATAAAATTTCTGAAATAAAAATTGAAGAAACTGAAATATCTAATTATAAGTGGATAGATACTAATGAATTAAAAAATGATTTAAATTATGGAAAAATAGCAAATAAAATTTTAAAAATATTACCATTAGTTGATATAAAAAATTTTAATAATTAGTATTGATTACAAATATTTGCTACATGCTTCATGCTACATAATAAGGGTAATACTATCCTTATTATGGCGAAGACTTAGTGGCCATACCACTAGTCTCGCTCATAAATACACTTAACTACGATGTCATTAGGTATAGTAGTTTTTAAGTATCCAAATTATATAAACTTCAATCCTATAATTTTTACTACCAATTTACTACTTTTGAAAGCAAAATTATAAGAAATTATAAAAATATATGTGAATATTCTTTGAAAATAAAAATAATACAAATGCTTATAAATAAAGGTTATTACTAGATTTAAGAACTTATAAAAAGTTATTTGAAAAATGCTATATTTTTTTAATGAAAAATTACCCTATTTTTTGCATAAAAATAGGGTATATAAGCTAGAAAAATAGAGAAATTTCAAAAAAAGAAGTATTATCTAAATATAGTAATTCAAGCTGGAAATAAAAAAAGAAACCAATATTTAATTTCTTAACCAGAGAGAAAAAATTAAATGAATTGATTTCTTATAATGGAAAATTATTCAAATATAAATTTGGAAATAGTAAAAAATTTATTTTGATGGTTATTTTTGGTTGTTTTATAATGAATGCATTGAAGTTAGTTTCAAAAAAGTATTATGTAAGGATACGAGAAAAGATGAACCTAACGATTAGGGATTCTTAGAACTTGCCCAATACTTAAAGCATCGCTTGTTAATCCATTTAAACTTTTAATGGCACTTACAGTTGTGCCAAATCTTCTAGCAATTTGCCATAATGTATCCCCCGATACAACAGTATATAGTGTATAATTTGGTTCATTATTCTCCTTTGGAATTCTTAATACTTGCCCAATACTTAAAGCGTCGCTTGTTAATCCATTTAAACTTTTAATAGCACTTACAGTTGTGCCAAATCTTCTAGCAATTTGCCATAATGTATCCCCCGATACAACAGTATATAGTGTATAATT
>CAJTIX010000004.1 GCA_910576795.1 uncultured Bacilli bacterium
GTTCCACTAAATAGACCGCTTTAGAGAAAGCTCTCTTATAATCTGCATCATATTGGGCATCTTCAACATTATATGGTTTATTCTTTATTTTTCCAATTCTAATATTGATTTTAGACTTTATACGATTCTTTAATTCTCTCCATATAGTAGTTCTGTTAACGCCCAATTTTTTGGCTATATCAGCATTAGAATAGACTCTTTTACCATTTTTATCTACTTCATTTACTAATATTTCAATTTGAGCCCTTTGATCACGATTTAAGTGATGGTATTGATTTTTCTTAGTTTTTAGTTTATTATTTTCTTTAGACATATAAATATTACACCTTTCTATTTTGCTTATAATAAGTGTAATACATTTATATGTCTTTTTCAATTTCACTTTGTTGCACTTCAAACAAAAATTTTTCATTTTTGCATAATTTGTATTTTTCTTTAAAATGTGTTATTCTATAGCATAAAAAAAAGGAGGTAGTTTCATGCAGGCAAAATTAGAGTTATCAAAGGATGAATGTTTGACAATATTAAAGGATTGTTATACGAAAATGTATCAAGTACCAGTAGAGGTTATACCAGTGTTTCCACTTCTCCCTTTAGGAAAAGAAAAACCAGCTGTATTTTTTAAAATGAATGAAGCAATGTTAGGGGAAAACAATTTTTTTGAATTTTTAAACGGAACTTTGGAACAAGCAGGTTTTATTATAATACAATCCAATACTTATGTAACTACAAATCCAGTGAATCAATTTCAAGGAGTATCTGTAATTATTCAAATAGTTGCTGAAGTAGATTTGAATGTATTGCCAGACTGGTTACATAGCCATATCCAAAACTTGCAGTTTGCAGATCGCATTCGTACTTTTCAAATGAGAAAATAAAAAATTCCAATAATCATAAGGAAATCAAACTCGCAGAAATGCGATTTTTTTGTTGGATAAATTTTTTCAAAAAGGTTGACAGAAAAGCTGGTGGGGGATATACTATTTATTAATAGAGAGGAAAGAGGATATGAACAAAAAGATAGTAATGTTATTGGTAACTGTAATTGGTTGCCTAGGATTTGCAACGAATGTAAATGCAGAAGAATATGGAACAGAATTCCAAAAATTTACGAGTGATGGAACAATCACAATTACCAGTGGTAGTTTAGAAGCTAAGGGTAATTTAGTAACAGCTTATTTGCAACAATGGAATCAAAAAAATAATACACAATTTGTATTAGGAAGTTGTAATGAAGCTTATGATACATGCACAATTGCGCTCAATGATGCGAATGGCAATTATGAAGAGCATGATATTCAAATCAAATATGCAGAAAAATATAGTGATGTATTTAAAAAGATAGGAACAGATGCAATCACAATTACGAATACAACCAATGGATCAGTTTCTAACATAATTTATCTACATTTAAATAATTTTTCAAATGATCAATATTCATATTGGTTAGGTACATGTAATGAAGATTCTACACAATGTGATATCATTTTACGTGAAACTTATAAAATGGAAAATGGATCAACAAACAGTGTCGAAATAGAAAGACATACTGTTAAGGTAAACTACAAAGAGGAATATAGTGAACAATTTAAGAAAATAACCAGTAATGGGACATTAACTCTATATGGAGATACCTATAGAACACCAATAGACATGATTCGTGATTATTTAGCGCCATTTAATGTGTATGCTACTCCATCATATGATAGTTACAGTGTATTTAACTGCAATGCAGATTCTACTGTTTGTGATATTGTTCGATCTACTGTTGATACAACGAACTATAATCAAAAAGAGTTAGAACGTCATGTAGTAAAAGTGACATATCAAAAAGGATATAGTGAAGAATTTAAAAAGGCCACAAATGGTTCATTGATTATAAAAAGTAATAGTATTGATCAATATACAAATTTTGTAAATATATATTTCAATCCATTCAATGCACATGACTATGATGCTTCCAGTTATAAATCATATAACATTAGATCTTGCAATGAGGATAAATCCATTTGTGATGTTGCCTTATATGAACATACTAAACAGGAAAATGGTAATTATACAGTAAAACAACTAGAGACTCATGCAATCAAAATTACTTATAAAGAGGAATATAGTGAAGAATTCAAGAAATTAACGAATGGAACGATTACATTACATGGAAGTACTATTGGTGAAAAAAGAAACTTATTAAGCAATTATCTCAATAGTATCACCAGCGATAGTTATTATTTTAGTGTTAGATCATGTAATGAAGATCAAACAGTTTGTGATATTGCTCTACATCAAAGTGTACAAACAGGGGATTCTTCCACCACTTATGAAGTTGAGAGACACCCAGTAAAAATCGTTTATGGTGAAGAACAATTCAGTGATGTATTTAAAAGATTAACCACTAATAATCAATTACCTATTAAATCTGTAACACCAACGGATATTGAAACAGCAGATCTTATAGTAGGTTCTTATCTTAGAGCATTTGATACAGAAAATGGATATTTTTATGTAGGTGCTTGCAGTGATGATTACACAACTTGTGATGTTTATTCTACCGAAACTGGAGAAACCCATGCATTAAAAATTGCTTATGAAACCAATTTAGACCCTAATATATCTGCAATTGTAAATAATATGATTGCTGCATACCCTGATGGTAAAATGTTCCTATTAGAAGATTTGGAATTGATTAATTACTTGGTAAGTAAGAACTTTAAGGATAATGATTTTGGTAATGAAAATCTAATGATCAATTTCTCTAGCGAAGCGAAAGCTTATTTAGGAAATATGACAGGTGTTTTAGATGCTAGAATGGGATGGGGTGATCCATTCACATCTGGATGTGCAGGTGGCTTTGCAATAATGTATAACAATACTATTTATGGAATGTTAAAACAAGGTGGAGCACAAAAAAATAACGTAATTTATATTTCAGATACCACTGAAAATAAGAATGAAGCTTATATTGTAGCTGCACAAAAAAGAATCAATGCATATTTAAAAAATGATAGTGTAAAAATAACTTATGGTGGTAAAGTAAGTGACTTAATTGATATCAGTAATAAGGATGAAGTAGAATTTATATCAGAAGAGTTAGGTTATGATATTACAAAAATAGAAAGCTACTATAATTTAACTTATGGTGAAAATACGATTCCATTCTTAATTATCAAAAATTCTTCTAAAGTAAAAGAAGAAGTTGAATACAAGAATAATGATTTTGTAACAGGAATCTCTATTGAAACAACTTCCCCAGATGTACCACTTGATACTACTATTCAAGTAACAGAAATTACAAAAGAAAATGAACAATATCAAGAAATTACATCAAAATTAAAAGTAAAAGATGCAATTATTTATGATTTAAAATTATTCTCATCTACTGCAAAACAATTTATTTCAAAATTAAAAGATGGGTTATTCCAAGTAAAAATTCCAATTCCAGAAACTATGTTAAATAAAGAATTAGTAGCATACTACATTCATGATGATGGAACAATTGAAGAACACCCAATTACAGTAATGGATGGACTTGCACATTTCACAACAAACCACTTCAGTGTTTATACAATTGCTGAAAAAAGAGTAGCGGAAGATGCAATCACAGAAAATGTTCCAAATACATATGATGGAATTATGAATTATATAGGTCTTGGAATAGTAGGATTGATTGGAATATCTATTACAGGTATTACCTATAAGAAAAAAGAAAATGAATCATAGAAAGGGATGACGCGAGTTGTCTCTTTTCATATAATTAAAAACAAGATTTTGATTATCTTGTTTCTTTTTTGATTAACTTAGCGTGTAAAACAACTTTTTCACGATCATTATAACAGGTTGATAAAGTAAGAATATGATCATTTTCATTTATTGTGGTGTTAAAATTATGTGTACTTCTGTTCATTAACATATTTGCAAAGTCTAGAAAGTTTTGATTGTTTTTAAAGTTTGTTCGAATATAATCATTGGTTGTTGCAATATGGTATACACTAAATACTTGCCATAATGTATTTTCATACTCTGTGGATAACTTAATGACATAATTATTGGTATTATTTAACCAACCACTGGAAAGAATATTTTTTAAAGATCCAAACATTGTTGTATCTAATCTTCCATGCGCATAAATAATTGTATTTTTATCTAAAGTGGATAAATTGTTTCTATAATCTAGAAATACCCATCCTGCTGAATTGTAACTTTTATCAAAAGAATGTGTCAAATAATATTGATTATCATTTGCTTGTACAAATGGATAATTGATGTTAGTTCCATTTACTTGAATCCAACCTACAGTAGATGGATTCATATTCTTTAGTTCCCCAAAATCCACATGAATTAAATTCATTTTGATATAATCCCAATATGGATTGGATTCCTCTACTTCTTCCACCTGTTCAACCACTTCCATATCATCTGGATCAGTTACCTCCTGGACATCTACAATCTGAGAGATTTCATCTACCATCTTTTTGGTATGCTTATTATCATTTTGCCACTGGATAATACGAATAATCGCAATGGTAATGCAAATAATAGATAGTAATGAGATACAAAGAAGAATGATATTTTTTCGCTTTAATTTCACTTAAATCACCTATTATTATTGTATCATGTTTTCGTTCACAAAAAAAGAGTCTTGCTTGACTCTTATCTGTTGTAGAATTCAACGATTAATGACTCATTGATGTCGGCATTGAGTTCGCTTCTTTCAGGATATCTTACATAAGTTCCTGTCATTTTAGCTTCATCATATGTAATGAATTCAACACGATTATGGATTGTTTCTAATGATTGTTTCATAGCTGGATGTTCTTTGGCTTGCTCTTTGACACCAATTATATCTCCTGGCTTACATCTATAAGATGGAATATTTACTTTTTCTCCATTTACAGTAATATGTCCATGGTTTACCAATTGTCTTGCACCTTTTCTAGTAGTTGCAAATCCAATACGATAAACTAAATTATCAAGTCTGCTTTCTAGTAATTTTAAGAAATCTTCACCATGAACACCTTTTAATTTACCAGCTTCATCAAATGTTTTTCTGAATTGTTTTTCATTGATTCCATACATGAATCTTACTTTTTGTTTTTCTTGTAATTGTGTTCCATAATCTGATAGTTTTTTGGCCCTTCCATTTCCATGTTGCCCTGGAGCATATGGACGACGTGCCAATTCTTTCCCGTTTTCTAATACAGAAAACCCGAAACGACGAGATTTTCTATAAGTAGAACCAGTGTATCTTGACATACATTTTCCTCCTTCTTGCGTAACACAAGAGACTATTCGCAAGTGAATAGGGTGTTTACTTTAATATTTTCGCTCTGCAGCTAGAGTTACACAATAACCCAAATGGTAATAAACACGTTATCCGCTTCAAATAGAGCTGCTCAAGTTCAATACGCAGTTACAATTATATTATGTTTTTCCTTGTAAGTCAATACCAAACGCTCTATAAAAAGTTCAAAATTGGTTAAATTTACAAAAAAAGTGTAAAAAAATGTCGAAATGTGGTAGAATGATAATAGTATTATGATAGCGAGGTGATATTTTTGGATACCATTGTTCTTATGATGATTACATTTGCAGTTGTCGCCTTTATTGCAATTTTAGTCATTTTGTTGATCATTCAAAAACGAAAAAGTCATGTGATTAAAAAACAATTAGAACATTTGGAAGTCGAGAAAAATAAAATCGATAGTGCCCCTATTATTCCAGAACTTTCGAAAGTAGAATCTTACCTAAAAAATGAAAAATTAGAAGCGATGTATAACAATTGGACAGAACGGCTGGATGCGATTCGTAGCAATCAAATTCCAAAGATTACAGATATGTTATTAGAAGCGGATTATTCATTATCACAACAAGATTATAAAAGCACACTTTATAAGATTGCAAAATTAGAAATGGAAATTTATAAAGTAAAAACCAATTCTGACTTTTTATTAAATGAAATCAAAGAGATTACGAGTAGTGAAGAGAGAAATCGTGCAATCATTACCAATTTGAAATCGATTTACCGGGATTTGTATCAAAAATATAGCAGTGGAAAAGATGGCTATGGTGAGATTGCAAAACCAATGGATTTACAATTTGAAAATATAGCCAAACGATTTGAAAATTTTGAAACAGCTATGGAAAACAATGAGTTTACAGAAGTAACCAATATTATTAAATCGATTGATGAAATGTTAAAACATATGTCGGTAGTTGTAGAAGAAATACCAAGCATTATATTACTTTCAACCAATATTTTACCAAAGAAGATGAAAGAGGCAGTGGAAGAACATAATCAGATGACCCAAGAAGGTTTTCCACTAGATTATCTGAATGTAGAATATAATATAAAAGAGGCCAATAAAAAAATAAGCGATATCATGGATCGTGCGAAGGTTTTAAATTTAGAGGATAGTTTATTTGAACTTAAGGTACTATCTGACTATTTTGATTCTTTATTTACGGATTTGGAAAAAGAAAAAGTCAATCGATCTGAATATGAAGAAAGCAATAAAGTATTTAGCCGTAAACTGACGAAAATGAATCAATTGATGGAGGATATATTTGCGCAAATCGATGATATTCGTAATTTGTACAATTTGTCAGATGATGATGTAAAGGTATTAAGTGATGTCAAAGAAGCATTACAAGGTTTAAATGGGGATTATAAAGTATTATTAGATCATACAGGGAATAATACATTTGCCTACTCAAAACTCACAAAAGAAATAGAGGGGCTCACAATCAAATTATCTGCTTTAGAAGAAAATGTGGATAACATTTTAGATTCTATTGGCAGTATGAAAGAGGACGAAGTGAGAGCAAGACAACAATTAGAAGAAGTAAAATTGATATTAAAAGAATCCAAAACAAAAATACGAGAATACAATTTGCCAGTGATTCCACAAAATTATTTTGTAGAACTTAATGAAGCACAAGTTGCAATCAAAGAAATTGTAAAAGAATTAGAGAAAAAACCAATTACCATTAGTGTTTTGAATACAAGAGTAGATACTGCAAGAGATTTGGTTTTAAAATTATACAATACAACCAAAGAAATGATGAAAACAGCGATGTTTGCCGAAATGGCAATTGTATATGGAAATCGTTATCGCAGTACAACAGAAGAATTGGATAAATTCTTGACCTATGCAGAAAGATTGTTCTATAAAGGGGAATATCAAAAATCGCTTGAGATTACAATTAATTCTTTGAATAAAGTAGAACATGGCATTTATGACAAATTACTTGGATTATATGCAGAAGGAGAAAAAAATTAGGTTTTCTTCTTTTTTCTTTTATGATCGGGAATGAAAACAACTATTTTACATAAGATAAATTGGAAGTATCAAAAAACATTTGCAAATTTTAATAAGAATGATATAATTGATATATAATAAGGTGGTGTTCAAATGAACGAAAATAAAGATCAGTTTGGTTTAGATAGTATTAAACCTTTAGAACCAGTAGCTCCTATTCCAGAAGTAGAACAACCTTCTACCGTATATGAAACAACAGATTTTAATCCACAACCAATTGTAGAAGAACCTAGTACACAGTATGCATTTACTACAGAAGCTCCAGTAATAGATCCTGTGGTTCCAGTTACACCAGAACCAGTATCTTATACGGAAGAAGTACCTACAGTGGAGAATGATTATACATCATCCTATACGGAGATGCCTATAGAACCAGAAGTACCAACTGTGGATACTGTAAATGAACATCCAGATGCGAAAATTTCTTTGCACAAAGATACTGAAACAGAAATAGCAGTACGTTCTAATCTTCCAGAAGAAAAAATGGATAAGAGTACTATGTGGATGTTAATATGGATATTTGTAGGGATGTTGATTGTTATTATCGCATTACCATATTTATTTGAGTTATTTTAAAAAATCTACGTTTAGTAGATTTTTTCGTTTACAATCGAAAGTTCAATGATTCTTTCTATGGAGTCATCATTTTCTGCTACATTTTTATGTAATTGATGACATTTTTCACATTGATATATAATTTTATAAGTATTTTTAAATTTTTCAATACCAATGGGTTTGAATAAACCTTTACAAGTATGCATGCGATCTCCTGGATTGATATCTACGTGTTTGGAATATAAACAATATGGACAATGATCTCGTGCTGTATAGTTGGATTTGGGGACGATTTTTCCGCAATGTTCACAAGTAAAAGATTCGTTACGCATGGTAAATTGTTTCATTGGAATCACCTAATGCTATTGTATCAATTTTCATATTTCAAATCAATTCAAAATGTGTTAAAATATATGGTGGATGTGAGAGACTATGGACTATAAAATTACAATCGATGCGTTTGAAGGCCCAATGGATTTATTGTTACACTTAATTAAATCATCCGATATTGATATTTATGAAATTGAGTTAGAGGAAATCACAAAGCAATACCTATCATACATTGAAGCGATGGAAGAATTGAATTTGAATATTGCGAGTGAATATTTGATTGTAGCAGCTGAACTCATCGAAATGAAGTCAGCTATGTTGTTACCAAAGAAAAAAACAGAAGAGGATACCTATGAAGAGGATCCAAGGGAAAATTTAATCAAACGTCTTCTTGAATATAAACAGTATAAAGAAATTACTCCTGAGTTCAAGGAAATGGAATTGGAACGAAAACAATATTTAACAAAATTACCAGATAGTTTATCGGAATATAAGGATGAGAATGCTCCAATGCATTTTGGAGATGTAGGTATTTCAGATTTGTTATATGCATTTCAAAAGTTTTTAGAAAGAAAACAGGAAGAAAAACCAATCCATACCAAAATTACAAAAAAAGAATATTCTGTTCATGTAAGAAGTAATGAAATTCGTAGTATGTTAAAGAAAAAGAAAAAAATAGAATTTGAAGAATTGTTTGAAATTGTGACAAAAGATTATGTCGTAGTAACTTTTTTATCCATTTTGGATTTGGCAAAAAAACAGGAACTGGAAATTAAGCAGGAACATAATTTCAGTAAAATCATTCTATCGTTAAAAGGATGTGAGTAATGTGAATTTAGCAGCAGTACTAGAAGGATTGTTATTTGTAGTTGGAGAAGATGGTCTATCAATGAATCAAGCTATGGATATTTTAGAGGTAGATCAAAAAACATTGATTTCTTTATTACAACAATTACAAGATAGTTATGTAAAAGAAGAACGTGGCATTCGTTTGAGTGCACTTGGTAATCATTTAAAATTAACGACAAAAAAGGAACATAAGGAATATTATCAAAAATTGGTGGAAACAGAGGACGATAGTTTGCTCAGTCAGGCAGCTTTAGAAACATTAGCAATTATCGCCTATAATGAACCTATTACGAGAATTTCAGTGGATGAAATCCGTGGCATTGGTAGTAGTCATATTATTCGTAGATTATTGTCCAAAGGTTTGATTCGTGAAACCGGAAGATCGGATGCTCCTGGGAGGCCTATTTTATATGGTGTCACTAAAGATTTTTTAGATTATTTTGGTTTATCTAGTTTGGAACAGTTACCTAAGTTAGAACCTATTGAAGAAGTTTCAGAAGAAGAAAAAGATTTATTTGAATCAAAATATCACGAAAATGAATAAATTTAAAACAATAAACATTGAATTTCATATCAGAAGTATGTTATAATTTGTTTGTTGTTATTCGCCGGCCTGGCGGAATGGTAGACGCGATGGACTCAAAATCCATTGGTAGCAATACTGTGAGGGTTCAAGTCCCTTGGCCGGTACCATTGAGATACCAAACTCGAATTTTTCGAGTTTTAATATGCCTAAAATATGATAAAATGTTTATAGAGATTGAATTAAGTTTAATTAGAAACTATACTTACATGTTGTCAAATTTTTCATAGTTATAGTTTTTATTCATTAGAAAGGGATAAATATATGAAAGAAATAGAATTTCTAAAACAAACAGTTAGAGAGGCAGAAGATATATCTATACAAGATTTTAAAGTTGAATCAAAGGGTGCTGAAAATGATTTAGTAACTAGTCTAGATTTAAAAATTGAAGATTATATTATAAACAAGATAAAGGAAGAATATCCAGATTTTAACATAGTAAGTGAGGAATATAATACTAATAATCAGGTAACTGACAATTGTTTTATTATAGATCCAATTGATGGAACAATAAATTTTGCTAATAATTTACCTTTATGGGGAATACAAATTGCTTGTGTGAAAAATGGTAATACAATAGCAAGTGTTATAAGTTTACCTCGAATAAATGAATTTTACTATGCAGACGAAACAGGGGCATATTTAAATGATCAATTGATTAATGTTAATGAAGTTCCTATAAAAAATACCCTTTATGCAATAGATGGTAACAATAATTTACCCTGTATGCAAAGAATGAGAAAATATTCATCTAATAGAAGAAATTATGGTGGAGTATGTGTTTCTATGGCTTTTTTAGCTGCTGGAAGAATTCATGGTGCGGTCTTTAGAAGTGACAAGCCTTGGGACTATGAACCAGGATTGTTTCTTTGTAAAATGGCTGGGGCAAGTATTAAAAGTATTGATGGTTTCCATGCCGCTGCAATGAATGATGAATTTTTAAATATACTAGAACTTGAAACAGCTAAAAAGAAAAATGTATCTAATATATTTGTTTTACATTCTTTAAATGGAGATACTTTAAAAATGTGGGGATCTGATATAAAAGAGGTATTCAGTCAAAAAGAAATAGATGTAATATTGCCAGAATTTCCAATTAGAGCAGAATCAAGTTATGAAAAGTTTAAAAGTATATTAGAGTTTTATTATAATAATGGGGGCTTAAATAGTAATTCTATAGTTATTGCCCATTCTATTGGAAATCCATATTTTATAAGATTTTGTGAAGAGTTTAAGTTTATTCCTAAAGCTTATATAGCAGTTGCCCCAAGAGGAGTATATGAAGGAAAAATAGAAAGAAATGATTACATAGTTGCTATTACAAAGCAATCAATTGTAAAAAGTGAGGTATTAGATTTTGTTAAAGATAATTTAAATAATAAATATTGCCTATATTCTGATGAGACAATAGGTAATATGGATGAGTTTGATAGATTTATAGAAGATACAAATGCCACAAAAATGTATTTAAAATATTATGATCATTTTGATGGCTATCATAGAATCTATAAGATTCCAGAATTAAATGAAATTATAAATGATTTATTATAATAAAAAAGTTATCGTACCCCTTACAAAAGGGTACCAGTTGATTGATACTCGAACTTTGTTTCGAGTTTTAATATGCCTGAAAATATGATATAATTAACAACAATTATTAAATTGCTTTTTCAAATTTAGTAAATACACTTGCATATTAACAAGATCAATATATATTTTTGGAGGTTTAAATGGGTACATTTACTGATAATGATAAAAAAATAATTAATGATGCATATAAGATGATTTTATTTAATCTTAAAAATTATCTACAACAATATAATGCAACAAGTGAATTAGAATACTCAAAAATAGTATTTCACATGTTGCATAGTGGACTTTTTAGTGTAAATGAGAAAGTTCAGTTTGATGATGACTATGACTATCTTGGATTACCATCAGAAATAAGTCAAGGAGTCCATATTATGTATGGAATTTGTTGCTGCTGGCATGCTACAGAATTTCTCTACGATTTGTTATGTTTCTTAGGTTTTGATCCATCATTAATATATATATGGGTAGATAGTAATAATGGAATTTGGCATAGAGTCAATCCAGCTATAGAAAGAGTTAATCATCAAGCAATTTTAATAAATAAAGAAAATAGATGTATTATAGATGTAGCAAATAAATTTATTTTTCAAATACAAAAAGGCGGAAAATTAAAATTGTTGAATCCGGAGTATCATGGTAATCTAGGAGACTATCAGGAAGATAATATAGCTATCATAGGTAAGATTTTAAAGAAATATTATACATATAAAGAACTTGGGATAAGAAATGTATACTATTAAAAGTTACTGTATGTCCTTTTTAAGAATATCATTAAGATACTAAACTTGAACCTTGAAAGTGGTGCGGTTTTTATATATTTCATTTTATGTTATAATATGTATATATCAGATTGGGGGATAATTTATGGAACAAAAGTTAGGGATTCCCAGCAGTGGATTTGAGTATCAAAATTTATTACAGGGTCAGGATGGATTAGAAGAATATATAAAAACAGAAAAGTTTTTAGCACAGGTATTTAATGAGGATATTCGTTCATGTGCGCCAGAATTGTTTAGTGAAAATATGTATCTTCAATTTATTAATTATGGAGATACAGAATTGGTTTATGTTTTAGAAACCAATTTAAGGCAATATACAGTTTTAGTCGGTCAACCTGCGGTCAAAAATGGAACTATTAGAAAAGAATATGATAATCTTCAATTATTAGCTGAATTAGAACCAGATGTAATTGTAAAACCGGAATATTATTTTACAAACAATGAAAGAGAATTATATATTACTCCGTACTTTTTTCAAGCAAGGTGTATTGCCAGTCAAAATCATGGATGGGGTATTTATATACCAGAACCTTATTATCGATTTGAAAACTTCTCTCTTGAGGAGGAATCCCTTGTAAATATTAGTATTATTGCTAATTTAGTTCGTTTATATAATGAAAAACAACAGGTTGGATTAGCCTCATGCAAGATTGGTGGCGGAGATTTTATTTTACAAAAAGAGTGGTCAATAGAGCCCAAAAGTATAGAAAATACATTGAAAAAAATGAAGTTGATTGCTGCTAGAGAATTGATCCAAACATCCTTCAATAATTATCTAGAAATGTTAAGAAATGAATTTTCTATTAGAACTTATTATAAAAGTTTAGAAGAACGAGATCCATCTATATTCATCAATCATAAATCTAGAGTACCAATGAGGAAAGAAGACATTGATGCTGGAATTCAATTAGGAATGAAGTTAAGAAATGTTAAAAAATGATTTAAAATGAATATAAAGGAGTTGTGTAAATATGAAACTTTCTCAAATTGATAATAGTTCGCTTCAAAATATATATCGGAATGGGAAACCAGATAGTAAAATTATTTGTGATTTAACAGATGAGCAAATTAGCACTATTGTTTTTGGTGGAATAGCTGATAACCAAGAAAATTGCGATGTTGCTATTGTTTTTGGAAATAGTAATATGATTTTAGAAAGAACAAAGAAAGCTGTAGATATGTATCATCAAAAACGGACCAAATTATTATTATTTACTGGTGGAAGTGGTGGAGTTACAGCTAAGGAAGATGATTGTTTATCAGAAGCAGAAAAAATGGCTGATTTGGCCTTTCAATATGGTGTGCCACGAAATCATGTTTTGATTGAGAATCAGTCTAATAATTCATTTGAAAACGTCTCTTATTCATTGAAATTATTGAAAGAAGAAATGGACATTAGTACATTGAGCAATATTATGTTAATTACATCAGATTTTCATCTCAAAAGATGTTATTCTATTTTCTTAAAATATTTACCAGATATAAAGTATTCATTAGTGGGAGTAAAAAACGGGTATTCTGATGAAGAAAATTGGATGAATTCAGAACTATATTGGGGTTCAGGTAGAAGTATTGTTACATTTGAAGCAAATGCTTTAATTAACTATGCAAGACAATCAAAAATAAATGATTTACAGGTAGATAATTATCCAATGAATGGAAAGCAGAAATGATTTTCATGAAAAATAATGTAAAAGAAAACCAAATCTTAATCGATTGTATCCTACTTTTATTGATATGGTATGATACTCATAAAAGAGATTTGCCATGGAGAAGGGATCAGGATGCCTACCATATATGGATTTCTGAAATAATGTTACAACAAACAAGGGTAGAAGCAGTAATTGATTATTACAATCGTTTTATTCAGGAAATTCCTAATGTCAAAACATTAGCCACTATTTCAGAAGATCAATTGTTAAAATTATGGCAAGGTCTTGGATACTATAGTAGAGCACGTAATCTTCAAAAAGCAGCAAAACAACTACTTCAGGAAGGAAAAGATGTATTACCTAGTACTTATACTGAATTACTAAAATTACCTGGAATTGGTACTTATACCGCTGGAGCGATCGCTTCTATTGCTTATCAAGAAAAAGTGCCTGCGGTAGATGGAAATGTATTACGTGTGATTACACGTATTTTGGGTAATTATGATGACATTGCTGATCCGAAAACCAAGACAAAATATGAAAATTTATTAAAACCATATATGCCAGAAAAAGAATCTGGAAATTTCAATCAAGCTATGATGGAACTGGGTGCAACCATATGTATACCAAATGGTTTACCTAGATGTAATATTTGTCCAGTTGCCTCTATTTGTTGTGCCAATCAAAAAGGACTAATTGCGATGCTACCTGTGAAAACAAAAAAGCAAAAGAGAAAAACCATATCAAAGGTTGTATTTGTTTTTTGCTATGAAAATGAATATGCAATTCAAAAAAGACCAGCTCATGGTTTACTCGCATCTCTTTATGAATTTCCCAATATAGATTGTTCGATGGATTTAAATGAAGTAAAAGAATATCTTAATAATCAGGATATTTCCTATAAAAAGATTTCTCCACTAGGAAAATATAAACATATATTTACTCATTTAGAATGGGAAATGGATGGATATTTCATTGATTTGAATCAAAAAAATAATACTTATATATGGGTAACTTTAGAAGAAATGAGTACAAAATACTCTTTACCTACTGCATTTTCAAAAATTCTAAAAGATATCTAAAAGTGATATGCAACTAGTTCATAAGTGCTTGCAATAAAATATCAATTATGCTATGATGTATACAGATGAAGGAAACTTCATAAAATAAAAAGGGAATACTTAACTTTGGTGTGTTGAGTACTTACCTAAAATTGGGTTGTACTCTTAATCTATAACTGATTAGAGTACTATTTTTTTATTTCTGCAATAATCAATAGTAGAAAGAATAAAATGAGAATTATGTGTTGTAAAAACTTTATAATGAAAATTCTTTTTTTCATAATCTCAAACCTCCTTCCTATATAAGAAGCAGGCAAGTACTCAACAATTAAGTTTCCCTAAAATAAGTATACAATACATTCACTAATAGTGTAATAATATATATTGTTTTCTATCAATTCATAAGTGCTTGCAATAAAATATCAATTATGTTATCATGTATATAGATGAAGGAAACTTCATAAAATAAAAAGGGAATACTTAACTTTGTCATGTTGAGTACTTACCTTAGTAAGAGTTTGTACTTTAATCTATGCTGATTAGAGTACTATTTTTTTATTTCTGCAATAATCAATAGTAGAAAGAATAAAATGAGAATTATGTGTTGTAAAAATTTTATAATAAAATTCTTTTTTTCATAATCTCAAGCCTCCTTCCTATGTAAGAAGTCGGCAAGTACTCAAGCAATTAAGTTTCCCTAATATAAGTAACAATATATTCACTAATAGTGCAATTAATTTTGAAATAAGGTGGTAAATATGAATCAATTATTAATGATCAAATATGGAGAATTAACGACTAAAAAAGCAAATCGAAATACCTTTATCACATTGTTAACCAATAATATCAAAAATATTTTAAAAGAATATGAAATTACAATTCAAAAAGATAGAGTTCGTATGTATATTTCTTGTCACTCAAAAGATTGTAATGCCATCGTTTCAAAATTACAAAATGTTTTTGGAATTCATGGTATAGTGATTTGTCATAAAGTAAATACTAATATAGAAGATATTGAAACAAAAATATTAGAATTATTACAAAATGAGCCATACCAAACTTTTAAAGTAGAAACCAAAAGAGCAGATAAAAGATTTCCAATTCCAAGTATGGAATTTAATAATAAAATGGGAGGTTTTATCTTAAAAAATACAACTTTAAAAGTAGATGTTCACCATCCAGATGTACGAATTCATATTGAAATTCGTAATGAAGGAACATTCATTTATACAAATGAAATGAAAGGAAATGGTGGATATCCAGTAGGTGTACAAGGAAAAGGCTTACTCATGCTTTCTGGGGGAATTGATAGCCCAGTTGCTGGATATTTGTCTTTAAAACGTGGAATTGATTTAGAATGCCTTTATTTTGAGTCGCCTCCACATACGAGTTTAGAAGCAAAAAACAAAGTAATCCAACTTGCTTCTATCATCAATCAATATTCCGGAAATATTAAGGTGAATGTCATTCCTTTTACTAAAATTCAAGAGGAAATTTATAAAAATGTTCCAGATAGTTATATTATTACCATTATGAGAAGAATGATGTATCGTATTGCAGAAAGAGTTTGTAAACTGCATAAGTGTAAGGTAATCATCAATGGCGAAAGTGTTGGCCAAGTAGCAAGCCAAACATTAGATAGTATGGTTGTAATCAATTCTGTTACGAATTTGCCAGTGATTCGACCAGTTGCTTGTATGGATAAATTGGAAATCATTGAACTTGCTAAAAAAATAGAAACTTATGAGACGAGTATTTTACCATATGAAGATTGTTGTACTATCTTTTTGCCAAAACATCCTGTGATTTATCCAGATATAGAAAAAGCGATTGCCTATGAAAATCGTTTTGACTATGAAACATTAATAGAAGAATGCATTGCACATATGGAAACAATTACAACATTTGAAACCAATACAAGTTCTTATTTATAACCATAAATTACCATTAAAAAAATAGTATGAAAAAAACCTCCATGGACATGATATTAGTGTACAGGAGGTGAAACATATGAAAAACAATACTAATAAAATGGTAGTTCCTGGAGCTAAACAAGCTATCGATAAGATGAAATATGAAATCGCTAGTGAATTAGGTGTTAACATGGGACCAGATGCAACTAGTAGAGCTAACGGATCAGTTGGTGGTGAAATTACTAGACGTTTAGTTCAAATGGGTGAACAACACTTAGGTGGTTCAAATTACCAAGCTAAATAATGACTATAAAATGGACAGTGAAACGTTACTGTCTTTTTTTAGAGCTATCAAAAATTACCATCTATATATTTTATGTATTAGGGAACAATAATAGTATAAGGTGGTGAGCTGTAATGAGTCATTTGAATAATAAATTAGTTGTTCCTGGATCAAAACAGGCAATTGAAAATTTAAAATATGAAATCGCAAATGAACTAGGTATCACTTTAGGAGCCGATACAACTTCTAGATTAAATGGTACCGTTGGTGGCGAAATGACAAGAAGGCTCGTTCGTTTAGGTGAACAAGCTTTAGAAAGTCAAAATCGATAAAGAACAGGACAACTGTTCTTTTTAAAATGAAAAAACATTCCAATTGGAATGTTACTTACATTTGTATCCTTGTTCTTCAAGGGCTTTTTTTGCATCGCTCATTTTTCCTACATCGGCTTAGAGTGATTGATGTAAGTTTTCCTTTAGCGTCTACTAAATCAAGACTTTCTTTGTCTTCATCGCTCATTTTTGTGAGATCTGCAACCATAGAAACTTTAATATTATTTCCATTTGTTTTAGTCGTTACATTAAGACCTTTTTCTTTGTATTCATCCATTTCTTGTTCCAAAGATTTTTCAATTTCGCTCATATATGAAGAATAACTATCATCTACTTTTACATCTTGAATTACTTCCATTTTTGTAACAGTATCTTTTTTAAAGGTGATATTGATTGTTTGCTTCATATCCATCATGGCTACATTTTGGTCCATAGTACATTTTAAGGTTTTTGTACTCCCACATCCAGTTGCAAATCCCATCATTACAACTGCCAATCCAACAGCTAAATACTTTTTCATTTTTTCTCTCCTCCTATATATATACAATAATAAAAAATTAATTTTTTGTCAAGCATTTATAAGATTTTATCCACAAGACCATATGATAAAGATTCCTCTGCACTTAAAAAATAATCTCTTTCAGTATCTACCTCAATTGTTTTTAAATCTTTGCCTGTATTTTCAGAAAGCATATGATTTAATTTATCACGTAACTTTAAAATACGCTCTGCAGCGATTTTAATCTCAGTCGCTTGCCCTTGTGCACCACCTAACGGTTGATGAATCATCACCTCACTATTGGGAAGACAACATCTTTTACCTTTTGTACCACTGGATAACAAAAATGCAGCCATACTTGCAGCCATTCCTACACAGATTGTGGAAACATCACTTTTGATAAAATGCATCGTATCATAAATCGCCATTCCTGCTGTTACACTGCCTCCTGGAGAATTGATGTAGATACTAATATCATCATGATTGATGGAATCTAAATATAATAGTTGAGCTACAATGGTGTTGGAACTCACATCATCGATTTCACCACATAAAATAATAATACGATCTTTTAATAATCTAGAGTATATGTCATAAGCACGTTCTCCATTATTGCTTTTTTCAATTACTGTTGGCACTAAACTCATGTAATCATCCTCTCTATTTATATCATAGGATAGAATTCTTTGGTTTATGCAAAAAAAGATGTGACAAAATTACACTTTTTTGATAAAATGAATGTAGTATGAGAATAAGAGGGATATTATGCCAAGAACCATTAAAGTAAATTACAAAGATATGGAAACTAAAGAGTTTCCAGTAGGTGCGACATTACTAGAAATCAGCCATGCCTTTGATCGTTATTACAATTATCCAATTTTAGTCGGAAAAGTAGATAATAATATTACGGAATTAAATGAACCAATTACAAGAAGTTGTACGGTTGATTTTTATGATAGAAGTAGTGGGATGGGAAATAGTATTTATGGTAGAACAGCTCAACTGGTATTGATTCTAGCAATCAAGCATATTTTGGGTGAAAAAGCCGAAGTAATAATTGAACATTCGATTGACAAAGGTTTTTATTGTGAAGTGGAAAATGCTTCAATTGATAAAAAATTAGTAAAACAAATTGAAGATGAAATGTATGAAATTGTATCACAAGATTTGATTATCCAAAAGGTGAGTGTTTCACGTTTTGATGCGATTAAATTTTTTAAAAAGAAAAAACAGATGGATAAGGTAAAGGTATTAAGGTATATTAGTAATAGTTATATCAATTTGTATCGAATTGATGATTTATATGACTATTTCTATGGTGAACTTGCTTATAGTACAAAACAAATAGACGATTTTAAACTCACTTTTATAAAAGACAATGGTTTTGTCTTAAGCTATCCAACTACTTATAATCCAGAGTGTACACTAGATTATGTCCACCATGGTATGTTATTTGATACGTTTTTAAATTATACCAAATGGGGAGATCAGATTGGGATTCGCAATGCAGCCGATTTGAATGAAATTGTTTCACAGGGAAGATATAATGAATTAATTCGTTTATCAGAAGCCTATTATAACAGCCAATTATCTCGCATTGCAGATGAGATTGCTGAAAATCATAAAAAAATAAAATTAATTTTGATTGCTGGTCCTTCTTCCTCTGGAAAAACAACCACATCTAAAAAATTGGAAGTTTACCTACAAAGCAAAGGAATCAAAACACATCAAATTTCAATAGATGACTATTTCTATGATCGGGATAAAACTCCAAGATTAGAAAATGGCGAACTCGATTTTGAATCATTGAATGCGGTTGATGTAACTTTATTTAATAAGCATTTGACAAAATTATTAGATGGAGAGAAAGTAGAGTTGCCGGAATATAATTTTGTACTTGGTAAAAGAGAATACAATGGGAAAACGTTACAGATGGGAGAAGATGATGTCATTATCATTGAAGGACTACATGGCTTAAATGATGATCTGACTATCTCCATTGAAAGAAGAAATAAATTTAAAATTTATATCAGTCCTCTCACTCAACTCAATATTGACAATCATAACCGAATTCATACCAGTGATACTAGAAAGTTAAGAAGAATTGTTCGTGATAATAAATATCGTTCTCATAGTGCAGCTGAAACACTCAGAATGTGGAAAAGTATCCGCGAGGGAGAAGAAAAGTATATATTCCCTTACCAAGATCAAGCGGATGCGATTATCAATTCTGCTTTGTTATATGAACTTGGTATATTAAAAACGTATGCAGAACCACTGTTATTTTCGGTTTCAGAAGAGGATGAAATGTATCCTGAGGCATTACGTTTGATTAATTTTTTAAGAAATTTTTTACCGATTCCAAGTGATGATATTCCAAATGATTCTATCTTAAGAGAATTCATTGGAGAAAGTTGTTTTCGGTAATAGAAAGAAGGAATGAACATGACTAGAGTTGCGATTAATGGTTTTGGAAGAATTGGAAGACTTGTTTTTCGTATTATAGAAGAAACACCTGATTTAGAAGTGGTTGCGATTAATGATTTAACAGATGCAGAGCAGTTAGCTTATCTATTAAAATATGATACATCTCACCGTGTATATTTAAAAGAGGATATTTCATTTGAAGGAAATGAACTGATTGTAAAAGGAAGACACATTCCAGTTTATGCAGAAAAAGATCCTGCTAATTTGCCTTGGAGGAAACTTCAAGTAGATCAAGTATTTGAATGTACAGGTGTTTTTACAGAAAAGGAGAAAGCACATGCGCATATTGATGCGGGAGCAAAACATGTCATCATATCAGCACCAGCTAAGGGAGATTTAAAAACGATTGTATATCATGTCAATGAACAAATTTTAGATGGCAGTGAGGAAATCATTAGTGCGGCAAGTTGTACGACCAATTGTTTGGCACCAGTGCTTTCTATTTTAGAGCATGAGTTTGGAATCCAATCTGGATACATGACGACGATACATGCATATACAGGCGATCAAGCTGTACTAGATGTGGCTCATAAAAAAGGAATTCGTTCACGTCGTGGTCGTGCTGCAGCTGCTAATATTGTTCCTACTTCAACAGGAGCAGCAAGTGCAATAGGAAAAGTAATTCCACAGCTAGAAGGAAAGCTAGACGGAAATGCGATACGTGTTCCAACAACAACTGGTTCTATGGTGGATTTGACATTGCGTCTTAACAAAAATGTAACAGTAGAGGAAATCAATCATTGTTTTGCAAGTAACCAAAACGAGACCATCCAATATACAGAAGATCCTATTGTATCCAGTGATATCATTGGATCTCATACAGGAGCATTGGTAGATGGCTTACTGACAGATGTTCTTGAAGTAGATGGTGAACAACTTGTAAAAGTCGTTGCATGGTATGATAATGAAATGGGTTATAGTGCCCAGATGGTTAGAACAGCTATTTATTTAGCAGGTTGTACTCATAAGGAAATCTAAAATGATTCCTTTTTTGTTTGAGCAAATTTATAAATTTGCTTGATAAAAAAACGAAAAAGATATAAAATAAGAATAGTTAAATAGGTGGTTTAAATGAAAAAAAAGGGTTTTACATTAATTGAATTATTGGGTATATTTACCATACTAGCTGTTATTCTTTTGATTGCAGTTCCTTCTATTACAGGATTACTTAAAAAACAAAAGGAAAATCAATATCAAAGTTTTTTGAATAATATCTTTTTGGCAACAGAGGCTTATTTACAAAGTAACTTAGAGAAATATACAAAAAATGAATATTATGATTTTTCTATAGAAGGGGACTATATTCATATTTATTTAGGAGAATTAATGGAACATCAATTTTTAAATTCCAATACATATGATCCAAAAACAAAAGAGAGTATAAAAGACGAAAAAGACTATACGGTACGTGTCACATTACAAGAGGATTTAACTTACCATTATGAATTATTTCCAGAAAAATTAGAACAACCAATTATTATGTATAATAATGCACTTCCTAAAAGGGATTATAATATAGGGGAGACAATTGTATGGTCTGATTTAGAATGGTTGGTAATGTCTAATGATGACAGAAGTGTTACGATGATATTAAAAAATAATTATAAGACTGGAATTTTTGGAGATAGTAATGAATGGAAGAATTCTACTGTTTATCAGACGTTAAATCAGAATTTAATCAATGGAAATGAAAAAATAAAAAATGCAATTAATGAAAGATCAGTTGTATATCAAGAACAAAGTGATTCTTATATTAGACTTCCATTTTATCAGGAGTTAAGCAAAAATATCCCTAATGGAAGTAATACTGCCTTTTGGACAATGAGTCCTTATGAAAATGGCTTGTATGTAGGAATTCCTACAGGCGAAAGTGCGATAGGATATATTGCTACAAAAAGTGGAACCTATTATGCAGGAGCACACTCTTCACTTTCCGTTATCACAAAATCATCTCCAACTGAGGTGGGACAGCAAGTTTTATTTCAACAACCAAATCAGGCAAGTATTACTTATAATAAAAGTGCAAGTATTGTAAAGAGACCAACTACATATGCTGGTCAGGGAAACCATACTTCTGCTAAACCTAAAGATTATCCAGATTCTTATTGTGGAGCTTGTCCTAATGCATATTGTGGTGCGAGAAGTGTTACATATTATAATGATACATGTGGAAGTGGTAGCTACCCTTATTATGTATTACAGTCTTGGTATAATCCCAATTATAATACTACTACACCAGGAGTTTCCTGTGCCTCTAATACTATCTATTATGCAAATGGAAATTGTAAAGACTTTTATCAATTGACAGGTGAGACATATGAAATTGGATATCGTCCTGTTATTACTGTACGTAAACAAAGAACAGAAATATAACAAATAACCAATTGGCAACAAAGGAGTGTGCTATGAAAAAGACAATTCGTGATTACAATTTAGAAAATAAAAGGGTGATCATCCGCGTAGATTTTAATATACCAATTCAAGATGGACAGATTATGGATGATACTCGAATTAAAGCTAGCTTACCTACTATTTTATATGCAATGGAAAAAGGCGCTAAAGTTATTTTGCTATCCCATTTAGGTAGAGTAAAAACAGAAGAAGATCTAGAACAATATAATTTACAACCCGTGGCAAAACGTCTTAGTGAATTGTTAGACCAAGAAGTCATTTTTGTGAATCAAACAAGAGGTAACTTAGTGGAAGATGCCGTTTCAAAGTTAGAGAATGGACAAGTTTTATTACTACAAAATACACGTTATGAAGATCTGAATGGAAAAAAAGAAAGTAAAAATGATCCAGAATTGGGTGCATATTGGGCAAGTTTGGGTGATATATTTATCAACGATGCTTTTGGAACCAGTCATCGTGCACATGCTTCCAATGTTGGAATTGCGTCACATCTTCCAAATGGAATTGGATTCCTTATAGAAAAAGAATTAAATGCTTTTGAACCCATCTTAAATAACCCAGAACATCCTTTTACCGTAATCTTAGGTGGCGCTAAAGTCAGTGATAAAATAGAAGTCATTGAAAATCTGGTAAAACGAGCTGACCAAATATTAATTGGTGGTGGAATGGCTTATACCTTTCTAAAAGCAAGTGGACTTTCTATCGGTAAATCGTTATGTGATGAAGAACATATAGATTACTGCAAAAATGTGATGAGACAATATCCAGATCAAATCGTATTACCAATTGATAGTGTGACTGCAAAGGAAATAAGTACAGATACTGAAATACAAGAAAGATTTATTAGTGATTTCAAGGAAGATGAAATAGGATTGGATATTGGATATAATACGATTAAACTGTTCTCCCAATACATCAAAAATAGCAAGACCATTCTTTGGAATGGACCTTTAGGAATGTTTGAATTAGATCCATTTCAGAAAGGGACAGAAGCTATTTGTAAGTTATTAAAAGACAGCAATGGAATTACAGTAGTTGGTGGCGGGGATACAGCTTCTGCTGTAGAAAATCTAGGATATGCAGAATTTATGACACATATTTCAACTGGTGGTGGGGCTTCACTAGAATTGCTTGAAGGGAAACAATTATCTGGAATCGAGATTATCCATGAAAAATAAAAAATCCATTATTAATATTTTGATTCTACTTTTGATTACAGGTTGTGTTTTATATTTTTCATTGAAAGATGACTTTGAAAATATTATCCATGAAATTATTACATTAAATCCACTTTGGTTTTTAGTAGCGATTTTCCTAGTCATCTGTTATTGGCTATTCAAAGCCATAGAAGTACATCATGTGATTTGTGACTTTAAACCAGACTATACCTTCAAACAAACATTAAGACTTACATTATCCACCCAGTTTTTCAATGCTATTACACCGTTTGCTTCTGGTGGACAACCCTTTCAAATTTATATGCTAAATAAAAGTGGTATAAAGTTAACCGATAGTACCAATATTATTATTCAAAACTTTATTGTCTATCAAATCCCACTTGTTTTTTTGGGAATGATTGCTATTATATCCAACCATTTTGGACACTTTTTTAAAGAGGTACATCTTCTAAAATACTTAGTAACAACTGGCTTTATTATTAACACCTTGGTGATTGTAGGTTTATTCATTATCGCATTTGCTAAAAAAACCAACAAAAGAATTATGCATTTGATAATCAAATTACTTAGTAAGTTACATTTAGTCAAAAATAAGGAACAAAAAGAAACAGAATTTGAAGAATATATCAATCGATTTCATGCAGGTGCCAAATTACTTTTTCATAATAAAAAACAATTTCTTTCTTCAATTTTGTATAATTTAATTGCTTTAATCTGTCTATATTTAATTCCAATTGCCTTATTATTTGCGATGAGAGATTATACCAGTATGAATGCCTTTCAAGTTTTGGTTACCAGTGCATATGTCATGTTAATTGGATCTTTTGTTCCTATTCCAGGTGGAACAGGTGGACTTGAATATGGTTTTATTGCCTTTTTTGGTAACTTTGTCGTTGGAAGTAAACTAAATGCTGTTATGCTTTTATGGCGTGCAATTACATATTATTTTGGATTAATTGTAGGTGCAATTGCCTTTAATCTAAAGGGGAGAGAAGAAAAATGAGAATTGGAATATTTACAGATACCTATCCACCATTTATCAATGGGGTATCCACAAGTATTTTAATGTTGGAAAAAGCTTTAAAGAAAAAAGGACATCAAGTGTTTATTGTGACGGTAAATCCTGAAAATATGTCCTATAAATATGAAAATTATGACCATATTATTCGAATTCCTGGAATTCCTATTGGGATTTATGATTATAGATTGACAGGGATTTATCCGATTCGTGCCATTAATAAAATTAAAAAATGGAACTTAGATGTCATTCATTCCCATACTGAATTTGGAATTGGAACATTTGCCCGTATTATCGCAAAACAGTTGGATGTACCACTGGTTCATACGTATCATACGATGTATGAAGATTATGTACATTATATTACAAAAGGTCATTTTGATAGATCTAGTAAAAAAGTGGTCGAATATTTAACCAAATTTTACTGTGACAAAACAGCAAGTGAATTAATTGTTCCAAGTAAAAAAACATATGATTTATTTAAAGAAAAATATAAATTTGAAAAAAATATTCATATTGTTCCAACCGGAATTGATGTAGAACGGTTTTATAGGGAACGACTCAAACATGATGAATTGCTTTCCATTAAACAAGAATTAGGTCTAAAACCAGAAGACTTTGTCATTATTTATGTGGGTCGACTTGCCAAGGAAAAAAGTGTAGAAGTATTACTAGAATCACAAGTTGGACTTGTCAAAAAATATCCACATTGTAAGTTAGTAATCGTCGGTAGTGGACCTGATTATGAACATTTTATTCAAATGAGTATAGATTTAGGAATTGCTGATTCTGTAATTTTTACCAATGCGATTGCTTGGGAAGAAGTACCAAATTATTATGGGATTGCCGATGTTTTTGCGACCGCATCCAAAACAGAAACACAGGGACTTACAGTAGTTGAGGCCATGGCAGCTTCTTTACCTGTTGTTTGTGTAGAAGATGAAAGCTTTAAAAATGTTGTAGTGGATGGATTAAATGGATATTTATTTCAGACAAAAAGGCAATATCGAACTTGTATGGAATCTTTGATGGAAGATAAAGAAAAATTATTCCATATGCAAAAGCAGGCACGTATTACTGCAGATGAACATTCTCTTAAATATTATGCCGAAAAAGTATTAGACGTATATCATAGTGCTTTAGAAGCGAAACGTAATGAGAAGAAATTTATTGATAAAGTTAAGGATGTTGTCAAGCGTGGGTTTGATGATAAACCCTAATAGTAGTAAGTTGTAAGAAGTTGTTTGATTTTCAACTTCTTTCTTTTTTCGACAAAACTAGCTAATTTTTTCTCTAGTAAAGTAAGTGTATAGTGTAGTATAATAAATCAAGATAAGCAGTATAGATTTAGAAAGGAAGACAGAAATGAAACATACCAGAGTACTTATGATAGACGACAATGTAAATTTAGTCGAAATGGTCAAGGAGTATTTTAGTAGTAGTGAACAAATTAGTATTGATTTAGTGGCTTATGATGGACAGGAGGGTATGCAGATTATTGAAAATCAACAAGATGATTATGATTTGATTTTATTGGATTTGATCATGCCTAAAAAAGATGGAATGTATGTATTAGAAGAAATGAAAACGAGAGGAATAGATAAGAAAGTCATTGTTGCAACAAGCTATAATGCCAGTGATATTATCCGTGAAGTTTCTGAATATGGAGTCAATTATTTTTTATTAAAACCATTCGAACTTTCTGACTTACAAAAAAGAATTATGGAAGCGACCAAAAGTAACAATGGGCAAAATAAAAATATCGACTTTTATCATAACAATTTACAAATTTCTATTACAAAGATTTTGCACGAATTAGGAATTCCTTCTCATATTAAAGGATATCAATATATTCGAGAAGGGATTGGAATTATCTATGAAAGACCAGAAACCATTGGTGGAATCACAAAAGAATTGTATCCAGAACTTGCTTCCAAATTTGATACAACCGTATCTCGTGTAGAACGTGCGATTCGTCATGCGATAGAGGTAAGTTGGAATCGTGGCAATTGGGATTTGATGGAAGAAATTTTTGGACATAGTGTCGATATTGATAAAGCAAAACCGACCAATTCAGAATTTATTGTTACCATTGCAGATAAATTAAAATTAGAAGGAAATAAAATAGGGGCATAGGAATATGTCTTTTTTGATGAATCCAATATGTAAAATTCACTGTAATATGATAAAAATGCAATACTTTTTGTACAAAAATGGTCAAATTTAGGTATAATAAGAAAAGATGGAGATGATTGCCTTGAAACCAGTTCTACTTTGTATATTAGATGGTGTTGGTATGCGAAAAGAAACTTACGGAAATGCCTTTGCACAAGCGAAAACACCTCATTTTGATCATTTATGGAAAAAGTATCCACATAGTTTTTTAGAGGCAAGTGGTACTTTTGTGGGCCTTCCAGAAGGGCAAATGGGCAATAGTGAAGTAGGACACTTAAATATTGGCGCAGGTAGAGTGGTTTACCAACCATTGCAATTGATCACTCAATCTATTAAAGATAAAACGTTTTTTGAAAATGAAAAGCTGTTAGAAATCATTCGTCATGTAAAAGAAAATCATTCTCGGTTGCAAGTATTTGGCTTACTCAGTGATGGTGGAATTCACTCTCATATAGACCATTTGATGGCAATCATTGATCTGTGTCAAAAAGAAAATATGCATGATGTTTATTTTCATATATTTACAGATGGTAGAGATACTCTAACCAATGTCGCACTTACTTATTTGGATCAGCTAAATGAAAAAATCAAAGAAACTGGAATTGGTAAAATCGCAACGATTACTGGTAGATATTATGCGATGGATCGTGACAATCGTTATGAGCGTATTCAAAAAGCATATGATGCTTGTGTAAAAGGAATTGGCGAAAAATTTGAAACTTATCAAGAGGCGATTCAACATAATTATGAAAAAGGAATTACAGATGAATTTATCGAACCTGCTATACTAGATGGCAATGGTTGTGTCAAAAAAGGAGATGGTTTGCTTGTATTCAATTACAGACCAGACCGTTTACGTGAACTTTTTTCGGCATTCACGAATCCTAAATTCAAAGGATTTAAAAGAAAAAAACTTGCGAATATAAAATTGGTTACCATGATGCCTGTCAGTGATGAAGTCATATCTGAACCGGCTTTTACGAATGAAAAATTAGATAATACGCTAGGAGAATATGTAAGTAAACAGGGATTCAAACAATTACGCATTGCCGAAACAGAAAAATATGCACACGTAACTTATTTTTTTGATGGTGGTGAAGAAAAAGAACTTGGAAGTTGTGACCGTATTTTAATTCCATCTCCTAAAGTCGCAACATATGATTTATCTCCTAGTATGAGCGCAAATGAAATCACAGATACATTACTTGCGAAATTAGATGAAGAACGTTATGACTTAATTGTTCTTAATTTTGCAAATGGAGATATGTTAGGACATACTGGAAATATGGAAGCCACCATCCAAAGTTTGGAAATTGTAGATACTTGTTTGGGGAAATTGTACCAAAAAATAAAAGAAAAAAATGGTGTACTTGTCGTAACAGCAGATCATGGAAATTGTGAAATAATGCTAGATGAAAATCACAACAAAGTGACTGCTCATACTACCAGTTTGGTTCCTTTTATTGTAACCAAATCGGATATTCGTTTACAGGATGGGAAACTTTCTGATATCGCACCAACAGTACTGTCTTTATTGGGACTTAGCATTCCAGCAGAAATGACAGGGAACAGTTTATTACAGGAACCTAAGAAGAAATTGGGCTTTCGTTTCTGGTTTATTTTGTTGTCATGTGTATTTTTAATCGGTCTTGTTTTGAACTATGGATATCGTTTTTATCATTTTTACCATTTAGACCACCAAGCAGGGAATGCACAAACAAGTACATTACATGATACTATTTTACATAATTCTCCTTTGGTTACCAGTGGAGATGGGCTTTATTTTGATCAAGATAAATATGTATTTAAAGGTATGGTCGAAACAAATTATGTATATTATTCTAATCGTTATTTTCGTATCGTACGTGTGAATACAGATGGCTCAATTGTTTTGATTTCAGATGATATTGTAACTTCCATGGTATGGAATTATAAAGATAGTGACTATAGCAATTCCTATATCCGTAGTTGGTTAAATAAGGGTGAAGAAGAACATACAGGCATTTTCTATCATAGTCTAGAAAATCCAGATGCTTATATTATGGAGAGTTCTTATTGTGTCGATGCGGTAGATGGGGAAAATCTCACTTGTGAGAATACAGTGACCGATCAAGTGGGACTACTTAGCATTACCGAATATAAAGATGCCCTTGCCCATCATAGTTATTTAAATATCGGTAAATACTGGTGGACAAGTAATCCTTCAATAGACGGACAAGTATGGTATGTATTCAGTAAAGGTGGAATTCATTCTAAATCCAATATGAATGATGCCTATTATGCATATGGAGTACGTCCCGTCATTACCCTGAAACCAGAAGTTCATTTTGTAAGCGGAAATGGTAGTAAAGAGGATCCATATCGAATTACTGTTCCAAGCCAGCAACTCAGTATTGGAAGTTATGTAACATGGAACGATAGTATATGGAAGGTACTTGATATTACGGATCAAGACATTCGATTGATGAGAAATGAAGTACTCACGATTGATTCCAAAACAGTATCTCGCATTTTTTCCAACCGTTCGAATCGCTATGACCCAAATGATGTAGGTTCTTTAGCGTATTATCTCAACCATAATTATCTGCAGTCACTATCCAATTCTTCTTTACTCGTAGATGCTTTATGGTATAATGGAACTTATGGAGATTCTTACAATTATCAAAATGTATATGGAAGTGAAGTACAAGCAAAAGTAGGACTTGTAGCTATTGGAAATCTTTATGGAGATACGGATCAATCTTTTGTTACGATGACAGGAATGCATGATGATTTACTTTACTTTGTTTCAGAACAAGGAATGTTATCTACTGCCGATATTGAAACAGAATTTTCTGTAAAACCAGTTGTTGCGATTTCGAAATCAGTACAAATTTTGAGTGGTAATGGTAGTAAAGAGGATCCATTTGTGATAGGTTAGGTGTTGTATGAAAAAGAATAAAGCAATTATTTTGTTTGGTTTGTTAGATATACTCGCACTCATATTTTTATTTTTCACCTATGGTCCAATCTCTTATTTTCGTGATTTATGGATTACAACATCAATGACCACCATGAACCATAGATATTTAGCGCACGTTCTTTATAGTGATAAAACAATATACCAGGTGTTGAGTGAAAATTATTTAAAAGAAGTTGAAGAAAACACAGATACGAGTCAAATTGATTTCAGTGAAATAAAAGAACAAGAACACTATGAATCTATTTATGAGGAACAGGTTCTAAAAAAAGAAGAAGGTAATGATCTTTATAAAGTAGTACCACTTTCTGGAAGTGGATATAAAGGACATATGGTTGTAATTTATGACCCAAGTAGAGTGGAATTAGCGATTGCGGAACATCTAGGTACCAATGGTGAAGTGTTAACGAAGATGTCAAAGCGACTATCTTTTCAAGTGGGAATCAATGCAGGTGGCTTTGCGGATGCGGGAGGAGTCGGAAGTGGTGGCATTCCAACTGGTACAGTCATTCATAATGGACAAATTATATACCGTGGTCCAGAAACAGGTTGGACTGGGGGATTAATTGGGTTTACTAACGATCATGTGTTGATGTTAACAAAAGATAGCCCTGAAGTTGCGATACAAAATGGAATGCGTGATGCGGTTGAATTTGGGCCATTCTTAATTGTCAATGGAAAACGTGCGATTGCCCGTGGAAATGGAGGCTGGGGTGTTTCTTCTAGAACAGTCATTGCCCAACGCCAAGATGGAATTGTATTATTTTTTGTCATTGATGGTAGACAACCTGGACATAGTATTGGAATTAATATGGTGGATTTAACCAATTTGTTGGTGCGTTATAAAGCGTATAATGCAGCCAATTTAGATGGTGGTGCTTCTACTGATTTGGTGATTAATCAACAACTCATTAATAAACCATGTGGAATTGGTGGAAATGGGGAAAGAAGATTACCAAATGCATGGATTGTGAAATAGACGTAATTGTCTATTTTTTGATACTGTTTTGTTCTCTTTTTGCATATCGTTTATTGAGGGGGTAGGTTGTGTGTTGAAAGGAAAGTATTCAAAATTAGTAATCTTTATTGCAGTTCTTTTGGTGGTCATTCTTTTATTCTTTTTTCTAAAACCACGACATAAGGAAAAGAATGATCGTACTTGTTATCCACAAATTATTTTAAAGGGCAATAAGATCGTTTCTGTTTCTGTTGGAGAGGATTATCAAGAACTTGGATATGAATTAAAAGATAGTTGTGGTGAAAATTTAGAAAATAGACTGGAAATTCAAAGTGATTTGAAAAGTGATCAACCAGGTACTTATGAAATACTTTATAAAGTAAGCAATCAATATGGTAATTTTGTGGAGGAAAAACGATATGTAACGGTAAAAGCGGTATCACAACTTTCTTATCAAGATGCGTATGATAATATTGATAATAAAGTACATGGTTGGGGAATTCCAAATAAAAAGGATGGAGCAAGACCTGTAGAGGCGGGAAGTGTAAGAGAAAACTTACTACAATATAATGCTTATTTAATTGGAAATGATGAGAAAAAACTATATTTGACATTTGATGAAGGAAGCAATGATACTTATTTGGAACAAATTGTAGATGTATTAAATGCGAATGATGTAAAAGCAACTTTCTTTTTCTGTAGGAGGTATATATTGGATCATCCTGATTTGATGAAAAAACTAGTAGAAACAGGCCATTCGGTTGGGAATCATACGGCTAACCATTATCAAATGTCAAAGTATGCGACTAGGGAAGGAATTTCTAAATATTTAAGTGAAATTACAGCTGTAGAAGAGGCATTTGAACAAGTAACTGGTACTTCAATGGACCGTATATACCGAGAACCAAAGGGTGAATATAGTTATCGTAGTTTACAGATTATGAAAGATTTAGGATATAAGACTTATTTTTGGAGTGTTGCTTATTTGGATTATGCAGATGATGTCAGTAAAGAAAAAGCTTTACAAGAACTCACCTCTAGAGTTCATAATGGAGCTATTTATTTGATCCATCCTAAAAATAAAGGGAATTATGAAGCAATGGATGATTTTATTAAGACAATGAAGCAACAAGGTTATACATTCGATTTGGTGAAAAATATTCAATAAAAGAAAAAACGATTCATAGAATAATCTTTGAGTCGTTTTTAAATTGTTTCAATACGATTGTATTCTAAAAGAATATTCCCCAAAATCTAAAAAAATGTTTTTTTGGGGAATAAAATACGATATAATATAAATACAAGGAGAACTTGTGAAAATAAAATTAGATGATGTAATTGATGTATTGGAATTTATTAATGATGGTATAGATTCAAGTGCTTATTATAATGATAAAACAAATGAATTTATTTATATTGATGAATATTCAGATATGAATGGTGATGAAAAAGACAATGTTTATGATACTTGCATAGGTCTTCCAACAAAATATTACATTAATGAATATGAAATGATGGAAGAATTTATAGAAGCGATAGAAGATACTAGATTATATAATCAATTACAAATAGCAGTTAGTGGTAAAGGTGCTTTTAGAAGATTTAAAGATACTTGTATAAATTTTGATATCGCACATGATTGATATAAGTTTAGAGATGATAAATATAAAGAAATCGCCATAGATTGGTGTAATAAAAATAATATTGAATTTGTAAAGGAGGTTAAAAAATGAATGAAGTATTAATTTTTAGAATTGGAATAGAAGGGTTAGAAAATAAAATTTGGAGAGAAATTGAAATTCCTAGTAGAAGAACTGTTGCAGATTTTGCATATACAATTCTTGCATCATTTAATTCTCTTGCATATCATCTATATGATATAACTTACAAAAATAAGGTATACGATTGTTGGATTTGTATTGATGATGATCATAGAGATATTGAATTGGTGAATGCTAATATTACGAAATTAAGCGATTTAAAATTAAAGAAAAAAGATACTATGGAAATGGAATATGACACAGGATCAACAACTACATTTCATATTACTTATATAGGTTCAAGAAAATTAAAAAATGATAGAGAACAAGTGTTATATCCACTTGTAACAGCTGGTGAAGGATTAGGAATGCTTGATGATATGTGTGATTTTGATTTAAAGGACATTGTTGAAGATACGGATCAATTAGGTTATTCCAATCATTATTTTACTCCCGGATATGAAACAACAAAAAAATATGACTATAGAAAGTATAATATCAAAAAAGATAACAAAGAATTAAAAGGAAAAATATTAGCCATCAAAAATGGGTATGAAGTAGGTGATTAATTTGGATGAACTAACTAAATTACTATTGAAAGATAAAACACCAATTTGCATTCAGAGGATTTAATTGTTAAAGAGTTGTTTGCTAAAGAAAATTAATCTATTGCCTTTTTATTTTTGTTTTGGTATATAATATTTATGCAGGGAAAAAGTATTTACACTTTTGCATGGGCACTGTCTGAATTGATAGGGCCCTATTTTTTCTTTTATGGAGTATTGTTTAATAGAGATTTTATATCTTCTGCTTTTTCAATCAATATGTTTTTTATAAATTTTTCGCAAATAGTCAAAATTTTTCAAGTTTCGTGATATACTGAATACAAGAGGTGTAATTATGGAAGAATTAACTGAAAAAATAAGAAAATTCGCAGAAGAAAGAGATTGGTTACAATTTAATACTCCAGAAAATCTTGCTAAATCAATTGCTATTGAAGCTGCGGAATTACTAGAATGCTTTCAATGGAATAATAATTATAATAAGGATGAATTAAAATATGAAATAGCAGATGTAATGAACTACTGCATATTATTATGCTCACAAATAGGTGTCGATCCAAAAAAAATAATTCTTGAAAAAATGAATATATCTGCTAAAAAATATCCAATAGAAAAGGCAAAAGGGGTTAGCACAAAGTATACTAAATTGTAGTTTTAAGGAGATGTTTATCATGGAATTAGCCAATCCTATTATTAAAAAAATAGAAGATAGTGAGTTGGGATTAAATAAATTTGAATTAGAAATAAATGCTTGTAAAAATAAAAATGAGAAAAAAGTAATAAAAGATTATCCAACTGTATATATTCATACATGGAAAAGAAAAGAGGTCTATGAGGTATATATAGGGGAATCCAATGATATATTTGAGAGAACAAGAGAGCATTATAGAAATAGAAAAGTTCAAGGAAAATGGCAGAAAAATTTAAGATTAAAGGATACTGATTTATATGTGATAGGACATGAACATTTTAATAAATCATTAACACTTGATGTTGAAAACAGATTAATGCATTATTTGACTGGTGTTGAAAATGTTAGAAAGGTCCATAATGCGAGGGGAAATCCCCAAAATCAATACTACACATCCAATGAATTTGATCAAATATTTCATAAAATATGGTTAAAATTAGGAGGATATAATAACGAACTATTTCCTTTAGAGAGTAAAATAATTGATTCTGCAATCTTCAAGGCTTCCCCATTACATAAATTGACAAAGAAACAACAAGCTGTAAAAGAATTAATAGTAAGTAAAGTGATAGAATCATCATTGACTAATAAGACTGGCCAATTAATATTTGTAGAAGGAGAGGCTGGTACTGGTAAAACGGTATTAAATAGCAGTACTTTTTATGAATTATGTTGTATGAGTGAAACATCTGTTGAAAATGATATTAACCCTATTACTAAACCATTAAAATGTTGCCTAATTGTTAACCATAAAGAACAGAGAAGTGTATACCGACAAATATTCAAGAAATTATGTATTGAAAATGGAGATTTAGTTTATTCACCAACTACTTTTATTCATAAATATGATGTTAATCATCCTATAGATGTAGTATTTGTAGATGAAGCACATTTATTGTTAACGCAAGGCAAACAATCATACACGGGAAAAAACCAATTACAAGATATTTTAAATAGAGCAAAGGTTACAATTATAATGTTTGATACGAATCAAATTTTAACTGCTGAACAATATTGGGAATATAAACTTTTAGAAAAGTATAGGAAAATGGCACAAGATAACAATAATCACATTGTTCTTACAGAACAATTAAGAATTCATGCGAACGATAAAGTGATTAAATGGATTGATGACTTTACGAAAAAAGGGATTGTTAATAAATTACCGAAAAAACTAGGAAATTATGATATTGAAATATTTGATACGCCAAAACTTTTGGAGAATAAAATAAAAGAAAAAGCAAAAAATAAAAATTCAAAATTATCTAGGCTAGTTGCAACATATGATTGGAAGTATAGTTCTTCACATACAAATAATGGAAAACCTTGGGAGGTAACTATAGATAAGTGGCATAGGTCATGGAATTATGAAGTTGCAAAGAACTTTAGTAGAAACGAAAACAAAGGAATTAAAGATAAATCTTGGGCTGAACAAGATCATACAATTAATGAGGTTGGTTCAATATTTACAATTCAAGGTTTTGACTTAAATTATGTTGGAGTAATTATAGGACCATCGGTAAAATATCGAAATAACAAAATCATCTATTGCCCTGAATTTAGTTGTCATGAAAAAGCTGTCCAAAATAGGAAATTATCCGATGGTACCTATAAAAATTTTGGAGAACTATTAATAAGAAATCAATTGAGAATATTAATGACAAGGGGTGTTAATGGTTTATATATTTATGCATGTGATGAAGGATTAAGAGAACATTTAAAAAAATGTGCTGAAAAAAGGTATGTATGTGAATAAATTTATTATAAACAAGCAAAAGATACATTTTAATGAGTATCTTTTTTGGTTTCTGTAGAATTTGGCATAATATCATGGACAAAATTGGTATTTAGTTTTCTTGTTAAGATTTAAAATATATTAAAGAATAAGTGTTGTTGCATTTATTTGTAATTGAATTGGTAAAATTTGACAACAATAAGATTTGACTTTATAATAGCGCATAAAAAAGGGGTGAAATAATGTTTAATTTGTTTGATTTGATACCTATGAATTTTTTTAATATATTTGTAGGAGCCAATAGAGTTATTTATGCAGATATCTTATTTATTCTTTTTGCAAAAATGAAATCTATGAATAGTTATACAATGTATAAAGAAGAATTTATTGACATTATTGAAAACTATTTAATTAGTAACGCGATTGAAATAGAGGAATTAGATATAGAAAGTAAGAATCCTAGAACTACGGCTACTGCGATTTTTAGAAAATTAAAAGAACTAGGCTGGATCGACGTAGAATATGATGCTGTGCAACAACAATTAGTTAATTTTGAGGACTATGCAATTTCTGTTTTAAATAATTTATTGGAACTTAGCAAAGATAGTACATTTGAATTAAGTAGTAAGGTATATAGTATGTATATGAATTTAAAAAATATAGATCTTGAACGTGGATATTTGACAGTGTATACAGTTTATAAACAAGCACGCGATTTGATTGATAAATTGAAAAGTTTAAATTCGAATATTCGTAAATATATTAAGAAAATGATTCAATTAGATCAAAAAGATGAAGTACAATATTTGAATTGTGTTTTAAATCAACTATTTAGCGATTATAAAGAGAAGATTATCGATAAAGCTTATTACTATATGAAAACAAATGATAATCCCAGAAAGTATAAACAGGCGATTGAAAGCATATGTGAAAGGTTAAAATATGATGAGGCAAGCAGTAGGGAACTGATAAATCAAATTATGACAAAAGATGAACTAGATGCAGATGAAGCCCTTAATAAATTAGAAGAAATGCTTAAATTTATAGAAGGCTCTTTTGATGAAGCAATTGATTTGATGCAGATAATTGATGAAAAAAATGCCAAATATATCAATGTTGCAATTGATAAAATCAAGATTATTTTAAATCATAATACTGATATTGAAGGACACTTATTACATATTTTGAAAAATTTTGATTTACTACAACCTGAAGATATAAATTCTCACTTTTTTGATAGAAGAAATATTATGCACAGTTCATTATACACAATAAAAATGAGAAAAAAAGAGATTGAACCACAAGAATTAAAACAAAAAAATATCAATTATATGAAGGATCATTCTTTATCAATCTTGAAAGAAAATGTAAAATACTGCAAGCGAAATATCCAAAAATATGTAATGCAAAAATTGGAAAAAAAAGATTCATTGACAATAGAAGATTTTAACATTTCATTAAAAGAAGAATTTATTAAATTATTGCTTATTATGATTTATGAAAGTGATAAAAGTTCTAATTATAGAGTGATATGGGATAAAGAAGAAATGAAAGCATATGGCTATACGACAAGACAATTTATAATAGAAAGGAAAAAATAATATGGAAGAAATTTTAGAAGCATTTATGCATGATTATAAATTATTAAGCGAGAAAGAAAAAGAAAAATTTGCCGAAATTGTAAACAAATTACTAAATATAAATTATATGACAAGTCATAAAGCGGAGGACACATTAAACTATCAATTTATTGAAAATCATATAGATTGCTTTAAAAATTACTTTAATATTGTGCATATAGAATTGTGTTTATATAAACAAACTAAAACAATTGTTTTGAAGACAGAATATATGAACAAATTGAATTTGAATAAACTGCAAAGTATTATTTTGTTGATTATAAGGCTTTTGTATTCACAGAAATTGAAAGAAATTAGTATATTAAATGATGTAATTATAAACGTTGGCGAAATTCGAAATAAATATGAAAATATAGGATTTGTAGGAGAAGAAAAATTAAATGTGGTAAAATTAAAAGACTGTCTTCAAATTTTTAAAAAATACAATTTAGTGAATTATAGAGGACAAAATATTTACGAGGATGACTTTGCAATTACTGTATATCCAACCATACAGTATGCAGTTTCTATTGATAATATTGAAGTGTTAGTTCAAAAAATTAATTGTTATAAAGAAAAGAGTGACCAAAATGAAGAAATTAACGAAGATCAAATTGATTAATTGGTATACCTTTGAAAATGAAACAATTGACTTATATGGGAATTGTCTAATTTCGGGAGCGAATGGAAGTGGCAAATCTACTTTATTAGATGCCATACAATTTATATTAACCGCTGGTGGAACACAGTTTAATAAAGCAGCAGATGAGAAAAGTAAGAGAAATCTAGAAAGCTATGTAAGAGGAAAAATAGGAACTGCCAATAAAGAGTATTTAAGAAATGGTGATGTAACATCTTATGTTGCTTTACAATTCCATGATTATGAAACGAAAACAAAAGATATAATTGGAGCTTGTATTGAAGTTTCATCTGGATTTAAACCTAAAAGGATATTTTTTAGAATTTCAAGTATGGACATAAACGATGAAATCTTTATCGAAAAGAATAAACCGAAAACAATGGTAGAATTTAGAAGGGTACAATCTATTGAAATATTTGAAACAAAAGGTGAAATCAAACAAATGATACGAGCTATTTTGGGTGTTTGCAGTGATAAATACTTCGAATTAATTCCAAGAGCCTTGGCATTTAAACCAATTGATGAAAATCTAGATAATTTTGTCAATGATGTATTACTTTCTGAAAAGGAAATTGATTTACATAGTCTTCAACAAAATATTCAAAATCTAACGGAACTACAGGAAATTATTAAGAATGAAGAGAATAAGATAAAAGAATTGGAAAAATTAGAAAAAGATTATGAAAGTTATAAGAATTGTTTATCGCAAAAGAAATTTTACGATTGGGCTAAACTACAATTTCAGATATTAAGTAGACAAGAGATAATTCAAAAATTAGAAGCTATGATTCATAATTTAGAAGCTCAACATACTGATAAAACAAAAAATATTGAATTAGAAGAAATATCCCTTGCTTCTTTAGAACAAGATATTGATAATTATAAAAAATCCAATGAAAGCAATTCTGATTTTAACATACAGGATCAACTCCAGAAAGATATTTTGAAATTAAAGGAGCAACATGAGAATTTCAAAAAGGAATATAAAATGTATCAAAATTATTTTGAGAAAGAAATAAAAATTGCTCAAAATATAAAGTGTCATATTTTAGAAAAGGTAGAACTAAATCAAATTGAAGCATTAAATAAATGTCTTTATGAATATAAAAAATATGTAGAAAGTAAGAAAAGGGAATTTCAAACGAATTACCATCAATATGAGGATAGAGAAAAGGAAGTTTCTGATAAAATTAATATTTGTGATCAAAAATTAGAAAGGTTACATAAAAAGCAAATGCCATATGAACCCCATATTATTTGTTTACAAGATGAAATTAAAGTATACTTGAGTGAAAAATATAATATTAATGTTGAAGTGAGACCATTATGTGAATATATTGACATTACAGATGAAAAGTGGCGAGATGCAATAGAGGGGTACTTGAATACACAACGTTTTGATTTAATTGTGGAACCACAATATTTTGATGATGCTTTAAATGTATATGAATCTATCAAAAAAGAAAAGAAAATTTATGGTGTTGGTTTAGTAAATGTTAAAAAATTAGATTTAGAGGATATAATAGAAAATACATTGGCTACAAAAATTAAATCGAATTATAATTATGCCTATTTATATGCAATTAAAATATTAAATAAGGTCGTATGTTGTGAAGATATTAATATGCTAAAAAGTTATAATAATGCCATTACACCCACCTGTATGGCTTATAGAAATCATGTCGCAAGACAGATCAATCCAAATGTTTATCAGGATTATTACATTGGTACGCAAGCGTATGAAAAGCAATTATCAAAATATACAAAAGTCCAAAAAGAATATAATACATTATTACAGAATATACAATCTACAATGAAAAATTACAATAATCAATTATTACAAATACAGGAAAGTAGAATAGATGAGTTATTACGAGATATCACCGTATTGAAACGATATAATAGAGTGAACGAAGAAATGAATCAAAAACAAGATGACTTAAATAAGATGCAAACAGATGGTCTAGTGTATGATATGATGCAAAAATTAAATGAATTGTATGCAAAATATGAAACTAAAAAGAAAGAAATAAATCAAATAAAAGATGAAAAAAGAAAACTAGAACTCCAGATTGATGAAAATAATGAAAAGTTAGACATGTTGTATAAAGAATTAACTACTATCAAAGACAGTGTTACAGAAAAAGAAGTAGACTATGAAGAAAAAATCAAAAAAATATCATATTCACAAATTGATAATTTGTATTCTAAAAATGAAATCATATTAATGCAACTTCAAACTTCTATTGAAAGTTTACAAAGTAAATATAATGAGCAATATGAATATGATGAAATTCCTTCTATTGACACTGTCCAAAAATATATTACTACGTTATATCAAATTAGAGAAAAAGACATTGTCAAATATAAAGCAGATAGTGTAAATTTTCAAACGCAGTGTCGAAACAGTTTTGAAGAAGATTTTATTAGTCATTTAAGAAATAATATTATTAGTGCACAAGGAGAACTCAAAGAATTAAATAGAGCACTAAAAAATAAAAGATTTGGTCAAGATGGTGAAAAATATGAATTTGTGTTTGAACAGAGTGATGATCCTGAATTAGCAAAATATTATGAGATTATTATGAGTGGAAAAGATTATACAGTGCATAGTTTATTTGATGAAACTTTAACTCAGGATCAAAAAGAACAAATGGAAGAATTATTTAGAAAACTTACGACTCCATCTGAATATGTATCTACTTGTCATTATACGGATTATAGAAAATATATGTCTTATGACATAAGGGTAACAAAAAATAATGGGGATTCTTATAAGCTTTCTCATGTTGTAAGAGAAAAAAGTGGGGGAGAAACACAAACGCCGTTTTACTTCATTATTGCATCCTCTTTTGAGCAACTTTTAAAGTCGGGAATACGTAAAGGGTCTATTGGATGTGTCGTATTGTTGGATGAGGCTTTCAATCGAATGGATGAATCTAGAATTGAAGCAATGATGCACTTTTATAATGAGTTAAATATTCAGCTTTTAATAGCTGTTCCTCCACAACAGCTTCCAAGCATTGCCCCATATGTCAATACCAATTTGTTGATTGAAACAAAAGATTATGATTCGTTTGTGATCCCTTATAGAATAGAGGATTTAATGGATGAATAAATATACCGATTTAATTTTGAAGAAATTATTAAAAAAATATGAGAATAGTAAAATTTCTAAAGGAGAAACAAAACGAACTGTAAATATATTTATCAAATTTGATTTAAAAGAAATGAAAGATTATGTAAGTGAGGATAGTTACAAATATGAATCTGAAATCCTAGAAGCAGTTGATTATTTAAAAAATAAACATTATATTTGTGTAGAAGAGAAAAATCATCGTATTCAAAGAGTTATTTTAAATATAGAGTGGGTAGATTCCGTTTACGCAGAATTGCATTTAGAAAATCCTATAAAGAAAAATATATCCTACATGAGACAATTAAACCAGCATATAGATAAAGGCCAATTAGTGCATAATTTTTGTTGTAAAATGATGGATAAATTAGAACATTTTGAATCTGTTAAATCTTATTTTAATTCGGAAAATGAATTAAGAGATATATTGATTACCTTGGAGTATTTAGAAAATCAAAAAAATGAAATTAGTGAAAGAAATTTTAGTGCAAAATACTTGAATGACTCTAAAAAATTAGAACATATGGAGGGAAAAATATTAAAGATAGTAAAAGAATGTAGTATGGAAGATTTTACAGATGATTCATATTTGGAACATTATAATGTGTATAAAAATCCTACGCAGGTTTATATACGTGGATATGGTATTTTTAAAATTTTTAATCAAATTGTTGATTTAAGTAAAATGGGAAACGAATTGGTTTTATCTAGTAATCAATTAAAGGATTTTTCTGTAATAGAGTTGCCCATATCTAAAGTAGTTACAGTTGAAAATCTTACAACGTATTATAATATACCTTACAAAGATAGTTGTGTTGTATATTTAGGTGGATTTCATAATACAATTCGTAAAGAATTATTGTGTAAGATTTATCAATTTAATCAAAATTTGCAATTTTATCACTGTGGTGATATTGATGCAGGTGGATTTTACATTCTAAATCATTTAACACAAGATACCAAGATTCCATTTATACCTTATTTTATGGATATAGAAACATTAAAAACTTATAAAATGTATGCAAAAAAATTGTCAGATGAAGATAGAAAAAGATTAGCAGATTTAATGGAAATAAAAGATTTATATATATATTATGATATTTTTGAGTATATGTTATTACATAATATGAAATTAGAACAAGAAAATATTATATATAAATAACACGTTGTGCTAGTAAAAAGGAGAATAGAAAAACCATTCAAAATATGGTACTCTTAATTTGAAAAAATAATAATGAGACCTGAACAATATTTATTTGAAGCTTTAGAAGGAAATGAAACAGTAATAAAAGAGTATGTGAAAAACCAAGGTAAACAAGATGGGGAATATAAGCAATTTAGGCGACATCGCTATAAAAGATACCCCGCACTCGTAGAGTGACAATCATCCTTTGGATGATTAAAGCTTGCTCCGGGGAGTTTCATTGTACCCAAATTGGGCAACTTACATATAATGACTTAGGAGGAGATTATATATGAATAATTTTCAAGTTGTTGTAGATGCTGGCCATGGAGGGAGCGACCCAGGTGCTGTAGCAAACGGTGTTCAAGAAAAAGATTTGAATTTACAAATAGCTCGTTATATGTATGAACAATTTCAAAACAAAGGAATTCCAGTTACACTAATTCGTAGTACAGATGAAACCATTAGCCCAACAGAACGTGTCAATAGAATACTTGCTGCTTATGGAGATAATCCCAATGTCATTGTAATATCAAATCATATCAATGCATCTGGTTCAGCAACTTCAGGAGCAGAGGGTGCTGAAGTTATTTATGCCTTAAGAAATGATGATACACTTGCTAAAAACATATTACAAGCATTAGGAAATGCAGGTCAAGTTGTAAGAACTTATTATCAAAGAAGGCTACCAAGTGATACCTCAAAAGATTATTATTTCATTCATAGAAATACAGGAAGTACACAACCTGTTATTGTAGAATATGGATATATCGATAATCCAACTGATTTAGCGCGCATTCAAAATAATTATAAAAAATATGTAGATGCAGTAGTCAATGCCGTAATCGCAACCGAACAAGGTGCAACTATCCCATCTACTCCAGGAACAGGGACTTCTTATGTGGTAAAATCAGGGGATAGTTTATGGAGTATCGCAAACCGTTATAATACCACTGTAAATGCCATTAAAAACATGAACAATCTAACGAGTAATGCATTATCTGTAGGACAGGTATTACAAATTCCAACAAGTACATCTACAGGAACTGGAAATACGTACACAGTCAAATCAGGAGACAGCCTATGGAGTATCGCAAACCGCTATAATACCACTGTAGATGCGATTAAAAACGCGAATAATTTAACTGGCAATACCCTATCTATTGGGCAAGTACTCAGAATTCCAACAAGTACTTCTACGGGAACAGGAAACACATACACAGTCAAATCAGGAGACAGCCTATGGAGTATCGCAAATCGCTATAATACCACCGTAAATGCAATCAAAAATGCCAATAATTTAACCAGTGATTCCTTATCGATAGGACAGGTATTAACCATTCCAACCAGTACCTCTACAGGGAAAACAACTTATACAGTTAAATCAGGAGATAGCTTATGGAGTATTGCGCAACGTTACAATACGACTGTAGATGCGATCAAAAATGCAAGTGGAATTATTAGTAATAACTTAAGTATTGGGCAGGTATTAACCATTCCAAATTAGAAACGGGCTTGTCCGTTTTTTTGTGATATGACATTGTAAAATCTATATTTTTTAGATATAATAAAATTGGTGATTTTTATGTGGAAGATAGGCGATGTAACAATTCAAAACAAAATAGTCCTTGCCCCTATGGCAGGTATTTCCAATAGCGCCTATCGAACCATTATCAAAGAAATGGGGTGTGGGTTAATCTATGCAGAAATGGTAAGCGATAAGGCCATTGAATATGGCAATCAAAAAACCATAGATATGCTTTATATGACAGATTATGAACGTCCCATTGCGCAACAAATATTCGGTTCTGATAAAGAATCCTTTGTAACAGCTGCCAAATATATTTATGAAACTATGCACCCTGACATCATTGATCTCAACATGGGATGTCCAGTTCCGAAGGTTGCCTTGCGTGCACAAGCTGGAAGTGCTTTATTAAAAGATACCCAGAAAGTATTTGAAATTGTAGAAAATGTAGTAAAAGCAGTACCCATTCCTGTTACGGTAAAAATCAGAAGCGGTTGGGATTCTAACCATATCAATGCAGTTGAGATTGCCAAAGCAGTGGAAAAAGCAGGTGCCAAAGCGATTGCGATTCATGCAAGAACGAGAAGTCAAGGGTATAGTGGAGCATCCGATTGGCAGATCATCAAAAAGGTAAAAGAAAGTGTACAAATTCCAGTCATTGGAAATGGAGATATCCTATCTTGCTATGATGCAGAAAGAATGCTAAAGGAAACTGGTTGTGATGCCGTTATGATAGGAAGAGGGGTACTTGGAAATCCATGGCTCATCCGTGACTGTGTCCACTATTTAGAAAAGAAAGAAAAGCCTATTCCTGTTTCTCCAAAAGAAAAAATCAAAATGATGTTAAGACATTTTAAGCTTTTAATGGCAAATAAGAACGAAAAGGTAGCTGTCTTAGAAATGCGTAGTCATGCTGCTTGGTATTTAAAAGGAATTCCAGGAACGAGTGAACTTAAAAATCAAATATTTCAAACAAAAACGAAAGAGGAATTAAAATCTTTATTAGAACAATTTGAACAAACCATAGAAAAATAATAGATTTTCCGTTACTATCATGATACAATAAAGAAAATCTATATCAAAAATAAGAGGTGAAAATATGCGAGAATTAACAGAACAAGAACAAGTAAGAAGAGAAAAAATAGAAAGTATAAGAGAGTTTTGCAATCCATATCCAGAACGATATGAAGTTACTCATTCATTAAAAGATGCAGGTACACTTTCAGACGAAACTACAGATGTTTCGGTTGCAGGAAGAATTATTTTCATGCGTAAAATGGGAAAATTGAGTTTCATTCGTATTCGTGATTTAGAAGGTGATTTGCAACTAGAATTTAAAATTGATGTTGTAGGAGAAGAACAGTATCAATTCTTTAAAAAACAAATCGATACAGGAGATTTTATTGGTGCTAAGGGTGAAATTTTTACCACGCAAACAGGTGAAAAAACATTAAGAGTACATACATTTTCTTTTTTAGGAAAGGCCCTAAGACCACTTCCCGAAAAATTCCATGGTCTTGTAGATACAGAATTAAAATATCGTCAAAGATATGTGGACTTAATTATGAATGAAGAAAGTAGAAAGGTATTTTTAGGTAGAAGCAAATTTTATAACTTTTTACACCGTTATTTAGCGGAACACGGCTTTTTACAAGTTGAAACACCAATCATTCAAACGGCAGTATGTGGAGCAAGTGCAAAACCTTTTTATACACATCACAATGCGTTAGATTTAGATTGTAATTTACGAATTGCACCAGAAACCTATCTAAAACAATGTATCGCAGCAGGCTTTAGTCGTGTATATGAGGTTGCGAAGTGCTTCCGAAATGAAGGAATGGATTCAGAACATCTTCAAGAATTCACACAAGTGGAATGGTATGCATCTTATTGGAATTATGAAGATAATATAAAATTTTATACAGGATTTATCAAAGCCTTGTTATTAGAATTAATTGGAACCACCAAAGTAGAGTATCAAGGACGTACCTTAGATTTTGGAAAAGAAAATTGGGATCGCATCAATTATTGTGAAACCATGGAAAAAGTACTTGGATTTGACTTTCTATCTATTGAGGAACCACAAGAGTTAAAAGAAAAAATAATTGCTTCTGGATTATTTACAGAAACAGAATTAGAGGATTACAAATCATTAAGCCAAATTATCGATTTTGTATACAAGAAGAAAATTCGTGCCAATATTGTAGATCCAACCATTATTTATAATTATCCTAGTGTTTTAATCCCACTTGCCAGAAGAAATGATGAGGATTCAAGAAGAATTGATGTATTTCAAGTAGTAGCTGCCGGAACAGAATTGTGCAAAGCATATTCAGAACTTGTCAATCCAATGGAACAACGTGCAGCCTTTGAAGGACAATTGAAAGCAAAATCACAAGGTGATGATGAAACAATGGAAATGGACGAAGACTTTTTACTTGCGATGGAACAAGGTATGCCTCCTATTTCGGGACTTGGCTTTGGAATTGATCGTTTGATGATGTTAATTTATGATGTAGCTTCTGTTAGAGATGTTGTGTTATTTCCAATGATGAAACCAATTGAAAAGGAAAACTAATGTATTTAGCAGTTGTAAGACATGGAGAAACCATTCGTAATATTGTTGGACTTGTACAAGGAGATACCGAATCAATGCTTTCGGAACGAGGGAAAGCGCAAGCCAGAGAGGTCAAAGAAAAACTAAAAAATCAAACATTTGATATTGTATTTTCTTCTCCTTTATCAAGAGCTTATCAGACCGCTGAAATTATTATGGATGAGGAAATTCCTATCATAATTGATGAAAGACTGAATGAACGAGATTATGGGGATTTTGAAGGTTATACGAGAGAAGAATTTGATTATGTGGATTATTGGAATTTTGATTATAATTTGAAAGAGAATCATGGTGAGAGTGTACAACATCTTTGTATGCGTGTGGATGATTTTTTAAGAGAAATCAAAGAAAAATATAAAGATCAAAAAGTACTTGTTGTCACACATAGTGGAGTTGCTAGAGCAATTTATTATTGCATTCATGGCATACCCGATGATGGGGATATGAGTATTGTCGACATTCCAAATTGTACAATTATGGAATATCATATATAGTGAAAGGGTGAATTTATGAAAGTATTATCAGTAAATGCGGGTAGTTCTACACTAAAATTTCGTTTGTATGAAATGCCTGAAGAAAAAGTATTAGCGAAGGGTGCATTTGAACGAATTGGGTTAGAAAATGGTATTTATAATATCAAAATGAACGATGAAAAAATAGAAAAGTCTCTCAATATGAAAGATCATGGAGATGCTGTACAGGCTTTATTGAAAGAATTAGTAGAACAACATATGATTGAAAATCTGGATGAAATTGGAGCTGTTGGTCATCGTGTAGTACATGGAGGCTCTAAATATGCCAAAAGTGTAATCATTGATGATGAAGTAATGAAGGAAATTGAATCTATTTCTGATTTGGCGCCATTACACAATCCTGCCAATTTAATTGGGATTCGAGCATTTAAAGAAGCAATTCCTAATGCAATTCAAGTAGCTTGTTTTGATACAGCTTTTCATCAAACAATGGACGAAAGAAATTACTTGTATCCAGTACCATATGAATGGTATACCAAATATGGAGTTCGTAAATATGGATTCCATGGTATGAGCCATAAATTTATTACGGAAAAGATGAAATCTATTTTAAACTCAGAAACGCCAAATTTAATTATATGCCACATTGGAAATGGAGCAAGTATCTCTGCCGTAAGAGAAGGAATTTGTATCGATACCTCTATGGGATTTACTCCAAATGCAGGAATTATGATGGGAACGCGTAGTGGAGATATTGATTATACAATGATTCAGTACTTGAAGAACAAAATGGATTCTAGTTATGAAAGTATTGATAGTTTACTCAACAAAGCAAGTGGTTTAGAAGGAATTGCTGGTAGAAGTGATTTAAGAGATTTGGATGATGCTTTCCTTGCAAAAGAACCAGCCGTTATTCTTGCTTTTGCTATGTATACTGACCGAATTGTGGATTATATCGCTAGATACTATGTCAAATTAGATGGTCATGTAGATGCGATTTGCTTTACCGCAGGTGTAGGTGAAAACGATTCTATTATTCGTGCAGAAGTTCTTAAGAAATTAACTTGTTTAGGAATTCTATTAGATGAAGAAAAAAATAATGCAACACTTTGTAGAAAAGGTGTAGAAGGTATTATTACAAGAGATGACTCTAAAATTCCATGTTATGTACTTGGTACAGATGAAGAGTTGATGATTGCAAGAGATACTTATGATTTTGTAAATTAATATTGTTTAAAAAATGATAAGATACAATTTAGAAAGTTATAATGCAAAAATAAATATTTAGTTATTTGTAAAAGAAGGGTAATAATATGAATCAAGGAATTTATCAAATAGGAATGTTATGTAAGCATTTCAAAGGAACTACGCTTCAAGAAAAAAATATTTATCGAATAGAACGAATCGATGTGGATGGAATTTCAATTATGGGGAAGGATGTAATATATACAGGAGATCATCCTAATTTAGAGAATGTGCATCATTTGATTATATATTCTAATATATTTCAAGAAGATAAAATATTTGCACGTGAATATGAAGATTTAGCACATATATTACCTAAAGAAAAACAAGAACAATTTCATCAAATGCGTAGGGTGGAGCCATTAACAGAAGAGGAAATTTTTGAAATTGGAACAGATATCTTCCGACAGAAAAAGAAAGAAATGTATCGAAAATAAAAATATGGTTGAAAAAAGAACAGATTGTTGTTCTTTTTTGATTTCCTAACATTTATATAGTATAATAGTAGTGGTAGAAAGAAGGATAAATCATGAAAATTATGTCAATCAACGCAGGAAGTAGTTCTTTAAAATTTAGTGTCTTTGATATGGATTATTCTACTTGTATTGCAAGTGGTTACTTTGAAAGAGTTACTTTACCAAATAGTTTTTATACAATAAAATACAATGGAGAAAAAATAAAAGAAGAAATCGATATGCCAACACATAGGATAGCGGTTGAGGTATTATTGGATCGACTTGTTTCCTTACATATTATTGATTCCTTAGATGAAATAGGTGGTGTAGGTCATCGTCTTGCCCATGGAATGGATAAATATAAACATTCTGTCTTAATTACAGATGAAGTCATTCAAGATTTAAAAAGCTATATTCCACTCGCACCATTACATCTTCCAGCCCATATATTGGGAATTGAAGTCATGAAAGAAGTATTACCAAATATTCCTATGATAGGTGTTTTTGATACAGCTTTTCATCAAACCATGGATCAAACGAAATACATTTATCCAGTGCCATACGAATGGTATACAAAATATGGTGTCCGTAAATATGGATTTCATGGAACGAGCTATTGTTTTATTAGCAAACAAATTCCAAGATTACTTGGCAAACAAGAATATAAAGCAATTATTTGCCATTTAGGAAGTGGGGGTTCTATCGCACTTGTTCAGAATGGAAAGTGTCTAGATACTACAATGGGCTTTACCCCTCTTGCAGGAATTATGATGGGTACCCGTAGTGGGGATATTGATCCTTCTATCGTTGCATATATGGTAGGACAAACAGGAAAACCGATAGATGAAATTATGAATGACTTGAATAAACATTCTGGTTTCTTAGGTTTGAGCGGGAAATCCAGTGATTTTAGAGATATTTATGAAGGTGTAAAAGCAAATGATGAGAATTGTATTTTGGCGTTTCATAAATATGTCGATACGGTTGTCAAATATATTGCAGAGTATTATGTAGAAGCAAGTGGCGTAGATACCATTGTATTTACTGCAGGACTTGGAGAAAATGCGGTAGCTGCAAGGGAGGTAATTATAGAAAGACTTGCTTGTTTAGGTATTTATCTAGATCACGAGGCAAATCAAGTAACAGGAGAAGAAATTTGTATTAGTTCTAAAGATTCTAAAGTTTCTGTTTATGTAATTCCTACAAATGAAGAATTAATGATCGCACAAGATACGTTAGAAATTATTGGTGGATAATATGACCAATCGAGTACTAAAAAAAATATATCGTCAAATTAAAAAATATGATACCATTGTCATTGCACGTCATGTTGGACCAGACCCAGATGCGGTAGGAAGTTCGATGGCTCTTAAAGAAATTATTTTGAATACATTCCCACATAAAAAGGTATTTGTAGTTGGATGTCCTGTTAGTAAGTTCCGATATATGGGAATGCATGATAAAATGACAGAGGATTTGTATCAAAAATCATTATTGATTGTGACCGATACCCCAGATCAAAAAAGAGTAGATGGTGTAAATACAAATCTTTTTGCCTATAAGATTAAAATAGACCATCATCCATTTATTGAAAAGTTTGCCGATATCGAATGGATTGATGAGAACGCTTCTAGTGCCTCTCAAATGGTTATGGAACTAACCTTTTCAACCCCCTTAAAAATGACCAAGTCGGCAGCTGAAAAATTGTATATTGGATTAGTTGCAGATACCAATCGTTTTCTTTTCTACTATACTACTCCAAAAACTTTTGATTTAGTTTCTAGGTTACTAAAGGAAACCAAAATTGATTTTTCGAAATTATATGAAAATTTGTATATCAGACCATATAAAGAAATCAAATTTGAAGGATATATTGCCAATCATTTTATCATAACTGAAAATGGATTTGCCTATATCAAAGTGACAGAGGATATTTTAAAAGAGTATGATCTGGATGCTGCTACTTCTGGAAATATGGTAAATGAGTTTAATTATATTGATGAAATGCTTGCCTGGGCGATATTCACTGTAGATAAAAATAACGAAAATATTAGGGGTTCTATTCGGTCTAGAGGACCTGTAATTAATGAGGTTGCAAGTCTCCATGGTGGTGGAGGACATATTTATGCGAGTGGAGTTCGTTTAAAAACATTTGATGAAGTAGATGCATTGATTCAAGATTTGGACAATGCTTGCAAAGAATATAAAAAGAATATGGAATAAACCATATCTTTTTTTATAAATATTCTTTTAATAATTCAATGTTTTCTTCTTGAAATTTCAAAAGAGATTTTGCTAACTTATGAATATCCTTATTTACTTCCTTTTCAAAATGGTCTAATCTTTTTTGAATATCAATCGTACCCATTGTCATACCACGAATGAGTAAGTCAGCAATTTTACTATCGCTATTGTCTTTCATAACCTCCATTTGCATAGAAACATCGGCCATGAGAGAAGCAAATATGCCTTTCGTTTTCGGTTCTACCTTATTCTTTTTCAGTAATTTTTCACTTTCTTTATAAAAAGATTCATATTCTTTTAATTCTGATTCCAATATTTTTTTAATTTTGTTATCTTTCTCTTTTAATAATTTTAGTAACTTTTCACTTGATTTCATTCCCATATCTGCACAGGCATATATGTATTCCAATAGTTCTAAACTTTCATCCATATGATCCATTCCTTTCACTTTTAGTATGGATCAAAAGAAAATTTTGATACTTATAGATTTGGATTGGATATTCCTGAAATAATACTATATTGTTCTCCTTGACTTTTGATTACAACATACAAAACAATAAGTGTTGAGATAAGTGAAATTTCAGAAGCAATCACTTGCAAGTTAAAGTTTTCTATTTTTTCTCCCTTAATTTTGGCTAGTTCTCTCGTTTTATAACTTGCATATAGAAAAACAAGCGTTAAAATAACAACTAAAAATCGGTTGAAAATAGAAAGATTTCGATTTTGTTTGTCCGTAAATATTTTATTCAAATGTAAAACATCCATTTTATCATTATAAGTAAGAAAAATAGAAATGATTAAACTACCAATATAAACAATAGTTGCGATTAATTGTAGATCGAGTAGTTCAGCTTCTTTTTTTTGTGTATTCATATTGTATTATATTAATCCGTGAGACACATTAGAATTCTTTTGTGTACTTCCTTAATTGCTCAATTTCTTTCAGTTCACTTACGGTAACAAATTCAAATCCTTGTTTTTGTAATGTTGGAATTATTTTTTTAAGTGCATCCACTGTTCTTTTATGGGTATCATGCATGAGAATAATATCTAAATCCTTTGTTTTTTCTGTTGCTTCTTTTACAATACGATCTACTGATTTATATTTCCAATCACTGGTATCCACTGTCCACATCACAATATCAAGTGATAATTGCTTCCTTAACTTTTGACTGATGGAACCGTAAGTAGGGCGAATTAAGGTTGGTGTAAATCCAGTAGTAGATTGGATGATTTCTTGCGTTTTCTCAATTTGTTCTTTTAAATCAGCTTCTGTTAATTTGGTAAGCCATTTATGATTGTAGGAATGGTTTCCAATCTCATTTCCATAAGAAACCATTTTCTGCATTGTATCTTTATATATCTCTACTTTATTACCGATGACAAAGAAGGTTGCAGATGCATCATTTTCTTTCAAAATCTCTAAAATTTCATTTGTATACTTACTTGGACCATCATCAAAGGTAAGTGCTACCACTTTTCGTTCTGGATCTATGATTTTATTGGGTGTAAATAGTTTCACAGTAGTATCAATCTGGACTTCTGGTTCAATCGGAAGTTTCAATTGTAGTTCTTTTAAAGGTATTTCGATTTTTAAAATGTCACAATAAGATGCCGCAATTTGTGCAGGATTGAAATAAATGGTAAGTGTTTCATGATCAAAAGTAAACAAAGGATAGTCATATTGTTCTGTAATGGTTGCTTTTACTTCATCTAATAAAATACAATCTTTATATTTTTGAAATAACGCAGTTTTGAGTAGTCCTACAAATTTTGTAAAATCTTTTTCTTCAATCAAATCATGTATTGTAAGGAATCTGTTTTGTTTTTGATCAAATACATAGCTTTTCATATAATCATTTGGATTTGCAAGCTTAGAGCTATTGATAAAAATATGAAGGGTAATATTGATATAGCGATCATTTACAATTTCATAAGTATAGTCAATATTGAGCTCAGATTGTTCCTCTATATCATCAAAATTTTCATATTCTTTCTTGAAATCATGATATATCTCTTCTACATCCTTTTGAATTGTTTGATCTAATTTAGAAATAGTAGTAACAGGATAATTAATACCAATCAATATATTTTTTTCTTCTTCAATAATGGTATCAATTCCTTCACTCTTTTTCTGCTCAGAACAACCCGTTATCAGGAAAAAACAAATTATTAAGAAAAAGTACTTTTTCATTTTCTCACCTATATCAATATATTCAGGTAATATGGATAACATACGGGTGTTTTATCATCGTTCCTTTTTCTATTTGACCATATGATATGGTAGGGTGATTTTATGTATGTAATTCCGGAAAACTTGCTACAGATTTTATTTGTGAGCATGGTATTTAGCGTAGTTTTGATGGCACTGATTCAAAAGTTGAAAACATTTACATTGATCAAAAAGAAATGGCATATTTGGATATTAAATCTAATATTCGCATTTGTATTAGGAATTCCCTTTGGTCAGATGTTTTATCATTTATCTATTCTAGAAAGTGTATGGGTTGGAGTTTTTAGTTTTATTGGGGCATCTAGTATTTATGATCAGTTAGAAAAATATAGTCCTGTATCTTTAAGTGATGTGAATGCGAAGTTGGAAAAAGAAAAAACAAATATAGAAAAGGAAATATAATTTGCTTATTTTCAAAAGAAAATACATAAATCTATTGATTTTACCTTTGAAAAATGTTATTCTGTAAGTGTAAGCAAGATAGCTTATTAAAATGAGGAGGTAAATTTATGTCAAAAGCAGAATTAGTAAATTTTATAGCTGAAGAAACAGGGTTAACAAAAGCTGACGCAACTCGTGCTTTAGATGCTATGCAAAAAGGTGTTGAAAAAGGATTAAAAGAAAGTGGTAAAGTAACTTTAACTGGTTTCTGTACTTTCACAAGTAAGAAAAAACCAGCTACTACTGGACGTAATCCAAGAACTGGGGAAACTGTTCAAATTGCTGCAAGAACTGCTGTTACAATCAAAGCTGGTTCTAAATTAAAAGATGCTTTAAACTAAGAAACTGAAAAGTTTCTTTTTTTCTGGTTTATAATAGGTATTATCTAGTTGAGATGATATAATATAGTTATATAAGAACATTGCTTGATAGAGGTGAAATGAAAATGATAGATATCCAAAAGGCACGGGTTGCTTTTAAAAAATTTTTAGGAAGATATCGTGATAAAGATAGTTTAGGATTTCATTTGAAAGTGGTTCACACTTATCATGTTGTAGAGAATGCAAAAGAAATTGCTACAAAATTAAATCTATCGGAAGAGGATATTCATTTAGCAGAATTAATTGGATTATTACATGATATTGGACGTTTTGAAGAGATAACGTTTTTGAAACAATTTGATAGTGTGAGTTTTGATCATGCATCATATGGAGTAAAAATGTTATTTGATGATAATTTAATAAGGGATTTTATAGAAGATAATTGTTATGATGAAATTATAAAATCAGCAATTTATAATCATAGTAGATTGGCAATTCAAGATGGTTTAGATGATCGGAGTCTATTACATTCAAAGATTATTCGGGATGCTGATAAATTAGATAATTTTAGAGTGAAGCAAGAAGAAAAAATAGAAGCAATTTTTCCTGGAAAAGTAAATAAAAAGGAGGATTTAGAAAATTCAATCTTATCGGATAAAGTATACGAAACTGTTATGCAAAAAAAGTGTATCAATATTCATGATAGAATAACAGTGCTAGATTATTGGGTTTGTGTATTGGCGTTTATTTTTGACCTAAATTTTAAAGAATCTTATCAAATTGTTAAAAACAATAATTATGTGAATATTTTAATAGATAGATTTCAATATCATGATTTAGAAACTAGAAAAAGAATGGAAAATGTAAGAACGATACTAAATGATTTTGTCGATAGTAAAATAAATTAAATTATAGTAAGTGGTGATATTATGTATGAGGTAGCGCTCTCTTTACTCAAAAAAATAAATGAATTCGGATATGAAGCTTATATAGTTGGTGGATATCCAAGAGACCAGTATTTAGGTTATCCTAGTACTGATATTGATATCTGCACTTCTATGCTACCAAATCAAATGATAGAGAATTTTCATATAATAGAAAACAGGAGTCAATATGGTTCTTTGATTATTGAAGAAAAAGGCTTTTTATTTGAAATAACGACTTATCGCAGAGATTATTATGATAATAATCGGTATCCTGAAATTGAATTTGTGGATACTCTAGAAGAAGACTTACAGAGAAGAGACTTTATCATGAATACCTTATGTATCAATTCTAGTGGAGAGTATGTAGATAGGTTAGGAGCAATCAAAGATATACAAAATAAGACAATTCGTATGATTGAAACTCCCAGTGAGAGATTAAAACAAGATCCACTTCGGATGATACGTGCAATTCGTTTCGCATCCAATCTCAATTTTGAAATTGAAGAAAATTTACGTGAAAGTATCAAACAAAATAGACAATTGTTGCATACCTTATCTATATCCAGAATCCAAAAAGAACTTGCAAAAGTTTATAATTTAGAAAAATGGGATGAATGGATCGAAACACTTGATTTAAAGGACTATTTGCCGTAAAATAGTAGCTATGAATTAGGGTGGTTTCTATGATGGAAAAAGTAATCAATTTACTCAAAGAAAGTACAATGCAAATTCCTAAGTTATTACTTCTCAATTATAAAAAATTTGGATGTAATGAAAAAGATTTGATTGTTCTTATTTATTTATACAATGAAAAAGATATGGGGTTTAATCCTAAAAAGATTAGCGATTCTCTTAATATTACGTTGCCAGAGGTTCTAGAAACAATCGATCATCTTTCTAGTAGTGGATTAATAACGATTCAACTAAAAAAAATGAATGGCGTTCGAGAAGAACAAATTGTATTAGATGGTTTATATGAAAAAATGGCTTATTTGGTATTAAATGAAGAGGAAAAGGAAAATAAAACTAAAACCATTTATGATTTATTTGAACAAGAATTTGGCAGAACTTTATCGCCAATGGAGTATGAAATCATTGGTGGTTGGCGTGATGCTGGATTTGAACAGGATGTGATTGTCCTTGCCTTAAAAGAAGCAACCTATAATGGTGTATCCAATCTTCGTTATATTGATAAAATATTGTATGAATGGAAGAAAAAGGGAATTCATACAAAAGAGGATGTAGAAAAAGATAGGGCCTCTTATCAAACAAAAAAGGTTGAAAAAAAGGAATTATTTGATTATGATTGGTTGAATGATCACGATGAATGAGGTAATGAATTATTTAGATAGGTTGATACCTAATCCTGTATGTGAATTAGAATTTCATAAGGATTATGAGTTATTGATTGCGGTTATGTTAAGTGCCCAAACAACAGATAAAAGAGTCAATATGGTAACACGCGTATTATTTAAAAAATATCCCAATTTAGAAGCTCTCAGTGAAGCCGATATAGAAGATGTAAAGCAAATAATCCAATCACTTGGTACTTATCATAAAAAGGCTAGCAATGTTATTTTAATTGCGCAATCTTTATTGAAAGAACAAGATGGAAAAATACCAAATGATCGTACGTATTTAGAAAGCTTACCTGGAGTTGGAAGAAAGACAACAAATGTCGTTTTGAGCATTTTATATAATGAACCATGTATAGCTGTGGATACACATGTATCTAGAGTAAGTAGACGTTTAGGATTTGCAAGGGAAAATGATGATGTTTTAATCATTGAAAAAAAGTTAACAAAAAAAATACCAAAAGATTCTTTGAATAAAATGCATCATCAATTGGTATTATTTGGAAGGTATTATTGTAAGTCAATCAATCCTTCTTGTGAACATTGTCAATTAAAAGAAATGTGTAAATTTTATAACAAAAAGAAAAAAAGATAGTTATTGAAGCTATCTTTTTTGATTGCAATTATGTAGTTGGTTTCTCTGTTGTTCCTTGTGGTGGTTTTTCTGTTGGATTAGAAGGTTTCTCTGTTGTTTTTTCTTTTACAATAATGGTTCTTGTTAAAGAATCTGTAAATTTTTTATAGGTAATACTATATGTGATGGTATAAGTTTCCGCTTTATCAGTTTTGATTGCGGTAACTTCTTTTCCATCTTTGGTTTTGATTGTCTTTTTTATGGTTGCTTTATCGGTTACATTGGTCAAATCTTCTAATACAGTAACGGCAGGAGATGGTTCTTTGAATGAATCACCAACTGTTAAGTTCATTGTTTTTTGTCCCACTAATTCTGTTGTGATTACTGTTTCTACCTCGTCTAAAGATATCTTTGTTTCTGCACCAACACTCATATTGGCTTTGAAATTGGTATAAGCCGTTTTTACAACATATGTGGTAGGAGATTTTGAAGTAATTGGAATATCAATAGTGGTTTGATCTGTTGTTTTAATTAATGTCAGTTCTCCTTTAGAATCTTTGGAATATACCTGATAAACAACTGTTCCTAACTGAGCACTATTCGCATTTTTTCTATTATTAATCAATTGATTGATTCCATTTTCGCTAGTTGCGATACTTCTTGCCCATGCACTAATTGTTTCATCTTTGATTGCGTTAGGAACTACTGCATCCCAAGTAAGTGTTAACGTTTTCTTTTCGATCTTGGATTTTAAATTGGTTACATTTTCTAGTGTATTATAACGATCAGATACTTCTGTTGGTTCTGTTCCAACTTTAAATAATTCTACAATACGCATATCGGCTGGGGTATATGGGCTTGGTAATTTTACAGGTTCTGTTTCTTTTTCGATTTCAACTTCTATTACACCACTTGGCTTTATCCAATCAACACCAGTTCTAAAGATTCCCTTTCCGACTGCTTGGAATAGTCTTCGATGTCCTGTTGAATAAGAGTTGCTTGTATAATCACAATTGTTTCGATCCTTATATCCATACCATACGGAAACTGCATAATCAGGAGATACTCCATTTACCCATAAATCATTTACAGAATCATTCGAGAAATTAGGGCATTTATTGAATACAGATTGATCATAATTTGTTGTACCTGTTTTGGCACCATAAACAGCTCCATTGATATATGCTTGATTATATAATCCACCTTGTGCTGAACTTTTTAATAGGCTAGTCATAATATAGGCTGTTTCTTCACTCATTACCCTTGTTTTGTTAACTTTCTTTTCTGTGACTTCTCCTGTATCACGATCTATAATTTTGGTATAACTATGTGGTGTAATATAATATCCACCATTTCCAAATGCCGCATAAGCAGCAGCCATAGATTTTGGGGACTCTCCTGTATATCCACCAATAGAGTGTGCTTCATGTAATGAACCATCGACTCCAATTTCAGGACTTAGATTTAGACCAAGAGCAAAATTTTTGATATTGCCATTTTGGTTTTGTTGGAAGGCTTTTAAAGCAGGAATGTTACGAGATTGTGATAGTGCCTCTCTTAGTGTAAGAAGTCCATTATATCGTCGATCCCAGTTATTGATTCTGGTTCCATTGGAATATGTATATTCTTCATCCATGTATAATTTAGCAGTTGACCAATTTTCAAATTCAATACCAGGAGCATAATCATAAATTGGTTTTGAAGTGGAACCGATTTGTTTAATTGTTTCAGTTGCTGTATTGAATTGTGTTAAGTTGGTACGATTGCGACCTGCACCAACCGCTAAAATCGCACCAGTTTTATTATCTAGAACGACAATTCCTGCATCTACTTGGTCATTCTCCCAATCATAAAGTTCACCATTCATGACACGATTGATATAAATTTGTTTATCTGGGTCTAAAGTCGTCCAAATTTCCATTGGATATACATATGGATTTTTACCAGTATCTTTGATGACTTCTTTGACTACCATATCGATAAAAGGTTCATAATCTTCGTTTTCAGAAACCGTTTTTGTGTATAATAATTTATCTACAGTTAATGCATTTGCTGCTTCTCTTTCTTCATGTGTAATATATCCATGTCGTTCCATTAAGTAAAGTACTGTTTTTCTTCTTTCTTCTGCAAGTTCTGGATTTCTGTTAGGATCATAAGAATTTGGTGCTTGGAATAAACCGGCAATCAAAGCAGCTTCTGCAACATTGATATCTTTTGCGGATTTTCCAAAATAGGTTTGACAAGCTTGTTCTACACCGTATGCACCACTACCTAAATAGTTAGAATTGATATAGAATTCAATAATTTCTTTTTTGGTATATTTTTTTTCAACTTGGAAGATTGCCATATAGATATCCGTGAATTTTCTTGTAATGGTTTGATTGGTTGAAGTAAAGTTATTTTTAACCACCTGCATGGTTAAAGTGGAAGCCCCACCACCACTGTGGGTCAATACTTGTTTCACACTTGCGACCAAAAATCTTGGTAAATCAAATCCGTTGTGTTGGAAAAACCTAGAATCTTCGGTTGCGACAATCGCATCTACTAATATTTCAGGAAGTTCATCATATGATATTTTTTCTCTTTTTTCAGTTCCTAATTTTGTAATAATGGTTCCATCAGGTCGATAAAGGATCGTCGATTCTTGACGATATAAGTTGTCAGGATTGAATTCAGGTGCGTTTTTGACAATATATGAAGCAAATGCAACACATGCACCAATGATTAAGATACCAATAGAAAAACAGATAATCAAAATGATTTTTAGAATTTTATTTCTTTTTCTTTTTTTCACATTGGTAGAAACCTTCTTCTTTGATTTATTTTTCGCAATCAAGGGTTTTGTTTTAGAAGGGTTTCTTTTCTTTTTTCTCGTTTGCAAGAAATTTGGTAAAAATAAGATCACGTCCGCTACTCCAATAATAAGAAATGCTTTTAACCATCCAATCGCAAAACAACCTGTAATAAAAGCAACAAGACTTACCATTAAAATTACAATTGTTTCCTTGTGTTTTAATAATTTTTTCATGATTTTCCTCCTTCAAAGTAAATTGTATCTACCCAAGACAAATAATCTATTCTTGGATTTATTTTCTCTGTTATAAGATATCCATTCTCTTTTATATAATCATATGGAATTGATTTTCGTGTTTCTTGTTCTATAAATGTAAATAGTGTTTCTCCCTTTAATAAGAACGTTTCTTGTTTTTGTGTGAAACGGATGATAAAAAAACCAATTCCACCGTGATGAATGATTTGTTTCATATGCACAATTTGGTGATTGTGTATATTATTGAGTGGGAACCGTTCTTGTTTGGTTTCCTTGGCCTCAAAATCAATATATTTTCCTCTATAAATACCATTGTAATCAGTTGTCGATGGTGTTTTGAAGTAAGCTTCTTTAATTACTGCTTCCTTTCGATTTGGAAAATCTACTTTGGTAATGGTAATTGGAGTCGGTTTTTTATATATAACAGCAATATCTTCTTCTCTATAATAAACATTTGTGATGTTAATATCTTCTTCTAATGACATACCACGATTTCCGTAGTGAATTGTTTTTTTTGTATGTTGTTTGATACCTGTGGGATACTTCATTTTATCACCATTATCATTATACTATAAAAAATGATAATTTACTATAAAATTTATGGTAAATGAATAAAATGTCATTTTATAAAAAATACATATTTTTTCTAATTTTGTCGAATGAATCAAAATAAAATTTATTTTGTGTTAGAGTAATAGTAGGTGATGCTATGAAAATGGATAGAAGGTTAAATCAATTGTTTGATGAGATGCTAGAGGATATTAAATATAGTAAAATTGCTGCTTTTGCAAGAACGTTACATCAGAAAGAAGCGAGAAAAAAAGAAACTATTCACTCTTAGTTTCTTTTTTGTTTTTCTTAATATCCATGATTACAGGTAATATAATTGGTTTTCTACCCGTTTTTTCATATGCATATGTAGATAATTGTGTGATGATTTCTTGTTTCATATCTGCATAATTGATTGGTGGGGCAAGTTTGGATAGAATTGCGTTTTTACAAATCATTTCTAAATGTTTGAGCAATTCTTCATTTTCATTGACAAGTACAAATCCCCTTGTAGTGATATTGACTTTTCCAAGTAATTTCGCACCTCTTGTATCAATGTTTGCAATTACAACAATGATACCATCATTGGCCATAATTTTTCTGTCTTTGATCACAGCTGCTCCAATATCCCCAATGCGATTTCCATCAACATAGATATCACCTGCTGGAATCATACCTGCTTTTTTGATATTTCCTTTATACATGGATAAAATTTCGCCATTTCCTAAAATGAAGGTATTTTCTTTCGGAATTCCACATAGAATACCCAAATCAGCATGCTGCTTTAGCATTCGATATTCACCATGAAATGGCATTAAATATTTTGGTTTCATAAGTCGGATCATTAATTTTAACTCTTCTTGATATGCATGACCAGAGGTATGAATATCACTTAAAGAGGTATTGGTGTATACATCGACACCTTGTAAGTATAACTTATTAATGGTTCTAGAAATACTTAGTGCATTTCCAGGGATTGCGGATGATGAAAAAATCACGGTATCATCTGGTTGTAATTTAATGGAGCGATGTACGCCATTGGCAATCCTTGATAAGGCTGCAAGCGGTTCTCCTTGACTACCTGTACAGAGTAGACAAACTTGATTGGCTGGCAAATGATTGGCCTCTTCTGGTGTGATGAAAATATCTTTGTTTTTGATATATCCACCTTGTATGGAAATTTCAATGTTGTTTTCCATACTTCTTCCAAATGTCGCGATTTTTCTACCATTTTTTTTACAAGTATCAACAATGTGTTTTAACCGGTAAATATTAGAAGCAAAGGTAGCGATAATGATTCTACCACTTTTTCTTCTAAAAATTTCTTGTAATGCATGATCGACACGAGATTCACTCGCACTCATGCCTTCATTTAAAGCGTTGGTACTGTCGCTCAGTAATAGTGTCACACCTCTTTTTCCAATCGCAGCCATTTTATGAATGTTTGCCATTGGTCCAATTGGAGTAAGGTCAAATTTGAAGTCTCCTGTTGTTACTACAGTTCCATTTGGTGTTGTAATACAAATTCCATGAGAATCCGGAATGGAGTGTGTAGTTCTAAAAAATTCTACTTCAATGTATTTGAATTTTACTTTGGTTCTTTCGTCATATACCACAATATTTTTATATTGAATATTTCTATCTTCTAATTTTTTCTTAATCAAACCAACTGCTTGATTTGGCGCATAAATGATAGGAATATTAACCGTTTGTAATAAAAATGGAATTGCTCCAATATGATCTTCATGACCATGTGTAATAAATAAGGCTTTGATTTTAGTTTCATTCTTTTTTAAAAAAGAAAAATCTGGAATGACATAGTCAACACCCATCAATTCTCCTTCTGGAAAAGTAATACCCGCATCCGTTATAATGAGTTCGTTATTATGCATTACACAATACATATTTTTTCCGACTTCACCAAGGCCACCTAACGCAAAAATTTTGGTGTCCTCGTTGTTAAAAAATTTCATAAATACTCCTTTCTTCTCGATTTGAAATCTAACGTATTACATTATAACTGTTTTTTTGACTTTTGTAAATGACCAATTTTTTTATTGCACTATTAGTGAATAAATAGTATAATTGAGATGGGAATATTTGACTGTTGAGTACTTACCAAATTTCTATTCTAAAGAATAGGAAGGAGGTTTGATTTTTATGAAAAGAAGAGAAAATTTTCAATTTATAATTATCATTTTATTAATAGTTTCAATTATGATTCTATGCATAAAAAAATAGCACTCAATCTTCAGATTCAGTGCTTACACTAAAATTATTAGGTGAGTACTCAACATGGAAAAGTTAAGTATTCCCACTTTATTATATGAAGTTTCCTTCATCTATATACATAGTAGCACAAATATATAATCATGTCAATTTTCTTGCATTATGAATGAATGTTTTTTGAAAATATAGCCTTGTGAATAAGTACATAAAAATGTAACGTTTTTACTTGATGTTTTTGTTTATTTTCGGTACAATATAATTAGGGTAAAAGAATAGAAAAGAGGGCTATATGTTTAATTTTTATAATCCAACGCCGATTACAGCGGCTAAGAATACATTAGATCCTGATCTGCTAAAAAAAATGGATGCCTATTTTAGAGCAGCCAATTATTTATCAGTTGGACAACTTTATTTACTGGATAATCCCTTATTACGTGAGCCTTTAAAAAAAGAGCATATCAAACGTAAAATTGTAGGACATTGGGGAACTGTACCTGGACAAAATTTTATTTATGTCCATTTAAATCGTGTCATTCAAAAGTATGACTTAAGTATGATTTATGTATCTGGTCCTGGACATGGTGGAAATGCGATTGTTTCTAATGTCTATTTGGAAGGTAGCTATAGTGAAGTTTATCCAGATGTCAGTCAAGATCTAGAAGGTATGAAAAAACTATTCAAGCAGTTTTCCTTTCCTGGAGGAATTTCTTCCCATGTCGCACCTGAAACACCAGGTTCTATCAATGAAGGTGGAGAACTTGGTTATTCTTTGGCGCATTCTTTTGGGGCTGTATTTGATAATCCAGATTTGATTGCTGCTTGTGTCATTGGAGATGGAGAAGCTGAAACAGGACCACTTGCGACCTCTTGGCACTCTAATAAATTTTTAAATCCCATTACAGATGGAGCCGTTTTACCTATTCTACATCTAAATGGCTATAAAATTAGTAATCCAACTGTTTTTTCACGTATTTCTGAAGAAGAATCAAAAAAATTCTTTGAAGGATGTGGATGGAAACCTTACTATGTAGAAGGTGACGATCCAATGGTAATGCATGAAAAAATGGCTTCTGTTCTTGATCAAGTGATTCAAGAAATTCAAGAAATTCAAACACACGCACGTACAACCAATGATGCTTCAAGACCAATGTGGCCTATGATTGTATTCCGTTCACCAAAGGGTTGGACAGGTCCAAAAGTAGTTGACGACAAACCAATTGAAGGAACATTTCGTGCTCATCAAGTACCAATTTCAATGGACAAAGAAGAACATATTGCCATGTTAGAATCATGGATGAAAAGTTATCATCCAGAAGAACTATTTGATGAAAATGGAGCTTTATTGAAAGAATTAAAGGAACTCGCGCCTACTGGCAATCATCGTATGGGCTCTAATCCACATACCAATGGAGGACTTTTATTAAAAGAACTGAGAATGCCAGATTTTAGAAATTATGGTCTTACTGTTGAAACACCAGGAGCAGTAGAAGCACAAGATATGTTGGTACTTGGTAATTTTGTAAGGGATATTTTTGCTCGAAATCAAGAAGAACATAATTTTCGTATTTTTGGTCCAGATGAAACAATGTCCAATCGTTTGAGTAAAGTATTTGAAGAAACCAATCGTGCTTGGAATGTAGAAACAAAAGAAAATGATGAATTTTTATCTCCAGATGGTAGAGTTATGGATTCCATGCTCAGTGAACATTTATGTGAAGGCTGGTTAGAAGGATATTTATTAACAGGTCGTCATGGCTTTTTCGCAAGTTATGAAGCCTTTGTGCGTATTATTGATTCGATGTTTAGTCAACATGCCAAATGGTTGAAAGTGACCAAAGAATTGCCTTGGCGCCAAAAAATTGCGTCATTGAATTACATACTTACTTCTAATGTTTGGCAACAAGATCATAATGGATATACCCATCAAGACCCTGGATTTCTAGACCATGTTGCGAATAAAAAGGCAGATATTGTACGCATGTATTTGCCACCAGATGCGAATTGTTTATTATCGGTATTTGACCATTGCATTCGTAGTAAGAATTACGTCAATGTCATTGTCGCTTCCAAACATCCTCGTCCACAATGGTTAACCATGGAACAGGCCATTCGCCATTGTACGCAGGGAATTGGAATTTGGAATTGGGCAAGTAATGACCAACATACAGAACCTGATATTATACTCGCAACCTGTGGCGACACGCCTACTTTAGAAGGACTTGCGGCAGTTACTTTAATGCGAAAATATCTACCAGAAATTAAAATTCGTTTCATCAATGTTGTCGATTTGATGAAACTAGTTCCACACGAAGATCATCCACATGGTCTTACCAATGAAGACTATGATATCTTATTTACTAAGAATAAGCCAATTGTCTTTGTTTTCCATGGATATCAATCTTTAATTCATGAACTTTTATACCATAGACATAACCGTAACTTACATGTATGTGGATATAAAGAAGAAGGAACCATTACAACTCCATTTGATATGCGAGTTCAAAATGAAATCGATCGATATCATTTAGTGATGGATATGATCCAAAGATTACCTCAACTGGGTAACCGTGGTGCATATGTATTTCAAATGATGCGTGATCGGTTAGTAGAACATAAACAATATATCAAAGAATATGGAGAAGATATGCCAGAAGTCAAAGATTGGAAATGGGAAAATTTATAGTAAAATAAAAAATCTTTTCAAAATTTGGAAAGATTTTTCTGTAAAAATTAAAAATTTGCATTAATTTATTTACAAATATATAGACTATTGGTATAATGTAGATAGGATATGTTTGATTTATGTCAGATGCTTTTTTCCTTCCTTTTACTGAATTGTAAATAGAAGGTGGTGATGAATTATGAAAAAGAATGAAAAATATCTTTATTTCATAATTTTACTATTATTTTTATTAGTTTTTCTATTATTAATAAAACGATAAAAGGCATCTGCATTTCACATCTGTGATTTGTTAGATGCCAAACCAAATGAAGGAATGCATTTGACTCTTCCACAATCAAACGTATCCTTTTTATTGTATGAAGTTTCCTCCATCTACATACACTATAACACATCTGTTTTTTGTTTTCAATTGTTTTGACTCATTCTCAGCCATTTGCACACAATTTTAGAAAAGATAGATTTTTTAAATACAATCGTGTACAATGGTAATAGGTGATATCATGGGAATATTTGACAAATTTAAAAATATATTTCAAAAAGAAAATAAAGAAGAAGTAGAAAAATATGATATAGGTTTAGAGAAAACAAGAAAAGAATTTACATCTAAATTAAATTTACTTACAATGAAACATAATCGTATTGATGAAGAATATTATGAGGAATTGGAGGATATCTTAATTGGAGCGGATATTGGTGTCAATACAGTCATTCGTTTTATGGATCAATTGCGTGATCGAGTGAAAAAAGAAAATATTTTAACTTCTTCGGATTTGAAAGAAATTATTGTAGATGAAATGTTTATTATTTATGTACAAAATGAAATTATTGTAAATAAAATTAACTATAGTGAAGAAGGACCAACCGTTATTTTGTTTGTAGGTGTGAATGGTGTTGGGAAAACAACGACGATTGGGAAATTGGCATACCAGATGAAAAATCAAGGAAAAAAGGTACTACTCATTGCAGGCGATACATTCCGAGCTGGTGCTGTCGAACAATTGGTAGAGTGGGGAGAACGTACTGGTTGTGAAGTGGTATATAAAATAGATGCAGACCCAGCAAGTGTCATTTATGATGGATTAGAAAAAGCAAATAAAGAAGCCTATGATGTAGTTTTAATTGATACTGCTGGAAGACTGCAAAATAAAGTAAACTTGATGAATGAACTCGAAAAAATCAATAAGGTAATTGGCAAGATTATTCCAGATGCTCCTCATGAAACCCTGCTTGTAGTGGATGCGACAACTGGTCAAAATGGAGTGCAACAAGCGAAGAGTTTTCAAGAAATTACCAATATTACGGGGATTGTATTAACCAAATTGGATGGAACGGCCAAAGGTGGAATTGTACTAGCCATCAAAGATAGCGTTGGTATTCCTGTTAAATATGTGGGTCTTGGAGAACAAAAGGAAGATTTACGTGTTTTTGATATTGAAAAATATATTTATGGATTATTTAAGGAAATGGATGAAGTAGAATGAAAGAAAAACAGACGGTATTTGAAAAATTAAGGAGAAAAGAAAGAGTTTATTCTTTAGGATTATTTATCCAATTTGTCCTTTTGATTGCGATGATGATCCTTGCAATATGTACTTTATTTGTATATGAATTCAAAATGACGTTACAAATATTAATTGTGTTATTGTTGCTTACTATGGGCTATAACAATCATACAATTTTCAAAAGAAAAGGTTTTACTTTATTATATATTGGTGCAGGAATTGCTTATCTGTCTACCATTTTATTTGGGTGATGATATGCAAGATAGAATTTATATGATTGATTTATATGATTTATATGGGGAACTTTTAACAGAAAAGCAACAAAATTATTTTGAAGATTATTATTTTTCCAATTTATCGTTATCAGAAATTGCGGAAAATATGGAAGTGAGTAGAAATGCTGTGCATAACCAAATCAAAGATGCTGAAGAAAAATTATCTTATTACGAACTTCATCTGCATTTATATGAGCGCAATCAAAAGATAAAAAAGGTATTACAAGCATTGGATAAAGATATTCAAAATAAAATAGAGGATTTGTTATAAAAAACGCCTCTTTTTTTCTGAAAAGCATAGCGTAATATCTTAAAATAGTGTAAAATAGGATTATAAGAATACAAGGTGGTTATATGTTAGGGAAAATAATTTATATGAGTGATTATATTGCTCATGTACAAATAGGATCTGAGGTTCAAGTTGCAACCAATTTGATTAATTTTTATGTGATATTAGAAGACGAACATCATAAAATTGTAGGCGAGATAGAAGATATTAGTGATCGAATTATTAAAGTACATTTTTTAGGGGAACTATATCCAAATAAGTTTGTAACAGGAGTACTTCAAAAACCTAGTTTTTCTGCGAAGGTTCGTATGATTACAAAAGAAGAAATGAATTTATTAGTAGGAACAGAAAGTGATGGTGCGATGTATGTAGGTTTATCGCCTCTTTATAACTATCCTATTTATGTTGATATTAATGATTTATTTAGTAATCATATGGCGATTTTTGGAAATACAGGAAGCGGAAAATCATATGGAGTTGCTCGTTTATTACAAAATGTTTTCTCTAAATCTAGAATACAACCTGTACGTTCTAATTTCTTTATTTTTGATGCATATGGAGAATATCATAATGCATTTCGAGAAATCAATCAAATTAACCCAAATTATAACTTTAAATATTATACAACGAATATTCATGACAAAGAGGGTAATATTTTACACATTCCCCTTTGGCTACTTGGATTAGATGATATCGCTTTATTGTTGGCAGCAGAAACACATTCTCAATTAACCATTATTGAAAAAATGTTAAAATTAACAGCAATTTTTGCAGAATCGGATGAACAAGCGGTTCGTTATAAAAATCATATGATTGCAAAAGCGATTATGACAATATTATATACAAGCCAGTCTTCTCCTGCCAAAAGAGATGACATCTTCTCTTTGCTTGCAACTTGTTCTACGCCACAATTTAATTTAGAAGCACCTGTACAGGGAGTTGGTTATGTTCGTAAATTTAGGGAGTGCTTTGTTATTGATAAAGAAGGTGAATTTGTAGAAAGTATTTTGGTAACACAATATATTTCTAATTTCATTGATGAATCTTTGGATCAATATCAAGCGTCCAATAAAAAATTCTATACATTGGAAGATATGGAAAAAGCACTGAATTTTACTCTAATTTCAGAAGGACTTCTTAGAAATGATAAGTTATACAATGAAGCAGTTACATTAAGAGTAAGATTACATGCTTTAGCAATTGGAGAGAATGCAAAATACTTTTCTTATCCAAGCTATTGTACAGTAGATCAATTTATCTCTAGTTTAGTGGTTGGTCCAAATGGTACAAAAGCTCAAATTGTCAATTTCAATTTAGAGGATATTGATGACTCAATTGCAAAAGTGATCACCAAAATTATGACTAGAATGTTGTTTGAATTTGTGAAACGATTACAGGACCGTGCATCTATTCCATTTCATATATTCTTAGAAGAAGCACATCGTTATGTTCAAAATGATTCTGACCAATATTTACTTGGATATAATATTTTTGAACGTGTTGCCAAAGAAGGAAGAAAGTATGGTCTTATCTTCAATTTGATTTCACAAAGACCAGTGGAGATATCTGATACAGTTATTTCACAATGTACTAATTTTATGATTTTTAAAATGAATCATCCAAGAGATTTAGAATATATTAAAAAAATGTTACCTAATATCAATGCAGAGATAGTAGAAAAACAGAAGAGTTTACAACCTGGAACTTGCGTTGCTTTTGGGAAAGCATTCCGTGTACCAATGATTATCAAAATGGATTTACCAACACCAGAACCTTATAGTAGTAACTGTGATGTTGCAAATAGGTGGAAAGCATAAAAGAAAACCCTAGTGAGTTTTCTTTTTTTCCTTTTGATAGTCTTCTAAATTATAGTTCCATACATATTCAAAGAACTGTTTTTGTCTATTTGGAATCCATATATTATATTGCTCTAATATATAGAATAGTTCTTTTAGTTGAAGTAGGTTTATTTTTGTAATAGTTTCTTTAGCTATAGGTATCGTTTGTTGCATAATCACAGGTATATTTTCTGTAGTGTTATAAAGAAACTTCACTAATTCCTCCATAGATGACTGAAAATTAGAATTTGGTGTAATTTTCATTTTTGTTCGTGTTCCTTTGTATCTTTTTATTAGTGTTTCCTTATTTTGAGCATATAGAAAGTGATCCATTTTATTGTCATCAAATATATTGAGAAAACTATTTGCAGAATCATGTCTTGGTGCAAGCAAATGATTATGTTCTCTTTGAATAAATCCAGTATTATGAACATTTCTATCAAACTGTGATGTAAAAACATCTTGTACTTGATTTTTCATTAATTTTTGTATATTAGACTGTATATGTACTATATCCACTTGTTTTTGTTCTAATGCTTGTAATATAGTATAAATATCGTTTGAAATTTTATGCATATAGTCCCCACAGAGTAAACATATTGTTGGTTTATATTGATCTTCTGGTTGTAAAAATTGTTTCGCAATTACTCCTTCCATTCCTTGATAGGTTGCCAAGTCATATGATACACATTCAATTTCTAAAAACTGGGAGATTAGTTCATTTATAATTTCGGTTATGTCTTCATTTACACGCATGTTCTTCTTGAACAATATCTGTTGTTCTTTCACTTGAAACCACATTTTTTCTCTAGAACCATAAGTTGGTTTTTTGATAGTTTTGATTTCTGGAATTTTTTCTAGCTCAATACGACCTGCTTGGTTTCTATACGAATTGAATGTATCCATCATAATTGGCACTTCCTTTACTACGCGAGTAGTATTCTATCTTAATTTTATAAAATATGCAAGAGAATTCGCTTTTTCCTATTTTTTAGTATATAATGTTACTGGTGATAACATGTTTGAAAATTTAGGAGAACGTTTACAAAATGTAATGGGTAAAATAAAAGGTTATGGTAAAATAACAGAAGAAAATATTGGTGAAATGACTAGAGAAATTCGTCTTGCTCTATTAGAAGCCGATGTCAATTACAAAGTAGTCAAAGAGTTTATTAACAATGTCAAAGAAAAAGCTTTAGGTGAAGAGGTTGCAAAATCATTAAAACCAGGTGAAGTTTTTGTCAAAATTGTGAAAGACGAACTGGTTACACTATTAGGCGGAGAAAAACAAGAACTCAATTTGATCGGAAATCCTGCTACCTTGATGTTGGTTGGATTACAGGGTAGTGGAAAAACTACGACAATCGCGAAACTTTCCAATCATTTGAGAAAAAAACATAAGAAAAAACCATTGTTAGTTGCTTGTGATGTATATAGACCTGCTGCAATTGAACAACTAGAACAACTAGGAAAAGAACTTGGAATTCCTGTTTATACAGAAGGAAAGAAAAATCCGGTAGAAATTGCTCAAAATGCGATCACATTTGCCAAAGAAAATGGACATGATTATGTACTTATTGATACTGCAGGGCGCCTGCACATCGATGAAGAACTTATGTTGGAACTGAAAAACATTTGTGATACCATTCATCCAAATGAAGTATTACTTGTCATTGATAGTATGACAGGGCAAGATGCCATCAATGTAATTGAAGGATTTCATCAGGAACTCAGTTTAACAGGTGCGATTTTAACCAAATTAGATGGAGATACTCGTGGCGGAGCAGCTTTATCGATCCGTCATTTGACCAATGTCCCAATTAAATTTATTGGGGTCAGTGAGAAGATGGATGGGCTAGAGGAATTTTATCCAGACCGTATGGCAACCCGTATTTTGGGTATGGGCGATTTAATGTCTATTGTGGAAAAAGCAGAACAAGTAATGGATGAAGAAAGTGCGATTAAGGCCGCTAAAAAAATGCAAAAAGGAAATTTTGATTTAGAAGATTTTTTAGAACAATTGAATCAAATTAAAAAATTAGGACCTTTAGAAAATTTACTTAAAATGATTCCAGGGGCTTCTAAATTGGGATTAAACAAAATACAAATTAACCCAAAAGACATGGCACATTTAGAGGCTATTATTCAGTCTATGACCAAAGAAGAAAGAAAAGATCCAACCATCATAAAGGCTTCCAGAAAAATAAGGATTGCAAAAGGTTCTGGAAGAACAGTCGAAGAAGTTAACCGATTGTTAAAACAGTTTGAACAAATGAAAACCATGATGAAACAATTTAAAAATGGAAAAATGAAAATGCCTTTCTAATTTTGTTTGCAAAAAAAAGCAGTCCAAAGACCACTATTTACAAGTTGCGCCAGTTGCTTCATATATTTTGATTAATCCATCCATTAATGGTTCATTTTTGGAATTTACATAATTCTTCATAACAGAATTATCACTGATGAATTTTTCAATATCCATTTTTGTATAATCTATAGTTGTTTCTGAAACAAGTTTTCCGTTTTCATTGGTGAATTTAACTGTATATCCACCATATGCTTCATTGTTTGCCTCGTATGTTTCTTTTGCATAACTTTCTAAATAGTCTAATATTTCTTGACTAGAAGAAGTTATCGTTTCTGTTGTAACAACTTTATTTGCAATTTTACCTTTTCCATAAATTTTGTATTCATTTTCCATTTTATAGCCTTGTGCTACATTATTAGAAGTTAATGTACACGTTTTCATAACCTCTTTTTCATTGCCACAACCTGTTGCACATAAAATTGCCATTACACATAACCCCATCAATAAACTCTTTTTCATATTTTCACTCTCCTTTTCATAAGTATATCATAATTTTATATACATTAGTATAAAAATTTATAACATGATTTGAGGCAAATACCATATGCAAGAATAAATCATCAACATATGATAAACTAGATAAGGGGGAATTAATTATGTTATCAAGACAAGGATGCTGCTCATGTAGACAAAATGGTTTCGGAATGCAACCAATGCCATATGGAAACCAAATGGGCGCAATGCAACCAATGATGGAAGGGCAAGTAGTAGAACCAACTATTACACAATGCCAAGAAAGAGAATTCTATCATGAAGTACCACATGTATGTCCAATTCATACACATACAGTAAACCGTCATATCTACAAACATACTTATACACCACAATATTCTTGTTCAGAAGAAAATCAAGTATGTAATATTGACTGTGGAAAATGCTCTGGTTTCTTAAGATAAGCAGCTATAAGCTGTTTTTTCTTTCTAATAATGATTGTCAAAGTGCATAAAATATTGTAAAATAAAAAAGTCAGAAAGAGTGATTATATGAAATTGGAATTACAATTATTTGGAAGAGCTTATGAGGTAAGAAAAGCTAGTATTCAAAAAACAGGAGCTGCGAAAGCAAAATTATATTCTATGTATGCGAGGGAAATTTATGATGTTGCAAAAAAGGGTGGTGCTGATCCACTTTCTAATGCACCTTTAAAACGGTTGATGGAAAAAGCCAAAAAAGAACAGGTTCCTGCTGATATTATTAAAAGAGCAATTGATAAAGTAAATAGTGGTGTGGATGAAACCTATGACAAAGTAAGATATGAGATTTTTGGACCATCTGGTTCTACAGTATTGGTGGATTGTTTAACAGATAATGTGAATCGTTCAATTAGTAGTGTAAGAGCTGCTTTAAATAAGTGTAAGTGTAAATTGGGGGTAACAGGTAGTGTCGCATTCCAATATGATCATTTATGTATTGTTAGTTTTAATGGATTATCAGAAGAAGAAACCTTAGAAGCTTTGATTGAGGCTGGGATTGATGTGGAAGATATTGAAGTAGAAGATGGGAATATAATCATTTATGGAAATCCGCAAGATTTGTATGCAATTAAGGAAGCGGTTCAAAACAAAGTTCCTAATGTCGATTTTGATATGGATGAAATTACAATGTTGCCAAAAGATAAAATAACTTTAAATGGTGAAGATTTGGAGATTTTCAATCGATTACTTACAATGTTGGATGATATAGAGGATGTTCAGACTGTTTATCATAATGTTGCATTATAAAAAAGAGATCATATCTCTTTTTCTGTTATAAACAATTGATGTATGTTAACATTTAAAGCTTTTGCCAGTTTCTGCATTACAAGCAATGATATATTTTTGTATTCCTTTTTTGTTTCAATTTGTTTGATGTAGGAGATACTGATATCTGCCTTTTCCGCCAAATCTTCTTGTGTATAATGTAATTTCTTTCTATAAAACCTTACATTATTCGCAAAAATATTATATTCTTCCATTAATTCCTTGTTACCAATCATAGTATCACCGTATTTCCAAAATTTTCCATACTGCTTTTTCTTATTTTCTCATAGATTGATCTAAAAAACAGTACACTATCGGTGAACTATGTGCTATAATAAGTGTCATAAAGAAGTAGGAGGAGCAGTATGTACCGAAAATTGAAGGAATTGAGAAAAAAGAAAGGATTTACATCTCAAGATATGGCGGAAAGGTTAGGTATTAGTAAACCATTTTATTCACAGATTGAAAATCAGATGAGAAAATTATCTTATGATATGGCAATTCGCATTGCAAATGTATTTGGAAAAAAACCAGATCAGATATTTTTAGTGGATCATAAAGAAAACCAAAACAAAATGGATTGACTCTTTGGTCAATATAGAATATAATATAAGTATCAATGTGATGATGGTGTGGAATACCGGAGCAATAATTAGAAAGTCGATTCTTCTAGAATAAGTAAGGTGGAACCGCGGGTAAAACTCGTCCTTACAAATTTCTAGGAGTTTTTTATTTCTATGTCGAGAAAGGAAGATTTATATGAATGAAATGAATATGGAAAAAATGGTGAATCTTTGTAAACAATATGGATTCATATTCCAAGGAAGCGAGATTTATGGTGGTCTTGCGAATACATGGGATTATGGTCCTTTAGGAAGTCGCCTTAAAAACAATATCAAAGATGCATGGCGCAAACGGTTTATTCAAGAAAGACCGAATGCTTATGAATTGGATGCAGATATTTTAATGCATCCTAGAGTTTGGGAAGCGAGTGGTCATGTGGCTAGTTTTTCTGATCCACTTATCGATTGTAAGAGTTGTAAGATGAGACATCGTGCAGATAATTTAATTGATGATTTTGATTGCAATGCCCATGCCGATGGAATGACTGGAGAAGAAATGATTGCCTATATCAAAGCGCATAAAGTTCCATGTCCAAAATGTGGTGGAACTGATTATACAGATATTCGAGCATTTAATTTGATGTTCGAAACCTATAGAGGTGTTACAGAGGATTCTAAAACGGTTGTTTATTTGAGACCTGAAAATGCGCAAGGAGAATATGTCAATTTTTTAAATGTTGCTCGTAGTATGCGTACAAAATTACCATTTAGTATTGGTCAAATTGGAAAAGCTTTTCGAAATGAAATCACGCCTGGTAATTTTACATTCCGAACGATTGAATTTGAACAAATGGAATATCAAACATTCTGTAAAGAAGGTATGGATAGTGAATTATATCAATATTTTAAGGAGTATGGTAAACAATTTTATATGGATTTGGGAATACCAGAAGACAAGCTAAGATTTCACGATCATGAAAAATTGGCACATTACGCCAAAGAAGCTTGTGACATTGAATATTTATTTCCATTTGGATGGGGTGAAATCAATGGAACGCATAATCGTACCAATTATGATTTATCACGTCATCAGGAATATTCTAAAGTCTCTCAAGAATATTTTGATCCTGAAACCAATGAAAAGTATATTCCTTATATTATTGAATCAACATATGGACTAGACCGTAGTGTACTTGCTATTTTATTCAATGCATATCATGAGGAAAGTTTAGAAGATGGAACTACTAGGGAAGTACTTAGCTTACATCCTTATTTATCTCCTTATAAAGTAGCAGTATTACCACTTGTCAAAAAATATCATACAGAAAAGGCAAATGAAATCTATCAGATGTTTTCAAAAGAATTCATGACAACCTATGATGAATCTGGCAATATTGGAAAACGTTACCGTAGACAAGATGTGATTGGAACTCCTTACTGTATTACCATTGATGATGATACTTTAAATCATGGTACAGTAACTGTACGTGATCGAGATACAATGGAGCAAGTAACATTAAAAATAGAAGAAGTTGTTTCTTATATAAACGAGAAAATCCAATTTTAGGATTTCTTTTTTTCTAAAATAAATACTTGTACATATCATTATAATGGGAGGGGTGTTATGAAGAAAAAGATTGGTATTCTAGTAAGACCAAATATGGATCAACTTACTATCAATCGGGAAGTGAGTGATGTCATTACAGCTCACCATTGTATTCCTATTGGAATTGTTCCAACTTGTGATGAGGGGGTTATGACACACGATTCTTTTCAGGACATGATGGATATATTAGCTTTATGTGATGGTGTGATATTGCAAGGTGGTTGTGATTATTATGATTATGATATACAAACAGTACGTTATTTATATGAGCATAATATTCCCACTCTTGGAATTTGTTTAGGAATGCAGACAATGGGTTGTGTGTTTGGTGGAACATTAGAACAGATAGAAAATGATATACACCATCATTTTGTAGATTATGTTCATTCTATTACTTTGAATCAAAATTCAAAACTTTATTCCATTTTGAAAAAAGATACTATTATTGTAAATAGTAGGCATCATGAACAGTTGGTACATACTAGTTTACCAGTAGTTGCACATGCTTGTGGTACGATAGAAGCGATAGAAGATCCGTCTAAAAAGTTTTTTATTGGAGTACAGTGGCATCCAGAATCTATTGATGATGAGAATAGTCAAGCTTTATTTCAAGCGTTTTTTGATAGTATTTAAAAAAATCCTTGTTAGGATTTTTCTTTTGTATGTAATAGTTCAGGATGCAGATAAGCAATTTCTAAGATTTTATTGATAATGATACCTGTATTATTGGTTCCATAGTGTGTTTTAATCAAATCTAAGTCTGGAAAATATTCTTGCATTAGTAACTCTAGAATCATTGCCGTTTTATTTTCGTCGTAGAAACCTAAAGTTTTCGTTTCCTCTCCAAAATTAAGACAGTCTTCTTTTTTTATTCCATATTGTTCCAAAGTGCTTATAAAATTATCATTATTTGGAAAAACAAGACTTGTTATAAATAGCATTTTTTCATTTGCAGTTTTGAGTAGTACAGGTGCGTTACCTTTTTCATAATTATCTCTGTTTCCTTTTATAATTTCATTAGCCCTTGTAATATAATATGAAATTGGTATATCAGCAAGCATTTTATCAGCACGGCGAGTAGCGTAATTTAATAACGTATAATTCACATATGAAATTCTTATTGTTGTTGCCCATTTGATAATTTCTTCATAATGTGTTTTTTTAGTTGAGTTTTGTAATTGTTCATAATCAAAAATGGTAAATTTTTCTGTCTGCATATTTTTCACCTGATATTCATTATACGGATTTATTTTTGATTGTCAAATGTTCTATTCTTTTGTATAATAGCTATTGAGGTGTCGTCAATGAAAATTAAATACGATTTATTAAAGATAGAAAAGAATACCAAGGCTAGAAGAGGTAAACTGCACACCAATTATGGAACATATGATACACCTATGTTTATGCCAGTCGGGACCTTAGCAAATGTGAAAACATTAACACCAGAGGAATTAAAAGAGATGCATAGTGCAGTTATTTTATCTAATACTTATCATCTATGGTTACGCCCTGGTGCAGATATTGTACAAAAAGCGGGTGGATTACATCAATTTATGCATTATGATGGACCAATTTTGACTGATAGTGGTGGATTTCAAGTTTTTTCTTTGGCGAAAAATAAGAAAAAAGATATAGTGGAAGAAGGAGTTCATTTTAAAAGTCACTTAGATGGAAAAAGTTTATTTTTGACTCCTGAATTATCCATTGAAATTCAAAATAAATTAGATAGCGATATTGCGATGAGTTTTGATGAGTGTCCACCTGCAAGTGCGAGTTATGATTATTTAAAAAATAGTGTTGAAAGAACATTACGTTGGGCAAAACGAGGAAAGGATGTTCATAGTAATGAAAGACAGTCATTATTTGGTATTGTACAAGGTGGAGCTTATGAAGATTTAAGAAAATTCTCTGCGATGGAAACAGTCAAGATGGATTTTGATGGATATAGTATTGGTGGAGTTGCAAATGATGGAGAATCAAAGGAAGATATGTATAAAGCCATTGATTATTCTATACCATATTTACCAGAAGATAAACCGAGATATTTGATGGGTGTTGGAGAACCAGTGGATATCATTGAAGGTGTGATTCGAGGTGTTGATTTATTTGACTGTGTATTACCTACTCGTATTGCACGTCATGGAAATGCATTTACTAGGCATGGTAAAATCAATATGAGAAATGCCAAATACAAAGAAGATTTTGAGCCAATAGAGAAAAATTGTGACTGTTATGCATGTAAAAATTATAGCAAGGCTTATATCAGACATTTAGTTGTTTGTAATGAGTCATTAGGTGGAAGATTATTATCAATCCATAATATTCGCTTTTTAATTCGTTTGACAGAGGAATTGCGTCAAGCTATCGAAGAAGATCGTTTATTAGAATATAGGAATCAATTTATTCAAGATTATATACAGGAAAAATAATGGATTAAATCAACTTTCGATTGCAAAAATTATAACAAAGTGATATGATAAATACCACGGAGGATTATATAATGGCAGTAAGAACAGAAGAAATTCCAGTAAAATTTAGCGGGATGATTTTAAAGAAAGTACCAACTGATAAGATATCGCAAACAACTGGTTTTGGAAAATTGTATGTTGTTTTCATTGATGAGGGTACAAATACTTTTAAATTGGCAATTCCAACATACTATAATGTAAAGACAATTGATGAAAATAATATATCACAAATGGATTCCTTAAAAAATGCGACATATCGTTGTAGTTTTGAAAATATAACAGACAAGATACAATGGAACAATATTGAAGATGATATGTTTGCCCTTGTAATTGATCCTAAAACAAGAAAAGTAATTCGAATGACACAATTGACAGATTTTAATGCGGATTGTATAAATTATTTTTATCAACATTTAGATCCAGAGGGTTGTCAATATCCAAATGCAGAGTCTAAGTTAAGAAGATATTATTTGTAAAATAAAAGAGATTGTGTTATCTCTTTTGTTTTTGTTGGTTTTTATTAATTCCAATCATACTTCCAAACATGCAAGTGATTGTTAAAATCAAATAGTAGATTAAATTTTTTACTTCTAAATGATTATGAAGTCCTAAGTAGTTGAATAAAATAATCAGTACAAGAAAGAGGAAAGATAACTTAAGTCCTTCTAACCATCCTTTTTGCTTACTTTCTTTTCCGATTAGAAATCCACCAATAAATAATGTGAGAATTGGTCCTATAATTTCTAAAATAGTAACCATTTTCTTTCCAATAATATTAAAATAGTTGAAAAAAGTGATAAACAATGTAAAAAGTAGTAGAATTCCTATCATAATTCCTATTATTTTAGCACTTGTTTTTAAATATTTCATACGATTCCTCCTAATACGATATATGAGATTGTATAAAATAATATGATTGGTACATAAGAAAATAGGTGATTCATATGTACTTTATTTTAATGGCAAAAACGTTATTTTTATATCTGTTTATTATTTTTGTATATCGCTTAATGGGAAAAAAAGAAATTGGTGAGCTAGGGATTGGGGATTTGATTGTAACTGTTTTAGTTGCAGAATTGGCAGCACTTTCGATTGAAGAACCCAATAAATCTATTTGGATTTCAGTTGTTCCTATTTTGGTGTTAGTAATATCTGAAATTGTTATTAGTTATTTGAGTTTAAAGAGCGATAAATTTAGGAATTTTATAGATGGACATCCCACAGTCATTATTAAAAATGGTAAAGTCAATTTTAGTGCGATGAGTAAATTACGTTACACATTAGATGATTTGATTACACAACTTCGTGGAGAAGGAATTAAAAGTATTGAAGAAGTAGATTATGCCGTTTTAGAAACAAGTGGAGATTTATCCGTTTTTCAAAATACAAAAGATTATCCAATGCCTATTATCTTAGACGGTGTGATTCAAGAGAAGATTTTGCCTGAACTCAAAAAGGACAAACAGTGGATTTTGAATATGCTGAAAAAACAGAATGTAGATTTAGAAAATGTATTTTATGCTTTTTATACTCAAAATAAATTATTTGTAATCAAAAAAGAGGAACTTTTATAAAGACATTTATACTTATCTATGATAAAATGGTAGCATACAATTTAAAGGGTGAGTATTATGGTAGAAAATTTAGTTGAATTTTTTGTTAGTTTATTTAGTGGTATTAGTAGTATTCCATTTGGAAAAGAGATCACTATTTTCTTTATTTCTTGTATGCCTATTTTAGAATTAAGAGGAGGAATACTGGCTGCTTCTTTACTACATGTAA
>CAJTIX010000005.1 GCA_910576795.1 uncultured Bacilli bacterium
AGATAGATCAACTATCTAAAGAAAGTTTATTAGAAAAAATAAACACATATAAAGATGTGTATCCTTTTGCGGAAATCGTTCCAGTATCTGCATTAAAAAACAATAATACAGATACATTGATTTCTGTATTAAAACAATATTTACCAGATTCTATACCATATTATGAACAAAATCAAATTACCAATAAACCATTGACTTTTACGATTGCCGAAATCGTAAGAGAAAAAGTATTTGAATTGACAGAACAAGAAGTTCCACATTCATTAACCTGTATTGTAGAGGCAATGGAAAAAGGTGAGAATAGTTATCATATCCATGTTGCAATCATTGTAGATAGAGATTCTTTAAAAAAAATTGTCATTGGTTCTCATGGAAGTAAAATTAAAGAAATTGGGATACGAGCTCGCAAAGAATTAGAAGAATTATTAGAAAAAAAAGTATACTTAGAAACTTATGTGAAAACAGTTCCCAAATGGAGAGATAAAGAAAAATATTTAGCGGAATTTGGTTTTCATGATTTTGAATAGGAGAAATTGATAAAATATGAAAAAATAGTGCTGATTTTGTAGAATTGTTTTTTGTATAAAATAAGGAAAAAATCCCTATGATAAAATAGGAAGGTGAATTTATGCAAAAACAATTATTATGGGACTTATTTGAAAATACTGGAAAAATAGAGTATTATATGAAATATAAAGAAATAGAAAAACAAGAAAAAAAGAAGTAAATATTTCAAAATTCTAAAGAGGATTGTGTTATGATAGAAAAAGTCGAAGGAATTATAATTGGTGAAAGAGCTTACAGTGAAACTAGTAAGATTCTTTCCATATTAACAAAAGAGTATGGAATCATTAGTTGTATCGCAAAAGGCTCACGCACTTTAAAAAGTGAGCTACGAAGTGTAACAGACAAAATGACCTACGGTCTTTTTCATATGCATTATAAAGAAGGAAAATTGTCGACATTGGTAAGTGTGGATATCATAGATCCATTTAGAAATATTAAAAAAGATATTGTAAAAATTAGTTATGCAAGTTTTGTTCTAGAATTATCAGAACAAGTTATGAAGCAAAATCAAAATGAAGAAATCTATCATTTGTTAATTGCTACCTTAAAAAAAATGGATGAAGGTTTTGATTCATTTGTTTTAACCAATATATTGGAATTGAAATACTTAGAATATTTAGGAGTAATGCCCATTTTAGATGCTTGTAGTGTGTGTGGAAGAAAAACTTCCATAGCGACTCTTTCCAGTGATCGAGGTGGTTATGTTTGCAACCAATGTTTAACGAAAGAAAAATTGGTCAGCGAAAAAGCCATCAAATTGGTGCGTATGTTTTATTATGTGGATATCAATAAGATTTCCACACTAGAAATTAATGAATCTGTAAAAAAAGAAATCAATACTTTTTTAGAAAATTATTATGATCGTTATACAGGTATCTATTTAAAAAGTAAAGCCTTTTTACAAAATTTAAACAGGATTTAGATAGGAGTTCATATGAAAAGTTATTTATATTTAATTTGTCCATTTGTTACACTTATTGTATGTCAAATGATCAAATTTTTAATTGAAACCATTCAAACCAAAAAATGCAACTGGTCTAGATTATTCAATGGTAGCGGAGGAATGCCAAGCAGTCATACCACCTTTTCTTCTTCGATTACCATGTTAATTGGATATACATTAGGATTTGATAGCCCTATTTTTGCCGTATCTCTTATTTTTATGCTCATTATCGCATACGATTCAATGGGACTCAGACTAGAAAGTGAAAGACAAGCACAAGCCATTAATATGATGTTTGAAAAATTTGAAAAAGGAAAATGGAAAACAGGATATCATAAATTAAAGGAAGAAATAGGACATCAGCCTTTGGAAGTATTGGTGGGATTATTGTTAGGAACATCATCAGCCTTTTTATTTTTCATGTTGTTTTTCTAAAAACCATTTTCAAAAAATAGAATTTATGTTAAAATGAGTAGTAGGTGATTATATGCAAGCATTGATACAACAAGTAAAAATGAGTTTGGATCAAAATCAGAATCTAAATGAGAGCGCAAAAGAATCTATCTTTTTAATCATCCAAGAAATGTATCATAAAATGTCTTTGATGGGTGTTTCTATACCTGAAGTTTTGTTAATAGAAAAACTAAAAAATGTATCCATTGAAGAAGGACAAAAATTTATAAACAGAGAAATTTATGAATATAAAGAGGAAGAAAATAAGCTTGTTTTTAGCGTAGATAAAATAGAGGAAGAAAGTCAGGCAAATGTACTATGTCAGGCCCTATTTGCAATGAGTTATATTCAAGATTCTAAAAAACCTAGTATTGGAATCGATGGAAAACAATTTGCTGCTCTTTTAAAAGGTGCCTTTGCCACATTTGCAAATCATATCATACCATATGATGGAAAACAAGGGTATTATGAAGATGAGCAAATTATTGTAAACTTAATGAATGATTTGACCAATGGAACGATATTAGAAGCTTTGTTACAAGATGACAATCAAAAACTAGAAAAATCAATCCAAGAACATAATCTTTTAATCGTGAATAGTTATGCCAATTACAATCTAATTGCTCATCCAGCTGGTTGTAAAAGTCAACTTGGTCGTATCGAAAAACAGATAATAACTCAATTTTTTCAACAAACACCAGTTGTAATTAGAGATCAGATAGAAACTTTCAAATTTCATTTGGTGGAAACTCCTTATATTATGTCAAATCCAAATCAATATGACGATTTATATAGTGTAAAAGAATTCATGAATTTGAAAGAACAAGAATATTATCGTAGGTATCCAGATATGAATAATGTCATATCAATGAAACCTATGTCAAAAGAAGTAATTGCTGATGTAATGGAACTGGATTTAGAGCAACAAAAAAAATCTATCTAAAGAGAAAACGAATTTTAGTTTTCTTTTTCTTTTTTTGCACACCCTATAGATAGATGTTGCTCTTTCATAAAAATAATGGTATTATGTATGAGAAAAACAACAGTCATTTGAGGAAGTGTAACTATGATTGAAATCCAAACGGATTCTAGAAAAATAAAACCAGGTGATACATTTGTTGCAGTCAAATGTGAAGTAAATGACGGTCATCAATATATTGAAAAAGCAATTGAAGCTGGTGCTACAAAAGTAGTAGTAGAACATGCGAAAGATTATGGTGTAGAAACAATAGTAGTAGAAGATACCAGAGACTATTTGAATCAATATTTAAAGGAACATTATAATCCATATATTGAAAAAATGAATTTTATTGGAATCACTGGTACCAATGGGAAAACGACTACCGCTATGCTTTTACATGATGCTCTTAATTTATTAGGAGAAAAAACAGCTTATATTGGTACAGTGGGATTTTATATTAGAAAAAAAGTATGCAGTTTACCCAATACAACAGTAGATACCTGTGATATGTACAATCTTTTTATGCAGGCATATGAAGCAGGATGTAAAAATATTGTAATGGAAATGAGTAGCCATGCTTTAGAAAATGGACGTTGTGAGACTTTAGAGTTTGATTATGCATTGTTTACCAATTTGACACAAGATCATTTAGATGAACACGGAACAATGGAAAATTATGCACTTGCCAAACAAAAATTATTCAAACGTTTGAAATCAAAAGGAACTGCCATTATCAATCGTGATGATGACTACTTTCCTTATTTTGATTTAAAGGAAAACCATACAATCTCTTTTGGCTTTGAACCATCAAACTATCAAATTCTTTCATACCATATGTCTAATACAGGTACAGATTTTACTTACCAAATTGAAGAAAAAGAATATTCTGTTCACACATTGTTATTAGGACGATATAATATATATAATGTCTTAGGAGTCATCGCAGTATTACATGAGATGCAAATCCCTAATGACACAATCGCAGACCTTATTTCGAAATTAAAACCACCAGTTGGAAGAATGGATACCATCCTTTATAAAAGCAATAGTATTATTATTGATTATGCTCATACACCGGATGCATTTGCCAATTTATTTCATACAGTCAAAGAATTTCAAAAAGGAAATATATATGTGGTATTTGGTTGTACAGGAGACCGAGATCGTACCAAACGTTCTATTATGACAAATATGGTAGCGGAATTATCCAATTATTTTATCATAACCAATGATGATCCACATTTTGAAGATACCACACAAATTGTAAATGATATGATTGCTGGATTAGAATGTGATCATTATGAAATTTGTTTGGATCGTAAGCTTGCAATTCAAAAAGGAATTGATTTACTTAAAAAAGATGATATCCTTTTAATTTTAGGAAAAGGGCATGAGGAATTTATGATTGTTGGAAAAGAGTATATTCCATTCAATGATAAAAAAGAGGTTTTAGCTTATTTAGAAGAACTGTAAAGTGTTACTTTCTATTTGTATTTATATCACGAATGAAGTGAAGTTGTGATATACTAGTTTTATATTGGAGTTGATACTATGTTAGTTTTAGCAAAAGCAATGCTGGCGCTTATGATTGGTTTTATATTGGCAATTTTATGTGGACTTATTTTGATTCCCTTTTTGAAAAAGAAAAAGGTAGGTCAAAGTGTTAGTATCTTTTTAAAAGAAAAACATAAAGAAAAAGATGGAATTCCTACAATGGGAGGGTTTATTTTCATTATTCCAACCATTGTTTCAATTGGGCTTCTTTTATGGATGAATAAAATAGAGTGGAGTGAAAATTTAGGTATTATCCTTCTTGTTTTTTCTGCTTACGCCATCCTAGGTTTCATAGACGATTATTTGATTATTCGTAGAAAAAACAATACAGGTCTTACAGAAATTCAAAAACTGTTTGGACAATTGGTGATTGCAATATTGTTTTTCTATATTTTTATGAAAAGTGGTCATAATCCTGGATTAAATATTCATACCTTAGGAATTGAAATTCATATGGGATGGTTGTATGGTTTGTTCCTATTATTTATATTGGTTGCAAGTAGTAATGCTGTAAATATTACAGATGGCTTAGATGGACTGGCAGGAGGGCTTTCTCTAATTGCCTTTCTTGCGATGGGATTGATTGCATGGAATTCGAGTTGGGTATCTGGCTATGAGAGTATCGCAGTTTTCTGTTTTATCTTAGTAGGTTCGTTACTTGGATTTCTATTTTATAATACCCATCCTGCTAAAATTTTTATGGGAGATACAGGTTCGTTATCATTAGGTGCAACGATGGCAAGTGTTGCCATTTTGACCAATCACGAAATTACTTTTATTATTATTGCAGGTGTATTTATTGTAGAGACACTTGTATGTATTATTCAAACAATTTCTATGGTATATTGTAATAAAAAAATATTTCTGATGACACCATTACACCACCATTTTGAAAAACTAGGTTGGGAAGAACGAGATATTGTAAAAATGTTTTGGGTATTTGGTTTGATATTGGCAATGGGTGGCGTATTATTTGCGGTATGGATATAGTCTTTTCAATATAAAAATTTGATATGATAAAAAATAGATTATTAAAATAGTTTTAAATAGAAAATGTATTTGATTTGCTATTTGTAAATGGGAGGGGAGAATGGAACAAGAAATAATTAATTCAGAAATGAATGTAAATGAAACTAACATAAGAGTTATAACAATAAATAATAAAGAATTTATTTCTTTAACCGATTTGGCTAGGTACGCAAATCCAGAAGAGCCTAAAATCCCAATACAAACTTGGATGAGAAATAAAGATGTTATTGCTTATTTAGGTTTATGGGAAAAATTAAATAATGAAAATTTCAAAGGTTACGAATTTACGACCTTTGAAAATCTTGCAGGAAAAAACAGTTTTTATATGTCCCCTCAAAAATGGATTAAAGAAACAAATGCTATTGGAATTATTTCAAAATCAGGGAACAATGGTGGAACATATGCAAGAAGTGATATTGCTTTAGAATTTGCCAGTTGGCTATCGCCAGAATTTAAATTGTATGTAATACAAGAGTTTGAAAGGCTAAAGAAGAACGAGTCCTATCAATATAAACTTGACTGGTCTGCAAATAGAATGCTTGCAAAAACAAATTATAGAATTCATACAGACTCAATTAAACAAAATATTGTTCCAAAACTAACTGAAAAACAAAAGAAATTTGTATATGCAGAAGAAGCAGATGTTTTAAATGTTGCATTATTTGGAATGACTGCTAAAGAATGGAGAGAAATGCATCCTGATTTGAAAGGAAATATTCGTGATTATACTGATTTAAAACATTTATTAATATTGTGTAATTTAGAGAACACAAATGCAGAGCTTATAAATGATAAAATCTCTCAAAAAGAACGATTAATAAAATTAAATGATTCTGCCATTAGACAGATGAAGGTATTAGAAACCGATAAAACAATTCAGGAATTGGAAACTTTAAATAAAAATTTAATTGAAATGAAATAAAAAAGGAAGTTATTTATGAAATTAAAAATATTATAGGATAATAACACATTTATAGATATGTATTATCTAGCAGAACCTGGAGCAAGCTATTATATAGAAGATGGGAGTGATAAGATATTATTTGATACAGGCTATTCGTCTTTACTAATAGAAAATGCAAGTAAAATGAATATTGACTTAAAGAGCGTTAATAAGCTAGTAATATCTCATGGTCATGATGATCATACTGATGGATTGAAATATTTTTTTTAAAGAAAAGAGAAATGTAAAATCAGTTAAGATGACTGGTTTTCTTTTGGATGAAAATGTGTTATAGTATACCATAATTGAAAAGAGGAAAAATATATGCAGATTAATATAGAGAAAGAATTAAAAAAATTACACACGAATATTTTCTTAATGAGAGAAAACTATAGGCAAGGAAAGATAGAAGAAATCATGAATCAAATAGATACTATGATAAACAAAGAAAAGCGATTACTTTCCGATATACAATTGATTGATATTACACGTAAGAAAACAGAACCTCCAAAATCTAAAAACGATTATAGAAAAAGCCTGTATATCGTTGTATCATTATTGGAAGCGTTGTTACTGAGTCTCACCATACCCCAATTGATAAGAAAATCATCAAAATACCAAAATATTTCTTATTATGATATGGTTCAAATGTTATATGAAACACTAAAAAACAATCCCAATATTGATTCTAAATATTTTGAGTCAATGGAAAGATTACGTGATTTTTTTAAGAATACATCTGTAATTGATTACGAAATTATTGATAGTAAATTTGCAACTTTAAAAATAGAAGAATCTGATGATGTTAAAATTTATGAAAATGGATCTATGGTACTTGCAAGTTATAAACATTGGATAAATACCATTACCATATATCCAAATGCTGGTGGAAGCGAAAAAGATATTACACATGAAATGTTTCATATGATAGGTAGACTAGATGATTATCATTATCTAAATGAAGGAATTACAGAACTACTGGATAGAGAGTTTTGTGGAGAAGATGATGAGAAATATTATCCACAACAAGTTAATTGCGTGAAAATTCTATGTGAGTTAATTCTACCAGAAGTGATTTTAGAAGCATATTGTAGTTATGATGCGACTCCAATTATAGAGGCATTGACACCCCTTTGTAATGACCAAGACACTGCTAGGTTATTACTACAAGAAATGGAATATTATTGTGAGAAAAGTGCAATCGGAACACCCACATACAAAGATGTCATTCGGTTTAGAACCGCTATTTATGATTTGATTGATCAACAGAAAATTGTAGACAAGAATATAAAACAAATAGAAACTTATTTAGAATATATTGCAAACCCATCATGGGAAACAGACGCTGAACCAATATTGTACTGGAATAATTCTGATATGAATTTAGGATTTACTAAAAGAAAAGTATTTTCAAGCCATACAAAATCAGATATAATATATGATAGGTGAGATAATGAAACTTTTAGATAAAATGAAGATTATTCCAAATCATATAGATTTATATGAAACCGCTTTTACCCATACTTCATTTGCAAACGAAGAAAACACTGTAAGCTATGAACGCTTGGAATATTTAGGTGATGCAGTTTTAGAGTTGATTATTAGTGAATATTTATATCAAAATACTACCTATGAAGAAGGCATGATGACCAAATTACGTGCTCATTATGTATGTGAAACCGCTCTTTATGAATATTCAATTAGACTCGGATTAAATGAATATTTGAAATTAGGTCATGGAGAAGAACAAACAGGAGGAAAATATCGTAAAGCTATTGTTGCTGATATCTTTGAATCCTTTGTTGGTGCTTTATTCTTAGATCAAGGAATAGAAGTTGCAAAACAATTTATTTATGATACTGTAATTCCTTGTATTGAACATCAAGAATTTGACTTTTTTAGTGACTATAAATCCCAATTACAAGAGTTGGTTCAAACCGATCAACGTAGTTTAACATACCATATTATCAAAGAAGAGGGACCTGCCCATAATAGAACCTTTACTGCTACTGTCGAAATCGATGGTATTGTCTATGGAACTGGAATTGCCCATAGTAAAAAAGAAGCAGAACAAGAAGCAGCAAAAGATGCTCTCAAAAAAAGTGTAAAATGAAAGAGACTTGTGTGGTCTCTTTTATAAATGGCTTTGAATGGTTTCTAATATTGTTTCTTTTAAGTTATCATCGCTACCATTCCATAAAATTTCAAAAAATACACCAAGTCCTGGTAGGACGACTTCATCCTTAGATTCAATCGAAGCCACAATGGATTCCTTGATTTCTGCTTGATCAGAATCTTTGAAATTTTTTCGAATATGTTCCCTAATTTTGATATCCATATAATCTGTCCTTTCCTTTCTAGTTTGTAAAAAAATCATATATTTATACAATTTATTCAAAATTTATTTCTTTTTTTAATAAAAAACGGTATAATGGAAATAGAGTAGGAGGAATAAAATGGTATGGATTATCATTGCAGTAGTAGTTGTACTTCTCATTTTATATGTAATGGGGACTTATAACACGCTGGTAAGATTACGCAATAGGGTAAAGGATCAATGGGCACAAATTGAAGTGTTATTGAAAAGAAGAGCTGATTTAATACCAAATTTAGTAGAAACTGTAAAGGGATATGCAAGTCATGAAAAGACGACACTAGAAGGTGTGATTGAAGCCAGAAACAAGGCAATTTCTGCAACAACACCAGAAGCAGAAATGAAAGCGAGTGGAGAACTTTCACAAGCAATCAGTCGTTTATTCGCACTGACAGAAGCCTATCCTGATTTAAAGGCCAATACCAATTTTGTAGATTTACAAAATAATCTAAAAGAAACAGAAGACAAAATATCATTTGGCAGACAATTTTATAATGATACAGTTCTAAAATACAAAGATAAATTAGAAATGTTTCCATCTAATATAATTGCCAGTATATTTGGATTCAAACCAGAACTATTCTTTGAGGCAAGTGAAGCCGATAGAGAAGTTCCAAAGGTTCAATTTTAGGCTTACATCAGTAAGTCTTTTTTGAAAAAGGAGTGTACAATGAAAAAAGGTCTACAAATTATAATTTTAACAATATTATTATGCTTACCAATTAGAGTATGTGCCAAAGATGGAATTTCCAATTATTATATTGATTTAACTGTTGAAAAAAACGGAGATGTAACAGTTGAAGAGTTATTTGTGCTAGAAGGTAGTTACAATGGATACGAACGTATTATTAATTATAGTGGGGCCTCTAATACTTTCAATGGAAATTTAGAATCCTTTAATGGAAGTCGTATATATAATGGGGATTCTGTAGAAATAGAAGAAGTGAAAAGTATTGCCATTTCTTCTAATAGTACCTTTTCAGATTTGAAAAAAGAAGGAACGCTATTTCAGAAAAGTACCAATGTATCCACTGGTGAATTTGGTAAGTATAAGGTAAATAATACAAATAAAGGAAAAACTATTCGTATATATAATCCTTCTTCTAAAAAACAAAGAGGTTTCTATATTAAGTATAGGATTACCAATATGGCTGTAGTTCATAATGATATTGCAGAAGTTGGGTTCAATTTATTTTCAGATGAGCAATTAGAAAATATTGATTCATTAGAAATGCATATTCATATTCCAGAAAATCAAACTGAGTTAAGAGCTTGGGCACATGGACCTTTATGGGGAGAAACAAAAAATATAAGCAAAAAAGAAATGCAATTAAATATTACATCATTAGATGCACAACAAGCAGTCGATATTCGTTTTGTATTTGATAAAAATGTAGTTCCTTATAGTGTCAAAAAAAGTGGAGTAAACGGGCTCAATTCCATTTTAACAGTGGAAGATAAAAAGGCAAAAGAGGCCAATGCGGCTCGTGAACAAGCGCGAGAAGATGAAAAATATAAAAAAATGATTGGGAATATTTTCTTTGTTTGTGGAATTCTTTGGCTCATTGGTCTTATCGTTATAATCATTTATGTATATCGTAAGCATGATAGGGAATATAAAAATACTTTGCCTTCCAAATATTATAGAGAATTTCCAGATACCTATGGACCAGAAGTAGTAGGCTATTTATTGCATAAACAAATTTCCAATAATGATTTATCGGCCTCTATTCTAAATTTAATATATAAAAAGGCTATCTCTTATGAACCACTAGAAAAAGACAATTATAAATTAACCAATTTACATGCAACTGATGTAACTGAAACAGAACAAAAATTACTAGATTGGTTGTTCCATGATCAAGAAGAGATTACTTTGTCACAACTAAAAAAAGAAGCTAGGTCATCATATGAACCATTTTTAAATCGTTATAATACTTGGCGTGAAAAAGCCAAAAGACAAGGTGAAAGCTATCACTTCTATGAATCTTCTACAAAGAGTAAAGTGCTTTCTATCTTATATTGCGTACTCGGTTTAGTAATACCGCTATCATTTATGCTAATTGGTATGGTCAATATATGCATCATTTTATTGGCTACTTTTATTCAATTTGCAGCAATTTGTTCCATTATTTATTTTGCAGCTTATACCAAGCGTTCAAAAGAGGGAAACGAAGCTTATCATAAATGGATTGGACTTAAAAATTTTATGAATGATTTTGGTAACTTTGACGAAAAAGAACTTCCTGAAATCGCATTATGGGAAAAATATTTAGTATATGCAGTGAGTTTAGGATGTGCTAAAAAACTAATCAAAACGATGGAAATTAAGGTACGAGACTTAGAAGTTGCAGGTCAATCAATTGATACTACATTAATTGATCTTTCTCGTATGCATTTATGGATATCATTGAATCAAAATTTATCTAGTACAGTCACTTCTGCCATTAGTTCCGCTCAATCTAGGGTAGCAAGTAGTAGTAATTCATCCTCTGGTGGTTTTGGAGGAGGATTCTCTGGAGGAGGAGGCTCTTTCGGTGGTGGAGGCGGAGGAGGCCGCTTTTAGCCTGTATAAAAACCATATAACATGTTAAACTATAATTGAGGTGAAACAATGGAATTTCATAAAAATCAGTTTTTTAAAAATGAACCCACCAAATTGGCAGGAAACAAGGTACTTGCTAAAAGTAGTCCTTTTGAATTATCCAAACGTTTTCTTCAACAAAGTAAAAAAAATGTGATAGAAGAAAAACCAATGACGCCAGAGCGTAGATTGGAAGAACAGCGCAATCAAAAGCATTTTCTAAAACAGAACCCTTTTCAAAAATAATCGCGTTTTCCTATAACTTGTGATATAATGAATAAAGTAAAAGAATAATTGGTGGTGATAAAGTGGATATAAACGAAGATATTCCAACAAATATTGAAGAAAAGATGAGACAAGATTCACTGGACCGAGATCGTATTATGGAAGAGGTAAATCGTAATTTAGATAGCCATAGCCGTAGAATTGTAGAATACGATCAAAAAGCCAAAACATTGGATATACTAGAAGTAAAATATAACAGTTTGGAACGTGAAAGCAAAGAAACCATCACTACAATGCAAAAAAAAATAGAAATACTGACTGAAGAAAATGCCAATTTAGAAAATGAAGTGATGATATTAAGAAGAACTGTTTTGAATTATAAAAGTAAAACGACTGGTCTTCAATCTGTTGTAGAATTAATGATCAATGATTTTGGAATCGATCAAGTTGTTTTAGCAACAGGAATTGATAAAGATAAATTAAAGGATTTTTTGAAAAATTAAGAACATTGTAATTGACAAAATATGCGAATTCATTTTTAAGTAATATAAAAACTCACAAATAGTGAGTTTTTTACATCATTTGATAATTGGAACTATTATATTTAGTATTAGAATAATTAATAGAATTAGAACTATTATACATGTTTTCTAGATTCGTAATTCGTTTATCTAAAAGTACCATTTGTTGTTCTAAATTATTGATTTGTTGTTCAATGGTATTAGAAGATACAGTATTAGATGGTACATTGTTCATCATTGGATATCCTTGCATTGGCATACTTGGCGCCATAGGTGGTTGCATAGGCATTGGATATCCCATAGGGGCTCCCATTCCTGGATATTGTGGATAAACTGGATAAGAAGGGCCACCACATTGTCTATCTTTTTTCATATTTTCAACACTCCTATCTAACATAAGTATATGCATTTATCCATAATGTGTGTTACAATAAAGATGGTGAAAGTATGGTAGATTTATATCAGTATGAAAAAGAATTATATCAACAAAATATTTATTACATAGGTGGAGTAGATGAAGTAGGAAGAGGCCCTTTGATAGGACCCGTGGTAGCAGCCTGTTGTGTATTACCTGAAAACTTTGTATTAGAAGGACTTACCGATTCCAAAAAATTAACCGAAAAGAAAAGAGAACAATTTTATCCTTACATTATAGAACATTGTCTTGCATATGGGATTGGTATTATCTCTCCAGAAGTAATTGATGAAGTTAACATTTATGAAGCAACCAAACTTGCAATGAAAAAAGCCATTGAGGAAGTACAAAAGAAACTTCCATTGGAACATGTGTTGATTGATGCGATGAAATTAGAATTAAATATTCCAAGTACTTCCATCATCAAAGGAGATGCGAAAAGTATTTCGATTGCGGCCGCAAGTGTGATTGCTAAAGTGACAAGAGATCATATGATGATGGAACTGGATCAAGAATATCCAATGTATGGATATAAAAATCATAAAGGATATCCAACCAAAAAACATATTGAAGCAATCCATCAATATGGATTAATTGAAGGGTACCGAAAAACATATGGACCTATTAAAGATTATATAGAGGGAGTGCAATTATGAACCAATATTGTTTAATTACACACATTGCAGATCCAGATGGAGCTTTTCCAATTATTTTAATGAAATTGGTATTTTCTAATACGGATTTTTATTCTTGTGAAGTAAAAGAAGTTGATGATATCTTAAAAGAAGCATTACAGAAAGAATATGAAAAAATTTATATTGTGGATTTAAATATATCAAAGGAAATGGCTGCATTTGTAGATCAAATAGCAAAAGAAAAAGTAGAAGTTTATGATCATCATGAAAGTAATCTTGAATTAAACCAATATGCATTTGAACATGTCGTCGTAAACAGTGGAAAACGAAAAGAGTGTGGGACTACTTTATTTTACGAATATTTAAAACAACATACCAAACATCCAGTACTTGAAAATAATGCACTAAAACAAATGATTGAATTTGTAAGAGAAAATGATACCTTTGACTTTATAGACGCCTATAGACAAGATGCGATTCATTTCCGTATGCTTTATGATATCTATGGTAGAGAGACCTATATCGAACATTTTTTAAACTATATTATTGAAAACGATACATTTCAGTTTACAGAAACAGAAAAGGCGATTATAGATGTGTTAGAAGAACAAACAGAACGTTATATTACTGAAAAGCTAGAACATGTTCAATTTGGAACTATCGATGGTGTAAAAGTGGGAATTGTCTTTGCAGAACAACATAGAAGTTACCTTGGAAATCGTATGGCAGAACTTTACAAAGATAAGATTGATATTGCCATCATCATTAATGTGGATAGAAGTGTTTCTTATAGGGCCATCAAACCAGACATAAATATCAATATACTTGCTCAGAAATATAATGGTGGCGGTCATAAACATGCAGGCGGAAGTCCATTACCAAGTGATCTTCAAAAGCAAATTATAGGTCTTTTATTTGAAGAAAGTGAGATTTTATAAATGGAATTTGTAGATGTATTAGATGAAAACGGAGAAAAAACAGGTATTATAAAAGAACGTTCCCTTGCGAAAAAAGATAAAGATTATACCCTTGGTGTTCATGTATGGATTCAAAATAGTAAGGGTGAAATCTTACTACAAAAACGTAGTATGGAAAAGCATTCTTTTGCGGGAATGTGGGATACAACAGGTGGAAGAGCACGTGCGAAAGAAAGTAGTAAAGAATCTATGCAAAGAGAATTGAAAGAAGAACTTGGAATTGAAATATCAGCTTCTGATTTACAATTTCTATTCCGCTTTCCTGCACAAAAGAATAGTAAACCCATGTTTTTGGATGTTTATTTTTTAAAAAAGGATATTGACTTAAAGACACTTACACTCCAAAAAGAAGAAGTAGAAGATGTTTGTTATGTCCCACTATCGATTGTGAAAAAGTGGTATTTAGAAAATCCAAATTTTGTAAAACAACCTTATTTTATGGATGTATTAAAGCGATTGGAGAACACATATGAATGTTAGAAAAATTCAAGTAGGTTACCTATCTTGTAACTGTTATATTCTAGAACAGAAAGGAACTTGCCTTGTAATTGATCCAGGAGATGAACTTTATTCTATTGAAAAACAAATTGGAGACAATCAGTTACTTGCAGTGTTGATTACGCATCACCATGAAGATCATGTTGGAGCTTTAAAACCATTACTTCAAAAATATAATGTTCCTGTATATGATTTTCACACAACAAAGGAACAACAGTATAAAGTGGGTCCCTTTGATTTTGAAGTGATTCATACGCCAGGACATACCAGTGATTCTATTACCTTCTATTTTTATTTATATCAACTGATATTTGTAGGAGACTTTATTTTTAAAGGGTCTATTGGTAGAACTGATTTGGAAACTGGAAATGCACTTACGATGAATGAAAGTATCGACAAAATAAAGAAATATCCTGAAATAATTAAATGTTATCCTGGACATGGGGAAAATACAAGTTTAAAAGAAGAGAAAGAAAATAATTATTTCTTTCTTCACAATGACTTGTCATGATATACTATTATAGTAAGTATGCAATTAAATCATAAGAAAGTTGCAAATTACAAATCAAGAAAATATAAATTTATAAACAGGGAAAAAGAACAAATTTTATATGAAGGAGTGAAAATATGAAAAAACAAGGATTTACATTAGTGGAATTATTAGCAGTCATTGTAATATTAGCAGTTATTGCAGTCATTACAGTTCCTCTAATTGGAGATATAATTGAAAAGAGTAAAAAAGGATCATTGGAAGATAGTGCATATGGTTTAGTGGAGGCTGCAGGTTTATATTACACTACAGGAAACATCATTGAAGGGGCACAAGAACCTATCACATTTGACTTTGAGGGTGGAAAACAAATAAGTGAACACAAATTAGAATATAAAGGAAAAGTAGAAGAGGGAAAAGTAATTCTAAATACCAATGGGAAGGTAGTACTTTGTATCAGTGATGGAAAATACTATGCCTATAAAAACCAAGAAGAAAGTAAAATAACAAGTGGAATAGGAAGCTGTAGTTATAATGGAGAAACAGGAGATTTTGATATTATAAGCGATGTCGATACATTGAATGCACGTATTGCCGCTTTACAGGAAGAAATCAATAAGGGGAAAACTGTTTTAGCAGAAGCCATAACAGGTAAAGGGATTACGACTTCTACTACAAATTCTTTTGAAGAAATGGCAACAAATATTAGTCAGTTATCTTCAGAAGTTGGAAATATGGTTTTGAAACAAAGTGTTGAAGGAAATGTGAATTTAACTGGAGATAATAAAGTAAAGGAACAAACTGTAACCGCAACTTATACAACTGAAAAAGATTGTCATTATACCTGTCATGCATATATTAGTCAAGGAGCACCTGCCTATATAGCCAATAATTATGCAACAATGCCTGGCTCTCAAATAATTGCTAAACCAGATGCTTCATGGCCAGAATTTATGAATATTGGTACTGCTAGAGCAGGGGAAACTATCACATGTAGTTATTACGTTGCAATTAATGCAAGCTGGGAAAAATTTTATGTAGACATTTATACAGATGAAAAATAAAAATCGATAAAACGGAAAGACTGAGTGAAAATAAGAACTTTTCATTTAGTCTTTTTTTTATTTTCTATAAAAACTATTTACAAAAACCAAATTAAATAGTAGAATAGTGGTAGTGAGTGGTTAAAAGTGGAGAGATGTGGGTGATTTTATGTTCATGGGAGAATATCATCATACCATTGATGACAAAGGAAGGTTAACCCTTCCTGCCAAAATCAGAGAACAATTAGGCAACGAATTTGTCGTTACAAGAGGACTTGATAACTGCTTATTTGTATACCCACAAGAAGAATGGAATCGGGTAATTGCGAAATACAAGGAATTACCCAATACCAAAGATGCTCGAAACTTTATGCGATTCTTTCTATCAGGAGCGACACTTACCAATTTTGATAAACAAGGAAGAATCAATATTCCAATACCACTTAGCAAATATGCAGCATTAGAAAAAGACTGTGTAATCATTGGTGTAAACGATCGATTGGAAATTTGGAGTCAAACTGCTTGGGACCAATTTATCGATACCAATGAAGAAAATTTTTCCGATATTGCAGATAAATTATTTTCAGCAGAACTTGGGTGAATGAAGTGCATAAAAGTGTTTTATTAGAAGAATGTTTGAAGTATTTAAACCTAAAAGAAAATAGTGTGATCGTAGACTGTACATTAGGGTATGGTGGACATAGTAGTGAAATTCTAAAAAAAATTCCTACAGGATTTCTCTATGCCTTTGATCAAGATGAAGAAGCGATTACCTACAGTCAAAATCGTTTACATGCTGTTGCATCCAATTATGAAATCATTAAAAGCAATTTTGTACACCTTAAACAAGAATTACAAAAAAGGAATATAGAAGAAGTCGATGGAATCTTATTTGATTTGGGTGTTTCTAGCCCACAATTGGATGAAGATTATCGAGGTTTCAGTTTTCATAAAGATGCACCCCTAGATATGCGTATGGATAGAGAAAATCGGGTCTCTGCTTATGATGTAATCAATACCTATTCCTGTGATGATTTAACTCGTATCTTCCAAACCTATGGAGAAGAAAAATATGCATATCGTATTGCTTCTGCAATTGTAAAGGCAAGAACACAAAAACCAATTCAAACTACATTGGAATTGGTAGAAATCATTAAAGCAAGCGTTCCTGAAAAATACAAACGTGAAAAACATCCTGCTCGTAAAGTATTTCAAGCCATTCGTATAGAAGTTAATCACGAATTGGAAGTATTTGAAAGTGCTTTAGAACAGGCTTTGTCTCAAATCAAAGTAGGTGGAAGAATCTGTGTGATTACATTCCATTCCTTAGAAGATCGTATTTGTAAAAATAAATTCAAAGAAGTAAGTCAAATAGAACCTGCATTAGAAAAATTACCTGTGATTCCAGATGAATACTTACCAAATTACAAATACATTGCTACCAAAGAGGCAAATAAAAAAGAATTAGAAGAAAACAATCGTGCACGTAGTGCGAAGTTGAGAGTAATAGAAAGAATAAAATAAGGGAGAAGAATTATGGCAAAAAGAAAAGTAAGAAGAATGCGTATTACAAAAGGTGAAAAATTATTATATGGAACAGCGATACTTTGCTTTTCTTTGACTGTGCTATTAAAAATATTTTGTGGTGCTGGCACCCAACATTTGAGTATGAGTGTTGAAAAAGTCCGTTATGAAATTAATAGTCAGGAAAAACGAAATGAAAGTTTAACAATGCAAGTAAATGAATTAACAGCATTTGATAAAATCAAAGATGTTGTAAAAGATATGGGGCTTGCTTATAACAATGAAAATATCATGGTAATCAATGATTGAGGTGTAAAATGAATACAAAGAAAAGAATTAAAAAAACATGGAGTTTACCAAAATTTGTTTTTTACTTCTTTTTTCTTTGTCTTTTTTTATTGTATCTCCAATTTGGATATCTATCTTTATCCAAAAAAGTGTATGGAAAAGATATGGATGCATTTGCTGAGACGAGAAATACCGTACATAAAACCATCAAAGCAACCCGTGGACGTATTTTTGATAGCAATCAAAACATTTTAGCTCTCAATGTCAGTTCCTATACCATTGTAGCGCACTTAGAACGTAGTAAAGTCTATATGGGGGACTATTATATCAAAGACAGTGAAACCGATTTGGTTGCAGAAAAACTTGCTCCTGTTTTGGAAGTAGAAGTAGAAACATTAAAAGGGTACTTTGATAGAGGAAAAGCAAACAATGTCTATCAAATTGAATTGGGACGTGCTGGAAAAGGAATTACTGAATTAAAAAAAGAAGAAATTGAAAATTTAGGAATTACAGGAATTGATTTTATAGAAAGTCAAAAAAGGTATTATCCAAATGGTGATTTTGCTTCTTATGTTATTGGGTATGCAAAGGATACTGAAGTCACAGAAACAGACGAAAGTGGAAATACATCTACTATCACAGAAATCATAGGAGAACTTGGAATTGAATCCAAATACAATGATCTGCTGAAAGGAAAAGATGGATATATTGAATATCAACAAGATCGTTATGGATATAAAATTGCAGGGACCAAAGAAACCTCTGTTGCGAGTGAAGACGGGTATGATGTATATTTGACAATCGATGCGAATATTCAAAGATTTATTGAAACTGCAATTAAGGATGCCCAAAATATCTATGATCCAGAATGGTTGATGATTACAGCCATGGATGCCAAAACAGGCGATATATTAGGCACAAGTGCAACTCCATCATTTGATCCCAATATCCGTGAAATTGTCAATTATGAAAATCCTCTTATTTCACAGCCATTTGAACCAGGATCTACTATGAAAACATATACGTACATGTGTGCTTTAGAAAACAATAAATATGATGGAAATGAAACCTTTTTATCAGGGAATTATCAAATGGGAGAGGATACCATCAATGACTGGAATAGTGGAATTGGATGGGGAACCATTACTTTTGATAAAGGATATGAGTATTCTAGTAATGTTGGAATTGTAAATCTAATAGAACGACATCTTTCTCGTAAGGAATTACAAGAATGTTTTGAAAAATATGGGTTTGGAAAAAATACAGGAATTGAGTTATCTCGTGAACAGCCAGGAACTCTACGCTTTACTTATCCAATCGAAGTTGCAACTGCTGGTTTCGGGCAAGGGATTACAACCACGGCTATTCAACAATTACAGGCTTTGACACTCATTTCCAATGATGGAAAAATGTTAACACCTCATATTGTAAGTAAAATAGTCAATCCCAATACAGGTGAAGTTTATTATGAACGACAAAAAGAAGAAAGTGAACAACTAGTCAAAACTTCAACTGTCAAAAAAATGAAAGAATTGATGTATAATACTGTTCATGGAAGAGATTCAGGTTCTACAGGATATTTTTATGACATTGAAGGCTTTGACATTATTGGAAAAACAGGAACTTCACAAATATTCAATAACGCGACAGGAAAGTATTTAACAGGTGCGAACTCCTATATTTTCTCCTTTGCAGGAATGTATCCAAATGATAATCCTGAAATTATTATTTATTCCGCAATGAAATTACCAAAGCATGGAACCAGTACAGGACTTGCGAATGCAACCAAAGCAGTAATGGAAAGTATTGCAAAATATAAAAATATGTTTGGTACTACAAATGAGGTAGTAGAACAACAAAGTTATTATGTATCTTCTTATTACAATAAATCTGTTCAGACCGTAATAGAAGAATTACAACAAAATAAAATTGATGTAATAGTAGTGGGAACAGGCGATAAGATTATCAAACAATCTATAAAATCAGGAACAAGATTAGTAGAAGGAGATCGTTTAATTTTAGTGACCAATCAAAACAATTATCAACTGCCTAATATGTATGGATGGAGCCGAAAAGACGCAATTGCTTTTTTGGAATTATTACAGATTCCATATCAAATAGATGGATACGGTTTTGTGGTAGAACAAAGCATTCCAGCGGGAACCGTTTTATCAGTTGATACAACAATTACACTTAAATTACAATCCAAATTAAATCCAACAACTTAGTTTACGATTTCAATAGATTGTGTTACAATGAAAATAGGTGATAGAATGAAAAAAGGATTTACATTAGTAGAATTACTTGCAGTTATTGCAATTATTGGTGTAGTTGCTTTAATTGTATTTCCAACAATTATGGATAGCATCAAAAAATCCAAACAAAACTTATATGAAATCCAAATAAGAGATATTGAAGAAACAGGGAAAAAGTGGGCAAGTGACCATATGGAATTACTAGATTCTACGCATTTAAATGCGGTTGCGGTTCCCTTAAGTTCTTTGATATCAGCTCAGTATTTACAGAAAAGTAACATACAAGATCCAAGAGATAAATCTGAAATGAATGGTTGTGTAACCATTACATATGATGATGCACTTGCACAATATCAATATCGATATATCGAGTCTGCTTGTCAAAATGCAATCATGAATGGATTTATATATCAGTTTGAGAATGATACTTGGAACAAGACAGAACAAAATATAATAGTTTCTTCTGCAAATGCAATTATTGAAACATATGCAAGTCATAATCTAATTAAAACAGAAGGACAAACAACAGCTGGTTTTTATGATGAAGGAGAACGTTATGTTTATAGGGGAAGTGATGTAGATAATTATGCAAAATTAAGTGTTGGAAATGAAGTATACCGGATTTTAAGTATTGATAAAACAAGCGGAAATATAAGAATGATGGGAACCACCCCAATTCCAAATGCCTGGGATAATAATAATGGAACTATTTTTGAAAATGCCAGTGTAGCAACCACTCAATTGGAAAATTACTATAATAGTAGCGCAAATGGCATTATAGCCAATCAATCAAAAATAGAAAATGACAGTTTATGGAATGTAGGAATAGTAACCGAAGGGGTATCTTATTCTGTGTTAAAATCATTGGAAAGTGGCAGAACTGCATATGCTAAAATTGGACTACCATCGATTAGCGACTATATAGGGGCCTCTACTGACTTAGTTTGTCATGAAAATATATTCTCAGATACTTGTAAACAACAAAATTATTTATATGAATTATGGAAAGAAAAAAACACATGGACCATTAATACAGATGGTGATAAAATATGGTATTTGAATGCAACTGGAATGTTAGATAAAGCTGCTTCTAATTCGATTTATTACATTTATCCTGTAATTGAAATCAAAGCAAGTACACATATTGTAAAAGGAGATGGAAAATCCATCAGCCCTTATGTTTTTGAATAAAAATCCAATAAAAAATAAGCAATTTGATATGCTTATTTTTATTTACAGATATAAGATTGATTTTCAAAAGTTTTTTTCATGTCACTGTAGGTTGCCTTTGTATTAATGATATCTAAGCTTTCTTTTGCTTCGTCATCCATTTCCCCAAAATTAGCTACAATAGATATTTCAATGTTATGATTCTTTATTTCTGTATTCATAGAAATACCTTTTTTGTCTTGGTAATTAGCAAATTGTCTTTCAAAGGAATTTTTTAAGTTTTCCATATAAGATATATAAGAATCATCTACTGCAATGATTTGAACAATTTTTGCTTTAGCAATATGCTCCTCCTCAAAATCAACATTTATACTCTCGTTGATTTCCATTCCAGTACTAGTGTCTTTTTTGGAACAGATCAATGTTTTATTTTTGCTACCACAACCAGTGAAAATGCTAGTAGTGATCACAATCAAGCAAACCCCAATGTACTTTTTCATTTTTCTGCCTCCCACTTTAGGATAATAAAAAACTTTATTTTTGTCAATTAAATGTGTTATTTTCATATGAAAATCAATGGAATAAAATCATTTTGCCTATAAATAGATAAAAAAATAACATATGTTACTAGCCAAAAAAGTCGAATTGTGGTATTCTATAAATAGAGGTAAATAGAAGGTGTCAGTATGGATTTAAGAGATATTAAAGAATTCTTAAAAGATACAGCTAAATATATTGTAATTGCTGTTTTGGTCTTACTTTTAGTGATATATGTCGTATCTTTACAACAAGTAGTAGGACCTTCTATGTCTCCCAATTATCAAGATGGGGACATCTTAATTTTAAATAAATTACATTATAAACTACATAAACCAAAACGATTTGAAGTAGTGGCCATAAAATATAAAGATACCAAATACTTTATCAAACGTGTTATAGGTCTTCCAGGAGAAACCATTTCTTACAAAGATGGAATTCTGTATGTAAATGGAAAAGTAGTTGAAGAAAAATTTAAAACGACAACAACTGCAGACTTTTCTTTAGAAAGCCTAGGTTATGAAACCATTCCCGAAGATTATTATTTAGTAGTAGGTGATAATCGAGAGAACTCTTTAGATGGACGTTCTAAGGAAGTGGGACTTATCCATAAAAAGGATTTTATTGGCAAAGTTGTATTCCGAATTTGGCCTTTTAGAAGAAAGTAGGAGTAGAAATGGCATATATTAAATATAAAGAGTTAACACAGTATTTTAATTTTTATAAAGAACTAGATATTCAAAAATTACCAAATTATGTAACAGATTACTTAGAAGAAGGAGAAGTTCCATATGTTGCATATGGAACAGTGAGAGATAAATTTGTTTTAACAGATCGTAAAATTATTTTATTTGATGTACGTGGATTTAGGGGAAAATGTAAACGGATTCACTTTTTCCCATTACTATCTATTTCTTCTACAGCTCTAGAATTTAAATCCAATCAGGTTGCCATTTTATTATCTATGGATAGTGGGTATCAATTGCGACTTAATTTTGTAAAAATGCTTGCACAGGATAAAACAAAAATACGCTCTGTTTATATGCATTTAATCCATTGCATTAGTGAAAAAAGGATTTCATATGCATAAAATGATGAAATTTGACAAAAAAGAATTACTGTGGTATATTATCAATCACAAATGTGAAGAGAGGGGAGACTAATATGATAGATAAGAGAGTAATTGCCGTTATTGTAATATTTATTCTTGGTGGGTTATTTATATATTCATTTGCAAACCCACTCGATGATTCAGATGGTACAATGACAGAAAATAATGGGGGGGTTGTAACCCCACCTAGTCAAAATGATGATGATAAAGACAAACCTGTTGAAGTCAATAAAGCAGGACTTGACGAGATTAAGTTACAATTAGAAGGTTTAAATAAAGAAGATTATACAGAGGAATCATGGAACTTGATCCAAAACTTAATTCAAGGTGCGAATGAATCTACTTCACAAGAAGAATTTGATTTGATTTTTTCACAAATTGATTTAGGAACCTTAGCTCCAAAACCAACAGATCCAGTTGTAGTCACTAATCCAAATCATGGAAGCTCAAATACAGTGAGACCAGGTGGAAGTGGCTCATCAACATCAAACAATGGAAATTCAGGTAGTACAATACAAATTGATAAAACGGCATTAAATAATATTAAAGCACAATTGGCCAAATTAAATAAAAATGATTATACAGAATCATCATGGAATATTGTGCAAGCACAAGTGAAAGTGGCAGAATTACAAACTACACAAGCGGGATTCAATGCAGCAGTATCTCAAATTAATTTAGGACTATTGCAGAAAAAACCAATTGCAGTGAACAAGACAGAACTAAATAATCTAAAAAATCAATTATCAAAATATAACAAGAATGATTACACAGAAGCCTCTTACAATAAATTAGAAGCAGCAGCTAATATGCCAGAGAATACACAAGATGAAGTAAATGCCAAGGTGGAGGCAATCAAAAATGCAATCAATGGATTACAAAAAAAGCCAATAACAATTGATAAAACAACATTAAACAATTTAAAAAATCAATTATCAAAATATAACAAAAATGATTACACAGAAGCCTCTTACAATAAATTAGAAGCAGCAGCTAATATGCCAGAAAATACACAAAATGAAGTAAATGCCAAGGTGGAAGCAATCAAAAATGCAATCAATGGATTACAAAAAAAGCCAGGAAAACCAGTAGAAATTGATAAAACAGCATTAAATAATATAAAAGCACAATTGGCAAAATTAAAAGAAAGTAATTATACAGTAGCTTCATGGCAAGCAATTCAAAACCAAATTGCAGTGGCAGAAGCGCAAGCAACTCAAGAAAAATTTGATGCTGAAGTAGCTAAGATTAATTTGAATACATTACAATTGAGACCAACAGCTACACAAATTGGTGTAAGTCTTGATAAAATGGGAGACAGTGCCAATATAAAAGTGGTAAAAGTAAATGATCATTATTATAGATATACAGGAACAATGAATACAAATACGCTAACAACAGAAGATGGAACAACAATAAGAGACTTTATTGTAATGAGAATAGTTTCTCCAGAAGCTTTATCACAAACAGAAAAAGAGAACATCAAAATGGTATTTGAGGGTATGACAATCGATGCGAGCGAATTCAAAACAGATGTAAATAATCGTTCATATGTCGAAATTTATCAACCATTCTCACGTGCCAATGATGGTAGTGGTTCTACGGACAATTTAACAACAGTTAATTTCACCATTAATTGGGGGTACGGTGAAACAACACAATATACAGTAACAATAGATGTAGAAGTAAATTAAAAAACCCAAATGGGGTTTTTTAATCCAATAAAACACGAACAAAATTTGACGAAAAATTGACAAATTTCAAAAATATGATAAAATTGATATTAACCAAGGGGGAATTTATATGTTAAATAAGTTTAAGAATAGCAAAATTTCAACAAAAATAATATCTTTAACTGGATTAATTGTACTTACAATTTCTGGATTTTTTGGATATCAAAAAATAGATAATTATTTCAAATTGGAAAACATGAAGCGTCTTGCAGTAAATGCAGCGCAACAATACCTAGAAGATAACGGGATCGTAACAGAAAAAGAATCTATTACGACTTCTTTGGGTACTTTGGCAGCAGAGGGATATATTGATAGTGATCATATCAAAAATGATTATATTGATGAATCTTATGTAGTAACTTATCAAAACGAATCTACTGCTTATATGGTTCGCTCAAATGGAACTTCACGTGGTGGTATTATTATCGGAAAGCAAGAAGTATCCGCAACATTTGTAAAACAACCAGCAGGTCCAACACGTGGAAATGTTGAAGTGACTATGACCGCAACAGAACCAATTGAAACACCAAATGGTTGGACACCTAAAAAAGTAACAGGTGAAGATGGTTCTTTAGTAGATAGTACAACTATATTTACAAAAACTTTCAGTGATAATGGAATCGAAAATATTGGATTGAATCCTGTAAATCCTGAAAATAAATCCGTATCAAAACAATTGGTAATTGGTAATATTGATAGATTAGCTCCAACAATAACAGGCGTAAAAGAAGGAGAAATCTATGGACCAAACACTTTACCAACCATTACATACAGCGATGCAAATACAAATGCAGATAATGTTGTAACTGCAACACTTACAAATAATACAACAAATGAAGAAATAACAATTACTTCACCTTATACATTAAGTATTAATGGGGAATATACATTGGTTGTATCTGATACAGCTGGAAATGAAGCTACTGTTCATTTTACAGTAGATTTAGAAGCTCCAACAATTACTTTGAATGAAGGAAATGCAACTGTATCTGTTCCAGCAGGAACAACAGACACTGCATATATTTTAGATGGTGTTGTATTCAGTGATAATATTGATGATGCAACTGTTTTAAAAAATAATGTAAAAGTAACAAATACTGTTAACACTAACATAACTGGTACTTATACCATTACTTATGTAGTAACTGATACAGCTGGAAATACTTCAGCTACTGTTACAAGAAATGTAGTAGTAGAAGACACTTTAGCACCAGTATTAACAGTAGAATCACCAATTGTATTACAAGTAGGGGATTCTTACGATGAACTACAAGGTGTAAGTGCAATTGACCTTTATGATGGTGATATTACCGCAAATGTAAAAGTAACATATACAGGAATTTCATTAGATATCACTAAAAAAGGAACTTATTATGCAACATATAAAGTAACAGATGCTGCTGGAAATGAAGCAACTGCACAAAGAATCATTACAGTAGTAGACAAAACTGAATTATTAAAACTAATCGCTCAAATTCAATCTTATGGATTGGTAGAAGATGATTATACAGAAGCATCATGGAATGCTTTACAAACTGCTTTAAATCAAGCAGAAACAACACAAGCACAAATTGATGCAAAAGTAACTGCTATTCAAAATGCATATGCTAAATTGGTAAAAGATTTAAATGCTGATTTTGTAGCACGCTTAGAAGCAGCAAAAACAAGTGTAGATCAAACTGCTACAAATCCTAAATATATCGAAAGTGATTATACTGAGGAAGCATGGAAAGTAGTCACTGATGCTTTAGCCAAAGCAGAGGCAGCAAAAACAGAAGGCTTAAATAGTAAATTATCTCCAGCATTAGATGCTCTTGAACAAGCAATTGCAGCATTAGAAGATGATGCCAATAAAGCTTCTATTGATTATACGAGATTAGCGGAATTATTAGAAGAATTAGCAACATTAGAAAAAACAGGAGATTATACAGAAGAATCAATTGGGGCAAAACGTACTGCCATTCAAAATGCATATAACATTAAATTACCTAGTGAATATGCAAAAGAATTAGCACGTATTGAAGCAATGACTTTAACACAAAAGGAACTTGCAAATAAAGATGTCTTAGATGCATTAGAACAAGAATTTAACAATTTAACAAAATCTGATGACTATACACCAGATTCTATTCAAGCTGTAGAAGATGCGATTGCAGCCGCAAAACAAGATGGGTTAAAACAAAGTGAATTTGATGCAGCCTTAGATGCCATTAGAGATGCAATCGATGCATTAGCAAAATATCCAACTGTGAGTGTAGATGATAGTTCATTTACCACAAACAATTCTGAACAAAAAGGATATGTAAAAGAATCTGATTCTATTACATTTGCATTTACAAGTACAGAAGAATTGAATACAACAAGTACAACTGTAACTGTTAAAATGGGTTCCAAAACATATAATGGTGCAACTATTTCTGAAGTAGGAAAAGTAGGAGATCAATATTTATATTTAGTAACCTTTACTGTTCCAGGAACTGATTCAGGTGCACTTATTTATACAATTCACCCTGTATCTACAAAAGGTGCTGAAAGAGAAGACAACAGTGATGATGCAACAGGGAATGTACCTTATATTATGGATAATAACAAACCTTTGATTGCAACAGTAGATGATGTAACAATCAAGGTTGGTGAAACATATACAGATGTATTGCCAAGTGCATCCGATATATTCTTTGATAAATTATACGATGTAACAAGTCAAATTACATTAAATGGAGTAGTAGTATCTTCTATTAATACTTCTGCACCTGTCGTTTATGTAATTACATATAATGTAAAAGACTTTGCAGGAAATGAAGCTGTTCAAAAAGTTACAAGAACAGTCAATGTAGTAGATACAACTGCATTAGAAACAGCTAGAGAAAAAGCAGGAAAGCTAACTGCATCAGATTATAAAAGTGATGCATGGAATGCTTTACAAACCGCATTAACAGGAATTGTGGATGAAACACAATTAACAGAAAAAACACAAGTGGAAATTGATACTTGGACAACAAATATTAATAATGCGCTTGATGCTTTAGAAAATGTTGAAAATAGAGAAGATGTAGACACAAGTGCTGTTGATAATTATGTGGCTACATTAGTAGAAACAGATTATACGAACTGGGCCGACTTTATGGCATTAGTAAATTCTGTAAAATCAGAAACATTACAAACTGTTTTTGATGATAGAGTATCAGAAGTAACAGGTTTTAACTTAATTCCTAACCCTCTTGTTAAGAGTGAATTAACTGAATATTTAGCTACTCTTGGAACGAAAGATGACTATAGCAACTGGTCAGGCTTCCAAGATTTGATTGATGAAGCCAATGCACAGACATTACAAAGTAAGTTTGATCTTGCTGTAGATGCTGTGAAAGCTTATGTATTACAAGCAAAAGGTATTGATACCACTGCATTAGATAAAATAGAAGCTCAAATTGATCCTTTAATTCCAACCGATTATTCAAATTGGAAAGATTTACAAGATTTAATTGCATTAGCAAAAAAACAAACATTACAAAGTGAGTTTGACAAAATTGTAAATAATCAAATTCATGGATTTGAATTAAAAGAAAAACAATTTGCAAAAACGGAATTAGACGCTCTTCAAGCAGAATTAAATGAAGCTAAAAAACCAACAGTTGCAACTGGAGAATCTGATTATACAGATGAATCAATTGCAACAAAACAAGCTTTAATTGATGCAGCATATGATATTACGTTATATAGTGATTATTTAGAAGCATTAAATGCAATTAGAGGAACATCTTTAGTATATAAAACAATTGATAAAACTGAATTAGCAGATTATGAAGCCAAATATAATACTGCTTTAGCAAGTGGATTATATACTTCAGAATCATTACAAGCATTTAAAACTGCAATTAATGCGGCAAATGCTCAAATCGTACCTAGCTTATATGTAGCTGATTTTAAAGCAGTAGTTGATGCATTTACCAATTTGGATAAGTATCCAGAAATTGTAAATGTTGGTACAATTACAGCTTATGATAATTTAAATCATAAAGAACAAACAAATGGATTTATAAAAGCAGGAGATACAGTTTCTATACCATTTACAAGTGATGTAGAATTGGATTTAACAGAAGGAAAAACTACATTAACTTTAAGTAGAGGTAGTGTTACTGCTTCAGCAACATCTATTATTCCTTTAGGTGAAGATGAAAATGGATATCAATATTTAGCAATTGTTACTGTTCCAACCTCTATGACTGGAACACCTGAATATAGAATTCATCCAGTATCTACAACTGGAGCATCAAAGGATGATAAAGTAGGAAATATTCCATTTACAATTGATAATATTAAACCAGTTATTTTACTTACACCTATTGAGATAGAAGTAGAAGTAGGAAACACTTATACTGATGTAAATCCAGCTATTTATGAAGCTAATGGTTATAATGAAATTACAAAAATTGTAACCTTAAATGGTGTACCAGTTAATGCAGTAAATACTTCAGTAGTAGCTGATTATACAATTACTTATTATGTAACAGACTATGCAGGAAATGCTGCTACTCCAGTTACAAGAACAGTAAAAGTAGTAGATACTACAAAACCAGTAATCACATTAACTGGAGAAGAAGAAGTAACAGTAGAAGTAGGCGGAAGCTATACAGACGCTGGAGCAACAGCTTCAGATAACTACGATGGAGATATTACTGCAAATATAGTAACAGTAAATCCAGTAGATACTAAAACAGTAGGTACATATACAGTAACTTACAATGTAACAGATGCAAACGGAAACGCCGCAGTAGAAGTTACAAGAACAGTAAAAGTAGTAGATACCACAAAACCAGTATTTGATAAGACTCCAATTACAGTAATTTCAGAAGAAGATCAAAATGGTTGGTATACAATTCCATCATTACAACTTCAAGTAAATGGTAGTGATGCTGGAACTGGTATCAAAGAATACCGCTATAAAGTTCTAAATGGAGTTGCTGATACAGAAGATACTGAATATACAGACGCAACAGGATATACAACATTAAAAGCTAACGAAGATGGTAACTATATTATTAACATTACAGAAAGTGGTAGTGATGTAAGAGTTAAAGTAGTTGCTGTTGATAATGCTGGAAATATTTCAGAACCTATCATAAGTGATTCTTATAAAGTTGATTTAGATCAACCTACAGTTGACTATAATGTTGCAGAAAGAACTGACAATCAACCAATTTCTGTAAATGTTTATACTACAAACTCAGTGGAAACTAGTGGAATTCATCATTATGAATTAGACTATAGCACAGATGGTGGTAAAACATGGACATCATTAGATGCAAAACAACCTTCAGAAAATGGAAGTGCAAGCTTTACAATTGATGAAGAATCAGCCAATATTACATTCCGTGTAAGAGCACAGGATAATGCTGGAAACCTTGGAGATTATACTACAAGTAGAGAATCTTATGTATATGATGACACAGATCCAGTTATTACAGTAGTAGTAAATGGAGAAGAAAAAATATATACAGAAGATGGATTCTTCGAAATGACAGTACAAGCAAATAATAAAGGAGCATTTGTTTATCCAATCGCTAAAACAGAGGATGGAGAACAAATTACTCCAGTAGGAACAGTTTCTTTAGGAAGTTTAACTACTCCAGAAACACCACAAGAAATTACCTATACAGCAATTGATGCCGCTGGAAATACAACAGTTGTAACTGGAAAGATTTATGTAATTGATACAACTGCACCAGTAATTACATTAACTGGAGAAGATCCACAAATCATTGAATTTGGAAATGCTTATGTAGAATTAGGAGCAACTGTAACAGATAACTATGATACAGCTTTAGTTGCAATTCCTAATGTTACAAATGTTGATGTAACAAAAGTAGGTACATATACAGTAACTTACAATGCAGTTGATTCAGAAGGAAATACTGCAGCAGAAGTTACAAGAACAGTGCGTGTAGTAGATACAACCAAACCATTGTTGACAGTTATAGAGAAAAAAGATGGAAAAGAGATTCCACATTATAGTAATTTTGAAATGACAGTACAAGCAAATAGTGCGAAAGGTGCAGTATTTGATAACTTAATTGTAACTGCTACCGATAACTATGATGGAGACTTAATTCCAGCTATAATTGGAACAGTTGATTTGAGTAAACTTGGAACTTATACTTTAACATTTACTGCAACAGATAGCTCATCTAATGCAAGTTTAATTAAAGTAACGGTAAAAGTAGTGGATACAAAAATTCCAGTGATTACTTTAAATGGTGGAGATGAAACAATTGAAGTACATACACCATACACAGATAAAGGAGCCACTGCAATTGATAACTTAGATGGAGATATTACATCTAAAATTAAAACTACAAATACAGTAAATACTGAAAAAGTAGGAACATATAAAGTAACTTACAATGTAACAGATGCTAATGGAAATAAGGCAGTAGCAGTAACAAGAACTGTAACAGTAGTGGATACAACTGCACCAGTAATTACGTTAAAAGGAGACAATCCACAAATCATTAAATATGGAGATGCCTATACAGAGTTAGGTGCAACTGTAACAGATAACTATGATACAGGATTAACTGCAACACCAGATGCTTCCAAAGTAAATGTAAATGTTGTAGGAACTTATACAGTAACTTATAATGTAACAGATGCTGCTGGAAATAAAGCAGAAACAGTTACAAGAACAGTACAAGTCGTACCAGTTGAAAGTTCTGAATCATTCAGAGAAGCAAATAACTGTTCAGAAACAGGAATTTGCTACAACACAGTAGAAAAAGACAACTATATTTGGTACAGTGGATACTTATGGAGAGTGATCTCTATTGGTGAAGACAATACAATGAAATTGATTACAGAAGATTCCATTGCAGGATTCTCATATGATGATGCTACTAGTACATTCAAAGGTAGTATTGTAGAGGATTGGTTAATCAATGAATTCTATCCAACCTTAAATAATAGAACAACCATTGTAACAACTGCACCTTATTGTAATCAAGGTACTAAAACAATGTCTGATAAACGTACAACTTGTGATCCAAATAGTATTGTATATAGTAAAGTCGGATTATTGACGATGGATGAATACAATATTTTAGGAGCAGATAAAAGTTTCTTAAATACTGGTGATCAATTCTATACAATGACTATCACTGGTGGAAGAAATGTTTGGGTAATAGATTACCTAGGAATAGGTAAAACTGGATATCGTGTTAATGAAAGTACATTTGCAATTCGTCCAGTAATTACCGTTGCAAATACAACAAAAATTCGTTCTGGTAAAGGTACTGCAACTGATCCATATCGTTTTGAAGGAGATTACAGTGCAACGAGCGGAACAAAATTGAATACAAGAAATTCAGGAGAATACGTAACATTTGCAAATCAAACTTGGCGTATCGTAAGAGCAGGAACTGATACAAAATTAGTTATGGATTCATTATATAAAGTAAATGGGGATGAACAAAAAGTAATGTTTGAAACCGTTGGAAACTTTAATTTATCAAATGGAATTGGTAACTATTTAAATGATAAAGTATATAATGACTTATTTAAAGAAGCTGAACAAAAAGCTATGACAAAAATAAGCTTATATAATGCACCATATCATTATGGAGCAGATCCAAGAAAAACTAGTATGATTGCTACAGGAACTCGTATTGAGGCATATGTAGGATTGAATACAGTAGGTGGTATTTTAAGTGGAAACTGGGATTCACCAAAAGAAAATGGAGAATCATCAAGGTTGAAAATAAAAGGAATCACTGCTTGGTTAATGAACTATAATGATACCTATAATGGTAGTGCTGAAGGACCTCGCGCTTGGTACACAAGTACAGCTGGATCAACATTATTTGCACCAGCTACCGATATTAGAGGTGTAAAACCTGTAATTGCATTAAGAAATTATGTAACAATTAAATCTGGTAGTGGAACAAGTACAGATCCATATGTATTAAACTATTAGTAAAAAACTCCTATTGGAGTTTTTTTACCCAATAGGGATTTGACAAATTATATATTTATGTTATAATATCACTCATATGAAGGGGGAAAAAATATGTCAAATAACAACAGAAAAACGGCAAGAAACTTAGAAAATTCACCATATAATGGCCAAACTACAAAAATAGAAAATAAAGAGAAAAAAGGCAATCCAATACGTTATATAATAGGTGGACTTGTAGGCGTAGTGTGTTTATTATCACTACATGACTGTAATTGTCTAGGTTGTAGTGGAGAATCTGAAATTGATAATGGTAAAGAAAACGACCTAGATGTTAGTGGTGATGATGCAGAACTTCTCGAAGATATGGAAGATGTTGCTCAAAAATTGGCAAATGATTTAGTAAACAAAATCACAGAACCTACGATTGATACGGTAAAGGAAATCGTAAAGGAAACGAATTTAAAAATAGCTAGTACTTTAGTAGAAGATGCGAATGATTGGAAAGAACAATTAGAAAATCAAGAAACAGAACCAGAAATCATTGATGGGGAAACAGATTTAGAAGATTCTAAAGAAGATGACAATCAAAAAGAAAATTCAAATAATTCAAATTCCAACAAACCATCTTCGAATACAAGACCTAGTGGTGGTAGTTCAAATGATGCAACGATAGAATCACCAGAAATGGGAGAAACAACACCAACGCCACCACCTGCGACACCAACACCAACGCCGCCACCTGCGACACCAACGCCACCACCTGCGACACCAACACCAACGCCGCCACCTGCGACACCAACGCCGCCACCTGATAAAATTGACGGATCAACAACGGACGGGGATGGTCAAACAGATATTGGTGAAGGGGAAACTGATGAAATTGTATTCCCATCAGATCCTACAGATAATATGGGAGAACAACAAAACAGTTCATCTATGCCAAATGATGCAGAACCAACACAAGATGAAATTGTATCCCCAATGGGAACTCCAAAAGTATCTAGTGGAGATGCAAATGATATTTCTAGTAGAAAAAATATCCTAATGGAAATGAAAATGTTCTGTCAGAGAATTTCTATGTATCAGAGCTCATTGGAAGATTCTATGGTAGAATCAATAGGAACTGTAAAACAATATTATTTATAACATACAAAGGACTTTATTAAGTTCTTTTTATGTGGTTCTTTTTAATAGAGGTTGTACATATATTTTCTTAGAGGTGCTGCTATGTTTTTTAAAGGAATCCACACACGTATTAAAATTGTATTACTGGTACTTATTTGTATTTTTATACTCATCATTGGGAAAGTATTCTATACACAAGTAATTGATTATAAAAAATTAAATCATTTAGCATCCAGTTTATGGAGTAGAAATTTACCAATAGAAGCAGATCGTGGTCGAATTTATGATCGTAATGGAGTTGTACTTGCGGATAATAAAACAACAACCTCTCTTGTCTTGATACCCAATCAAATCAAGGACAAAGAAACCACAGCCCAAAAATTGAGTGAAATTCTAAATGTTAGCTGTGAAGATATGTATAAACATGTTAGTAAAAAAACATCAATAGAAAGAGTTCATCCTGAAGGAAGAAGACTATCTTATGAAATTGCAGATAAAATCAATGCACTTGGATTAGACGGTGTTTACTTAATCAAAGAATCTCAAAGATATTATCCCTATGATACTATGATGTCTCATACACTAGGATTTGTAGGAATTGATAACCAAGGATTAAGTGGTTTGGAATTGATGTACAATGATTATTTAACTGGAGAATATGGTGCAATTAAATACCTATCAGATGCAAAAGGAAATAAATTAGAATTGACAGAAATATATGAAGAACCACAAGATGGAGTCAATATTACACTTACCATTAATTATGAATTGCAATCGGTATTAGAAAGGGAACTTGATAATGCTGTATTAAAATATAACCCTGATCAAGCCCTTGGAATTGCAATGGATCCTAATACTGGTGAAATTTTAGCTATTTCCTCAAGACCCAATTTTTCACCAAGCCACTACCAAGAATACACAACAGAACAAATCAATCGTAATTTACCAATATGGGCTACCTATGAACCAGGTTCTACCTTCAAAGTAATTACACTCGCAACTGCTTTAGAAGAAAAACTAGTAGATTTACAAAAAGATAACTTCTTTGATGGAGGTAGTATTACTGTTGAAAATGCACGCATTCGATGTTGGAAACATGGTGGACACGGTTCACAAACATATTTACAAGTAGTTGAAAATTCATGTAACCCTGGATTTGTTGCTTTGGGACAGAAAATTGGAAAAGAAACATTATTTAAATATATCCGTAATTTCGGATTTGGAACTCCTACTGGAATTGACTTAAATGGAGAAAGTTCTGGAATCCTATTTTCACTCGACAAAGTAGGACCTGTTGAACTGGCAACTACTGCCTTTGGGCAAGGAGTCTCTGTAACTCCAATTCAACAAATTACAGCAGTTTCTGCCGCTATTAATGGTGGATATCTAAATACACCCTATATCGTAAAAAGCTTAAATGAACCAGAAACCAATACTGTAATTCAACAAATAAATACCAAAACCAAACGGAAAGTCATCAGTAATGAAACCAGTGAACAAGTAAGATATGCCTTAGAAAGTGTCGTAACCAATGGAAGTGGAAGAAATGCATTTATTGAAGGATATCGTGTAGGTGGAAAAACAGGAACAGCCCAAAAAGTAGAAAATGGTTCCTATATGGTTGGAAATTATATTACCTCCTTTATGGGATTTATGCCAGCTAATGATCCAAAAATCATTGTTTACATTGCGATAGATAACGCAAAAGGAATTACACAATATGGTGGGACAGTAGCAGCACCAATCGCAAGAAACGTATTACTATCCGCGATTGATATTTTAAATATAGAAAAACCAGAAGGAAGTAGTGAGAAAAATTATCAATATTATGAAAAAAAATATGCGACAGTTCCAGATGTTACTGGAAAACCTCTTCAAGAGGCAATGCAGGAATTAAAACAATTTAAAGTAGAATACACAGGAACTGGGAATACCGTTTACTATCAATCTCCTAGTGCGAATACTCGTATTTTCGAAGGTGAAACGGTACGTTTATTAATACAAGAATAGAGGTGCTTTATGTTAATACTTACAAAATCGGTTTTAGCAGTTATGATTGGACTTATCTTTTCTGTATGCACAGCTTGCGTTATCATACCTTTACTTCGAAAGTTCAAAGCGTCACAATCCTTAAGCGTTTACTTAGATGAACGACACAAAGAAAAAAAAGGGACACCCACTATGGGAGGACTTATTTTTATACTACCAACATTACTTATAATGTTATTGTTGTTTTACTTTAAAAAAATTACATTTTCCTATAATTTAGGGATTGTCTTATTCACTTTCTTTGGATATGGTTGTATTGGATTCTTAGATGATTTTCTCATTATTTTAAGACATAACAACAAAGGACTTAGTGAAAATGCCAAACTGATTCTTCAAATTTTCATTGCCATTGTCTTCTTCTATTTATTTATGGTTGCGAATAATGAACCTTTATTATGGATTCATTCATTCAAAATCAAATGGGATATTGGATGGTTTTATGGATTATTCATATTGTTTGTCTTAGTCGCCAGTAGCAATGCTGTGAACCTAACAGATGGGCTAGATGGACTTGCTGGAGGATTATCGGCAATTGCTTTTGGAACATTTGGTATCATTACTTGGGCAACTGGATGGTTGGAAGGGTATGAAGCCATCGCATTATTCTGTTTTGTTTTACTTGGTAGTATTCTTGGATTTCTGATATTTAATGTCAAACCAGCAAAAGTATTTATGGGGGATACTGGGTCTTTGGCACTTGGAGCAACTTTAGGAACAATTGCTATTTTAACGAGACATGAACTCTTACTCATAGTCATTGGAATTGTATTTGTAATAGAAACAACCACTTGTATTATTCAAAGATATTATTATAAATTGACACATAAACGAATTTTTCCTATGACACCGATTCATCATACATTCGAAAAATTAGGCTGGAAAGAACAAGATATTGTAAAATTGTTTTGGATTGTTGGACTACTTGGATCCATGCTCGCGATTATATATGGAGTGTGGTTCTAACCATGAAAAAACGAATGGATTATGGTTTATTCATTGCGATTCTTATCATTTCTATTTTTGGTATTATCATGGTGTATTCAGCTTCTTATATTTGGGCCGAATACAAGTTTGATGACCCATTTAAATTTGTCAAACACCAAGCACTTTTCTTTTGTATTGGTATCGTTATTTTATATATTGTAAGTAAAACAGATTATAAAATTTATTATGAAAAAGCCAATATCATTTTGATTGCTTGTATTTCTTTACTTGCTTTGGTAATCATTCCTGGAATTGGAACCGTTCGTAATGGGAGTAGAAGTTGGTTCGGTATTGGTTCCTTTGGAATACAACCAAGTGAATTTGCAAAATTATCACTCATTATTTTTACCTCTAAATATTTGTGTAAAAATGAACGTGATTTAAAAAGTATTCGAAAAGGTGTACTTCCTATTTTAGGAATTGTTTTTCTTGTTTTTGGACTTATTATGTTACAACCAGATTTTGGAACAGGTGTCATCATCGTCATGAGTATTATTGGACTTTTATTTGTGGCGGGGGTCAATTTTAAGTTTTTCATTCGTTTGGGATTACTTGGTGTGATAGGAGTAGTAGGGTTAATTGCAATCGCACCTTATCGTTTACAAAGGATATTGTCATTTTTAAATCCTTGGAGTGATCCTTTGGGTAGTGGTTTTCAGATTATCCAATCGTTATATGCAATTGGACCTGGTGGATTATTTGGATTTGGTTTCCTGAATTCAAGACAGAAACATTTTTATTTGCCAGAGCCACAAACTGATTTTATTTTTTCGATTATCAGTGAAGAATTTGGATTTATGGGAATTTTAATTGTCAGTAGTCTTTTCCTATTTATTATTATAAAAGGATTTCAAATAGCGAGAAAAGCAAATGATACTTTTTCCAAATATTTGGCATTTGGAATTACTTTTCAGATTGCTTTTCAGGCAGTATTGAACTTAATGGTTGTGGTAGGATTAATTCCAGTTACAGGTGTAACTTTACCATTTTTAAGTTATGGGGGTTCTAGTTTAATGATTACATTACTAGAGATTGGTATAGTGTTGAATATCAGTAGATATCAAAAATAAAAGGCATCTTAGGATACCTTTTATAGTGCTATGACAAAAACTTAGATTACATTATTTTCTTTTTAAAATAATGTAATATTTTTTCTAATTTTTCAGAAGTTGTTTGAATCGTTTTTTCATCAAATGGATTTGGCATATTGTACTGTTGAATGAGTTCATGTAAAGAATAATATGATGCAACTGAACCAACTGTCTGAAATAGGTGCATATCATTTTGACATCCATCCCAAATTGCAAATGCACCAAAAGAAGAAAGTGCATAATCAATATAATAAAACGGTTTTAAATAAATATGAGATTGACGATAGAAAAAGCCACCAGAATCTAGGTTGATATGACCTGTATTAGAAGTTTCTAAATGATATTTTTTAACCAGTTCCATCCATGTAATTCGAATATCTTCTACTTTTAAGTGATGATTGGAATATATTTTCTCTTGAAATTCGTCTACTAAACAGATATATGGAAGATTTTGTATCATATGATAGATTTTCATAAAACAGTACTTGTAATAATCTTTTTCCTGAAATAAATTATCGAAATAAGGAATGGAAATCAGTTCCATAGCATGAGAGAACATTTCTGCAATTTCCATAGTAGGATATTTTAGTAATGCAGAAACAATATGATTTTTATCTTGTATAGAAGCACAATATTTCTGAAATGCATGACCCATTTCATGTGCAGTAGTTTGAATATCCAAATAGTTATTTTTAAAGTTACCTGTGATGACTGGATAACCAGTTTCAGTAAGGTAATTGGTAATCGTAAAGTTAATTTTATGATCTCTTTGAAGTAAGTCAATATAATCATAGCATACCATATCATGAAATAGGGAAGATAAAGAAGAATCAATTTTTGCAAATGAATTTTCAAGCTCTTGTATTAATTTATTTCCACAATATTTTGATTCTGGCATTTCTGAAAATAATATTTTATCATCAAAATATTCTAATTTTTCTAAGCAAAGAGTTGTCTTCTGCCAACCAGATATTTTTTCACAAAGTGGAATGATATATTGAATGATATGATCTCGAAATTGATGAATATGTGTATAATCATATCCGAATCTTCTCATCTTGTATAAACTATAAGTTCCATAGTGATCAAATCCGAGTTTATTTGCTATCGCATTTCGGACACTCACCAAATCATATAATAGAGAGTCATATTCCTTTTGTTTCTTGTAGTAATAGTCATTAATAGTATCATGTGCTTTTTTTCTCACCAATCTATCTGGATGTGTAAAGTATCCAGATATATAGGGAATACTTCTGTCTTCACCATCGTACATGATTTTATTTTTGGATAAGTCTCGATATTTTTTCATGAGTTCTTTTTCTTGTTGTTGTAATTCTATTGTTTCTTCTGAGGAAATTTTAAGTTGGTAGGTTATGGTATCAAAAAAGTTTTTAGGCATTTTTTCTAACAATTTTGTATAATAATCTGAATCTAAAATTTTTTGATAAAAAGGAATGAACAATAGGTCAAATTTTGGCTTATATGTATTCCAAAAGAGCATTTGTTCTTGAAAAAATGTATCATTACAATCTCGCATATTTCTAATATCAGCATAATCACACATTTCTTCAATATGGTTTTGTATAGAAATGATTTTTTCACAAATAGAAAGAAAGGTATCAAAATCATCTGCTTGATTGAGTGTATCAAGTAATCTACTGATTTCTTGTTTTGTTTTTTGATAGGAGATAGTTTCATATGTAATATCATTAAAATTTTTCATAGTTTTTAATAAAGCCCCCTAATATTTCCATTGGCATCAATTGACATTTGTAAATAGGCAGGTTCTTTAGATAGACCCGGCATAGTCAAAATGTTTCCAAGGTACACAATGATGAAGCCTGCTCCAGCTGCAACTTTAATATTGGTAACACGTATGACTTGGTGTTTTGGATAACCCAATTGTTTTGGACTATCTCCAATCGCATATTGTGTTTTGGCGATACAAATCGGTAAATTGTTGTAACCCATTTCTTCTAGATGGGTGATTTCATATCTGACTTTTTCTTCAATTAATACCATATCCGCTTGATAGAAATCTTTTAAAATATGTCCTATTTTTTCTAAAATAGGAGTATCTAATGAATAGGGAAGTGTAATGGTATTTTCTTGTTTGCATAATTGAATAACTGTTTGCGCAAGCTCTAAAGCACCTTTACCGCCTAGTTTATAGGCATTACAGATGGAAAAAGGAAATCCTTGTTTTTCTACATAATTTTTTACAAATGCGATTTCTTCATTTGTGTCTGTATCAAATTGATTCAAACAAATAAGAATATTGGTAGATAACTTTCGCATCATATCCATATGTGCCTGTAAATTACAAATACCATTTTCTAAAATACCATCTCCATTGTGTTTTAAAGAACGAATGGTAGTATTGATAATGACTAAGTCAGGATAGGTCTTCATTTTGCGGCATTTAATATCCATAAATTTAATTGCACCCAAATCACTTCCAAATCCAGCTTCAGTCACTACATAGTCTGCTAAGGAAAGCGCCATATTGGTTGCAATAATTGAATTACATCCATGAGCAATGTTTGCAAAAGGACCACCATGTATCAAAACGGGATTATGTTCTAAACTTTGTACCAAATTGGGTTTGATGGCATCTTTTAAAAGGATGGTTAAAGCTTCTTCTCCATGTAAATCAGAAACATAAACTGGTTGTTTATGAATTGTATATCCAATTAAAATATGACTTAAATTTTTCTTTAAATCCATCAAATTTTCAGAAAGGCATAAGATAGCCATGATTTCTGAAGCAGTTGAAATAACAAATGATTCGTCCCGTTCATAATTGCTTTTTAAACAAATCTGTCGTAATGCACGATCATTGACATCTAAACATCTAGAAACCTGAATAGTAGTTGGATCTATCTTTAAAGTGTTTCCTTGAAAAATATGATTGTCAATCATTGCACATAATAAATTATTACAAGCAGTTACTGCATGAATATCTCCTGTAAAATGCAGATTGATGTCCTCCATTGGAACGACCTGTGCATAACCTCCTCCAGTAGCGCCTCCTTTGATACCAAAAACAGGACCAAGTGAGGGTTCCCTTAAAGTAGCAATACTTTTGTTCCCAAGTGAGCATAAAGCATCGTTAAGTCCAATTGTTACTGTTGTTTTTCCTTCTCCATAGGGAGTTGGATTCGTAGAAGTTACCAAAATCAGTTTTCCTTTTTTTTCGTTTTTTTCGTCTATATTTAATTTTGCTTTGTATGTTCCATAACATTCTAAATGATTTTCCGAAATACTAAGTTTAGCTGCTATTTCTACAATTGGTTTCATTGGAATGCTATGTGCAATTTCGATATCTGAATTCATTCTATCACCTCTAATACCATTATATCATGAGTTTCACTTAGTTTATAAAAATCTATATCATATATTGATTCTATTTAAAATAAGTATAAATATTCTCTGTTATCCATACTAAATAATGGTGAAACATATGAAAATAATTCTTTTTACAGGTGCTCGTAGTGGAATACAAGCAGCCGTAATCGAACAATTAAAAAAGAAAAACTATCATATTTATTTGACAGTACATAATGAAAAACAATTGAAACTAGTCCAAAAATATTATTCAGACAATAAAAATATAACCTGTTTGAAATTGGATGTTACAAACAAAGAGGATTTGAAACAATTAGAATTACTTGATATTGATATATTAGTCAGTAATGCTGCCATTGGAGAAGGGGGAAGCATGGCGGAAATTCCAATGCGACTGGTACGCTCTAATTTTGAAACCAATGTTTTTTCTTATTTCACAGTCATTCAAATAGTTCTCAAAAAAATGATACAAAAGAAAACTGGGAAAATCATCAATATGGCATCACTCGCAGGTTTGGTTCCCATTCCTTATTTGGGAAGTTATTCAGCGACCAAAGCAAGCATCATCAAAATGACGGAAGCACTGAAATTGGAATTAAAGGATCTACAAACCAATATTCAAGTTTGTTTGATAGAACCAGGTCTTTATGATACTGGATTTAATCAAGTCATGCTGGAAAATAAATACACATGGATGGAGATAGATTCTTATTTCCAACATCAAATTTCTAAAATTCAAAAACGAGAAAACTTAGTTTGCCAAATCATGGAAAAGAAAAATCTAAATAGTATTGTAAAACAAATTCTAAAAGCCATTGAAGCAAAAAAAGTAAAAGCCATTTATCGTGCTCCATTACTTCAAGTAGTTGGAGCAAAATTATATTTAATTTTCCTTGAATAAACTTTAGTTTACTCTTTTTTTTTGTTATAATGAAAGTGGTGATTTGGGATGGGGCAAAAGGGAAGTTTGAAGGACCGTATTCGGTCTTGGAAATATCGAAGAAAAGTGCAAAAAGAAATGAGAAAACGAAAAGAACAGGAAGAATGGAATTGTTATGTTAAGCAAAAACAAAACCAAGGTATTTATATCAATCCAACTCCTAAAAAATATAATTTTCTTCAAATCTTCTTTTATTCTATATTTGGTCTTTTTTTAGGAGTTTTTGATTCTAAGAAAAATGAAAAAATAACCTCACCATCCCAACTTTTGGAAGAAGTAATAGAATTACAAGAAAAAATAGAAACCTTGGAAGAACCAGCTCAGATTTTATCTTATACAAATCAAATACAACAAAAAGAAACATCTCTTGAAGAACTGCTTCGAAAACAACCAGCAACAAAAAATCCAGCTATAAAAGAATGTGTGGAGAGAATCGATTCTATTAAAAAACAGTTACAAAAAATAGATACACAAGAAAATCATCAAGAAAAGGACATCTTATCTCCAATGGAATCATTTCAAAAACAAGTAACATCGTCATTCCCAGAAACAAAGACAACTACTTTCGAAAATCAAAGCAAAGAAGATATCATCCATATGTTGATGAAAGAACCAATCTTACATGAACAAGGGGTCAAAGAAAAACCGAAAACACCTGTATTGGAGTCAAATAAAGATATAGTCAAAGATATAGTAAATGAAGAAACAAAAGCAGTTACAGTCAAAGAAGAAAAATTAGATGAAAATGAAATCAAAGAAAATCCATATAAAATATATCTTGTAAGTACCAATCAAAAATTAAAAAAGCAGCATAAAGAATTAACAAAAATCAAAGAAGATATCAAACAAGCTAAGACCCCGAATGCACTTTATAAATTAGAAGCTTCTATTTTATGGATTCAAAATCAATTGTTTTTAATGGCAAAAGAATATGAAGAAATCACAAAAGATAAAGAATTTCAGTATTTAAAAAATCAATATGAATATTATCGATTGGATGAAAATGAATTACTTAAGAGTAACCAAGCAATTCAAGAATTATTATCAGAATGTCAAAAGAGTATAGATATTATTGATAATTGTATCAAAATACCACAAAAAGAACTTAAAAAAACGCAAAAAAAAGAACAAAAGCAAGAAAAAAAAGAACAAAAGAAACCGTTTTATTTGGATGTTGATGACTTTAAACGATTGTGTTTCCAAATTATGACCGATTTAAGTAGACAGATAGAAGAGATTGGACAATTGAAAGAACCGTTCAAACCAAGTTTTTTTGAAAAGACAAAAAGATTTTTATCCAATACCATGATGGTACTAACACCAATGGTATGCTTCAAAAATCCATTAACTGGGATGTTAGCGGGTTCTATATTAGCCCATAATCGTATTCGTTCTATGCGTCAAATGGTGAACAAAAAAGAGGCAATCTATGAAACCTGTGAAAATTTATTTGATGAAATTCGAAGTAAGCAAGATTGTATCAATATGATTTATTCTCATTTGAATGCTTCTTTATGTGAATTACAACAAATCAAGCAAGATGTGATACAAAAATATCAAAATATTTACCCAGAAGAGGTGGAAATGTTTTTATCTCAATTAAGGATGTTGGAAAACCAAGTTATGGAAAAAAGTATGTCATTACAAATGAATCAACAAAAATTAATACGTATTAAACAGGGATATCAGAAAACATTAAAAAAATAATATCACTCAAAAATTGATATAAATAATTGGAGGTAGGATATGAAAGTGATAACGATTCAGCAACCATGGGCAACATTAATTGCAGAAGGTTATAAAGAATACGAATTCAGAACTTGGAAAACGAAATATCGTGGCGAGATATTAATTCATGCAGGTAAAGGAATAGACAAAAAAGCAATAGAGAGATTTGAACATTTGAATTTAGAATACCCTGTTGGACAAATAATTGCAAAGGCTAATATTACTGATTGTGTTAAAGTAGATGATAAATTAAGAGAAGAACTAAAGGAAAAAGATCCAATCGTATATAAAGGAGTTATCAATAAGACGTCTAATAATTGGGATGGCTATGGATTTAAATTAGAAAATGTAGAAAAGATAGAACCGATTGAAATAAATGGCAAATTGAGTTTATGGGATTATGATTATAAAAATAATTATGGAGAAAATAAGGAACAGTAATCTGTTGATTGGAGGCTTGAATATGAAAAAGAAATTCATTCTAGCATGCATTTCTATTGTATTAATAATAGGTGTAGTAGTATTGATGAACATAGAAAAGAAGTATCCTTATGAAGATGAGAATACACTATATTATATTGAATTCAATCATGAAATCTTAAGATTTGAAAGATATGATTACTCTTTAGGTCAAAATCAAATTGTCGAGGTACAAAAAAGTGTAAATAAAGGTAGAACTTTTGAAAGCATAACCGAAGAAAATATTATTGTTAGTATGGAACCTAAATTCATATTTTTAAATGAAAACTTAGGGTTTGCAATTTCTAAGCCCAATTTGACTAAAAATAATAATTATATGGGAATTCAAGTGACCCAAGATGGTGGTAAAACATTTACTAATGGAAAAATTAATTACGATAATCCTAAAGTTGAAATTTTGACAGTTGAAGATGTTCCATACTTTGAGAATAATGAATTGAAACTGAAATGTTCTATCTATCAAATAAAAGAAGATCATACTGGTTATGAAGATGTAGAATTGATTTTTGTTAGTATAGATGATGGATTAACATGGAATTTAAGTAATAATAAAATTTCTATGATTATAAAAGAAAATACTTTAACAGATAGTGGAATGATACTAATTATGAAAAATAATGCTGAACAAACATACCATTATGGGGATCAATATTCATTAGAAAAATATGAAAGTGGAAAGTTTATACCCTATGAACCAAAAAAGATTCTAAATTGGAATTCTATGTTGTATCGCATAAAAGCAAATGAAGAACAAGAAGAAATAATTGAATGGGAATATGGTTATGATACATTAAAAAGTGGTAAATATAGATTGATAAGATATTTTATATCAGAAGAGAATCTTCTATATTCTTCAAATGTTGCTGAAAAATTTTATGTTGAATTTGAGGTAAAATAATTATAATTTAGAAGGGACAAATAATATGTTCAATTTAAAGAAAGAAAAGATGAAAAAGAATATATTTTTAACTTTATCAATTATTTTTGCATTTGTATTTATTGCAGGAGTGATGTGTACTGTAATGGGAGACTCAAGCCCTGTAAAATTTATAATCAATGAGTGTCCTATAAAAATGGTAGTACCACCTGCACTGATATTTTTTGTAACATTTGCATTATATAAAAATAGCAAAAAGGCAATAGAGGAAAATACTAATTTAAAAGAAGATGATTGTTTGATTAGGTTTTAAAAAAATTTGTATAGATAAAGGAGTGAATATATGAAAGATAGTCATGTTCATACAAATATATCACATGATGGTATATCTTCCATTTCAGAATATATTAAAATAGCAAAAGAAAAAAATGTTGATGAAATAACATTTACTGAACATTGGGATGATTATACAGGATTAGAAACCCAATTAAAAACATTAGATATATCAAAGTACAGGGAAAAATACTTGCAATACAAAGATGATTATATATTAAAAACAAATTTTGGAATTGAGATAGGATTACAACCTGATATTGTAAAAAAAATTGAAAATATTATAAAACAATATCCATTTGATTTTATTATAGGTTCATCACATATTACTTGTAAAAAAGATATGGCGATGGATAAAAGCTTTTTTGAAGGATTTACAAGAAAAGAAGCATATTTAAGATATTTTAAAGAAGTATTAGAAAATGTAAAATTATATAATGAATTTGATGTATACGGACATATTGATTATGTTGTTAGATATGGAGGATATGCAGAGAAGAAAATAGATTATACAGAATTCAAAGAAATACTAGATGAAATATTAGTTACTTTAATAACTAAAGATAAAGGCATAGAAATAAATACATCGGGAATTAGATATGGATTAGATAATCCACACCCAAATATTGAAATATTAAAAAGATATAAAGAATTAGGTGGAAAAATAATAACAATGGGTTCTGATGCACATAAAATTGATGACCTTGCTAGAAACTTTAACATGGCTTTTGATATACTTGAAAATATAGGCTTTGAAGAAATTGCAGTTTATCATAACAGAGTACCCAATTTTGTGAAAATAAAAAACATTAAAATTTAATATAGGACAACTACTTCAAACACTTATAAATAAAATATATTACACATTTTGCTAAAAATAATGGAAAAGTGGTGAAAAAATGAATGATTTAAAAGAACAAAATGATCTATTAATTTATAAAAATAAAGATGGAGATATAGTAGTTGATGCAATATATAAAGATGATACTTTGTGGTTAACACAAAAGGCTATGTCAAAAGTTTTTGATTGTAGTGTTGATAATATTTCCTTACATTTAAAAAATATTTTTAAAGATAAAGAATTAGATGAAATCTCAGTTGCCGAGGAATCCTCGATAACTGCTTCTGATGGAAAAAAATATAGAACTAAGATGTATAATTTAGATGCTATTATTGCAGTTGGTTATAGAATTAATTCAAAAAAAGCAACAGAGTTTAGAATATGGGCAACAAAGATACTAAAAGATTATATAACTAAGGGGTTTGCTTTAAATGATGAAAGATTTATCAAAGGCAATAAATATGATATGAAATATTTCGATGAATTACTTGAAAGAATAAAAACTATTCGAGTAAGTGAAAGAATGGCCTATCAAAAAATAACAGATTTATTTATTGCAACATCAACAGATTATAATCCATATGCAGAGGAAGCCTATACTTTTTTCAAAATTGTGCAAAACAAACTTCATTATGCCATTTCTGGACATACAGCAGCGGAACTTATATATAGTCGAGCTGACTCTAATAAAGAACACATGGGACTTACAAATTGGAAAAATTCACCTGATGGACTAATATATAAATATGATGTATCAATCGCTAAAAATTATTTAAATGAAGAAGAATTAAATAAGTTAAATGATTTAACGAATATGTTTTTAGTTTTTGCAGAAGATGAAGCAAAGGAAAAACATATTATGACAATGCAAGATTGGATTAATGCTACTGATGATTTATTAAAATTTAGAAGAAAAAATATTTTGAAAAGTTCTGGAAATATTTCCCATAAACAAGCAGTGGAAAAAGCAGAATGTGAATATGAAAAGTACAGAATAATTCAAGATCAAAAATATATTTCTTCTATGGATGAATTCTATAATAAATATTTAGAAGAAAGTAAGAAGATTAACAATGGATAAGTATAATGTTGAAGAAATCAAAGAAAAATTAGAAAGGTGATTACGACATTGAAACCCCTACAATAAAATAATTTTAAAATATAGAAAAGAGGCGAATATATGGCAAATAAAATGATTGAAGTTCAAACTATTAAAGTTAATATTTCAAGTATAAATGAAGATGATTATATATGTATTTCAGATATAGCAAAGGCTAAAAGTGATAAATCTCGTGCTGCTGATGTTATTAGAAACTGGTTAAGAAACAGAAGTACTTTGGATTTTTTAACTGCTTGGGAACAGATTTATAATCCAAATTTTAAAGTGTTCGAATCTGAACACTTTAGAAAACAAGTTGGCTTATTAACATTTACTCCTAGTGTTAGTGAATGGTGTGAGAGGACAAGTGCTATTGGCATATATTCAAAATCTGGTAAATATGGCGGTACATATGCACATAAAGATATAGCATTTGAATTCGCTGCTCAAATTAGTCCTATTTTTAAATTATATTTAATAAAGGAATTTGAAAGATTAAAACAGTTAGAAAATCAAAATAGAGAATGGGATGTAAAAAGAATATTAACAAAGAATAATTATTTAATTCATACTGACGCTATTAAAAATTATATATTACCAGATAATAATTATTTCAAAGATAGAGAGTGGCTTAAATATGCAGAAGAAGCAGATATTTTAAATGTAGCATTATTTCATACGACTGCTAAGAAATGGAGAGAACTAAATCCTGATTTAGCAAAAAATTCTAATATTAGAGATTATGCTTCGATAAATGAATTGACTGTTTTATCTAATTTAGAATCACATAATGCAGAGTTAATTAAAGAAGGAAAAGAAAAAACAGAAAGATTTGAAATATTAAGCGAAATTGCTAAGTATCAATTAGATATACTTAATAATGCAGAAAAGATAAAATTATTAGGAGATAAAAATGATGACGAATAGTAAATATAATATTGAAGAAATAAAAGAAAAGCTGGATAGGTGCAAAAATATGAAACTTGAAGATGTTACTTTAGATGATGTAGATGAAATAAGTTCTATAAAAAGTGATAGGAGGAAATCAAGTGAAGAAAGAATATTAGATTTTTTAACAAAAGTTAAAAATCCATATATATTTAAAGTAAATGGAAAGTTAGTAAGAATGAGGTTTTCGGAAAATCCTGATTTAACAGCAGAAGATTGCTTAACAAGGGTATTAGAAAATTTATATAGATAGTGAGGAATTTATATGATTAATATAAGAGCGATAATTTTAGATGTTGATGGAACACTATTAAATGATAATAAAAAAATAGGTGAAAAAACTATTAGTATTTTAAAGCAAGTCAAAAATGATATTAAAATAATCCTCGCAAGTGCTAGACAATTTTATACTATAAAACCATATTTAGAAGAATTGGATTTGCTAGATAATGATAATTATACTATTAGTTTTAATGGAGCACTGATAGTTGATAACAAAGAAAATCAATTATTTTCCTCCCGTATTAGTCCAAAAGTATTGATTGAAATAGATTTTTATTTTAAATAATAGTATTAATTGGACTTATTATTTATATGATAGTAGACTATTAAGAAATGAAATTAATAATATTAAAGAATTTGTGTGTAAAAATACGATATATAAAATAGTTGGTATAGCAACTCCTAATGAAATAGAACAAATTAGAAAAAATCTACCTAAATGTATATTAGATAATTTAGAAATAACAAGCAGTGAATTAAATAGAATAGAATTTGTTAATAAAGGTATGACTAAACTTAAGGCAATAGATTTATTATTAAATAGATTAAATATTGATAAAGATAATACTGTAGCAATTGGTGACGGGGAAAATGATATAGATATGATAAAATATGTTGGATGTGGAATTGCCATGTTAAATTCACCTCAAATAGTGAAAGAAAATGCTGATATTGTCACCAAGTTCTCTAATAATGAAGATGGGATTTATTATGTAATTAATGACTTATTGAATAAAGAGGGTGCAGAAAATGAATAATGACAATCGACAAAATTCGACAAATAATATAAATTGGGATATCCAGATTTATGGAAACACTTCCGAAAACCCCTATAAAATAAGAAAAATTAATATGTAATATAATACATATTTTGATAAAATTAAGAAAGAAGGTGTAATTTTGGAAAATAAAAACGAAATAATGATTTATGAAGATAAAGATGGAATTACTAAAGTTAATGTAAAGTTCAATGATGAAGATATTTGGGTATCTAAATATCAAATTGCTGATTTGTATAACACAACTAGGCAAAATATAGAACAGCATATTAAGAATATTTATAATGATAAAGAATTAGAAGAAAATTCAACTTGCAAGAATTTCTTGCAAGTTCAAAAAGAAGGTAATCGAGAAGTTAAAAGAAATATTGATCATTATAATTTAGATATGATAATTGCTTTAGGATATCGAGTTCAATCAGATGTTGCGGTAAGATTTAGAATATGGGCAACAAAAAGATTACACGAATACATCCAGAAGGGCTTTGCTTTAGATGATGAAAGACTAAAGCAAGGGGGCAATAGATACTTTAAAGAATTACTACAAAGAATTAGAGATATTCGTTCTAGTGAAAGAAATTTTTATCAACAAGTAACGGATATATATGCAACAAGCATTGACTATAATCCAAGAAGTGATATCACAAAAAAGTTTTTTGCTACAGTACAAAATAAATTACACTTTGCAGTTCATGAACATACAGCAGCAGAACTTATTTATGAAAGAGTTGATAATAAAAAGCCTTATGTTGGAATGACTAATTTTAAAGGAGATTATGTTACAATAGATGATGTAAAAATTGCTAAAAATTATTTATCTGAAATTGAACTTCAAAGATTAAATCTATTAGTATCACAATTTTTAGATTTTGCTGAGTTACAAGCATTAGAACAAAGAACAATGAGAATGCAAGATTGGGTAGAAGAATTAGATAATCAAATACTTCTAAATAGAAGAAAAATACTAGAAGGTAATGGTAAAATTTCACATGATGAAGCAATAGAAAAGGCTGAAAAAGAATTTAATATATATCGTGAAAGAGAAATGAAAGAATTACAAAGTGATTTTGATTTATTAATGAAATCACTACCAAGCCATAATAAAAAAGGTGATGAAAATGAATAAGTTATTATTTACTGCCTTTAATGGAAAAAGAAATTCCTCAAAAATATTGTTAGATAATATTATTACAGAAAATAAGTTATATTTAAAAAATAGTTTTGAAACATCTGTAAAACAATTTATAAAGGAAATTACCAATATAGACTACGATTTTATTATTTCTTTCGGACAAGCGCCTCTTGAAAAAGATAATTTAAAAATAGAAATTATGGCTAGTGGGGAGGATATTTATAAAACTGAATTTGATTATCTTGGATTGCAAAAAATATTCGAAAAAAGTAAATTCAAAGTATTAATCTCTAACAATGCAGGTAATTATTTATGTAACAATATATATTATGAAGGTCTCAAATATATAAATAAAAATAGATTAAAAGCCAAAATGATATTTATACATATACCAAATATAGAAAATATAAGTGATATTAATGAACTTACTATGTTATTAAATGAAGGAAGTGATATTTGTGTCAAATGATGATAAAAAAGTGTTTCCATCTGCCCAGATAAACTGGGATAACCCAACAAAAGGACAACTCACTTCAAACCTTTATAATAAAGAGCTTTTTTCTTAAAAAGATATTACACTAATTGTAAAAAGGAGACAAAAGTTATGAAAGAATGTTTGATATTATTTTCTGGGGGAAAGGATTCATTACTGAGTGCTATATTATTGATAGAACAAGGCTATAAAATTAAATTGGTACACTATGATAATATGTGTACAGTAGGTTGTAGCAATATTAAAAATGGTTATAAAAGATTAGTAAAGAAATACGGCTCTGATAAGGTTGAATATTTAGGAGTTAAAAATATTAGTTGTTTTTTTAGAAAATTTATTTGTGTAATGTATAACATGCAAATTGATGAAATTAAAGAAAAGTATGGAAATATATCTATATCACAATTAAATTGCTTATCTTGTAGATTGTCTATGTATATTGCATCAATATTAATTTGTAAAAAATATAATATAAAATATGTTGCAGATGGAGCAAGAAATAGCCAATTATTTGCAATAGAACAAGACAAAATGTTAGACTTATTTAAAGATTTATTTAATCAATATAATATAGACTTATTATTACCTGTTAAAAATATTACAGATGATTTTGATGAGAAAAATCAACTTCTCTTAAGAGGTATTATTCCAAAGGTAAAAGAATCACAATGTTTATTAGGAATGCCTCTTTTAAATAATAAAGTAGATGAAGAATCGCTTGAAACTTGTACTAAAATTTACAAAAAATTATTTGAACATATGGCTCAAGATATGATTGAACAATTTTATAATATTGAAATAGGTGAGGTATTTATTTGATGTGTGATAATAGAAGTAAAAAATTTATTTTTGTTCCTTTTTGTTTGATGGCTCAAGCATATCAAGCTCAAGGAATAGTTAAATATGATTGGAAAGGAACAATAAAACCTATTATGCAATTACTAATAGATAATGAAATAAATATTATTCAAATGCCATGTGCAGAAAGTTTATATAAAAATAGTTTAATTAGAGAACCAAAAGGATTATCAAAATATAATACTATAGAATTTAATGAACATTGTAATGAGTTGGCAGAAAAAGTTTTTAAAGAAATAAAAAATATAATTAATTCGGGTTATGAAGTACTTGCAATACTAGGTATTGAGCATTCTCCGTCTTGTTGTGTAAATTATATATATACTAATAAGGGAATGGAAAAGAGAAAAGGATTGTTTATAGAAAAAATATATGATAAATTACAAAAGGAAAATATAAATATTCCTATTATTGGTATTAATAGAAAATATATAAATAAAACAATAAAAGAGTTAAAAACATTTATAGAAAATGGAAGTGGTTTTAATGAGAAAAAAAGAAGAAAATAAAAGTTGTCCATTTGTAGGGATAAACTGGTATCCCGGCCATATGGCCAAAACCAAAAGACTAATTTCAGAAAAAATAAATCAAATTGACATTGTATATGAAGTAATAGATGCTAGAATTCCGTATTCCTCAAAAATTACAGATATTGATCAATACATTAAAAATAAACCTAGTATTTTAATCTTTACGAAAATGGATTTATGTGATTTGAAAGAAACTAAAAAATGGATGGAATATTATGAAAAAAAGGGGTATACGGTTCTTGGCGTTGATTTAACAACAACCAATTGTACCAAGCAAATTATAGATATGACAATAAAAATTTTAGAGGGACAAGCTATCAAAAGAGAACAAAAAGGTCTACAAAAACGTAAAGCAAGAGTATTAGTTGTTGGAATTCCAAATGCAGGAAAATCGACTTTAATCAATCGATTGGTTGGTAAAAAAGCAGTAGTGGTTGGTAATAAACCAGGTGTAACTAAAAATTTAGATTGGATACGAATTAATGAATCCATAGAATTACTTGATTCTCCAGGAATTCTGTGGCCTAAATTTGAATCAAATGAAGTTGCCTTCAATTTAGCGAGTCTTACTGCCATCAAAGAAGAGGTACTACCTTTAGATGAAGTAGTAATCTATATTTTAGAGACCTTAGAAACCTATTATCCAGAAATTCTAAAAGCACGTTATGGAATAGAAAAACTGAATGAGGATATTATAGAAACACTAGAATTCATTGGGAAAAAAAGAGGATGTCTTATTCGTGGTGGCGAAATTGATTATGAAAAAGTATATACTGTTATTTTAAATGATATCAAAGATGGTAGTATCAAAGGTATTACCTTTGATCGGATGGACAATCATGGAAAATAAAAATGTCCTAGCTTTGGCTTATTTAGGAGACGCCATTTATGAATGTTATATCAGGGAGTATCTACTCAAAAAAGGAACCGAGAAAGTAAAAGAATTACAAGCACTTGCAGTTTCTTATGTCAGTGCAAAAAGCCAATGTCAATTTGTGAAGGCAATGATAGAACAGAAGTTTTTATCAGAAAAAGAATTGGATGTTGTATTACGTGCTCGTAATCATAAAAGCCATAAAAGCCCTAAAAATACAGATGTTGCAACCTATAAATATGCAACTGGATTAGAAGCATTAATTGGATTTCTATATTTGGAACAAAATAAAACAAGAATTGATGAAATTATGAAATGGATTACAGGTGAATAATATGTATATATATGGAAAAAATGTAGTAACAGAATATATTAAAAATAATAAAAAAATCAAAAAAGTCTATATTTATAAGAATTTCAATGATGAATTTATTCTTTCTGCTATACAAAAAAAGAATATTGAAGTCAAATTCCTAGAAAAATTTGAATTAGATAAACTTGCAAATGGAATGCATCAAGGTATAATATTGAGTGTACCTGATTATGTGTATACACCATTAGAAGAATTATTATCCAAAGAAAATCCTGTTTTGGTTATTTTAGATCACTTAGAAGATCCCCACAATTTTGGAGCAATCATTCGGACATGTGAAGCTGCAGGTGTTGATGGTATTATCATTCCAAAAGATCGTAGCGTAGAAGTCAATTCTACTGTGATTAAAGTCAGTACTGGGGCTATAGATCACATGAAAATTGCATGTGTAACCAATTTAAGTCAAACCATTCGCACACTCAAAGAAAAAGGATTTTGGGTGATTGGAACGGATATGGAAGGAACTGATTATGATAAACTGGATTATACTGGACGAATTGCACTAATCATAGGCAATGAAGGAAGCGGAATGAGTAGACTGGTCCAAGAATCTTGTGATTTTATAGCTAAAATCCCAATGCAAGGAACTGTAAATAGTTTAAATGCTTCCGTTGCAACTGGTATAGTAGTATTTGAAGCAATGTTAAAAAGAAAGTAGGTAGGTATTATGAATTATAAAGAATATAACGATTATGAACTTTTAAGTTATGTCAGTGAAAACCATGAAGATGCGAGTAATATTCTTTATCAAAAATATCAACCATTTATTGAAAAATTAGCTTATAAATTATACCCATATGTGAAGTATGCAGGGTTAGAAATTAACGATTTAATACAAGAAGGATTAATGGGACTAATGAACGCTATTGATCATTTTAAAGAACAAAAAGATACCACTTTTTATACATTTGCAATTACCTGTATTAAGCACAAAATGATTAGTACAGTTGTTGCAACCAAACGTTTAAAAAATAGGATTTTAAATGAATCTATTCCGATTGATGCAGTTGCAGATGGAGGCGAATCCTATTCATTAGAATATTTATTTGGGGATGATACTACCAATCCAGAAACTGTTCTAATGAATCATGAATATGAAAATCAAATGATTGGCATTGCCAAAGATAAACTAACTGCCTTTGAAAGTATGGTATTTGATCTAAAAATGAGTGGATTTGAATACAAAGAAATTTCGGAGATTCTTGATAAAGAACCAAAGGCCGTAGACAATGCCTTGCAGAGAATTAGAAGTAAACTAAAAGAGATAAAACATCAGAAAGAAGTCTAGAAAAGACCGAGAACAGAAATCCAAAATTTGGATTTTTTTTAATTGTCAATAAAAGAACTATATGTTATTATTAATAATAGGAGTGTGTAGTATGTTGGAGTTTGTTGTAGTGGATGACAATTTATTTTTTCAGTTAGAAATTAAAAAAATGATACAAAATTGTATGAAGCGTAAAAACGTTAGTTATCAAATTTTTGTTTATGATGACTATACAAAAGGTGCATATGAGTTGACATCAAAAAATAAAAGAAATATGAGAATATATCTTTTGGATACGGAAACACCTTCTAAAAAAATCCAAGACTATGTACAAAAAATTAGAAAATATGATTTTTCAAGCTATATGATTGGATTGGGTGGAGAAGAAAATCTGTTTCTCGCTCTTAGAAATATGTTTACGGATTATATTAATTACCATCAACCACAATGGAAACGAAAATTAAAAGAAAGTATAGAATTTTTATTAGAGTATGAAGTCAAAAGAGAAATATTACGATTTATAGAAAATGATGTTCAGTATACGATTCATATAGATGACATCCATTTTCTCGAACGATATAAAAGAAAAAAGACTATTATTCAAACAGAATCTTGTAGTTACCTTATTTCTTACACATTAGAAGAATTAAAATATAAATTACCTTCTTACTTTGTTTATAAAAATCCTGCTTGCATTTATAATTACAATCATTTGGTTATTTCTTCTGCATCAAATGTGAACGATGAGAGAACGAGAAATCATCAACCACAAAAAGGAAAACGATATTCTAAAAAAGATCGTCAAAAGGCACTTTATATGTATTATAGTGGAATATCAGAAGAACAAATTATTCGGAAATTTGGAATGCATATTAATACGTTACGTATTTGGATTGCAAAAGATAAAACATATAAATATCAAAAAAGTGAATTTGAAAATTTGAATCTACAAAATCAAATCACAACCTTACATTCTAAAAATATGAAACTTAAAATGGAAAATCAAAATTTAAAAAGAGAAAAAATAAAAGCAGACGCAACTTGTGAACGCTTTCGAAAAGCGGTTCATATTTTATCAGAATCTGGGGATGAAACCTAATGATTTTGACATGTATGATGACATCAATTACCTGTTTGGTTTCACTACATATGGTTTCTAGCATACTGAGTCAAGGAATATATTATCATAAATGGAAATATTGGATGTGTTATATATTATTGGTATGTTGTACTTTTATCTTATCCTATTTTTCAAATGATCTATTTTTATTATCTTTAGGAATTGTATGGATCTTATCCAAAATTATTTGGAACCAAAAAATGAGTCAAACTGGTCTGGCAGTTATTTTTAGTTTCTTTTCTCTTATGTTAGCAGATATTCTTGTTACGATTGTAATGATATCACTTGGAGTATCTACAAGCGAAATAACAGATGTCATTCGTTTAATTTGTAGCATAATCACTTCACTTATCTCTCTATTCTTTTTTCATCTATTTCATTTCAAAAATCTATATAAAATGGTAATAGAAACATGTAGTAAAAAAATATCTGATTATTATATTTTGATTGGTATTGTCATTTGTATGTTTCTATTTTATATCTATCATTTCCTTTTTTCACTTGTTGGCTATCTCTTTTTACTAGTTTTTAGTATTATTCTAATAGAATATTTCAAAGAAAAAGTAGAATCCAAACGTCTTTTAAAAGACTATCAAGACTTAATGGTTCGTATTGAAACAAATTCTCAGCTTATCTTAGAAAAGGAATCCCATTTAAATAAATATCGTAATCAACTTTCCTTATTACGACAAATGATGGAAGGATCAGAAGATGGAATTCATTCCTATATAGATCAAATATTAGAAGAAGAAAGCAGTCCTTATTTTGACAGTTATATATGGAAAGAAATTCAAAAATTACCAAAAAATGGATTAGCTGGATTATTCTGTTTCAAAAGTTATATAGTTTTTTGACTATCTTTTTATAAGTTCTTAAATGTCTTTATAACCTTTATTTATAAGCATTTAAGACATTTTTATTTTTGGAAGATGTTCACATATATTTTTATAATTTCTTATATTTTCGCTTTCAAAAGTAGTAAATTCGTAGTAAAATTGCTTTTGCTTGATTATTCTTTCCATCTCTGCTTGTGCCGATGTATAAGTAGGGTGTGTATAATACTTCAATGTCATTTCAATATTTTTATGTCCCATAATGTATTGAAGTGTACGAGGGTTCATTCCATCGTTAGCCCAATTAGTACAAAAAGTATGCCTTAATGTATGGGGTGTCATTTTTTTAGGAAGTTTTTCCTCATGACATTTATTATATTTTTTTACAATTCGATTAAAAATACCATCGTACTCTATATTTGTTCTTGGGTTACCATTTCTATTTATAAATAAAAACCCACTATAACCATCAATAACAATAGTCTTTGAACTTTTACGATTTTCTATTATACACTTAAAAATTTCATACGCTTTGTCGCTCATAGGTACTTTCCTAACTCCATTATCGGTTTTAGTATCGTCAATATAATAACCTCGTTCACTATTTTTTAAAAGTTGATGGTCTATATTGATTAGTCTATTTTCAAAATCTAGGTCGGTTTCTATTAGTCCGCAAAATTCCGATATACGAAGTCCCGTTTCTCTTATTAAAATAATTTCGTCATAATATTTAGAACAAGTTTTATCACTTTCTATAAAAGAATATAGGCTTTTTTCTTGTTCTAATGTAAGGGGTATATTCTTCTCGGTGTCATTTTCTATTACATCGTCAATTTTAAACTCAAAAGGGTTTTTCCTTATATAGTCGTCTTGTATAGCCATTTGAAACGCCGAATATAAAGAACGCTTATCATTTTTTATAGTTTGGTAGGCTATTCCTTTTTCTTTCATTCGTATAACCCATTCTTTGGCGTCCGACATCTTAATGTTTTCAATAGAACAAGCACCAATTTTATCTTCTTCTAGGTATCTCATAAGTCTATTTCGTCCTTTTTTTGTTTTATCTTTAACATTTGGTCGTTGATTATTCTTTTTAGCGTATAATTGACATACACTTATTTTTTTACCTATGGTGTCGATTCCATCACTAATGTCTTTTAAAATCTCTTGTTCCTTTTCTCTTAAAGATTTATCGTCGCGTTTCCCATTTGGTGTTTTATCGGTTGGTACTAACTTCCAAGCATATATAAATTGTGGTTTACCGAAACTATCGGTATATTTGTAAACATATCTTCCATCTTTTCGTTGGCTCTCTCCGTTATGTAAAATACGATTTTTTTTATCGCGTCTTTTTTCTATCATATTTTTTTGCTCCTTTCAATAATAGAAAGAGCCTTGATATGCAATAACATTATATCACATATAAGGCTCGATTTTCATTAAATTACATTTAAAGTATCAATAATTTTTTCAAATTGTTTTCTTTTTATTTGAATTCGGTTGCCGTTCATTAAAACCCAACTTGCGTTTAAATTTTCTTCTGCTAATTTACGAAGTTTATTTTCGCCGATACGGAAATACTTTGACGCTTCTTCAATAGTTAGTGTATATTTTTCACTTATGGGGACATACACCATATTTTTACAAAATTCTTGATAGTTGATATTATCCACCATTTAAACCATCTTACTACTTATAATATTGTCAATGTCTTCTTTGTCCTTTTGTGAAATTTCGGCTACTTTAATACGCGTAACTTTCATTTTTCCATCTTCACAAAGGTATCCGTATCCTCTTGGGTTTATTTCTTTAAATTGTTTTCGTTTTCTTTCGTCTACAAGCATTTTCATTTGAGTATCTGAAATTTCGCCCATCAATATTATTTTTTTAAATTGTTCTCTTGCACCTCTTACAAAGTATTCTGCATCTGCTCTTTGTAGACTTACTATTGTTATTATTTTTTTACTACGCCCAGCAAACAATAAATCTGCAACCATATCTTTAAGTTTTTCTTTATCACTTTTATCCTTTATTGAATTGATAAGCACTGCATATTCTTCAATTAAAAGAATAATTGTTTCTTTATCTTCGTTGTCTTCGTCATTTTCCATACGCTCCTCAAATATTTTATGAACTTCTTTAATTCCATCTACTGCATTGATACCATAATAATTAGGACGATTTTTAAATTGTCTAAAATCTTCATTTTTAATATCACTTATAAAGACTCGTACATCTTCACCATTACAAGATTTATTTAAGACTATTTTTCCTAGTAATTGATGTGTAAAATATGTTTTACCACTTCCCGTACTTCCAACTACTAAAGCCGTTAAAAAGTCGTCTAGTAAGTTGTCATTTAAGGTTACTTGGAATAGTTTAGGGTGTAATAAATCTCTAGGCGTTGCATAAATATTTATGTATTTTGTTGGTATTCTTGGTGTCATATAATGTATATCTATATGATAAGCCGTTTCTACATCGTCTTGTCTAGCCCTTAATTTTTCAATAGAAAGATTTTTAGGGTCTACAACAAGTATACATTCGTTTTCTTCTTCGCCATCTAAAATCTCAACTATTTCTATGAATTCGCCACTTTCATTTTTTAAGCCAACATCTTGAACATTTTTTTGTTCTTCTTCTTTGTCTTTATTGTGTCTTTTAAGAGTTATAATTAAAGCGATTAAAATTATTGATAAAATTATTACAAGTCCAATATTAACTACTGCATTTATCATTTTTATTTGTAATTCGGTAGTGGTTTTTGAAACCATGTAATCTATTGCATAGACTCTTAAGTGCCATATTAATTGTGCTAATACTAGGTATAATTCTACAATTAAAACCTTTATAATATTAATTTTTTTCATTATTCGTTTTATTTTCTTCATTTTCTAATTCCTCCAATTTTTTAGTCATTTTATGTACTATAATTGAGCCATCACTTTTGTACTCAATTATGTTATGAATTCTACGCAAAAACGCGTCCCAAACTGCTCTATACTTTAAACCACATCGTAAGTCATAATATTGCTCCTCTAGGGGAACATTTGAAGTTATATAGACATAAGTGTAACAAGCCACCTTATCACTATATCTCGCGGGTAGCATAAGGGGATATATATCGGTATAATTAAGCATATCACCGATGGGTATTTGACTATGAAATTCCTCAAATACTAGGGTATTCATAGTGCTTTTATATGAGTCAAAATTTACGCCTCTACTACTTGCATAATTCGTGATACGACATATATTTTTAGCACCATGTCTTTTGTATATATCTCGTGTCTTACCAACGCCTGTATGCCCAAAGACATATGTACAAACTATATCTCGGTTTTCTCTCATGTACTTATCGGCTAGATAAGTTTCTCTTATCAAGTCTATATCTCGTATTTTTAAAGCCCATTGTGGGTTATTTTCTATAATCTCGATGTTTGACTTACCATCTTTTATATCTTCTAATAATTGCCCTATAACGGGGTCTTTTTCTTGTAATTCCGATGGTATCGTTCCGTATTCTTCAAAACTGCCCTCAACAGATGTTTCGGCTTTGTCGGTATTTTCAAACTTGCCCGTTTTTCTCACATAGTCAATATTATCTTGTATAGTCCCATAGGCTTTTTCTATATGTGCTATTTTGTTAAAGCGACTCTGTATCGTTGTAAAGCGAATCGGCGATTTTGAATAAATAAAGATATGGATATGTAGCGTTTGTGTTTCGTTGCCGATTTCCTTACACATACAATAGTAGTCAAGAGCGAATTTTTGCAAAGTTTCTTTTATTACTTCGTCCGTAAAGCCGTGTTCTAGTGGGTTGTTAATCGTTAAAGCCCATTTACGACTTTGGCTATTATCTGCCATGTTATCACTCCTATTTTTAAAAGTTTAGATTATTATTAAATTTTCAAAGAACTAATGCGCTAATACATATACTAGTTAATACACGCCCATGAGTGGGGCGAGTGGCGTAGCCACTTTAGCCCCCCACCATATAAGGGCTAGTATTACCCCTTATATGTAGCATGTAGCATGTAGCAATAATTTTTATAAATTTACCTTAATGTTAATCTTGCTACTATTTAAAACAATAGCAAGATGTAACAAATCGGTAGTCAATAAGTCAATAAGTAACTTATTTTTTGCTTGTTTCGGTAGAGTCAGCAAATTCAACATAACTAACATTTCTATATCTATCGTATAGGAATTCTTCTATATATTTACCTACAAGACTTTTAATTTCTGATGTAGTTAATTCTTTCCCAAAAGTTTTGGTTAAGACATCATATCTTACTTTAACTACTGAAACCTTAAGTCCTTCGCTTTTATCGTTGTTAAACTCTTCCGCACAATGAAAATTAACATTATGAAATGGCTTATCTTCATACACGCCAATTCTTTCTTCAATACCTATAATTTTCATGACCTTAATTTTCTCCTTTCGTTAGATTTTGTGTAATTTTAGTTGGCGCCTTTCAAATTACAAGTTCATTAAAACACAATTTTTTAAAATCTCTAAAACACGCCATGTGGCTAAAATCAAAGAAAAAAAGGCTAAAATTATAACCCTTAAACTAGTAAATTATAATTTTAACCTTTATATACAAGTGATTTTAATTCCACACGGAAGTTGGAGTTTTATTAAGTTTTTATAAAAGTTTTCGTTATTTTTGCGTTTTTTTATTGCGAGCAAGTAGTAATTCGCTATCTTCTAAACCTATTTTTTTTAAAAGTATATTACATTCTTTTATAGACATACCAATACAATTAGTAATTAGGAAGTTATAAGCGCAGTCTCTTCTTTTAGAAAAGTTCATTGTATAACCACCAGCGCGTAGTAATTCAGTAAAAGAATTTATATCAATTTCAAAAAATATACAAAATGCTACTAAATTTTGTAATGATGGGTCTATTAGTCCTTTTTTCCATCTTCTAAATGTTTCACCACTTAAACCTAACTCGTCCTCAAATTCTGTAGGTTCTATTGCTTTTAATTCAACCAACTTATTAAATTTTTCTGCAAAACTTTGACTTATTTCCCCCGAACAATAATAACTATCTTCAAATTGAAACGCTAATGCGTCTATTTTCTCTTCTAAATCACTTTCCATATTTTCGCTCCTTTTATTAGTTTAATTATATTTTTTCCTCATTTATATACTCAAACAAATCGTTATAATGACACTTTGGTTGTCCGTCCCATAAATAAGCATTGATATTTATAGGCTCTTTATTTTTAAATGTAAGAGGGGACATAATTATATAAGGTGTATTATCTTTACTATTGACATCATATTCTATTGATTTTACTATCCCAATGTTATTGTCCTCTATAAAGACGCTACTTTCTTTAAATTGATTTTTAGATGGAATAACAAGTGCTTTATTTTCCTCGTTATGTGAATCAAGTATTTGTTTAACTTCCCTTAATATAACTTGGTTATTTTCTTTTACATCGACAACTTGGAAAAATTGTATATAGTGTCCTTTTACGCCACAATGTCTATCAGTATAAAAAATATCGTCAATTTTGATACTATCTTGATTTTTTATTTCATTAACCATAAAGCCCGTCCTTTCATTACAATTATACCATTTATTACCAATATAATATAGACTCAAACAAAAAATAATTTTGGATCACAATTATTTGTACCAAAATTATTTTGATGTATTATCAATGTTATTTTGCATTTCAATTATAAAATTAAATTCTTCTTCTATTTTCCTATATGCATCAAAAATTTTTTGCTCGTATTCTTCAATTTTTTTATTATGTTCTTCTAATTTCTTCTTTTGGAAGAAAAAAGGTTTACTATCTTCTAAAAAATTTAATTCAGTTCTATAGAATTTTATTTGATTATCTAAAAATTCCATATAAAGTTGTGAGTCCTTTATTCCATATATCAAACATAAATCTATTACTTTATTAGCTAATTCTTTATTACTTATTGTCATTTCATTACCACCATTTTATCCATTATAAAAGTAGTATCTAAAATCTTTTAAAAATTTATAAATACTACTTTTCATTTTAAATTATTTAATTGTTATTTTCGTTTTCTTCAATAAAAGTAAGAGCATTTTTTTGTATTGTTATAACTGGGCGAATTCCACTTCTACCATTTTCAAAAGATAACTGACCACCACAAAGGATATCTTGATTAAATCCTGGACTAATACGATATGCACTATATTCATCCCTAGCTGTATCAGTCCAATATCCTAATGCATCTTTTGTTGCATTATTCAAACAACCATATTTTTCACAATAATTAGATGTTCTATCATACAACCAATTATATTTATTTGATGAATTAGTATCTAAACACGTATTATCTATATTACCAGCTATTTCTTTTATTTCAGAAACTTTAATTAATCTAGCATTTAAACTTTTTTCCCAATATGATGTGTCACTTTCTAATTGTTTTTGGGCTGTTATAGGACCTTTATCAGTTTTCAAATTAGGGTCGCCAAATTGATTATATGTAACATTCCCTCCTGCTTTTTCATAATCTTCTAGAGACAACCAATAAACAAGATTTGTTGTATTGTGGTCTAATATCATTGTATAAGTGTCTTTATCTTCCTTATATGCATACCATTTCATACAACCACTTCTTGTTTCATCATCACTTTTTACATCGCTTTCAGTACATTTTTTGTTTAAATTAGTAGGGTCTAAATATACTATCTTTTTAACACCCTTATAATTCGTTTCACTAGGTGGGTTAACTGCTATAGGTTTATTATCATCTTTCTTCTCATTATTTGTAGTTGACCCACACCCAGTTAGCATAAATGCTATTATCATAATTAAACTTAAATATTTTATTTTTTTCATTTTACATTTTCCTTTCCTATAATTCCTTTGTAATAATTGTTCCATCTGAATTTGTATTAATTACCTCATAAATATTTAAAATCGAATAGTCTTTGTCATAATTATCCATAAAAAGTATTTGAGTAGTTTGTTTATCACAATCATCATCACACCATATACTAGATATCTTTATTTTCTTTTTTTCTCCTGCCTTTAAAGTTATTGGGTCTTTACTTCTTATAACAAATGGTCTGTTATTTGTATCTCTAACGAAAAAAGTATAGCCAATATTATCAAGTGTTTCTTTAGAAGTATTTTTTATAGTAAATACATATTCAACATCTCCTGCTAGTGTTTGATTATTATTTACTTTATTTTCTTTATGCTTTAATTTAATTCCACTAACATTTACCTTATTATAATTTTTGACTTCATTAAATGTATAATAGGGATAGTCTGTTGATGTAGGATGTACTACATTTGCTAAAACCACTTTATCGCTACTTCCACCACTTAATAAAGCGATTCCAGTTATACCAACTATAACAATAACTCCACCAATAGCCACTTTTTTAATTCCTATTTTTATAACTTGATTTTTAATCTTTATAAAAATATCCTTTCCTTTTTCTAGTAGATTACTCATTTTTTCACCTCTCAATTTCTAAACTCCACCAGTTCAATATAATTATATCACTATTTTTTAAAAAATACACCAGAATTTTCTAATTTATCTTTTATTTTATTAACAAGTTAAAATTATAATGGGTGGTGGTGATAAATGAATTTTGTACCTAAAAAGACAAAAAAGAAAATAGTATCAGTATATAAGACTTTATATATAAAGGAAGAGTTAGTAAAACAAATAGAAAAAATTGCAAAAGACAATGATACATCTTTTAATAATGTTATTATAAGTATGATAGAGGCTTGTCTTAATGATAATAAAAAATAATCAAATTTTTATAGAATATTGATATTTTTTTGGAAATATTAAAAAAGCAATTAGCATATAACTAATTGTTTTTTAAGATATTCTAATTAAATTACCATCTACTGAATTTACTTTTACGAAACTTAACTCGGGATAATTTGGACTACCAAGTTCATAACTGCGTATATATACTTCATTATCTTTTGATAATCTTTCATTTTCCCAATCTTCTTTATATTGTCCAACATAAAATATATTTAGTATCTCTAAATTATAACCCTCTATATTTACATCAATAATAAAATAGTAATAAACTATTGAATTATATTTATTTTGACATTCTGCTATAATACTAGAAATCAATTTATTCCTATCTTTTATTTTACTATCTTCTACATAATCAAGTCCATAAATTTTTCCATTTTCAAAAAAGTCTAACATGTTTGAATTAAGATTAAATTTTTTAGTTAATTCTTTTATTCTATAAATTGCCTCGTTTCTTTGTTCTTCTTTTGTCATATATAACACCTCACTAATAAATATTATACCATTATTAGGAAAATTAAAAAACGACTTTCCATCGTTTCTTTAAAATAACATATCAAGACTCTTTATCAAAACTCTTTCTAAAGTAGTAAATTAGTAGTAAAATTACTTCTAATTTTCATATTTGCGCCTTAAAATAAAGGCTTTTTATCAAAAACTAAACTTTTATTATAAAATCAATTTATTACATGAAAAGGGAATTGAAACAACTGTAAGTATTGATTTTCAAGAAGATCATAATGTACTTCAGTTTTTAAAAGACAGAAACTTAAGAGATTTGACAGCTTGTTTAAGTTGCATGTTTGAATATACAACAGATTTGATGACAAAAGAAAAAACAGAACGGATGGGACTTCATGTTTATTATGACACACAAAATATTTATTTTGCATTGACACATCCTATTGGAAAAACCAATTTGCATTATATTAAACCAAACAATTTAAGTTCTGCTATAAAAGATATGGTGCGTGAAAACTACCACTTAAGTCGAAAAGAAGAAATTATAGATGGAGTCTATACACAGATTTTGACTGTCCATATATAGTTCTTTTTTTTTGATCTTTTTTAGCACTCGATATTGACAAGTGCTAAAAAAGTGATATAATGAATACAATGATGAAGGAATCATCATAAGAAAAGGGAGGGATACGAATGAATCAAAATGAGCAAGAAGAAAATGTCCTTGAAAAATATGGGCGTGACATTACAGAAAGTGTAAAACTTGGTAAAGTAGACCCTGTCATTGGACGTGATGAAGAAGTCAGAAGTATTACAAGAATATTGTCTAGAAAAACGAAAAACAATCCTGTTTTAATAGGAGAACCAGGAGTTGGAAAAACAGCTATTGTAGAAGGACTTGCAAGTCGTATTATCAAAGGAGATGTTCCAAATAGTTTAAAAGGGAAAACCATTTGGGAACTGGATATGGGAGCATTGATTGCAGGTGCCAAATATCGTGGAGAATTTGAAGAAAGACTAAAAGCTGTTCTCAAAAGAATCAAAGAAAGTGAAGGCGGAATTATCCTATTTATCGATGAAATTCACATGATTGTAGGTAGCGGTGCGGAAGGGGCAATTGATACCAGTAATATGCTAAAACCTATGCTTGCTAGAGGCGAAATCAAAGTCATTGGAGCAACTACTTTAAATGAATATCGAAAATACATTGAAAAAGATGGTGCTCTAGAAAGAAGATTTCAACGTGTGCAAGTGGGTCAACCAACTGTACTAGATACCATTACCATTTTAAGAGGTCTAAAATCAAGATTTGAAGTATTTCATGGAGTGAATATCAAAGACAAAGCCCTAATTGCAGCGGCGACCTTATCAGACCGTTATATTACAGATCGTTTTTTACCAGATAAAGCGATTGATTTGGTGGATGAGGCATGTGCAACTATTAAAGTACAAATGGATTCTGTTCCAACAGATTTAGATGTATTGACACGAGAAATTATGCAGCTAGAAATTGAACTAGAAGCCATCAAAAAAGACAAAGATGAAATATCCAGAGCAAGAGTAGAAGAACTCAAAGAGAAAATTACAGCTTTAAAGGAAAAAGAATCTAAATTAAGAAGTGATTGGGAAACAGAAAAGAAAATCAATGAACGTATTAGTGCAAAAAAAGATGAAATTGAAAAATGTCGTTTCTCTTTAGAACAAGCAGAAAATAACTATGATCTGGAAACAGCCGCAAAACTAAGACATGGAACATTACCAAATTTAGAAAAGGAATTAGAAGAATTGAAAGCCCAAAATACGTCTCAAATTTTAAGTGATGTGGTAGATGAGGAAGATATTGCGGGCATTATATCCAAATGGACCAATATACCAATTCAAAAATTAGTAGGTGGAGAAAGAGAAAAATTAATTCATTTGGAAGAAAATATGAAAAAACGTGTCAAAGGACAAGAAGAAGCTTTACGACTAGTGAGTGAAGCAATTATCAGGGCTCGAGCTGGAATCAAAGATCCCAAACGTCCAATTGGTTCTTTTATTTTTCTAGGGCCAACAGGAGTTGGAAAAACAGAAGTTGCAAAAACACTTGCCTATGAATTATTTGATGACGAACGCCATATGGTCAGAATCGATATGAGTGAATACATGGAAGCACATTCAGTATCTAGACTGGTGGGGGCTCCTCCTGGATATGTCGGGTATGACGAAGGGGGACAATTGACAGAGGCTGTCAGAAGAAATCCTTATAGCATTGTCTTATTTGATGAAATTGAAAAAGCACACAGAGATGTATTTAATATTTTATTACAAATCTTGGATGATGGTAGAATTACAGACTCTCAAGGAAGAACGGTTGATTTTAAAAATACCATTATCATTATGACCTCAAATTTAGGAAGTAATCATATTTTAGAAAACAATGAAGATAGCGAATCATTGGTCATGAAAGAATTGAAACAGACATTTAAACCTGAATTTATCAACCGTATTGATGAAATCATCATCTTCAATGCTTTAAGCAAAGAAGTGGTATATGACATTTTAGACCGTATGATAAAAGAAATAGAAGTGCGTTTACAAGATCAAAAAATTCAAATTGCGTTAACAGAAAAAGCTCGTGATTTTATTATTGAGAATTCTTATGACGAAGTATATGGAGCACGACCTATCAAGCGATATATCAGCCGCAATTTAGAAACATTGTTAGCTACTTCCATTTTGATGGAACAAATAGGACCTAATGCCAAAGTAATTGTTGATGTAGAAGATGAAAAACTCGTATTAAAATAAAGAATCCTACTAGGGATTTTTTTCAAAATAGAACCTGAATAACAAACTCGCATACGATACATTAGAGGTGCGTTATGTTAAGAAGTGATTCAAAAAAAATACAAAAAGGAGATTCCTTTATTGCCATTCGTGGTGAAGGGAAGGATGGTCATCAATATATAGAAGAGGCCATTCGTGCTGGGGCAACTCAAATTATTGCTGAACATGGTTCCTATGAAGTAAAGACCATTATTGTTCCCGATACCAAAGAATATCTAAAACAATATATAGGTCAGTATCAAGAACAATTACATGATTTACACATCATTGGAATGACTGGAACCAATGGAAAAACTACAACTTGTTTTCTATTGTATCAGGCACTCAATCAAATTGGAAAAAAATGTGCGTATATTGGAACTATCGGATTTTATATTGACCAAAAAGTACGAGACTTAAACAATACAACTCCAGGTGTATTAGAATTATATGAGATGCTATTAGAGGCCAAAAAAGAGGGCTGTACTTTTGTGGTTATGGAAGTGAGTAGTCATGCATTACAACAAGAACGAATTTATGGTTTACAATATGATGTGACTATCATTTCTAATATTACAAGAGAACATTTGGACTACCATAAAACAATGGAAGATTATGCTCTTGCCAAACAAAAATTATTTTATCAGTTAAAAGAAGATGGAATTGCAATAATTCCAACCACAATTGACTTTTATTCTAAATTTGCCTTACCAAATAATCATAATATTACCTATGGAGAAGAAGGCGACTATCAAATAAAAGATATACAATTATATAAAGATAAAAGTATATTTACATTACAACACCAAGGAAAAGAGAAAACATATGAAATGCATTTGATTGGTGAATACAATGTTTACAATATGATCAATGTGATTATTGCGTTAGAACATTTCAATATTCCCAATATAGAAGAAATCATTTTGTCTTTAACTCCACCTACTGGAAGAATGGAACAAATTTCTTATCAAAATAATTTAGTAATTATTGATTATGCACATACTCCAGATGCTGTTGAAAAGGTATTAAAGTTGGTTCGTCAAATATCCACTCATCACATATATGTTGTAATTGGTTGTGGTGGAAATCGTGACAAAGAAAAAAGACCTTTGATGGCAGAAATCGCAACTTCCTTAGCGGATTATGCTATTTTTACCTTAGATAACCCAAGATATGAAGATCCCAAAGATATTATTCAAGATATGATCCAAAATTTAAAAACTACCAATTATGAAATTGAACTAGACCGTCGTCTTGCAATTCAAAAAGGAATGGATCGCTGTGTACAAAATGATATTTTATTGATTCTAGGAAAAGGACATGAAAATTATCAAATTATCAAAGGAGAAAAATTGTTTTTTGATGACAGGTTAGAAGTCGATCAATATAAAAAAATCAAAGGAGAATAAAGGGAAAAATTTCCAAAAATTCTTCTTTTATTCTTGCTTGCATGAAAAGAAGTATTGTATAATACAAACGTAAGGTGAGGAAAATGAAGAAAAAAATAGGTATTGTCATAATTAGCATTTTGCTAACACTTATTTTAGTAGTACTGGGTTATATGGGAATGAAGTATATCCAAAAACAAAAAGCAGATAAAAAATTACTAGAAGATATTAAGTCACACTATAGTGAATATGTAACTTTAGAATCTGCAAATATCTATTGTAAAAATGAAGACAAATATGAAGTTTGTGGGACAATTGAAAATTCCACTGTAATGCCCCTTAATTCAGAAGAAATTACAACCATTCAAAATCAATATTTTAACATCAAAAATACAAACTATTTTCTTTTTTATACAGATGTTATACCTGCAAATAAAAATGAAGTAACATTTCCTAATTATATTGATTTTAACAACAATCTTCATACAAAAGAGGAAACACATTTATACCAAAATGGTACATTAGTAATGTCATTTCATCAAGAGATGGATTTTGTAATCTTTTATCAAGATGCAGAAAATTATTATGTCAAATATTTAGAACAGATTTTTGCAATTCCAAAAACAGAAAATATAGAAGTAATTGATAATTTAAATACCGAAGAAGTAGTAGCTGAACAAATTCCTGTTTTATATTTTGACAATATAGAGACTTGGAAAGAAACAGATAATGGGAAAGAACAGATTGCACTTTTAAAAGAACAAGGATTTTATACAGTCGCATTATCAGATTATGAAGCTTGGTTTTATGGAAATGTTCGATTAAAAGATAAGGCAATCCTATTGTTGTCACAAAGTGAAGGGATAGTAGAGGAATATTCATTTTATAATAAAGCTACTTCATCTATTTCTTTTTCTCCAACGAATTCTGTTTCAAGAGTAAATAGTGCTAATATGTATCAAGTAAAAACAACGACAACCAAAGAACAATTTCAAACTATGTTAGCAGGGAATCCGATTATTATCCCAAAACAGGAGCAGAAAGTAGCAGTATTAAACTATCACTTTTTCTATAATCCAGATGCTGGAGAAGCTTGTAATGAAAATATTTGTTTGGCAACTAGTAAATTTGAAGAACAACTACAATATTTAAAAAATAATGGTTACTATACATTAACCATGACTGAATTTAGAGATTGGATGTATGGTAAAATTAACATTCCTGAAAAAAGTGTTTTATTAACCATTGATGATGGTGCAGCTGGAACAGGAAAGCATAATGGAAATAAACTCATTCCTTTGCTTGAAAAATATGATTTGCATGCAACTTTATTTTTAATAACAGGTTGGTGGAGTATTGAAAATTACCGTTCCCCTAATTTGGATATTGAATCTCATACCAACGATATGCATACAATGTATCAAAATGGAGCTCAACTTCTGGTTTCATCCAATGAACAAGTTATCAATGATTTAAATCAGTCGATTGCGATTACCAAAAGTAAAAAGGCATTCTGTTTTCCATTTTATGCATACAATAGTACTGCAATTAGACAGGTACAAGAAGTTGGTTTTGAACTTGCTTTCATTGGTGGAAATTATAAGGCAAGTAGAAGTAACAATAAGTATATGATACCAAGATATCCAATTTATAAAGGAATTACGATGGAACAGTTTATTCACATGATTTCATAAGAAGTCATGTTTTTCTTGACAAAATTATAAAAGAAAGTATACTAAAATAACGAGAAATGGGGGAGCAAAATGGACTCTATTGAAAAATTGAGACAGCATTTAATTATTGAATTAGATATGGTGAAGGAAGAATTCAAAAAACTATCACATGATAATCATGATATGGAAAATGAACAAATTTTATTATCAAAATTGTTTATTTCAAAAAATTTACTCAGATTGATTCAAATTTGGAAGAAAAAGTTAGATAACGAATTGTTTTACGATTTTGATGGCTTATGCGCAATTCTATGGGCTGGACATATCAAGGCTACTGATTGTTTTCAAATATTAATTACTTGTATTGAAAACAATATTGCAACAGGATTATTTGAAAAAGATATTCATAAAATACCCAAATTTGAATTTAAAGTGGCAGCTGACAACTCAGATTTTGGAGAATGTTTTGTAAATACGATTGTAGAAGATTCTAATACAGAAGAAGAGGAATATAAAATACATTGTACAAATGTAGCAAACGCTCAACATGAAGATCGTATCAATAGCGTTACTATAGAAGAAACACATCGTATTATAAAAGAACACTATTTGGATAAAAAAGAAACCTATACATCAGAAGATATGGAATTGATATTAGCTGCGTTTATAAGATTAAGAGTTCCAACAAATTTTGTGCAAAGTTTTAAAATTATATTAGAAAAGGAACAAAACAAACGAGATAAAAAACAAAATAAGGACACTATACAAAAACGTACATTGATCCTCAAACAAGAAGGCGTGATAACAACCGCACAATATAAAGCAATTAGAAAACAAATTGCAGAATACTATAATGATTATACAGGGAAATTTTAAAACCTATCACACAAGAAGAAGTTAATTATCTAGCAAGTAAAATGATTCTGCTAAATTGGGAAAGAAAGTATATCAATCGATTTTATGAAGATGTGAGAAGGAGTATCAACTGTTTAGAAAAAGACAGTATAAAAGAGTTTATGGAATTATTTCCACAGCTAGAATTTTATAGTCAGAAAAAACCTGAATTAAAAGAATTACTGGAAGAAGCTATCACATATCATTATGAAACATTTGGCTGTAGAAAGGAAGACTATCATTTTTGGTATCAAGCGTTTCAGGAGGTTGTATTTCGACTGAAGATGAAAATACCCAAAACATTTGATTATGAATATGCACAAGCAGAACAATTATTGAAACAAGAAAGCCAAAATCAAAAAACTTTAAAATAGTCAATTGCATAGATACCTAAAAATGTTATAAAAAATGATTGACATGCATACAATAAGGTGGTATATTATTTACGGATTTAATCAAGATTTACTTCGGTAAATCTTTCATTAAGTTGAAAAATGAGACACCTGGAAGTGTGTAAAAGGAAGGAGGGTAAATATGCCTACAATACAACAACTTGTTAGAAAAGGAAGAAGTGCAAAAACAAGAAAAAGTAAATCACCAGTACTTGGAATTGGGTATAACAGCCGTGCAAAGAAAAACACAGATCAAAATTCACCACAAAAACGTGGCGTTTGTACTCGTGTTGGTACCATGACACCAAAGAAGCCAAACTCAGCGTTACGTAAATATGCCCGTGTTCGTTTAAGTAACGGATACGAAGTAACTGCTTATATTGGTGGAGAAGGACATAACTTGCAAGAACACAGTGTTGTACTAATCCGTGGAGGACGTGTAAAGGACTTAATCGGTGTGAGATATCATATTGTACGTGGTACTTTAGATACTGCTGGAATCGATAAAAGACGTCAAGGACGTTCTAAATATGGAACCAAAAAACCAAAAGCTAGTAAATAGAAAAATATGAAAAATAAGGAAGGAGGCATACTATGCGTAAAAGACGTGCTGTAAAAAGAGACGTACTTGCAGATCCAATCTACAATTCAAAATTGGTTACAAAATTAATTAACCAAATTATGAATGATGGAAAAAAAGGAACTGCTCAAAAAATACTATATGGTGCATTTGATATGGTAAAAGAAAAAACTGGGCAAGATCCAATGGAAGTCTTTGAAAAAGCCATGGAAAACATCAAACCTGCACTTGAAGTAAAATCTCGCCGTGTAGGTGGAGCAAACTACCAAGTACCAATTGAAGTAAATAAAGATCGTAGTCAAGCTTTAGCACTTCGTTGGTTAGTAAACTATGCTCGTTTACGTGGAGGTCATTCAATGGCTGAAAACTTAGCAAACGAGATTATTGATGCATCAGAAGGAACTGGTGGGTCAGTTAAAAAACGTGAAGATACACATAAAATGGCAGAAGCAAACAAAGCATTTGCTCACTACCGTTGGTAATTTAAGAAAGGAAATATTATATGGCTCGTGAATATAGTTTAGAAAATACACGTAACTTTGGAATCATGGCACATATCGATGCAGGAAAAACTACTTGTACTGAGCGTATCTTATTCCATACTCATAAAATCCATAAAATTGGTGAAACACATGATGGTGCTTCTCAAATGGACTGGATGGAACAAGAACAAGAACGTGGAATTACAATCACTTCAGCTGCTACAACTGCTTTCTGGAAAGATCATAGATTAAATATTATCGATACTCCAGGGCACGTAGACTTTACAGTTGAAGTATCTCGTTCCCTTCGTGTACTAGATGGTGCAGTAGCATTACTAGATACACAAGCAGGTGTGGAACCACAAACGGAAACTGTTTGGCGTCAAGCAGATGAATTCAAAGTACCACGTATGATTTTCTGTAACAAAATGGATAAAATGGGTGCAGATTTTGAATACTGTTTAAAAACCATCAAAGATCGTTTAGGAGTAAACTTTGCTCCAATCGAATGGCCAATTGGTGCAGAAAATGAATTTAAAACCATTCTTGATTTAGTCAATCAAAAAATGTACGTATATGATAGAGGTCAAGAAGAAAATGCAATCGAATCAGAAATTCCAGAAGAATACAAAGCATTAGTAGAAGAAAAACGTGGTGCTTTAATTGAAGCAGTTGCGGAATTCGATGACGAATTAATGAACAAATACCTAGAAGGAGAAGAAATTCCAGTAGAATTATTAAAACGTGCAATCCGTAAAGGAACACTTTCTGTAGAATTCTTCCCAGTTATGTGTGGTACTGCTTTAGGTAACACAGGAGTTAAATTATTATTAGATGCGGTTGTAGATTACTTACCAGCTCCATCTGATATTCCATCTATTAAGGGTGTGGATATGGATGGAAAAGAAATCGAAAGACATCCATCTGACTCACAACCATTCAGTGCATTAGCATTCAAGGTTATGACAGATCCATTTGTTGGACGTTTGACATTCTTCCGTGTTTATTCAGGACACATCACAGGTGGTTCTTATGTATTAAATGCTACTAAGGGAGAAAAAGAAAGACTTGGACGTATTCTATTAATGCATGCGAATAACCGTACAGAAATCTCAGAAGTATTTGCAGGAGATATCGCTGCTGCTGTTGGGTTCAAAAATACAACAACAGGAGATACTTTATGTGATGAAAAACATCCATGTATTCTAGAATCTATGGAATTCCCTGAACCTGTTATTGAGTTAACTGTAGAACCAAAATCAAAAGCAGACCAAGATAAAATGGGTATCGCTTTACAAAAACTTGCAGAAGAAGATCCAACATTTAGAGCTAGTACCAATCATGAAACTGGTCAAACCATTATTGCAGGTATGGGAGAACTTCACTTAGATATCATCGTTGACCGTATGAAAAGAGAATTTGGTGTCGAAGCCAATGTTGGTCAACCACAAGTATCTTATCGTGAAACATTAACCCAAGCTGCTGAATGTGAAGGAAAATACATCAAACAATCTGGTGGTCGTGGACAATATGGACACGTATGGATTAAGTTTGAACCAAATCCAGATAAAGGTTATGAATTCGTAGACGCTGTTGTTGGTGGTGTCGTTCCTCGTGAATACATTCCAGTAACAGATAAGGGATTACAAGAAGCTATGAAAACTGGTGTTCTTGCAGGATTCCCTATGGTAGATGTCAAAGCAACTTTATTTGATGGTTCTTACCATGATGTCGATTCATCAGAAATGGCTTATAAAATTGCAGCTTCTATGGCTTTAAAAGAAGCAAAGAACAAATGTAAACCAATATTGCTAGAACCAATTATGAAAGTACAAGTAGTAGTACCAGATGAATATCTAGGAAATGTAATGGGTGATATTACTTCTCGTAGAGGTCGTCCACTTGGACAAGAATCAAGAGGAAATGCTTTAGCAATCGATGCGATGGTACCACTTTCAGAAATGTTTGGATATGTAACAAGCTTACGTTCTAATACCCAAGGACGTGGACAATATACAATGGTATTCGATCATTATGAAGAAGTACCAAGAAATATTGCAGAAGAAGTCATTAAGAAAAATGGCGGAAATTAGTAGTAAGAAGTAGGGAACTACTTCTTCTACACACTTTGTTTTCAAAAAAGTTAAGAAAACAAAGAATTTACTTGCTATTTTTTGGTAAGTAATATAAAATAGAATATGTAAGTAAATAAAGGAGGAAATTTTAATATGGCAAAACAAAAATTTGATCGTTCAAAACCACATGTTAACATTGGTACAATTGGACACGTAGACCACGGTAAAACAACTTTAACTGCGGCTATTACAAATGTATTATCTAAAAAAGGATTTGCAGAATTCGTAGATTATGCAAACATTGATAAGGCTCCAGAAGAAAGAGATCGTGGAATCACAATCAACACTTCACACGTAGAATATCAAACTGAAAACAGACACTACGCTCACGTAGACTGTCCAGGGCATGCTGACTACGTAAAGAACATGATTACTGGTGCAGCTCAAATGGATGGAGCAATCTTAGTTATTGCTGCTACTGATGGACCTATGGCACAAACTCGTGAACATATCTTATTATCACGTCAAGTTGGTGTACCTCGTATGGTTGTATTCATGAACAAATGCGACATGGTTGATGATGAAGAATTATTAGACTTAGTTGAAATGGAAATTCGTGAATTATTAAATGAATATGGATTCGAAGGAGACGAAACTCCAATTATCCGTGGTTCAGCTTTAAAAGCACTTGAAGGAGATGCTAAGTATGAACAAGCAATTCTTGACTTAATGGATGCTGTTGATAGCTGGATTGAAACTCCATTACGTGATACTGATAAACCATTCTTAATGCCAGTAGAAGATGTATTCACAATTACTGGACGTGGAACAGTTGTTACAGGTCGTGTAGAAAGAGGACAATTGAAACTTAACGATGAAGTTGAAATCGTTGGTCTTAAAGATACTAAGAAGACTGTTGTTACAGGAATTGAAATGTTCCGTAAACAATTAGACTATGCAGAATCAGGAGACAATGCTGGGGTATTATTACGTGGTATTGCTCGTGAAGAAGTAGAACGTGGTCAAGTATTAGCAAAACCAGGTTCAGTTACTCCACACAAGAAATTCAAAGCACAAGTTTATGTTTTAACCAAAGAAGAAGGTGGAAGACATACTCCATTCTTCTCAAACTACCGTCCACAATTCTATTTCAGAACTACAGACGTTACAGGTGTTATTGAATTACCTGCTGGTGTTGAAATGGTAATGCCAGGAGACAATGTTGAAATGACTGTTGAATTAATTGCTCCAATCGCTATCGAAAATGGAACTAAGTTCTCAATTCGTGAAGGTGGTAGAACAGTTGGTTCTGGTAACATTTCAGAAATCGTTGAATAATATGAAAAGAACTTGTCAAAAGTTCTTTTTTATGTTATTATGAATGTGTCAAGGAAACTTGCATACAATAAAAAAGGAAACATTCAGTTTTGCAATGTTGAATGTCTACCTAAAATTAATTTGGCTTGACACTTAGTTTAATGTAAAAATTAAGTGTCATTTTTTTATTACTAAAACTAGTATAGTTAAAAGTAGTAAAATGAGGGAGATATAACGAAGAATATTGGTTCTTTGTCAAATAGTGTTGGTGAACATAAAATTGATAAATGAATTGTATATGAAGAGTGATTTTGATCACTCTTTTATGATACCTTTAATTAAGAATATTCTAGCTATGAAGTGATCATATTTTTTATAACCAAAAGCAATTCTTTTAAGACATTTGATTAAATTATTTGTTCCTTCAATAATACCATTATTGATATTATATTTAAAAGAATTTTCTATATATTTAATATTTTCATTATATAATTTTAAAGCTTGTTTCATTTTATCAGAAATATTATTATTTGGATGTTCAACAATTAACTTAAATTTATTAAAATCTTTTTCTTTTAATGAATTGATGATACCTTGGTAACATTCATAAGTAGCTTTTAGAGTTGAATCAGTGTTGATTAGGAATTGGACAATCTCTTTTTGAGATACTTTCTTTTTAAAATGGTTTGAATATTT
>CAJTIX010000006.1 GCA_910576795.1 uncultured Bacilli bacterium
ATTGGCATTTAGATTTTACTTTTAGGGAAGATAAGAATACAACTGTAAATAAGCGTGCTTTAATGAATTTACAATTAGTCAATAAGTTCGTTTTAGGTATTTTGACAAAAGTGAAACCTTTTTATGAAAATAGAAGTTTAAGAAGAATTCGTAATTGTATTTCTTTTAATTTTGAACAAGAGTTTGTTAATCTCCTTTGTTATTTGGCTTATTGTTAATCTAAATTTTTGATATTTTAAAATGGATTAGCCCTTTTATCTCAATGGCTAATCCACTCTCGTTTTATTTTTTCATTATTTTATCCTGATCACGAAAAAGAAAAGCTCTTACTTTTCTTTTAATTTGATATTATAACCGACCTCTTGATAGGTTTGCGACAACCGACTAATTAAATTATCAAATTGTGCACGACCATATGGATCATTTTCGGTACCTTTTAAAATGGTATCTACTTTTTCGTGAATTGTATTTCTATATTCTGATATTTCTGAAAAACTATCATATTTTTTACCTAACTGATATAAAGATGGTATCTGTATCTGTTCCGTTTGGAGATAATCTTTGATTCCCCTTTCATACCCATCTGTTTTTTTAGACAATACTAATGTATCCTCAGTTATATTACTTCTTTTTAATCCTTCTAAAACAGCAATTCTACTCTCAAAGTACGCTATAGTGATTTCTTGATTCTGTGGTTGCATTAAATCAGTTTGAAATCCTTCCATACCAATCGTTGTCCTACTTAATTTGCTGAAAATAGATGTTTTTACCATACAAATACGAAAGCCCAAAATTTGAATACCATAATTACGATTTGCTTCATATTGTTCCTGTGCCATTATGTATTACCTCTTTCACTACGAATTGCTTCACGCATTTTTTCTTTAATAAGTGCCCATTCTTCATCGGAAACATTCTCAAAAACAGTTTCCCCATCTTTTTCCAAGATTTTAGAAGCATACAATATGACCATATCATTTTTAGTTTCATTTAACGTATATACAATATACTTTTGATTGGTTTTATCTAAAGAGAATGTCATAACAACATCTACTTGTTGTTTTTCTCCCTTACTGTTTATTATTTGTAAAGTAGAAGTATTTTCTGCTACCATATATCCCCTCTCCTATTCTTTATACTATTTTATCACATGTTATTTTTGAATGAAAGAAGTTTTAGTAAAACAGATTTCAATTGACTCCATTTTATTTCAAAACCAGTAAATTTTTGAAACGAAAAAATCAATTTCATCAATTTACTAATTCGTATCATACGTGCTATAATGAGAATAATAATAGAAAAATAAAGTGAGGGTAAATATGAAAAATAGAATTGTATTAATTGGGTGCGGTAATGTTGGAATGAGTTATGCTTATGCACTTTTAAATCAGCACACTTATGTAGATGAATTAATATTAATCGATATTAATCGAGAAAAAATCGAGGGAGAAGCAATGGACTTAAATCATTGCCTGGCCTATAGTCCTTCCAAAGTAAATGTTCGTGTGGGCGATTATGTGGACTGTAGTGACGCCAAAATTGTAGTTATAGCTGCTGGTAGTAACCAAAATGTTGGAGAAACGAGAATGGATTTGATTCAAAAAAACAGTCGTATTTTTCAATCCATAGTTACCTCTGTTATGCAAAGTGGTTTTGACGGAATATTTCTAGTTGCAACAAATCCCTTAGATGTCATGACTTGTTTGACGCTACGATATTCTGGTCTAGATGCCAGTAAAGTGATTGGCTCTGGAACCACATTAGACACTGCTCGTTTAAAATACTTAATTAGTGAAAAAATTCATATATGTCCAAAGGATATTCAGGCTTTTGTAATTGGAGAACATGGTGATAGTGAGTTTGTTGCTTGGAGTCATGCCAATATTGCTTTAACAGGTATTGATACCTTTCTAACACAAGAAGAAAAGAAAAAATTGGAAGAAGAAGTGAAAAATGCAGCTTATGAAATTATTCAAAAAAAAGGAGCAACATATTATGGAATTGGAATGTGTTTAGTCCGTATTACTTCTGCTATTTTGGAAGATAAAAATATCATCTTACCTGTTTCTAGCTATGATTCGGAAAATGAAATTTGTATCTCAACACCTGCCATTGTTAATCGTAATGGTGTACAAGCTAAAATTCATATTCCACTTAATGTAGAAGAGCAGAAAAAATTAGAGCAATCAATTCAAGTGATTCAAAATGCCGTAAATACGATTCTGTAGATGGATTTGCATAATAGAAGTAGATACTTCTTTTTCTATTGATTTTTTATAAATGGTTATCATAAAAATGGAGGAATATAAAATGAAAAAATGCTTATTTGTTGGAACTTTTATAGTCGTGGTTCTTTTTGGTGTATTTCAAGTAGTAAATAAACCTGATAATCCGCAGGAAAAGATAGAAAAAACAATTTATGAAGAAAAAGTACAATCCCAATTAGAACAACTCTCTTTGGAGGAAAAAATAGGACAAATGTTTATCATTTCTTATTCCAGTGAATCTATGGACGAAACTTTAAAGCTCATCGCAGACTATAAACCAGGTGGAATTATATTGTTTAAAGATAACTTTAAAAGCTATGAGAACACATTAAAACAAATTGATCAAATAAAAAGTGTTACTTCCATTCCTTTATTCATCTCAGTTGATCAAGAAGGAGGAAGGGTACAGAGACTAAAGGAGCTAGAAGATGCACAAGTAACTACAATTCCTCCTATGCGAATATTAGGAAAAACAAATCATACTTTATTGGGATATCGTGTTGGACAAGTGGTAGCAGAAGAATTGCAAGTTTTTGGTATCAATATAAATTTTGCTCCAGTACTAGATATTGTAAGTGATGCAAATAATCATGTAATTGGCGATAGGAGTTTTGGCGAAAATATAGATGTTGTATCCCGTATGGGCATTGCTTTTGCAGATGGTTTAGAGGATCATGGTGTAATTGCAGTTTATAAACATTTCCCAGGTCATGGAAGCACAATATCAGATTCCCACTATGTATTACCAGTAATTACCAAAACCAAAGAAGAATTATTAGCATCTGATTTAGTTCCATTTCAAAAGGCAATTGACCATGGCGCTGAAGTCATTATGGTGGGACATTTGGCCGTGCCAAGTATCAGTGGGGATGAAGTTCCAGCATCTTTATCCAAACCGCTTATTACAGGATTACTCAAACAAGAAATGGGTTATCAAGGATTGGTTGTTACAGACGCCCTCAATATGGGTGCATTGACTGAATACTATACAGAAAAAGAAATTTATGAATTAGCAATTCAAGCTGGCGTAGATATCCTATTGATGCCAGTAGACATTAGTCGAGCATTGACATATATCAAAGAAAGTCTTGCGGAAGGAAAAATAACCGAGGAACAAATTGATTCATCTGTTCGAAAAATCCTTACTTTAAAATATGAGAGGCTTTCTACTTCTAGACTTGGTAAAGAATTTTTAGGTAGTACTAGTCATCAATCTATCGTAAATAAAGTATATGAATATTAGAAGTAATAAAAAACTCCAAAATATAAATCATATTTCATTTCAATAAAAAAGAGCCATTGACTAAAATGTACTCTATAAGGATTTATGAAATAACAGCCCTTTAAGATATCACAAACAAATGTTATACTTTTGTTATAAAAGGACATTAATGACATTTGTTTTTACTATACCCCTAGCAAAGTTTAATGTCATAATGTCATTTATTATTCATTATCTTCTAAAAAGTAATCAACCATTTTTGCATAATTATCTTGACTATTTAAACAAGTATCTATTAAATAACCTTTTTCATTATTAGTTTGATATTCTTTGATACCTCTTATATAAAAATCTTTATTTCTATCTTCTATAAAGAAAGGCATTATATCGTTATATAAACATTCTCTAAACATTATCATTCTTCCAACACGCCCATTTCCATCTTGAAAAGGATGAATTTTTTCAAATCTAACATGAAATTCAATAATATCTTCAATAGTTTTGTTAGATATTTTATCATACCACTCTAATAAATCTTTCATGTCATTTGCTACATCATTTGGAAGTGATGTTGTAATATTACCAACAAAGTTCTTTTTCTTTTTATATTCTCCAACATTAAACCATTCTTTTTCACTATCTGTTAGTGTTCCATCTTTTAAAATAAAGTGAAATTTTTTAATCATATCTTCAGATAATTTATTATCAATTGAATCTAACATATATTTAAATAAAGTAAAATGATTTTTTGTTTCAGTAGCATCCTTCAAAACAATAACTTTATCACTACTTGTTAGAATGGTTCCTGTATCATAAATACTTGCTGTTTCATCAGGTGTTATAGTTGAACCTTCAATATGATTTGTATTATATGCAAAATCTAGTTGAGTTTTATGATAAAGGCTACCAGATAAATTCATATTTTTTTGTTCAATTAATGTCTTTTTTATTTTACTTATTTTCATTTTCCTTGCCTCCATATATGTATATATTATAACATGTAGCATACTAGTTAGTAAATTGTTGAGATTAAATTATCCAAAACAAAAATGGAGCGCTATGCGCTCCTTCAGGGGGCTAATAAAAATTTTGGAGGAAGAGGAGTCTCTTTACCCTCTAAGTTTCTACTTTTCTTTTTTTCTACATATTTATCCATAAATTTTAAAGCATTATTCCATCTATAATAACTAAGTTTATCTATTATAATGTCTCCAATTTGTGCTATTACTCTATTATGATGATTCTTCATTTTTAGATTAGCACTCATTACATTACCGGATACCCCAATTTCAAATTCTTTATCCTTTTCTTCCATTTTTACCTCTCCATTAATCTTCTATATCCACCAATACATTAATTTCTTCTTTAGTAGGCAGCTTGCTTTGGATTTCTTTATTTAATTGATCGAATATTTTATATTCACTAACCCCAACTGGCTTATTTATATATTTTAAAGTATAATCAACTATTTTATTACTTTTATGTTGACATAATATAATTCCGATGGATGGATTATCATTTTCATCTTTTACTTCTTCATCTAAAGCAGTAAGATAAAATCCCATTTTACTTGCAAATTCTGGTTTAAACTCTACTACTTTTAATTCTACTGCAATATAGCATTTTAATTTAATATGATAAAATAACAAATCTATATAAAAATCTTGATTATCTACTGTTATTTTGTACTGGTTTCCTACAAAAGAAAAACCACTTCCAAATTCAAGTAAAATATTTTTTAATCGATTTAGCATTTTATTTTCTAACTCTTTTTCCTTGTAATCTTCTGTTAATTCAATTAAATCAAATACATATGGCTCTTTCATCATATCATTTGCAAGATCACTATTTTGTTTTAAAGTCAGCTTGAAATTATTATGTTTTATTGCTTTTTCTTGTCTATCATAAAGGTTAGTATCTATTTGATAAACCAGAATACTATCAGACCAGCCATCTTCTAAACATTTATTCATATACCATTTGCGAATTTCTTTATCTTTAACTTTTTGCATTAAAGTAATATTATGTTTCCATGGTAATTGTGCAACCAGTTGCACAAATTCTTCATCATCCTTATATTCATTATAAAAAGTTTTCATATATTTTAAATTACGAACTGAAAATCCCTTTAAATTGGGAAAAGAAATTTTTAAATCCATTGCAACATTATCGATAAACTTATTGCCCCAACTACTATTTTCTTCGAGCATCTTACCAATATTATAATAAAGATTAACTAATTTTTTATTAGCATCTGTCATAATTTCTAATTGAGTTTTAGTAATTGCATTTTTTATATTACTTGTTATCTCTTGAAATGATTTATCTAGCATAGTTTAACCTCCTTTTATATAAAGATTATATCATTTTTTAAATATAAATTATACTATTTTAGGTAGCATTTTTATTAAACTTTTTTAATCTAAACTAGTACTTATTAAATTATTTTTGTGATATTTTAATCATTTTTAATTCATATTAAACAAAAATGGAGCCATAAGGCTCCTTCAGGGGGTTTTGGTTGGATACTCTCACACTCTATTCCGTAAGAGTACCTAGCGTGAATATCATCACGCTATGATAATTATATAAGTTTATAATCATAAAGTCAATCTTTATTTGTGAACCAATTACTACTTTACAACTTCTCTTTAATCCAAATCCATTGATTTTTCAATTAAATTCATAATTTTATTAGACATAAAATTTTTCTGATCAAATTGTTCTAAAAATATTTCACTATCTTGTTTGGCATTCAATAAAATCGAAAAATCATTTTTCAAATTAGCCATTTGAAATACCATATCGCCACTTTGTTTGGCGCCGAATAAATCTCCACTACCACGGAGTAAAAAATCTTCTTCACTTACCTTAAATCCATCATTGGTTTGTGTTAAAATCTGTAATCTCTCTGTTTCCCTCTCACTCATTAATATACAATACGATTGTAACTCACTTCTCCCTACACGGCCACGTAACTGGTGTAATGCAGATAATCCAAAACGATAACTATCAAAAATAACCATCATAGTAGCGTTCGGAACATCCACTCCCACTTCTACCACTGTAGTACTAATCAAAATCTGTATCTCATTATTAGAAAATTGACTCATTACTTCTTCTTTTTCAGCAGGTTTCATTTTCCCATGTAAAACTCCAATCCTACATACTTTTCCAAATGCCTTATTCATTTTTTCTGAAAGTTTATTTACATTTTCAAAATCACTCTTGTCACTTTCTTCAATCAAAGGAGCAATTACATAAATTTGATGTCCAAATTTCAACTGTTCATACATTTCTTTCAGTACCTGTTTCATATCACGGTAAGAAGCAATCTTTGTAATCACTGGCTTTCTTCCCTTTGGAATAGTCTTAATACTTGAAATATCCATATCTCCATATAACGTAAGTGCATAAGTTCTTGGAATTGGTGTCGCACTCATATATAAAATATCAGGTGTAACTCCTTTATTTTTCAAACTACTTCTTTGATTGACACCAAACCGATGTTGTTCATCTGTAATTACAAATCCTAAATTTGCATATTCGACTGTTTCCGTAAATAAAGCATGTGTCCCAATTATCAAATCAATATTCCCCTGTTTTAAAGCCTCGTATACTTCTCTTTTTTCTTTTATCTTCATTTTTCCCGTTAATATTCCAATTCGCATTCCTGTATTTTTACATAACGAAATCGCGTTTTGATAATGTTGCTCCGCTAAGATTTCAGTAGGTGCCATCAAAGCACTTTGATACCCACTTAAATAATTCATATAACTTGCAATCAATGCAACAACCGTTTTTCCACTTCCAACATCCCCTTGCAACAACCGATTCATACGAATGGGAGACATCAAATCCTGATAGATCATTTGTACACTTTTTTCTTGATCAACAGTCAACGAATAAGGTAATGTATCAATAAATTCTTGTATTTTTTGATAATCCACAGTTCTTTTTAAACCAATCTTGTTTTGTTTATTATTTTTTAGATAATTCATTTTCAACATAAACAAAAAGAGTTCCTCATATTTGATTCGTTCTGTTGCTTTTTTAAGATCCATTTCATTCGTCGGTTGATGGACGATACGAATGCTTTTTTCTTTGGACAGAAATCCATATTTTTCTTGATATTCTGATAATACATAATCTTCTACACAAAACGGTTCTTTTAATGCAGCAGAAATATAATGCGATATTTGCTTACTAGAAATCCCATAGATTGTATGATAAACAGGTTCAATGGTTTCTTTTTCTAAAGTCCCTAAACGTAATTCAGAAGCAACAATATGATTATGAAGTGGATCATACTTTCCAATCACAGTAATTTTTGTTCCAATTGGTAACTGCGATTTTAAAAAACCACGATTAAAGATAGTAATGCTAAGGATGTAACCTTGTGCATTCATTTTAAAATCCATTTTATCCAGCTTACGATTGATATGAAAGACTCTTGGCACACTTTCAATCACTCCATCTATCACTACCTTATCGTCCTTTTTCGCAGTATTGAAATCGGTTCGTTTTAAAATGTCATAACGAAAAGGATAATACGAAATTAAATCAGAAATGGTATGAATACCAAGTTGATTCAGTAATCGGAGCCCTTTAGGTCCAAGGCCTTTTAATTCTTCTAACTGTTTCATATGTCACCAACTTTTTTTCATTATAACACGAATTTTTGTTCGCTACAATAAAAAGATATCATTTTCGATACCTTTTTTGAATCATTAGATAAATCAAGAGAATTGCAAATGTTCCCACACTAATCATTTTTCCCAATTTGAAATAAGGAGCGTCATATGTAATTTCAATCAAATGATTTCCTTTTTTCAAAGCAAATCCCAAAAATGCAGTATTTACCTTTTCATAAGTAATTTTCTTTCCATCCACATAAACTTGGAAACCTGGGTCGTAGGGAACGGATAATACGAAATAACCATCTTCCTCCATCGCAATCGTTCCTTCTATTCGGTCTCCTTTTGTTTTTTCTATATCTAGTAAAAATGGATATAATGTCTCCCCATTTTTGATGACATCATCATAGTTCCATGTATAAATATGAAAATCTTTGAGTTTATAATTTCCTCTCGCAAAAGTAACTTCCAATTGTTCTAAATCATTTTCTGATAAAATATAAGCAAAACGATGATTTTCATTTTTATATTCCCAACTAGAACAAGTTAATTTATTGGTAATATCATTGATGGTAATACTCAAATCGCCATCTTTACAAGAAGGTTCTTCTTCTACATAAAAATCAATCAATAACAACTGATTATGGAGAGATTTTTTTAGTGTATACACTATTTTATCTTTTTCATTTACTGTTACAGTATATCCATCTGCATACTTCTCAATCTGAATATTTTCACCAACCTGTTTTGATAAATATTCAAATGAAATTTCCTCAATATTGGATTTTAAATTTGGAATAGTAGAATCATCATCTTCCACAATGACATAACCCAAAAGTGCCTCTATCGAATTTGGGTACCATAAACTTTGAAATTCCTTTTCTGATAAAACTTGATGACTACCATACCCTATTGGATATACATTTTGATTTTCAAACAAACATACATCTTTCTTAGAAGATATCTTTTGATAACCAATAAAGTTTTTTTGGCAAGTACTAATTACATATCGTTCCCCCATAAGAACTTGAAAAGGTAGATTACTTGCATTTGCCAAAATGAGTTGGTTTCGATATGGCAATGCTTTTTCAAATGTAGTTTTAAAGAAATCTGCATAATCCGCATGGTTTACAGAAGCATAAAGAGAGGTACTATAATGATGATTGCTATAAATCTGGTTGATTCCATATAATGTATTTACTTGAGAACTGGTTCTCCATAACTGATCTTGGATTGGAATATTCTGAACCAATGATTTGGTAGAAGCATCAGAATATGTTTTTTTCACATAGTCTTCCTTGATATTGGCAGAAATGAAAACAATAAAAGCACATCCTATGATTGGAAGATAAATTAGCCATCTTTTACCATAACGACGATATAAAAGAAAGGCACCTATCATAGCCACTACATCAATGTAATAACGAATCGAAGTAAATCCTCTACATAAAAGAAAGATATGAAATAGAAAAAATGCAATGACATAAAATCGATTGATTGGTTTATGTTGTAATAGTTCTTCTATAAAAAATCCAATCATATAAAGTGCCAAAGGAAGGAAAGGAATCAAAGACTTTGTTCGAATATATAAAGTCCCATTTAAAAGATAGACAACCAGGGGTAGAAAACAAATGATTAAAAGAGAAATTCCTAACCATTTATGTTCTCTTTTGGGATATGTGATAAAATACAACATAGCAAAGATAAAAATACTGGTTACCCCAAGAGCATAGGAAGTATAAAGCAAACTATCTAAATTTCCATTTGGAACAAATAATGAGAAAAAGGAAATATCATGAGTTCCTCCTTCCCTTCCACCTAGTAAGCAATAAGCAGTTGGTAATAGAAAGAAAGCCGCTAGCAGTACCCCTATAATAATGGGAAGTAAAAATTGAATTCCTTCTTTTATGAATTTTTTAAATTGAAATTGATTTTCTCTGATCCAACAATAAAATCCATAGATTACAAGAGCAAAAATACCGCCGATACTATAATAATAACTGGTTAAAATCATGAAAAAGACACTACATATGAAGCCCAATATTTTTTTCTTTTGAAAATATCGGTCAACAGAAATCATTCCCCAAATCAAAAAAGGCATATAATTGACAAACATAATATGACGGTGTGCATGAAAAACAATTGGTGATGCAAAGAAATAAAGAAGGCAACAGAAAAAGGCAGTAGATGACTGAAATTTAGGCTTTAAAAAATAATAAAGTAAAATCATCGATGCCAAAATACTTAATATACTTGTAAAAACAATATAGTCTTTCATAGAGATAAAAGGAAACAAATAAGAAATCATAATAATAGGATTATATAATCCGTAATAGGAAAAATTGAAGATATTTTGTCCACTTCCTAAATGCATTGAAAAAGAAGGAAACAAATTACCTGTTTCATAAAATAGGTTTCTAAAATAATCTGGAAAAGCAATATGTTGTCCTAACCAATCAGTTTTAGAACCAAAAACAAAAGGAGAAAAGAAAAAGAAGCCCCCTAACAATACCACCAATAATACCATAATCAAAATGTATTTTTTATCTTGTTTACTCATAATCTCACCTATACAATCTACTTTAGTATATCATACTTTAGGGTTCATCTTCTTTTTATATAGTTCTTATAAATATCTATTAAATCTGGATCATTTTGATTTTGAGGTAAATCTTCCAAATCAAAGAAGCGCATTTCTTTGGACTCTTTATCCCATTTTAATTCACCCGAATATTGATCAATATAAAATAGCATTGTATTATTAAATACAATATCCCCATTGGGATAAGAATTTTTACGTGTTTTCCCTGAAACAGCCTTGATAAACTGCAAATCTTCTTCTCTTACATCTAAATTCGTTTCCTCTTTGACTTCGCGAATAATTGTTTCCTCAAAACTTTCGCCAGCTTCTTGACAACCTCCAGGAAGCCCCCACTGATCTCTATCAGCTCTACTTTGTAGCAAAATTTGTCTTTTTTCATTGACAATAATAGCTGCTGCTCCATCTTGTAAAATCGGAATTTTATGTTTCAATTCACCCATACATAGTCTAATAAAAACAGGATATCCAATGATACTACTCAGTTCTATAATTTCTTCTTCTGTTAATTGCTTTATAATATCCGTTAACTCTTCATATGATAAGTTTCTTTGTTCTTGAACAGATAAATTTCTAATTTTATTTAAAATTTCTTGATTTTTCATAGTTTAAATCGCCTTCCTTATAAACAATACTAGTATATCATAATTTGCAAAGAAAAAACAGGTGTTACACCTGTGCCATACTATTAAATTTAAATTAACTATATAAAATATTCATCCTCATTCGAATTTATTTTATATTTTTCCTTCGCCATAACAATTGCATCATCAATTAACTGGTTTCCGGCCAAATCAGAATAATTCAAATACTTTTTAACATTATTTATACTTGACATAAATCTTTTATACATTTTGCCATTATCTATATCTGGTTTATTTTCTTTAATCGCTTTTATCTTAGCTAGCATTCGCACCTGCGCATATTTTTGATGATTTTCCTCTTCAACTAACAGATAGCCTAAATAATATACCTCTTCAAGTTCAACATTTATTTCTTCTAAATATTCTCGTTTTAAAGTTTCCTCATAATTTTTATCTGCCTTTTCAGGTCTACCACCAGTTAATTTGTATTTGTTATCTTCCACTCGTAGGAGAATACTGCCTTCATTTGAAAATGCTATCCCATACACTTGTTTTACAATTAAATTTTTTGGTACATTCTCTTTTTTCCAATAATACTTTACCATCTAAACGTTACCTTTTATAAAGTTTTTATTAATCCAGTCATAAATTAAGTTTCCGATTTCTATTTCTTTATTCCTATAGGTATGACCTGTATCTTTTATAATTTCATATTCAAAGTTATTACAATTCAAGGCTTTTTTCTTTAATAAATCTAAGTGTAAATAATAATCTTCTTCATTAGATCCAGAAAATGTGAGAATTGGTGTATCAATTGTCTCAAATTGTTCCCAATGTTCTGGATTATCAACAACAGGCAAATTATTAAGTTCAGAATTTTCATTATACCAATTGTAATAAGTTTGTGAACTCATATACATATATTCTTCAATCATTTTATGAAGTAATTTTTCCGGTTTATGATTATCAATATTTTCTTTTGCTTCTCTAAGTAACTCTTTATAATCAGGTTGGTTACATAAATGGGAACCAATCATATCGGGAGCACTTGCCAGTATTATCCCTAATATATTTGGATGCTTTTTATAGTAATAATAAATAACTTTATTACATCCATAACTATGTCCTAATAAAATAAATCTCTTATATCCCTTATTTTTTGCTATTTCTATGGCCAAATCTATATCATAAATTGAGTCTTGAAATATTTCATACATACAACCATATCTTTCAGTTGTTCCATCTTTCATTACAATATCATTTTCAATAGAATGTCCTCTATTATGTTCATAAATAAACCCAATATTTTTTTCAGATAAAAGTTTACCCCATACTGTTGCAAAATAATTATCAATTATTGTACCACACATACCATGAATAAAAATAACACAGATATCCTTCTCGTAACTTTCAAAATGAACCATAGGCATTTTTAAACCATCAATAGTATATGCATCATTAATAAAATCAATATTCATATTGTTCCTCCAATTACTATTATTATAATAGATTTATAACTAAATTGCCATATACTTATTTTCTAAATTCTGTTTTTTCATAAAAAAGTTTATTTAAACATTATTTCTAATTTAATATTTCAAAAAATCTATAAAATTTTATTGAAATCCAAAATTAACCACCACAAAAAAACAGGATTTTAAAGTTCCCGTTTCATCTATTATTTTGCTAAAGTAATTTCCAAGGTTACTTCATGTCCATTGATATCAAAAGTTTCTTCTGTAGTCTTTTCTTCTATCGTATCTGCAAGTGTTTCGTTTTGAATAAATTCCTTGTATGTTTCAATGGCCTTTATCACTTCTGTATCTCCACTATAAGATAAATGAATACGATCTACAATATTAAAATCTTTTTGTTTTCTCAAATTTTGTACCTTAGATACCATTTCGCGAGCAATTCCTTCAGCAATCAATTCCTCTGTCAAAGTCGTATCCAATATAATGAACTGATTGTTTTCCATACCAACATCAAATCCCTCTTTTGAAGAGATACGAATTTCTACCATATCAGGTGTGATTTCTTTGGTTTCATCTCCAATATTCATCATAATAGAATTTCCTTTTTGTAATTCTGCCACTTCATCAGCAGATAGCAGTTCTAATTTTGTTTGAAATTCTTTCATCAAAGAACCAAATAACTTTCCTACAACTTTAAAATTTGGTTTCACAGAAAGATTCATATATGCATTCAAATCATCTGTAAAAATTACTTCTTTGATATTGAGTTCTTCTTCAATCAATGGAATCAAATCAGAAATCAATTCTTTGTTTTTACCATCCAATAGAGCCTCTGCAAGTGGTTGACGCACTTTAATCTTGGTTTCTTCACGTACATAACGTCCAATCGAAATAATATTTTTCACCAAATCCATTTTTTCTTCAATATGAGAATTGATCAAATCATAATTTACCTGTGGATAATCTTCCAAATGAACAGACTCTAATCCTGTTAAATTACGATATAATTCCTCGGATAAGAAAGGGGTAACTGGAGCCATCAATTTGGATAACCCCAATAATACCTCATAAGTGGTCATATAAACAGATTTTTTAGAATCATTGAGTTCACTACCCCAGAAACGATTTCGATTACGTCGAATATACCAATTGGATAAATCCTCTGAAACAAAAGAAGATAAATAATGTACCACTTTATTCAAATCATATTCATCAAAAGAAGCACGTACATTTTGAATCAACTGATTGTATTTAGATAGTATCCACTGATCAATCTCTTCTCTTTTTTCATATGGAACATTACATAAATCGGTATCAATACCATCAATATTCGCATACATTGCAAAGAAATTATAAGTATTTTTAAGAGGATTGAAGAATTTAGAATATACTTCTTTCAATCCTTCCATATCAAATTTAAGAGGGGTCCATACAGGAGAAACATAAGGTAAATAGAATCTTACTGTATCTGCCCCATATTCTTCTATCGTTGTAAATGGTTCTACAATATTTCCACGTGATTTGGACATCTTTTTCCCTTCTGCATCCAACAATAAATCATTCACCAAAACATTTTTAAATGGTGAACATCCTTTTACAAAAGTGGATATTACCATCAATGTATAAAACCATCCTCTGGTTTGATCAATTCCTTCACATATGAAATCAGCTGGAAATTGAGATTCCCATAATTCTTTATTTTCAAATGGGTAATGGTACTGAGCAAATGGCATCGCACCAGAATCGAACCAACAATCCAAAACATCAGGAATACGAGTCATTAACTCTCCACATTCTGGACATTTCAAATGAATGTGATCAATATAAGGTTTATGTAAATCAAAGTCTTCACCAATTTCTTCTACAGCCAATTCTTTCAATTCGGCAATAGAACCCACCATATGTGCATGGCCACATTCACATTTCCAGTAAGGAATTGGACTTCCCCAATAACGACTACGTGATACATTCCAATCACGAGCATTGGCTAACCAATTGGCAAAACGTTTTTCACCTACATAAGCAGGGTACCAGTTGACTTTAGAATTGGCTTCTACCAATTGATCCGTCATTTCACTTACTCTAATATAGTAACTTGGCATAGAGTAATACAAAAGTGGGGTATCACAACGCCAACAATGTGGATATTCATGGGCTAATCTTTGTTTTTTAAACAACTTTCCATTTGCCTTTAAGTACTCTACCACTTCTTCATTGACATCATGTACAAATTTTCCAGTCCATAAGCCATCTGTATAACATCCATCTTTTCCAACTGGATTTAAATATGGCAAATCATATTGTTTTCCAACATTCGCATCATCTTCTCCAAATGCTGGTGCGATATGAACAATACCTGTTCCATCTTCCATCGTTACATAAGAATCACAGGTTACATAGAATGCTTTTCGATCCACAGATAAAGAAGGAATGAGTTGTTCGTATTCTTGATATTCTAGGTCTTTTCCTTTATAAGTTTCTAATATTTCAGCCTCTTCTCCAAAGACTTTCTCCATTAAGGCTTTGGCTAAAATAAACTTGGTTCCTTTGGACTCTACCAAAACATAATCTTCTTTCGGATTGACGCAAAGTGCAACATTGGCAATCAATGTCCAAGGGGTTGTTGTCCATACTAAGAAATATACATCTTCATTCTTTTTCTTGAATGGAACATATACCGTAATAGCAGTATCTGTTTGATAGTTTTGTGCAACTTCATGGGTTGCAAGTCCAGTACCACAGTGTGGACAATAAGGAACCACTCTAGTCCCCTCATAAAACTTATTTTGTTCAAACATTTGTTTTAAAATCCACCATTCGGTTTCAATGTATTCATTTTTATAGGTCAAGTAAGGATCTTCGACATCAAAAAATTGACCCATTTTAGCAGTTAGATTGGTAAATGCCGCTTCATTTTCTCTTACACTATGGCGACATTCTTCATTGAATTTTTCAATTCCTAAAGTTTCTATTTCTTTCTTAGAAGAGATTCCCAATTTCTTTTCCACATGATTTTCAATTGGCAATCCATGTGTATCCCAACCAATTTTTCGAATGACTTTTTTGCCATTCATCACATGGTATTTTGTAATACAATCTTTTAAGTTTTTCGCAACCATATGATGTAAACCTGGAAAACCATTGGCAAATGCTGGTCCATCGTAAAATACAAATGTTTCATTATTTTTATTTTTGGCAACTTGTGCATCATGCATTTGATTGATACTACCCCAAGATTCCAAAATAGAAGTTTCTACCTGACTCACTGGTCGTTTGTCTAATTCTTTAAATTGTTTCATATATATCCTCACTTTCAAAATAAAAAGCCCATAATTTAAGGGCGAAATCAAATCCGTGGTACCACCTTAATTTATGAACCAATCATACACTTAATACTTGTAACGTAAGTAATCCGGCTTTTCCTAATGATTTTAGAAAAACACATCCAGAGTGATTTGTAATAAATGATTTGTTTCGTTTGCACCTAACCACGAACTCTCTAATCCTTCTATTTATTACCGTCTCTTTCATCTGTTTTATAATTCTACTTCGTCTAATTCATTTACTACTTCTAATTGTGCTTCTACAATATCTTTGACTCTACGTTTGAATATATTAATATTTCTTCTTAGCATATTTGCTTCCCGTTCTGTTTTTTCTGCTTTGAGCAATGCTTCATTGATAATACGGTTCGCATTTTTTTTTGCTTCATCTAATACCGCATCACTTTCCCTTTGGGCAGAGGCCCTAAGTTGTTCTGAAGTCTTTTGCGCCATTACGATTGCTTTATTCAAAGTCGCTTCCATCCGTTGATATTGTTCTGATTTTTGTTTTAAGTTTTTATTATCCTCTTCTAAGCTTTGCAATTCTGAGATTTTTTGATGTTGCTCGACCAGTTTTTGTTTTTGTTCTGCTAATTTCTGATTTTGTTCTGCTAATTTTTGATTTTGTTCGGCAATTTTTTTATCTTTTTCCTTAATCTCAGCTACCATGCCTTCTACCTGACCAATAATTTTATCTAGAAAATTATTGACTTCATCAGGATCATAGCCACGAAGTGTTCTTGTAAATTTTTCCATTTTCTTCACCTCTTGGCACTACGCCATATTGTAGCACACAATTTTTTCTATTTCAAGCTTTTTACCACTCGATATTGATATCATCATTGTCATGGATATCTTTGCCTTCTGTTTCTTCGGTAATTTTTCCTTGCACATTGATATTATTTGGCGTACAAAGAAAAATACCACCACCAATTTTTTGCAAATCCCCACCAATCGCATAAATCGTACCTGCTAAAAAGTCGACGATTCTCTTGGCTTGGTCAGATGTCACTCTTTTTAGATTTACGACAACTGTATTTCTCATTTTTAAATGATCGGCAATTTGTTGTGATTCTGAATAAGCACGTGGTTCTAGTAAAATCATTTTACTTTGTCCATCATTTTCTTGTAGTGCTTCTTCTGGTTTCAAATCATAGTATTCATCGCCAGATATATCATTTGCGAAAACATCGTCATCGCCACTTAACCATTTTTTTAGTATTCCCACTTTGTATTCCTCCTCTAGTTTTTATATGATTTCATTCTATAGTTCATTTTAACATACTTTAGAGAAAAAGAAAACATTTTTTTATTTTTTAAGTCGATTTCCATGTTTCTATACATTATATGCATAAAAAAAGAGAAATGTTTCTCTTTAAAATAGTAAATATAGTATATTACGAACAATAAATATGATTGCTAATGCAAATCCAAAATTCCATAAGCTTTTATCTTCTATTTGAATTTTGAATTGTTTGATACATACCAGTAACATGCAAAAGTATGAGAAATAGTTGACTGCAGAAATCACCGCATTTTTGATTGCAATTAAGAAAGGAATATCCATGAATGAAAACATGAATAATAAAGATAATACCGCTTGCAATAAATAATTTAGAGTAAAGGCAACCACAATTGTTTGACAAACTTTCTCTAATTTAAATTCCTTTTTTTGTAAGTAACAAAATACATAAACTCCAACTACTATACTACCTAAAAAGATTGCTTGGTTTAGTAAAAAGTCAATTATATATTTGATATAATTAATATTTCTTAATACACTAAAATCAATATGATTACTATAAATTTTAGTTGCCTGTAATGTGCTATAAAGGTATGCAACAAAGTTTCCAATAAATAAAGCCCCAACAATACATCCAAGTAAAATTCCAATTTTTTTATAATTGGTTTCCTCTTCTAATTTTTGAATGGGATGAAATATAATTTCTTTTAATTTTTCCATATATCCTCCTTATACATCCTATGAAAATTATACTACATTTTTTCCAAATGACAAAGTCTTTTCTATATCTTCATATAAATCTTTTACCATATGGATGGTTGCTTTAAGACGTTCCTTTCTCTCTTTTTGAGAAATATGACATACATTAGTCATTACGAGTACAAGAATTTGTTTTTCAAAATCTATTAAGTAAATAGGTCCTGTATAACCACTAAAAATAACTGTATTCATGCTGGTATCAAATGGAATAGTAAGAATTTCTTTATATGGATTTTGATAGCGCATTCCAACTGCATTATAGGGTTTTACAATTTGATCTAAAAAATCATTTGAATTTTCTAATTGAGAAAGCAAGTGTTGCAATAGCAAATGTACATCGCTTGTACGAATCATCGGAATGGAATGTTCTTTCGCATATGTTAAAATAGAGGTATATAAATATACTCCATAATCCTCATGCGATAACATACAATCAATTGTTTCTTGTTTGAAAAGTACCTCTTTATGGTCGATAAAGCAAAGCAAAATTTTAAGCAAATCTTCTGCGGTTGTAAAAATACCTGCATGTCCAACCGTAAACCCAAGCTCAGAAGCCACTCTTGCTTTGGTATCATGTGGTAGATTGACAACATTGTTGATTTCTTTTCCATCTATCATTTGATAGTTACAAGATACCAATTGATCAGATTCATTTACTTCAAATTTGGTATGTTTTAAATGAAGCGGTTCTATAATATCACGTGTTACAATTTCTCGGTAAGAAAGACCATAAATTTTTTCTAGTAGCACAGAAAGAATCATATAATGCACATCTACATATCGTCTCGAATTTTCCTTTGGATAAGAATGAAATAATAAGTGATAAAATTCTTCTTTACTTTTGACATCTCCTAAATATCCATCTGTCCATATATCAACTTTATGCATCAATAAATCCTTTACTGTAATATTTTTCAAATGAATAAAACGTTCATCGATGTTATAAACTGGATCCTCTAAGGAGCATAACTTTCTTTCTGCTGCTTTGTGGATTAAAATAGCCGTAAATGTTTTGGTCAAAGAAGCAATATCAAACAAACTATCTTCTTCCATTTTAATTAGATTGGGTCTCGCTTGTGCATAACCTTCTACTAAAGTATCTATACAAATCTGATTTTGTTTCTGATAAGCGACCTTTGCAACACAACCAGTTCCAAACTCTGGAAAATAATGATTTAAGCTTTTCAATTACATCACATCCTAAATTCATTATAGTCTATTTTGTTATTGCCTTCTATACTTTTTACCACTTTACGAAAAAAAAGCTTGACATTTCAAATTTTTTAAGTTAGTATAGAAAGCACCAATTCGGAAAACCGGATTGGTGCTAGTATCACACTAGCCAACCCCTTTTTATTCTTTTATGAAACTGTTCTCAGGGGGACAGTTTCTTTTTGTCTTTACAATAAATGTTCATATACTTTGGTAAGCGTTCCATCTCCAAGAGGAGCTTTTTCCAGAAATAACCAGCCATTTTTTTCATACAAATTATCATGATTTGTAATTAAATAAATATGAGAATACCCTAGTTGTTTTGCGACTTCCATTACTTTATTTTGTAACAATGTCCCAATTCCATAATGTCTAAATTCTTCTTTCACATATAAACAAGCCATCCAAGGATATAAATCTTGCCTTGAACACAAATCATTCCGCCATAACGCAACTGTTCCTAAAAATTGGTCCTGGTAAGTTGCCACAAAAGTTTGAGCAATATCTGTTTTAACCATTGCATGTTTAGTACGGTAAATTACACCATCTAATGTGTCTCCTTTTGCGATTCCCCATTCTTTATATTGACAATAACTAACTTCCTCTACCCACTGTGGAACATCTGCTAAATTTTGAATAATAATTTCTTCTTTTTTCATATAGATTCCTCCAAAAAATAACACCATATGGTGCTATCTATGAGTGGTTAGGCTTTTTTCACATTTATTAAACTGTTTTCGGAAGACAGTTTCCCCTTTTTTCTTTCATGCCTGTTCTCATACCATAAATAAGCATTACTGTTACCTAACCTACAATCACAGTATATCATATGAAAATAAAAAGAAATATCACTATTTCTTCTTTTTTGTAAATTTGACAAATGTTTACATCAATATACAGATAAACTTTTTATTTGTTTACTGTAAAAGAAAACATACGATTGATTAGAATGATTGTTCACTCAACATTTTATAATAAGCATATCTTTCCTTCGCATTTTCCATATTTTCTTTCAACAATTGTTCTGCCTTTTCTGGATTGATTTTATTCAACATTTGATAACGTGTTTGTTTTTGTAAGAACTCTGGATACAACTCAAAATTAGGTTCTTTACTATCCAAATAAAATTTCCTTTCTTCTGGATGATAATGGAAAATTGGTGCATATCCACACTCTGTTGCAAAACGTTCCATCGAAACACTATTTTCCATACCACCCTCGATTCCATGAGAAATACAAGGAGTATAGGCAATTACAATCGATGGTCCTTTATATGCGGCAGCTTCTTTGAATATCTTAATCACATGTGCCATATTAGCGCCCAAAGAAACAGTTGCCACATAAACATGAGGATAACTTAACAACATGCGTGCCAAATCTTTTTTCGCAGTCTGTTTCCCACTGGTTGCAAAAGAAGCAATCGCTCCTTTGGGACTGGCTTTTGAAGATTGACCACCCGTATTGGAATAAACTTGACTATCTAGTACTAAAATATTGACATCATCATGATTGGATAACACATGATCAATTCCACCAAAACCAATATCATAAGCCCAACCATCTCCACCAATGGTCCATATCTTTTTTGGAAGAAAATAATTTTGATATGGTTTCAAATCTTCTGGAAGTTCTTTTCCCTTTAATTCTTCCACAATTTCTTTACAAGCATCCACGTCAGAAGCACACTCTATCCAACGTTTTAAAATAGGATAAGTCGTATGATCCTTATTTTGTTCAATGATTTGTTCCATATGATGGTGAATCACTTGATTTCCCAGTAACATTCCATATCCATATTCCGCATTGTCTTCAAAAAGGGAACTTGCCCAAGGTATATCATAAGGAAATGATGGTACACTTCCGCCATAAATAGAGGAACATCCAGTCGCATTGGCAATCACAAGTTCGTCTTGGAATAATTGCGTTAACAATTTAATATAAGCGGTTTCTCCACAACCTGCACAAGCCCCAGAAAATGCAAACCTTGGTTGTTCCAATTGACTTCCAATCACAGTCGTATTTGGTAACTTCTTTTTATTGGTAATATGAGTACTTACATAGTCAAAAATTTCTTGTTCTTGATTCAAAATTTGTTGGTCCAAGGTTTCCATAATAAGGGCTTTTTCTCCCTTAAGACCTGGACATGTATTCACGCACACTTTGCACCCTGTACAATTTCGAATAGAAATCGCAACCAAATAATAGTATTTTTGTAATTTTGGATGAATTGGTTTTACACATTTTGATTTTACAACATCAGGTGCTTGATCATACTCTTCTTGACTGAGTAAAAAAGGTCTGATGACACCATGTGGGCAAACAAAGGAACATTGATTACACTGAATACAAGAATGATTTAACCATTTTGGCACAAAGGCACTAATTCCTCTTTGGTTTCCAGCAGTTTGTTTCCGAAATGTTCCATCTTGATTTTCTAAAAAAGCAGAAACTTTTAATTGATTCCCTTTTCTTCTTCTTACCATTTCATATATGTTAGATGAAACAAAAGGAATTCCTTGATAATCTTGTTCCAACGTAAAAGAAGTAATTGCCTTTTCTACGGCCTGTAAAGATGCCAAATTGGCTTTTACAATCTGGTCTCCTTTTTTCGAAAACTTATTTTGAATATACTGGTTCATAAATGCTTTCGCAACATCTAAATCGATCATATGTGAAACCATTACAATTGCCATTTCCATAATCATACTAATCTTATTTTTAAGACCATAAGTTTGTGCGATTTGAAAGGCATCAATCGTATAAATCTGAACATGTTTTTCTGATAAACATTTGAGATTAAAAGGTGAGATTTGGCGAATTAAATCTTCTTTAGATAAACTTGTTTCAATCAAACAGATTCCATTTTCTTGTATAGAATCAAATAATTCAAATTCAGACAAATAGCTTTCTTTAGTAACAACTACTACACTTGGATTTTCCACATAATAGGGTTTGCGAATTTTATGCTTAGAAAAACGCAAATGTCCTACAGTAACACCACCCGATTTTTTGGAATCATATTCAAAATAGCCTTGTACATACTGGTTCGTACATTCTCCCATCATATGAATCAAAGACTTTCCAGCACTTACCATGCCATCACTACCATATCCATAAATCAAAAAAGAATGAGTACGATCTTGAAAATCACCTTCTGCTTTTAAGCTCAAATGGGTTACATCATCTTCAATCCCAATGGTAAAATTATTTTTGGGATGATCTAACATTTGATAAACTGCCTGAATTTGACTTGGTGTGGTGTTCTTACTAGAAAGCCCATATCTTCCCCCTACTACAGTTATTGTAGATCCTAAGACACTAAACACATCCAAATATAGAGGTTCACCATTGCTTCCCGCTTCTTTGGTACGGTCCAATACCGCTATCTTTTCTACTGTTTTGGGTAATACCTTTTTCAAATATTCTGCACTAAAAGGACGGTACAAATGAACTTCAATTAAACCAACTTCTTCATCACTCGCATCAATCGTTTCTTTGATCGTATCACAAACAGAACCCATTGCGACAATTACCTTTTTGGCACATTCACTTCCATAATACTGAAAAGGTGCATAATTGGTTCCTGCCACTTGATTGATTTGTTCCATATAGGAAGCAACAATATCAGGTAATGTTTGATAGATGGTATTTCTGGATTCCATCATTTGAAAATAAATATCATCATTTTGATTGGTACCACGAGTAATAGCATTTCCAAAAGGAAGAGCCCTTTTTCGAAAACGACACAATGCATCTTGATTCAACATAGATGCATAATCATCAGCTTCTAGCACTTCAATTTTTTGGATTTCATGACTGGTACGAAAACCATCAAAAAAATGCAGGAAAGGAATACTTGCTTCAATTGCCGATAAATGCGCAACAGCAGATAAATAACTCGCATCTTGCACACTAGAAGAAGCTAACATCGCAAACCCAGTTGCTCTTGCTGCATAAATATCTTGATGATCACCAAATATACTTAAAGCATGTGTGGATAAAGACCTAGCTGCAACGTGCATCACACAGGGTAACATTTCCCCTGCCATTTTATACATATTAGGAATCATTAATAAAAGTCCCTGACTTGCCGTAAAAGTGGTAGCCAATGTCCCTGATTGTAAAGCACCATGAATGAGACCTGCTGCACCTGCCTCGCTTTGCATTTCTACTACTTTAACAGTATCATGAAATAGATTTTCATTCCCTTTTTGACTCCATTCATCTGTAAGTTCTGCCATTGGACTAGATGGGGTAATGGGATAAATTCCCGCTAGTTCGGTAAAAAGATAAGCAGTTCTACTACAAGCTTCATTTCCATCTACTGTAATTGTTTTTTTCATATCTTCACATCCTAATATCATTATAACATACACCCAAAAGAAAAAAGACCATTTTTGTCTTTTTTAGGGTCATTTTTCAAATTAATAATTTTCTGCTTTTTGTTCAAAATAGCTTTGTGGATGTGCACACACTGGACATACTTTTGGAGCTTCTTCACCAAAATGGATATGACCACAATTACGACAGATCCACATTTTAGGTTGTTCACTTTTGAATACAGTTCCATCCTCAATATTTTGTAACAATTTACGATATCTTTCTTCATGTTCTTTTTCAATTTTTGCAACTTCAGTAAAAAGGTAAGCAATACGGTCAAATCCTTCTTCTTTGGCTGTTTTTGCAAATCCTTCGTACATGTCAGTCCATTCGTAGTTTTCACCTTCAGCTGCTGCTTTTAAGTTATCCAAAGTTGTTCCAATTCCACCTAATTCTTTCAACCACATTTTGGCATGTTCTTTTTCATTATTCGCTGTTTCTTCAAAAATAGCTCTAATTTGTTCATATCCTTCTTTTTTTGCTACACTTGCAAAATAAGTATATTTATTTCTTGCTTGTGATTCACCTGCAAAGGCTGTCATTAAATTTTGTTCTGTTTGTGTTCCTTTTAATTCCATTCAATATCTTCCTTTCTGCTAACTACTTACAAAATAAGTATATTCTTTTTTGTATCAATTGTCAATTTTTGTCGTAACAAAATAAATACTATTTTTCTATTTGATACAACTACATATCACTATTTTTTTTGCATACAATGTAAAGAAAGAGGTGACATTTTGAATCACATTGATCAACAATTTTTATCACTTACCAATCACTTAAAACAATCTACCCAAGAAGAGATTTTTGAATATACCAAAAATGCATTTTTGAGTATCAATCCACAACTTCAAATTTCAATAGAAGACTATTTTAAAAAATTTCCATATTGGGGGAAATTAAATTGCAAAGAACAAGAATATGAGCATTTTCATTTAAAAGCAGAGGCTCTATCTACACATTTATCAGATTTTATTTGGTTATATGATCATTTACAAGATTATCGTTCTAAAAAATTATTATTTGCGATTTTAAATAACTGGTATCAATATGACTTTACCACACTAGATGGTGCCCATGAAAAAAATTATACACACTATTTTGATTTAGATTTGGTTGAATGCAATCAAGAAGTCTTTGTGGATTTAGGAGCCTATATAGGAGATACCATTTTGGATTATATCCATACTTATGGAAAAGATCGTTATCAAAAAATATACGCATATGAAATTTCTGATGATATTTTAGAATATTTAAAACAAAATACAAATGCATATCCTAATATTGAAATTCGGAATAAAGCTGTCATTGATGAAATCTCTACTATGTACTTAGGGGAAAATAGTGTGGATGCTTCTGCCAACACTGTGGAAGAAATAGGAGATAAAAAAATTGAAACAACCAGTTTGGATTTGGATATTGAAGAACCAATTACAATGATTAAAATGGATATTGAAGGAAGTGAACAGCGTGCATTATTGGGCGCTAAAAACCATATTCAAAAGGAACATCCAAAATTATTAATCTCAGTCTATCACAATTTAGAAGATTTATGGAAAATTCCAACCATGATTGAAGAAATGTGTCCAAATACTTATCATTTCTATTTAAGATCACATGGAGGAAGTATCTTTCCAACCGAGATTGTTTTAATTGCCATTCCAACATAAAATACAACCTTTTTAGTTGTATTTTTTTTAGACATTGATTCTTTGATTTTGGGTTTCTATATGCACACGTTGTACCATTCCCAAAGCAGCAATTAACGATAATGTGAATGAGCCACCATAACTTAAAAAAGGCAGAGGAACTCCTGTAAGTGGCATTACACCGAATAGACCACCCAAATTGACTATGATGTGCAAAAAGATATAAACCGCTACTCCAAAGCAAATATACCGACCTCGTATGGTATTGGCACGCATCGAAAGTTTCAAAATACGATATAAAATGACTATATATGCGATAAAGATAACTGTAGCTTTGAGAAATCCATATTCCTCTGCAATAATCGCAAATACACTATCGGTATGTGATTCTGGAATGTAAGATACTTGTTTACTGTTTCCAATACCAACTCCAAATAAACCACCATCATTAATAGCAATAAATCCATTACATATTTGATATCCGCCACTTTCATAATCAGCACAAGGATCAAAGAAATCAAAACGACTGAGTTGTGTTTTAGTAAGTAAATGTCCTGTTTTCGCAATTAAAATGGAACTGGCACACAAAATTAATATCACACCTAAAGCAATCGTTTTCAATTTGTCAATACGTAAAATAGGACTTGCTAAAAACATACTTACAAATATAAGAAATAAAATGGTCATGGTTCCTAAATCTTTTTGAAAGAATACAAAAATAGGAAATAGACATCCAACTAATAAAATCATTCCAATCATGTCATAATGATTTTGATTTTTGGTACGTAATTTTTTATAAAACAGTTCAAATAAAATGGATAAACACATAATCATAACAGGTTTTGCAAATTCACTTGGTTGAATGGAAAAAAAGCCAACACGGATCCAATTTAAGGAACCCTTGTTATAACTACCAAATAAAGTCAAATAAGTCATTAAACCTGTAACACCTAAAAATGAAAGAAGTCCCCAAAAACGATAGCGTTTGGTAGGTTCATATAGTAAAAAAATAAATATACATAACCCCGCTATTAAAAATAAAAGTTGTTTATAGAAAAAACCATACAAAGAGGCATTGTACTTTAAAACGGAAGCTTGACTAGAGGCTGTTACAATATTGAGTAAGCCAAAAATAAACAATGCTGTTGTTATCAAAAATAATGGTTGATCAATATCATGAATCAAATCACGAAATTTTTTTGGCACATTCATACTCTCACCTATTATTATCATACCACAACCCAAATTACCCTTTCAATCCTAACATAAAATTTTTGCTAAAATTAGGACTTTTTCATTAACACATTTATCACTCTTTAATACAATATATTAGACCTAGATAGGAGGGAACATTATGTATTATTATGGCGGATACCAAGGGTATGGCTGTGGAAACCCATGTTGTGGTGGAAGTTACCCTACTGGTGGATACGGATACGGTACTGGATACGGTGCTGCTATCATTCTAGTTCTATTTATCTTATTAGTTATCATCATCGGAGCTAGAGCTTGGGGTAACTAATAAAAGGAAGGGGAAACTCTTCTTTTTGTTTTGGATTTTAAAAATTTGCTTTCTAATTCAATCAATTTGTGTTAAAATAATGGCAAATGGAGTTGATAGGTATGTTTAAACCTTTGAATATATTAGATGAAAAAGATAAGCGCTTACGTGCTGTTAGCAAAGATGCATCTTTTCCATTAAGCAAGGATGAAAAAAAGCTCATTCAACAAATGATTGATCATCTTACATTCAGTCAAATAGAAGAAAAAGCAGAAAAATACGATTTACGACCAGGAATGGGACTTGCTTTTCCGCAACTTGGCATTAGTAAACGTATCATTGTGATTGTATATGAATATGAGGAAGGAAAATTTGACAATTATGTTGTAATCAATCCTGTAGTTGTAAGCAATTCTACTGAAATCATTGCTGCAGATGCGGGAGAGGGATGCTTAAGTGTCAACAGAGAAGTAGAAGGACATGTTCCTAGATATGCGCGTGTTACTGTAGAAGGTTATGATGAAAATGGTAACTTTATCCGTGTAAGAGCAAGAGAAGATTTATCCATTGCTTTTCAGCATGAAATTGATCATTTAAATGGAATTCTATTTTTTGATCGGATTAACAAAAATAAACCATTCTTTTCAGAACATGAAATCAGACTAATATAGGAGGCTGTATGAAAAAAGTAATATTTCAAGTAATTTTACTGATTTTACTTGCTTGTATTTGTTCTTATCTTATTTATTATTACGCATAAAAGACACCTTGAAGTGTCTTTTTTGATGTTATTAATAATAATATACTGGGCCATAGTAAGGATATGGTCTATAAAAATATGGCGTTAAAGCGGTTGCGGTTGCAGCACCTAACAAAAATGGTACTCCGAAACCAAATCCATATCCAGGTCTACCAAATCCAGGCCTTCCAAACCCAGGTCGAAATCCGGGTCTAAATCCAGGACGATAATTCATTCTACCATTCATATATTGTCTCCCCCTCTATTGTATTGTATGGCAAGAAAGACAATTGTCAACAAAAATAGTTAACTTACACTACTATATTTCTCCATATACTCTTGATAAGAAATTTGTTTATCACGAATAGTTCCATCTTCAAAAATTTCAATTAGGCGATTGCTGATACTTTCAATCAATTCTTGATCAAAAGTGGCGTACACCAAAGCCCCCTTATATTGATCTAATCCTTCATTTAAGGCAGTAATTGATTCAATGTCCAAATGATTGGTTGGTTCATCTAATAAAAGAACATTTCCTTTTTCTAACATAATCTTAGAAAACATCGCTCTTACTTTTTCCCCACCAGATAAAACAGTTACTTTTTTCAAAGATTCTTCACCTGAGAATAACATTCTTCCTAAAAATCCCCTTACAAAACTTTCATCTTTCACTTCTGAATAATTTTGTAGCCATTCTACTAAAGATATAGGCTCTTCAAAATAAGCATCATGATTTTTTGCAAAATAAGAGATTTTTACACTAGAACCTACTTTAATAGTTCCACTATCTGGTTGTAATTCTCCTGCTAAAATTTTTAGCAAAGCCGTTTTGGCAATTTCATTATTACCAATCAGAGCAATTTTGTCATTAGGACGTATGGTAATATTCAAATTTTGAAGAATGGGTTTTCCATCTATACTATAGTGAATTTTTTCCAATGTAATTACTTCTTTACCAAGTGGTCTTTCAAGATCAAATTGAATATATGGATATTTTCGGCTCGATGGTTTGATATCTTCTAGTACAATTTTTTCTAGTGATTTTTTACGAGAAGTTGCCTGTTTGGATTTAGAGGCATTCGCACTAAAACGACGAATAAATTCTTCTAATTCTTTTATTTTTTCTTCCTTACGTTTATTAGAGTCTCTCATTTGTTTTTGAATCAATTGGCTAGATTGATACCAAAAATCATAATTTCCAACGAATAATGTAATTTTTTCAAAATCAATATCCAACATATGCGTACATACCTTGTTCAAAAAATGACGGTCATGAGATACCACTAATACTGTATTTTTAAAATTGATTAAAAATTCTTCTAACCATAAAATACTCTCCCCATCTAAACCATTGGTTGGTTCATCCAATAATAGAATATCTGGATTTCCAAACAAAGCACGAGCAAGCAATACTTTGACTTTATCACGATCTTCTAGTTCACACATTTTTTTCTCATGTAAAGAGTTAGAAAGACCAAGACCCGCTAGTAAAACTGCTGCATCGCTTTCTGCTTGCCACCCATTTTTTTCTTCAAATCGAGCTTCCAATTCTGCTGCATGCATTCCATCTTCCATAGAAAAATCTGGTTTCATATAAAGAGCCTCTTTTTCTTTCATGATTTGATATAATTCGGTATCTCCCATAATAACCGTTTCTAAAACACCATATTCATCGAATTCATTATGATTTTGTTTTAAAACAGAAATTCTTTCGCCTTTTCCAATAATGACTTCCCCTTTTGTGGACTCAATCTCGCTACTCAGTATTTTTAGAAAGGTGGATTTCCCTGCACCATTGGCCCCAATGATTCCATAACAATTATCATCCTTAAATTCCAAATTCACATGATCAAATAAAACTCTGGTTTGAAATCTCAAACTTACATCGCATACTTTTAACATTTTTATCACCATTTTCTTACTTTTATTAGTTTACCATAGTTTCACTATTTTTCAAAACAAAAATAAGTGGATTTTTTTATCCACATATTTGTTCTTGAGTAAGTCCAGTTACTTTTTGAATGATTTGGATGTCTACTCCTGATATCAATAGATTCTTTGCAATTTCCATTTTGCTTTCCTGTTTTCCTTCTTTAAAGGAAATATCTTTTTCTGTATTGAGAATAAACTCCTCATCCTCTTCTGGGGTAATCCATGGAATATAAATTTCCTCATTGTTTAATTCTTCTACCTTCTTTTGATATGTTTCCATATAGGTGTCTCCTTTCACAAATTCTCTTAATGTTTCTCTATCCAATCCTAACATAATCAAATATTTATATTCTTCTATCTTCTTTCTATCTGCAGTATACCAATATTCCATAATCCTGTCCATATTGTATTCTATTATTTTCACATTTTTGATATACAATGAGCCAACTTCATCTCTGATTTGATATTCGCTTCTTGCTTCTTTTCCTTTTATACCATAGGATAAGTCAATATGAATGAACTGAATCTCTTTGTTATACTGTTTTCCTTTTCTCGTATTTCTAGATATGATATTCGCGAAATAACAGAAGTTTCTAATGTGTAAATACGATTGATTACTGGAATTTAGTTCAATATGAATATAGTTTTCTTTTACCTTTACAAGTAAGTCTACTATCTTTTTTCGTTCTCTGATATCACTCAATTCTAATTCTTGTTTCAAAAAGTAGATTTCTGTAATTTCAATATTGAGTAATTTTTCTAAAAACACTTTTAACATATTCGGATTACTTTCATCACAAAATACTGCTTTAAAAACTCTATCATATTTGCCATTATAAAATGGTCGCATTTTCTCACCTCACTTATATTATAGTGAATCTTTTTTCCATTTCCTTTTTCTTACATCAAAAAAATAAGAGCCATAACTCTTATTTTGCTTGAAGTCCATTTTTTTCTAAAAGGGCTTTTAATGTATTATAGTCTATATATCCGAGTTGTCCATCTACATACTTACCATCTTTTGTAAGAATTGTAAGAGGTGTGTAGCCAAAACTTTCTTTTACATATTCATCTAATGCCATCCATTTTTCGCTATCTGCACTCGTTAACTTATCGGTATCAATATAAATGGTTTTAAATCCAAATGCTTTTTGAGCCTCTTGTAAAACTGGCACATATCTTCTACAGAAACCACAACTAGAATGCCCAATATAAATGACTTGGAACCCTCCTGCTTGGATTGTCTCCATTGCTTGATCAGTGGTCATTTCTGTAAAATCACTTACATCATAAGGCAATTCCTCTTGTTCATTGTTGTTATTTGTGCTTGTACTAGTCGTTCCCTTTGTACCAATTGATACAGTAAGTAGAATGCTATTTATCACAAGTAATGCGATGATTACATATAAAGAATATACAATTTTTTTTAAAATATCACTATAATCTACATTTGTTCCTTTCATGTTCCTACCTCCTTAAATAGTCTAACATATCACACTTTATTTTTCAATATCAGACATTATTTTCACATAAAGTTATTTTTGGATTTCTTCCAACTTTACACTCACCAATTTACTAACACCAGATTCTTGCATCGTAATTCCATATAGTACATCGGCATATTCCATCGTTCTTTTTTTATGCGTAATCAAAATAAATTGAGTTTGGTTTTTAAGGTGCATCAAATATTCACCAAAACTATCTACATTGACCTCATCTAGTGCAGCTTCTACTTCATCCAAAATGCAAAATGGTACAGGCCTAGATTTCAAAATTGCAAATAATAAGCTAATTGCAGTAAAGGTTTTTTCACCTCCAGATAGCAAAGAAATACTGGTTAATTTCTTGCCTGGTGGAGAAGCAACAATCTCGATTCCTGTCTCTAGTAAATTGTCAGGATCTGTTAGTTTTAAAGAAGCCGTACCACCTTTAAATAGTTCTTTAAAAGTTTGTGAAAAATTCTCATTGATTATTTGGAATGTTTTTGAGAATTCCTCTTCCATTACTGCATCCATTTCCCGAATGATTTCTAACAAAGTATCCTCTGCTTTTGTCAAATCCTCTCTTTGATGATGTAAGAAAGTATAACGCTCATTCACACGTTCATATTCTGCAATCGCACCTAAATTCACAGTACCTAGATCACGAATGATACGCTTTAGATTACTCACCTGTTCTCTTGCATCTTCTACTGGCATATCTAACGTATACTCTGTTGATGCCTTTTCATAGGTCATACTATAGGTTTCATTCAATTTAGAAAGCAAATGATCCAGTTTAACATCCATACGATTGACTTCAATTTCCAATTCTTTGAGTTCCTTGTTTTTGGTATAAAAAGCACTATTTTCTTGACGCAAAGAAAATTCAAAATCTTTTAAATCCGCTGATAGACTTTCCTTTTCATTTTGCACTTCCTGCAAATGAATTTCTGCTTTATGCATTTCTTCCACTGCTTGATAATAAGAAGAAAGAACGGATGATTCTTCCTCACTGATATTGCCTTCTAATAGATGTTTGGTTCCACTCATTTCTTGTTCTATTTGAGACAATTTATATTTCAATTCTTGTAACAAATTATTTTTTTGTTCTCTAATTTCTTGGATGGTAAATAATTCCTTATTCGCAGCATATAATTGATCTTCGAAAGAACGACTCAAAACATCCATTTGATTGATTTCGTTTTCTATAGTTTCCACTTGATGAATGATATTTTTCTGTTGTTGTAAGGCTCGCTCCAATTCATATTTCTCTGTCAAAATACTTTTTGTATTCTTTGTATTTCCACCCGTCAAAGAACCTCCAACGTGTAAAAGTTCTCCATCTAAAGTAACTACCTTATAACGATAATGAATTTTCTTACTAATTGCATTTGCAGTATCCAAATTGGATGCGACAACGACATTTCCAAGTTGGTTTCTCATAATTGCATCATAAATGGGTTGATATTTTACCAAATCAACAGCAATCCCAATAAAACCAGGTTCTGACTTTAAAATATTGAGAGTACTTCCATCTACCTCTTTCGAAGCAATAATTGAAATTGGAAAAAAGGTAGCTCTTCCGATATTGTTTTGCTTTAAATAGAATATTGCTTCTTTCGCAACTTGTTCATCTTGAACTACCAGATAACCAGTCGCAGCTCCAAGGGAAGTAGTAATCGCAGTCGCATATTTTTCCTCAACCTCAATTAAATTCCCAATCGCATTATGGATTCCTCGTAATTTAGGATTTTCCAAAATGGAACGTACAGCATAAGGAAGGGAATTTCCACTTTCTATACTTTCCTGTAGATGATGAATGGTATATTCTACAGTAGATTTTTCACGTAAATGTTCTGTTAATTGTTTTTCCGTTTGTTCTCTCTTTTCTTTATGACTGTGATATTGTTCTTCAGAAGTTTTTACATGATTTCTTTTTGTTTCGATTTCCTTTTCATAAGAAGCAATTTCAGTTTCTAATGTATGAATATCACTTTCTAGTTTCAATTGTTGTTCTTTGAGTTGTAACAAATTATCATGTAGCTTTTGGTCTTCTACTTCATATTTCTTACGTTCCAATAAAATATTCTTTTCACTATTGATTTTTTCTACTTGGGTTGTCTTTTCTAACAAATCTTTTGTCAACATCGAAATTGTTTCATCCAAGTTTTGAATTTTTGTTTTATATTCTTCAATTTTAGCTTCACTGGTTCGATTACCTGTCGTAATCCGTAATAGTTCTTCATTTAAAGTAGCAATTTTTTCTTTATTATTTTGATAAATGAAATGAATATCTGTAATATCCTTGACAGTTAAAGCTACTTCTACTTGTTCTAATTCAGCCATTTTCTCTTGATAGACAAGTGCTTCATCATGTTGTTTTTTTAAGGGTTCGACTTGCTCTTCTAGTTCGTGCAAAATATCATCGACACGATTCATATTTTCATGTGTACGTTCTAATTTTCGTAAAGCTTCTTCTTTTCTTCTTCTATATTTTAAAACCTGAGCTGCTTCTTCAAAAATAACCCTACGATCCGTTGGTTTACTACTGATAATTTCTTCAATTTTACCTTGTGAAATGATATTGAAACTCTCTTTTGCCATTCCACTATCTAATAAAAGATCAACAATGTCTTTTAACCTACATTTTTCATTATTGATTGCATATTCATTGGTACCATCTTTATACACACGCCTTTGAATAGAAACCTCATCAAATGAGATTGGTAAATAATGATCTGTATTATCAAAAATTAAGGTAACAGAAGCTACATTTAAAGCATTTCTCGATTTGCTTCCTGAGAAAATGACGTCAGTCATATTGCCGTCGCCTCTTAAAGATTTTACAGATTGTTCTCCTAGTACCCATCTTACCGCATCCACAACATTACTTTTTCCAGAACCATTTGGTCCTACAATTCCAGTAATTCCTTGTGTAAAATCAATGGTTATTTTATCTGCAAAGGATTTAAAACCACTTGCAATCATCTTTTTTAAATACATATTATCACCAACATTTGCTTTCTATTATACTATAAAATGCTAGGGGAAAGCTAGCAAATTTGACAAATTCATTTATTTTGCTATAATATAAAATCGAAAAAAGGGGGAAATAAAATATGCAAAATCCATATATTCAAGAAATACCAGAATTTATTAAAAAGGGGTATCCTAGAAAAACAGCTTTCTATTTAACAATATTCTTTCACAACTTTGGAATTGGAAAATGGATACTTTCAAAAAATAAGGGAAAGAAAACAATGATTATAAAGAAAACTCCATGTGAGGAAATGAAAGAAACACTTTCAACTGCTAAAGACAATTTAGAACAACTGAGAGAAAATATTATACGTTACTTTTATGTCAATAATAATGAATTAAGAAACTATTATTTTAATCCATATTGTAATAAATCTGAGGCATACCAAAAAGAACTTGTAAGACCAGTTCATACATTCACTCAAATTATTTCAGGGGATAGGAAACAGCAATTAGAAGAGTTAAAAAAAGAGTTAGATGAGATTGGAGTCCAATTAGAATATTCTTTTCCATTATATGGACAAATAGGATTTGTCAAAGCAAAAAACAAAACCAGAAATTAATCTGGTTTTAATCTTTTGGTTTAAAAATAAGTGATAAGAAGAAAGATATGACAATTGCTGATATAATTCCGGATGAAGTCAAATCGAACATACCCATCGCAAGTCCAATGATACCAAAATCTTGGGCTTTTTCTAATGCACCATGAATAAGAAGGTGTCCAAAACTAGTGATTGGTACCAAAGCACCACCACCAGCCCATAACACAAATTTATCATAGATACTAAAGATATCCAAGAAAGCACCTAGTACAACAAAGATAGTGGTTACATGACCTGCAGTCAATTTGGTATTATCCAAGATTACTTGTCCTAATAAGCATACAAATCCTGCGAATAAAAAGGCATTGATATAAATCATTCGACAACCTCCAAACTAATCGCATGAGCAATACTTGGAATGCTCATTTTTTCATTGACCATAGTTGTAGACATTAAAGCACCAGTTGCAACTAATAAAACTTTCTTGTATTCTTTCTTTTTCATTTTTGAAAAAATATAGCCATAAGTAACCAAAGGCGCACATGCTGGTCCACTACCCCCTGCATAAACAGGCTGGCTTTCCACATCAAAAATCATGGTAGCAGTATCATCATAATTTTTCAAAGTAATGCCATATTCCGTTTTCATATAATCTTTTAAAATATTCTCTCCATATATTCCCAAATCCCCACTCAAGACTAAATCATAATAACTGATATCTCTTTTCAAATCCATCAAATGGCGATATATCGTTTCTGCACAAGCAGGAGCCATGACAGCACCCATGTGATAAGCATCCTTAACCCCCATATCGACTACAGACCCAACTGTTGCACTTTCAATACGAATGCCAGATTTTTCATTACTTAGATAAGCACTCGCACACCCAGTCGTTGTAAAAGTAGTCGTCTTAGGTTTTGGCCCACCATATTCAACTGGATAACGGAATTGTTTTTCTGCTGCATTGTTATGAGAAGAAGCTGCACAAATACAATTTTTAATTTGAGATGCCTCTATCATATTTGCACCCAAAATTAACCCTTCCACACTGGTTGCACAGGCATTATAAACGCCCATAAAAGGAATCCCTAAACGACTTGCCGCATAGTTAGATGCGACCGTTTGATTGAGTAGATCTCCAGAAATAAATAAATCGATATCAAACTTAGTTCGTCCCTTTTTTGCAAGTAAAATATCCACACTTTCTTCAATCAACTTGCTTTCAGCACTTTCCCATGTTTTGGTTCCAAGATAAAAATCATCATGACTCTTATCAAAATAATGACTGAGAGGCCCCTTTTTCTCATAAGGTCCTGTTACCGTTGCGGTTTCATTGATATATACGTTTTTATATTGAAATGTCATATTTGCCCTCCAAATAGAAGAATTCGTATCAAACCAAATACATATGCACTTACAACTCCAAATATAATAACAGACCCAGCCAGTTTAAACATACTTGCACCAAGACCAGTGACAAAGCCCTCTTTTCGATATTCCAAAGCAGCACTCATCATCGCATGCGCAAATCCAGTAATCGGAACAATTAATCCCGCTTTCGCAAAATGAACCCATTTATCAAAAAAGCCAAAACAAGTAAGTAAACATCCAACAAAAATAAGTGTAATAATCATAAATGTTCCAGCTTCTTTTGTAGGAATGTTTAAATAATAAGACCAAACTTCTAATAATAGCTGCCCAATCACACCCATAATTCCACCGATAAAAAAGGCAATTAATCCATTATACAATCGGTTTTCTTTTGGTGTATGTTTTGTAACCAAATCATTATATTTATTTTTTTCCATGTTTTTCCTCCTAAAATTATTATGGAAACAAATCATTTTTTTATACATTTTGATTGACTTCTGAATAGAATCCAGTATAATAACATCCATAAAAAGGAGAAATAATTATGGCGCAACAAACTTTCGATTACAATGAACTAAAAAAGATATTAGAAGAAGACCAAGCACAATGTCCAGAACTGATTCCCGCTATACAAAATTATTGGAGACAAAATGCTGGATTTACCATGACAGAAGTAATTCCCATTTTAAAGGATTATTTTTCAAAAAAATATAATTGTTTTTACATGATTCAATCTAGATATGTTTTAACTAATAATCCACCCAAATCTATTTGGGACGCAGGAACCTATCATTTAGCTCTAGAATATTATGCACATCCAAATTCTATCTATATATTGTTACAGAATCATATTATATGGAACAAAAAAGCATGTAATTTTCAAAAAAATGAACAAAATAAAATTTTATTAACACCAATGGATGTGGATCAATTAGATACAAAGGAAAAATATAATCGCTATTTGGAAAATCAAAAATCGGAAGGAAATATCATCTGGCTTGCAACGGAAGAAGGGGATTTCACTTTTGACCAATTACAAGATTATCAAAATTGGGAAAGTCAGAAAATACCTTTAGAAGATAGAAGTATAAATTCAGAAATACCAGATTCAATAATAATTCAATATATTAGTGAAAGAGAAAATAGTATCTTTACAAAAGGAACATCATATGTAAAAAAGTAGATTTATTATCTTTTAGAACAATAAAAAGAACGTACAGATCAACCCGTACGTTTCAGACTGTTGACAAAATGCCATCTTTGAAAAAGCAGAAGAATTACATTCTCAAAGTGGAAACAAATTTTCAAAATATGAGTAATTTTAGATATTAAATCTCTAAAATTGCTTTTTTTATATAGAAATGAATAATATAAAGAACGACACCTTAGTAATACTTCCTACAAAAGGTCAAATTTACGCATTTTTCTTAACAACCTTATCTGTCTAAAAGTCATATATAAACTACTATTTCAATTTATTATATGTTCTCATACTAAACAGATATTTCTTCTGTCTCTAATAGTATAATAACTAATTCTAGCTTTTCCATTATATCATCATAATTTATATTTTTAGCAAACGGATATCTATTTTGATATTTAAACCAATTATCTTTTAGTCTCTCACTAGATTTTATAATTTCAAATAGATGATTGACATTATCTAATAAATGTAGAGTCCCTCTTCTTTTTAAGGTTTTATTAATTGCTTTCACTAAGTTTTGCTTATTTATCTCATCATAATATTCACCTAAAAGCATATAAAGATCATAAAAATCCTTTGCTCTGGTATTTCCTACAGTATTTGCTAGTAATGTTTCAAATTTTTCTGCTATAATTGTTTCTTTTGTAAAAGCCATAATTTTAATATATTTATTATCAAACATACTTTTATATTGGAAGGTTATTTCCCTAGGAGTAATGGGATCACCAACAGTTATATCAATTGTGAGATTTACTTTTATTTCCTCTTTGATTCCTTCTAGGTATATTTTTAATCCACCATAAATATCTTGTAATCTTATATCTTCGATTCTAGAAATTTCAAAAATGATATCATCATCACAATCTATATTAAGAATGTTAGTTATAACTCTTAATAATTCTTCTCTAGAGAGTTCTATACCCTTTAACATTGTATCCATGTCTTGTGTTGTTCTCCTATCGTTTCCAATAATAGCAGCTAAAAGAAGTCCGCCTTTTAAAATAAAATTATCTTTGTATTTACTAGCCGAAATTCTATATAGTAATCTTTCAAAAAAGTACATCTGCATTAATTCTTGTGGAGATACATTTGTTTCTTTGGATTTTATTTTTATTTTATATTTTAAACTTTCCGCATTTATCATAATAGTACCTCTAAATATGAATTTACTTCTTCCTCCACCTTTAATTTTTTAGCGTACTCCATTAATTTATGAATATCTTTTTTTGGTGACTTAACATAGCTTTTAAAAGCATATTTTATAATTTCTATATCTTGCCTATCTTTATATTTTAAAACATCACATAAACACCTTTCTATATCGTAAACTGAAACAATTTTTCCTTGTGGACTTTGTATTTGAGTTTTTCCAAGTTCAAATAATTCTTTATTGACAAAATACAACTCAACATTATTATTATTTTTTAAACTTGCATTATAACCATTTATAACAGTTACTTCATATATTAATGGAACTCTTTCAGACAATCCATGTAGAAAAAGGGCAGTAGCATGAGAAAATACTGCATTTTTACTTGAAAAAATCAAATTATAATATTCATCTCCCCAAGAATTAGGCAAAACATATAATCCCTGTTTTTCTCTTTCAATAAACCCTTTTTTTAACAATCTAGTTAGCGTTTTTCTAGCAATATTCATCTGTTCTACTTCATTAGTAGTTATAGTTCCATTATTTATTTTCATTTCATTTAAAATTTTTTCTTCATTATTCATTTTTCTTTGCCCCTTTCTACATAAATTATATCATATTTTAAGTAAAATGTGGCAACGATATTTCATTTTTTGGAAACATATGATAATGAATATTTATCTTATTAAGAATTTCGATTATTAAATATTCATTTCATTGAGGTTTAAACTCGCACGTTTTATTAGAAAATGCGAGTTTTATATACTTATCTATACGTTCTTTTAAGCTACATCTTGGTAAATTTTCTCACTAATTTTTTTTACTTTTCGAGAAACTTGAACCTGATTTGTTCCTAAATGGTCCGCTATTTCAGATTGTGTTTCTCCATATAAATATCTTCTTTGAATCAATTCCAATTCAAATGGAGAAAGAGAATTTAACGACTCTTTCAAAGCAATCAAGGTATCTATATCCATTTGTGGTGTTGCAACATTATCCTCTAATGTAATTTCCTTTTCATCTTGCATAATAGGAGATTGTAAGCTTTGCATTTGATATACTGTCTGCATGGCTTCTATAATATTTTCTTCCGGTTCTCCTAAATAAAGAGCAAGTTCACTTACAGTAGGAGGTCGCATTAGCTCTTGTGTCAAAATAGCTGTTTCTCTTTCAATTAAATATTTTAATTTTGTCACGCTTCTACTATATTTTGCAGGACGATCTTGCATAATAAATTTAGACATTTCTCCTTTAATAAAGGAAAAAGCATATGTTTTAAATTGAACTCCATAAGAAGGATCATATTTCTGATATGCATCAATAAGTCCTATTCGACCAGCTTGAAATAAATCTTCTTTGTTTGGATATCCACCATAAAATTTGGAAATAATGTAATAAATGTAATTATCATACATCATAACAGTTTCATTTGTCATTGAATTCCTCCTATACAGTAACAGCTTGTAAGACAGTCAATTCACTATCCATCTCATGTATATAATTTAAAATTCTGTTTTTTTTCAATTTTAGATAAATCCATTCATTTGAAATATTACAAATATAACAATTTCCTTTTCTATTTTTGCATATTTCATAATGATATAGTAAAGAACTCATTCCCTTCATATCAATACTTTTTAATTGTTCCATATTAAATACCACATTTTGAATTCCATTTTGTAAAATCATCTCAGTTACTTCTGATTGTAAAATATGAGTAGTATGTTTTGATAATTCTCCACTTAATCTTACAAATAAAATTCCTTTCCGAAATTCTAATCCAATTTCTAACATATTCCACCTCGCTATTTTAATTTAGCACATACATTTTTACTTTTATACCGTTTCGACAAAACTAGAATATATTAGAATATTTTCGTAGAAAAAAAGTAAGATTCACTTACTTTATTTGACAATTTCATAAGAAATAGAAGAAGCATTTGTTAAATCTTGTATGCTATAGCTTGTAATTAAACGACTTTCTTTTGGTTCTATTTGCTCTCCTACAAATCCAATGAGTTCTATGATTTCATTTCCATTTTCATCTTTTACATGAATTTTAAACTCGGATAAATAGGCAACCTCTTCACTTGTATTGGTTACAATTACCTCCAACTTACTTCTTCCCTCTTCATATACAAGTGATGTATTTGTAAACTCAAATACTTCTACTTTCTGATCCTTAATTACATCTTCATTTGTATTTCTCTTGATACCATCTGTTATATTTGTCTTTTTCCCACATCCCGTTAATATGGTCATCATACATAATAAGAATATTGCGATTTTTACAGTTTTTTTCATTGTAAACACCCTTTTCTAAAGCTCACACATTTTGGTTGTATTATTTAATGTTCCACCTTCCGGACAAGTGTATATTGTTCTAGTACAAGTGGATGTTCCGGGAACTAAACTATAACCGGAATTACATACATATACAGTTGTACAACCAGTTTTACATGTTGCGGTTGGATAACATGTAGTGCCATTACAATTACACCTACAACTTGCAGAACAACTATTTATAGCACATGATTGAGGACACCCAGAAGCACTTGGACAACATGGTGCACTTCCAGAACATTGTTCTTGGGTATTAGTCGTTACATACGTTTCCGTCTTTGGAATTGCCTCATAAGAGAACGAAGTTTGTGCCATTTCAAAACTTACATATGCAGTTCTTCCAGCAACATCTTTTACATGTGCATAATAGGTTCCTGCACTACTTGCCTCCCATGTTGGACTAGCCTCTGTTCCACTGATACTTGTCCAATTACTTGGTGTAGCTGTTGCACTTGTTACTGCATATCCAACTAATCCCATGTTATCTTGTAATTTCAAAGTTGCTACTTTCTTATTTACTTCTACACTTACTGTTGGATTCGTCTTATCTATCTTAGTAGTATTACTTTTACTCACTGCACTTATATTTCCATTATTTGCTACTGCTCTAAAATAGATATATCGAATTCCTGCTGTTGTGATTGTTTGACTCGTTGCACTTGTACTACAATCTCTCCAACTTCCTCCTGCTTGTTCACTATTGCTTGTACTAACATAATATTGATATTTTAGAATTCCACTCGTTTCAGTAGAGGCTGTTCTTACACTGATGGTTCTATTACTACTACTCCAATCATTACTTCCTCCAGTAATGACTGGGGCCGTAGGTGTCCCTGTGGATACTTGACTCACTGTGAATGTTGCAGTTCCCGATAAATTCGTTCTATCACTGACCACTGCATATAATGTTCCATTGGATTTATACGTAATGCTTGGTGTAGCACTGGTTGTACTATACCATGTATTTGCTGCTAATGTTGTTACACTACTACTTGTACATGTTCCAGGATTGGTTCCTGTTCCACAAATTCCTAGGATTACTCCACTTTCTACTGTAGCTTCTACACTACTCTTGAAGTAATATACTGGACTTTGGATATTCGTATTATCATACGTAATCTGAATTACCCTTTCTGTTGCCCACGTATATCCAGTTGCTGGTAATTGACTTACTTGAGCAATAGTAGGATTTGTCATACTACTTGTTGTTGCACTTTTACTTGCCTCTTTTGTCAAGCCTGATCCATTTGTACATCTTACTTTATAGTTATACTTTGTTCCTTTTGTTAAACCTGTAAAGGTATAACTACCTGTTGTTTTCCCGTCTATCCATGTTGCTCCATTATCTTTACTATACTCATATTTAATGATTCCACTTTCTGCATCTCTACAGGTTGCGGATACTTTTGTTCTATCTGTTTTAATCGCACTCGTTGCGATACTTGCACTTGGTCCTGTTTTATCGATATTACTAATCGTCAAACTGCTTCCTGATTTATAATTAACCCCATCTGCTACTTGGGCGATTACACTTCCATTTTCACTATACGTTAGTTCTACATCTTCTCCTACCTGATACCAAGTTCCAGCTTCTATCTCTCTTGTAGTTTCCCCTCCACATGTATATGTTCCGTTGTATACATTACTACACTTTACTACATTTTTATTACTTGTTGTATGAATGGTCGTTTTAAATAGTTTACCCCCTTCACTTGGATATTTTATCGTTACTTTTACATTTCCTGATGTCCATGTTGTTGGAGATACTTCATAAGTTGGCACTCCAAGTTCCTCCGGTTTTACAACCTTCGTTTCACTTTCTTTATATAGATTTTTTTCTTTATTCTTTTCTACATATGTTCCATTATATACCCTTACTTTTATCTGATACTCCTGATATGTTAAATTATCAAATGTATAACTATTTTTTTCCTGTATACTAGTCCATGTAGTTCCGTTATCTTTACTAAATTGGTACCTAACAATTCCACTTTCTTTGTCTTTTCCACTTGCGATTACTCTTATACTTTTACTTGTTGTAATATAACTAAAGTCTGCTTCTTCTGGAGATGTTTTATCAATTTTAACTTCTATACTATTAGTCCCTTTTTTCTCCCCTATATTCTTTACATAACAATATACCCTAGTAGATGTTTCTTCTGTAGTCTGATATTCCACTTTTCCTACTTTTCCATCTTCTACTTCATTGCTATAATTTTCCTCTTTTCCAATCCCGTATTTCAATCCTCCTGTTAATGCTTCACTGGTTTCCATCAATACTTTTGGATTCTTATTGTACCACATCCCAACTCCTTCTTCACCTTCTATTTTTAAGCTACATCTTGGAGTTGTGAAATCGCATTCCCCTTTAAATATTCTTAAGTTTTCCATTGTCCCTATCGCACAATATTTTCCATCACTTATATTTACTACTTCTAATTCTTCTCTTTGATAGAATCTTCCATATTGAAATTGGCTTTTTCCTAGGCCTATTTCTGTTACTTCTAATCCTTCTTCTGGCATTTCTCCCCGGTTATTCTCCACTAAATAATAATCCACTTGATGAAAAGCACTTAATACACTATCCCTAAATGCCGCTTTTCTGGATTTTTCGATTACACTCATAACAATGGGTACTGTAATAAGTGCAATTACTGCTAGTATAACAATAACTGCTAGTATTTCAATTAATGTAAATCCTTTCTTCTTCATTCTTACATCTCCTTACTCTTCTACTCTTTTTTAGTATAACACTTTTTGATAAATAAAAAAAGGGTTACCCCCCCCCGTTCACTATCAGCAAATCTTTTATTACCTTTTCGCAAACTATTTTATGATGTTTTCTTTATTATATTACTTTCTTTTCTTCTTTTCAAGTTTTTTTGACTCCATTACATATAATTCGTCTTACCTTGTATAGAAATATTGTTATCGTATCTTCTTTCTAAATTCATAATCATTTGATTTTTAATAAATTGTAAATTTTCAGATGGAATATTCGTAAATAAAGAAGGCATTTGAAATTGTTGGTACCAAGATGCCTTTTCTTTCATATGAATTTCCTGTTCACTATTTTCCATTATAGTTTTCTGATACTCGAATTGTTTCATTGCGTCATATATATATCTTTGATTCATATTATGTTGAACCATTTGCTTACTAATGAAATCCATTTTCATTTCATTTTTCAAATAAGATTGATATAACAACATAATCCATAATTGATAAATTTCAGAAAAACTACTTTGGTAGTGTTCTTTCATGTATAATTCTAGTTCTGGCATAATATCATAATCTTTTGAAATATATTTCCATTTTTGTAATAATGAAACCCCAAATAGATTACGCATATCTTGATATAACTCTAAGCATATATCATAAAATGAAGGTTGATACGAAACAGATAAATAACCTCTTTTTCTACTGGTAAGATGAGGCGTATATTTTTGTGCGAATAAGCCCTCAAAATAACATGCTTCTCCTTCTAACATAGCCAATTGAAAAACACTAGAAAAATCATATAATTGTGGTAATCTATAAGCATCCTGTGGCTGTGCAACATGGGAAAGTTCATGTACCATTGAAAATAAGTACCACTGGTCCTTAATCACAGCTACTTTTTCTCTAGAAAGAGATACGCAACCACCAATGTCTGAATGAATATGCCCCTTAAATTCTTTGGATTCAGCTAACTTCAATCTTGTTCCTATCTGAAAAATATTTGTTCTTTTTAAACCTTCAATTACTTCAAATATATGTTGCTCCATCTCTAAACTAGGAATCACACTCATCAACCTAAGACTTCTTTTGATATGCGACTTTGCCATATCGGAAAAGTTCTTTGTACACAGTACATCTGCAATTTTTTCTTCTAATTCCATATGTTTTTCAATATTCATTAGATAACCACCCACTTTATTATAACATAAAGTTTAGAACTAATCTAAAAAAAGGCAATATTAGCCTTATTTTAAAATTGAATTGCCCCACCTGTCATATCACCAAGATATCGTAAATATAAATCTAAAAAGTTTGCTTTTTTGACTTCTTCTTTTACTGTTATCTCTATTTGTCCTATTTTATTTCCATTTTCTAAAATATCAAGGATTCCTACTTTTTCTCCTACTTTAACAGGAGCTTTCACTTCATCCAAATGCAAATCATAAGTAATTTTTCCAATAGTTTCTGTTTTACGTGTTACCACCGTTGCATTCTGTAAGGGAATTATTTCTACTTGTTTCTTCTTTCCCTTTTCAATTTCTACTTTTGAAATAACAGTATTGGGATTCAATAATTCATTTACTTTATATTGCGCAAATCCATAATCTAGCATAGAAGTAACTTCTGCATTTCTTACTTTAGCATCTGCTTCTCCCATCGCTACGGCAATTAAACGCATTCCATTCTTTTTAGCAGTTGCGGTTAAACAATAGCCAGCAGTATCTGTATATCCTGTTTTTAACCCGTCTACTCCAGGATAAAAACGAGTCAATTTATTGGTATTCACAAGCCATAACTCTTTAGATGTTCCTTTTCTTAGATAATCTTCATAAATAGATGTATATTCTAATACTTTTTCATGTTTTACCAGTTCCTTAGCAATTAACATCATATCATAGGCACTTGAATAATGATTCGCATCATCTAGCCCATGTGGATTTTTAAACATCGTATCCTTTAAACCGAGTTCTTTTGCTCTTGTATTCATCATATTTACAAATTCTTCTTCAGTACCTGCCACTGCTTCTGCAAGAGCAACAACAGCATCATTCCCACTAGCAACTGCTACACCTTTAAATAAATCGGCAACACTCATTTGTTCACCAGTTTCTAATAAAATCTGGCTTCCGCCCATTTTAGATGCATTTTCAGATGCAGTCACCATATCATCCCAAGAAATAATTCCTTTTTCAATACTTTCAACAATCACCAACATACTCATCATTTTGGTCATAGAAGCTGGAGACAATTTTTCATGACTATTTTTTTCATAAATAATTTTTCCTGTACTTGCTTCTATTAAAATAGCACTTTTGGCATTTGGTGCCAAATCCGTATCTGCTTTTACAATCCAAACAGGCAACAATAAACCAACACATATTAATAGTATTACAATCTTCTTCATCAATCCACCTCTATTAAAAAGTATGACATTTTTAGACAATTATGTACTTTTATAATAAAAAATATTGTACTTTTTTGAGTAACTTTTTATAAGTTCTTAAATGTCGTTATAACCTTTATTTATAAGTGTTTACGACATTTTTATTTTTGGAAAATATTCACATAAATTGTTATAATCTCTTATATTTTGCATTCAAAAGTAGTAAATTGGTAGTAAAATTATAGAATCAATTTCTTACAATTTAAAATTATATATAAAAATTACTATGCACAATGGCATAGTAGTTAAATGTATTCATGAGCGAGACTAGTGGCGTAGCCACTAAAGTCTTCGCCATAATAAGGAATAGTATTACCCTTATTATGTAGCTTGAAGCATGTAGCAAATTTAATATATGTTTATCTAAAATTGATAAGGTTTGGTTATCACAAACAAGAATCGAACTTCTGCGATAATTTAAAAACTATTTCTCTAATTCAATACCATTCATTGAAATTATGGAATATTCTCCATTATCGTATTCAATTTCAATAGTCGCAACATCAGCTATTTCTAGTATTTTTTTACTTTGATTTAAAATATTTTTGTAAACACTTCTAAATACTCCACCGTGTGATACTATGGCTATAGTATTATAAGAATTATTTGTTATAAATGAAAATGCATTTCGAACTCTATTATCAAAATTTTCAACACTTTCGCCACCTTCAAAAGATTTACCCTTATAATATCCAAATTCTTTATATTCTTCACTATTTAATAATAAGTCAAATATTTTTTTTGCTAAATATTTATTGACTCCAGACATTACACCATAGGTATTCATTTCTTTTAAATCATCAATAATATCTATGCCACAATTTAATTTTTCGTTAAAAATAGAAGCAACATTTTTAGCTCTTTTATAAGGACTTGAAAATATTTTTTCTATTCCTAAATTAACAATTTTATTAGAATATTGTTCAGCTGTTTCAATTCCTTTATCAGTTAAATCAAAATCGGCACATCCGCCATAGCAATTTAAAACGTCATCTTCTGATTCACAATGTCTTATTAAATAAATTTTCATGATATCATCTCCTCATATAAATGATTATACTATAAATAAAGGATTATATTAAATAATTAATATTTTTAAATCAAAATTTGTGAATAAATTCGAACCAATTGATCTAACGAAAATGCTGCATTCGCGGGACTTGTAGAAGGAAGTAAAATCGCTTCTATTTTGGTTTTAGGATAACAATATTTTTGATACAATTGATATGCCTTTTGACCCGTTGTATAAATTTTTTCAATTGAGCTATTTTTAAGAAGAAAAGAAAAATCGTTACAAACTGGATTACAAATAGATTGATCAGACGAGCCTTCTATAGAACAAGATGCAAGTACATCCCATAATGCAATATGATGTTTTTTTAGTAAACATTTCTTTTCCTGAACGGTATTAGGAATATCCTCTTGATAAATACACGCTAGAACCTTCCAAAAACGATTCTGAGGATGACCATAATAAAAGCCATTTTTTCTGGATTGAATAGAAGGAATCGTTCCTAGTATTAAAATTTTAGAATCTATATTATAATAAGGAGAAAATTCATGTGTAATTTGTTCCATAATATCACCAATTTCATTATAACATAAATCATTGTTTCTTATATTCTTCTAATGTCCATCCATTTTCATAAATAATAGTTGCAGCATCAACTCCTACATAACGGTAATGCCATGGTTCGTATTTGAAACCCGTTATTTTTTCTTTTCCTTCAGGATACCTTAAAATAAATCCATATAAATGAGCATGATGTTTCATCCAATCAAACTCAATGGATTCTGCAAATAAATCATAATCCTGATTGGAACCCATTACATCTACAGAAAGACCTGTTTGATGTTCAGAATGTCCAGGACGAGCTGAACAAGAATCTGCATAATCCTGACCTTTCATTTTTACATAATAATCATATAACTTCTCCTGATATTCATAACTGCGATAAGTAGAAGTCGCAATAATTTGATACCCCATCTGTTTCGCATCTTCACTCAAACGTTCAAACGCCTCTTTTGCTTCCTTCCTCATATATTTATCATCTGTAGCGTAATCAAGAGGAATTTGTTCCAAATCAGGCGGGATATAATCTTCTTTCAATTTATAATTTTTGTTAACAAGTACAGTCAAATCCGTTGGATTTTCAATTTCCTTTATATGTTCATAAAATTTTGATCCAAAAAAATTAATATCCTTTGTAAAAAAAATGACAATTAAAATAAAAAGAACCACATAAACACATTTCTTAAACGTTTCAACACCCATATACTTCACCACTATAGTATATGAAAAAGTAAGATAATTTTACCTATCTTACATAATACGCATAATATTCTTCAAAAGTGAGTCCAGTATCGTGAATAATGGTCGCAGCATCAACTCCTACATAACGATAATGCCATGGTTCATACATATACCCTGTAATATATTCTTTTCCCTTAGGATATCTTAAAATAAATCCATATTCATGTGCATGTTCTAAGAGCCATTTAAATTCTTTACTATTTGGAAACGTATCAAAATTGGTAGTTGGACTAGTCACATCAAAAGCAAGCCCTGTTTGATGTTCAGAATACCCTGCTCTTGCTGAATAAGTATCAGCTGCTACTTTTCCATCTTGTGCAACATAATTGTTATAAAGTCTTTGTTGTGTTGCATAACTTCTATAAGGAGATCTGATATATAGTGTTAAACCTTCTTTCTTTGCTGCATTCCACATCAATTGATACTGTTCATAGACAGTACTTTCAAGAGAAAGATTTCTTCCATACTGTGATGCGATAGTAACTAAGTTAGAAGGCGTATAATCACTAGATAATTTATAATATTTATTCACCAATATCAAATATTGTTTATCAAAATCAACCGCATAGTCTTGTGTATAAAAAGCATAATCTAAATTGCTGTTGACATTTGCAACAACCGATTCTATCTGCTCAGTTGGATGAATATTACTATAATTTAGGTATCTTTCTAAAAATTCATGGATATAGTAAGTTTCATGCATAAGTGCAACTGTTTTTACATCATACTTTTCCAGATCATTATACTGGTGGTTCACAATAAAAACAATATCATCCTGAGAAAGCCCATACAATTTTGAAAAATGAATGTAATCCTTTAATTTTGTTTCATCAAAATTTGGTGTTTCAAAGTAAGTAAGAATACTACTTTGATAATCTTCTTCCAACAAATAAGCTTGATTTTCTGGACTTAAGGTTTCAATTTTATTTTTTTCTTCTTCTGTATATCCTTTTAAAATATAAGCATTTTTCTCTTCTACCGAATTAGGTGTTTGATTATGAAACTGATTCCATAAAAGAAAACCTGTCAATAACAAAAGAATAATACAGAAGCCACCTAAAATTTTTTTCATATTAACCCTCTATTTCATCTTTATAATATGCATAATATTCATCATAAGTAATGCCCAAATTATAAATTTTAGAGGCTACTTCTTTTCCTACATAGCGATAATGCCAAGATTCATAATCATAGCCTGTAATGTCTTCTTTTCCTTTCGGATATCTTAAAATAAAACCATACTTATGTGCATTTTTACTCAACCATTTGAATTCGTCAGATTGTTCAAATGTATCCATAGTCTTATATTCTCCATCCGTTATGATATCCAAAGTAAGTCCCGTTTGATGTTCAGAATATCCTGCTCTTGCAGCAACACTATCAGCCCACTCTTCTCCTTTTTCGTTCTTGTAACGATTCCATAAAGATTCTTGAAATGCATAATCACGATAAGCAGAAGTAATGATTAATTTTAACCCCTCTTTTTCAGCATCACGAAACATCATAAGAAATTGATCATATACCTCTTTTCGAATTTCATTCTCACCATATGCATACCAATTTTTAATAGATACCAAATCTTCTGGAGAAAATTTTTCCCCCAAATAATGAAATTTATTCACCAATATCAGGTATTCGTTTTTCAAATCTGTTTTGGTAGGAGCCACAAATTCTTCCTCATAATAATCATGATCAGCTCCCACATTTACCATACTGACAACATGGGTCAAGTCATTGTCTTTTTCTTTATTTTGATAAGTCAAATAACGTTCTAAGTTTTCAAAAATATAATATTTTTCTTTTAACAATTTGGGAATAAAAGCGTTATATTCCATTTTTAAAATTTGTTGAATCTGTTCTTTTTCTAGTTTCTCAATTATTGCAATATCGTCTTTTTGATAACCCAATTGTTTTAATTGATAGGCATTCGTTCCTCTATAAATCAAGTATCGAATTCCAAAAATCGTAGATACTATAAATAGTATCAAAATAACACCTAGTATATATACCTGTTTTTTGATTCTTCTACGTTTCATACCATCACCTTATATTATTATAACCAATATAAATTAAAATTTCAAATATAAGAAAGGAAAAAGAAAAATGACTTTATTTCTATTATGTCTTAAAATTTTTTTTGTCAGAATCATTGATGTCTCTTTGGGAACTGTTCGTACACTTATCACTGTTAAAGGTAGAACCCTACTCGCAAGCTGTGTTGGATTTATTGAAGTTTTTGTATGGTTTGTAATTGTCAAAGAAGCCTTAAATACAACAGAAACAAGTTTATGGATTGCGATTGCTTATTCTTTGGGATTCGCAACAGGAACCTATATTGGTGGCTATTTATCGGATCGTTTTATCAAGGGTAATTTTGGAGTACAAGTAGTGACAAGCAACAACAATCATAAATTGATCGATGTATTAAGGAGTGAAGGATATGCGGTATCTGTTATTGATGTCAAAGGTCAAGACAAAGCCAACGAAAAATATATGTTATTTATTGAAATACAAAAAAATAATTTTGAGCACTTAAAAAAATTGATTCATTCTATCGATCAAAAAGCTTTTATCGTTGTGAATGAAACAAAATACGTTCAAAATGGATATATTAAATAACTACAATTTAAAACAAGCTGTACAAATCACATCTATGATAAAGAGTATACTACATAAAATTGTTGCCCATTTGGGTATCTTTTTTATAATTTTATCAACAATTGGTTTTAGGAAAAAAATAAGTGCTAAAGAAGCAATGCCCCAAATAAGAGCCATCTCCCACGCAATATAAGGACCAATATGAAATTTGAAATGACTATAATCCCAAAATACATAACCAAATAGAATCTCGATTAAAATTCCACCAACCCATTCAATAAAGGTAAGCAAAACAGCCCCTATCAAAAAGACTGTAAGTGCTTCTATTTTCTTAGACAAATGATGCCTCCTAAATAATGCTTGATAGCAAAAAATAATAATGATACATCCAATTCCATATACGGGTGTCCAAAAACCATACAAAATTCCACTTTCTCCAGAATTGACCATATATACAAATGTTTCTAATAAATGCCCTAAAATAGAATAGACGAAAAATACATTTAAGTAATACATAAAAATCACCAGTATTAGTATGAACGAAAAAGTGAATTATACTCAAACACAAAAAAATAACCACAAATATGTGATTATTTTAAAGCATCTAATAATTCAGCCTTTTTCATAGAAGAAGTACTTTCAATACCTTTTGACTTTGCTAAATCACGTAATTCAGCAACTGTCATTTTAGATAAATCTGATTCTTCTGATTTTTTTGTTTCTACTTTTGTCTCAGTCTTCTTTGTAGCAACTGGTTTTTCCTCTTTTTTAGGTGCAGTTGTTTTTCCATTTAAAGCATCTTTTGCGATTCCAACTAATTCAGTAAAGCTTGCTGGATTATCAATTGCAATCTCAGATAACATTTTACGGTTTACAGTTACACCTGCTTTATTAAGACCATTGATAAATCTTGAATAACTAATATCATTGTCTCTACAAGCAGCATTGATTCTTGTAATCCATAACTTTCTAAAATCTCTTTTCTTTTGTCTTCTATCTCTATATGCATAACTTAATGAATGCATTACTTGTTCTTTTGCAGTTCTATATAATCTGTGTTTACTTCCAAAGTATCCTTTGGCTTGGTCCATTACCTTTTTACGACGTGCACGATGAATTGTGCCACCTTTTACTCTTGCCATATATATCCTCCTTTAATACTATTTTCCTAAATTGGTTCTAATTCTTTTGTAATCTGAACTACTTAATAATGATCCTTTTCTGCTTTTACGATTAGAAGCAGCATTTTTCTTTCCAGTGTTATGTCTTGATCCTGGAGTTCCAATTTTAATCGTTCCACCAGGTCTTACTTTACAAACTTTTGCAGTTCCCTTATGGGTTTTCATTTTTGGCATAATTATTCCTCCTATTTTTCCTTGTTTGGTATTAGCATCATAGTCATAAAATACCCTTCCATTTTGGGTTGTTGTTCAATGACAGCAATATCTTTAACCGCATCTGCAAAACGCATTAGAACATCACGACCCAATTCTTGATGTGCCATTTGTCTTCCACGAAAACGAACAGACACTTTTATTCTATGACCCTTTTCTAAATATTTTGATGCATTACGAACACGTGTATCAAAATCATGCACATCTATCGTAACAGATAGACGATATTCTTTGACTTCCAAATTGGTTTCCCTTTGTTTTTTCATGTTTTCCTTTTGTTTCTTTTTACTCTCATATTTGAATTTATTGTAATCCATAATTTTACAAACCGGTGGGGTTGCATTTGGACTCATCAAAACCAAGTCGAAACCAGCGTAAGAAGCTAATGTGAGAGCATCTTTAATCGGTTTTACACCAAGTTGTTCTCCATTTGGTCCAATTACCATCACTTCTTTTGCACGTATTTGTTCGTTAATGTACATATCTTTTTCTCTTGCGATACCTGACACCTCCATAAAAAAGTGAATACATAAAAGTATCCACTTAAAAATCCCAAAGTTATTATTGGCATTGACCCAAAGCTTAAGCAATCGGGTGAGAAGTGGATACTTCTGCTTTCCTTTTTTAATTTTCTTCTATAGTATACATAAATATATTATGTTTGTCAACACATTTTATTCCTTTTTTATATCACAATGACCTGATTACTATGTAAACCAAATCTGATAAACATAAACTTTTAAGAAACCTTTTCCAATTTTGATTTTAAAGAACCTACATCATAACTACTATTGGCAGAGGAAATGAATACGCTAAAAGTATTATATTCACTATTCGCTGGTGGTAAAATACTGTATAAAATATGGGCTTGCTGATAATTTGTAACATCAATCTTTTTTTATCAAAAAACTATCTTCATATCTTATTTTAGGATTAGTATACCATTTTATTACAAGAAAATGGTATATTTCATACCATATTGTATTTTTATCGTTCTAACCAAATTTCATATATATAAGGTTTTAAAGAACCAGCACTAGTATAGATATAATATTCACCTTTAATATCAGAAATATCTAATGTCAAAATGGTATTCTCGGTTTTCAACCCCCTATCTGAATTAGATTTTGTCATCGGTGTTGTATAACTAGTATTAGCACTCGCTATTCCTAATCCAATTGTATTATAAACAGTGTCGAGTTGCTCAGTAGCATTATATAAAATACGAAGTTGCTTATAATTGGTTATATCTATTTTCTTCCGTGTAAAGAGCCTTGTTCCAATATATCCATATTTAAAACCATAACCTAACTGCACATATTCATCTGTAAATTTTGCTCCTTGTTGGATTTCAGAACTTTGGTTTCGCTCTACGTATCCTCCTGTTAATTCTGTATTATCTAGTCCATTTTTATATAAATAGATTTTTTTCCCTTCATAAAACGGACTTACATTTAATTCAAAGTCAACTTTTACGTCCTTATTTGCGCTAGCAGTGATAATCGTTTGCCCATAGGATATAGTTTTTACTAATCCTTTATTATCCACTGTAGCAACTGATTCATTACTGCTTGACCATTTGATTCTTTGATTTGCCGCTTCTTCAGGTTGTATAGAAACATGAAGTTGCATCGTTTCATCTAACCCTATATAATGGTCACTTTCAACAATTGAGATTTGATCTATTTTTTCATGACTTATCTCTTTTATCGCACAATTACTGACTGTACATTCTATATGATATCCATCAATATCAAATTCTCCATACTCAAATTTTTGATCCTTCAGTTCAATATATCCATCACTAGGATAAGATCCCTTTACAGTAAGAAACTGATTCAAATAAACACCATCTATACTATCAACATCAGAATAAAAGGTCTCCTCTTCCACTCGATAAATCCCATTGGATTCCATTTTAATACCACTATCTTCTATTTTATGGAGAACCATATATTGATTCAAGGTTTCTAAATAACCATAAGCGCTATCTACGGCAGCTCCTCTCTTACTCTTCTCTATTACATCCATTATCATTGGAGTCGCTATCAAAGCGATTACCGCTAATATTACAATTACCGCCAATAACTCAATCAATGTAAATCCTTTCTTTTTCATGATTCACCTTCCTTATATCTTAGTATATCATTTTATTACAAGAAAATGGTATATTTCATACCATATTGTATTTTTATCGTTCTAACCAAATTTCATATATATAAGGTTTTAAGGAACCAGCACTAATATAGATATAATATTCACCTTTAATATCAGAAATATCTAAAGTCAAAATGGTTTCTTCAATTTTCAACCCTCTATCTGTATTAGATTTTGTTGCTGGTGTTGTATAACTAGTATTAGCATCCGCTATTCCTAATCCAATTGTATTATAAACATCGCTACTTTGCGCAGTAGCATTATATAAAATACGAAGTTGCTTATAATTGGTTATATCTATTTTTTTCTTTGTAAAAAGTTTTCTCCCAATATCCGAAGAAACTTTAAGATTCATATAGATTTTATCATTTTTAAAAGATATTTGTGAATCAGGACCCTGATTTCGCTCTATGTATCCTCCTGTTAAGTCTGTGTTATCTTTTCCACGAAAATACAAATATATTTTTTCTTCTTGCACAAATTCATTTACTTCTAAGGCAAACTCTGCTTTGAGAGACTTACTTACTTGTGCTGTTATCGTTGTTGTTCCATTAGCAATAGGTGTTACAAGACCCGTAGTAGATACAGTTGCAACTGTTTCATTACTACTGCTCCACTTCACTTTTGAGGTAGCATCAGTTGGGGTCATTCTAACATGTAATTGCAGAGTCTGTTGTAATCCTATCACATGGCTTGCTTCACTTTCCTCTTCGACAATCGCAATATCGGTAGCATTAATTACAATTCTTTCTGTTATTTCACAATTTGTACTAGATTTGCATACAACATGGTACCCATTAATATCTAGTTCTCCATATACCATCTTTGATTGTTCTAATTCTACATAGCCATCTGTAGGTGCCTGTCCTTTAAAGGAAAGCAAATTGTTCAAATAATTTTCAGAAACATTTTCTATTTCATTATATGTTGTATCAGATTCTACTTGATATATTTTATCTGATTCTATTTTCACTTCGTATTCTTGCATATCCTGCATTATTATATACTGTTCTAAGGCCTCTAAATAACCATAGGCACTATCTATAGCAGCTCCTCTTTTACTCTTTTCTATTACGTCCATTATCATTGGAGTTGCTATCAAAGCGATTATCGCTAATATTACAATCACCGCCAATAATTCAATTAATGTAAATCCTTTCTTTTTCATATTTTATTCTCCTTACTACTTTTATGAGACTTATTTTTGTTTTTTATTCTTATATATCACTAGTGTACTATATTTTGATGTTCTTTACAATATCAAAAGAAAGAGTATATAGAATATATACCCCCTTCTGTTTGCAAATAATTAAATTATTATTTCTTCACTTCTACAGGCTATTTTATGATTCAGGATAGTCACATTGTATCATATCTATTTTCTTTTTTCAATCATTTATTCTCTATTAAATAAGAAATGGCTTTCATTACGCCCAATTTACCAGCAGGATAGGTCAAAGCCCCTTGCATATAAGCAATATAAGGTGGACGAATTGGTCCATCACAAGATAGTTCAATCGAAGAACCTTGTGTAAAACTACCTGATGCCATAATAATTTGATCATCATACCCTGGCATATCCCCAGGAATCGGAACAGAATGGGCATCTATATAAGAACCCATTTGAATCCCCTGACAGTAATGAATTAGATCATCAGGATTTCCGAATGTGATCATTTGGACAATATCAGCACGATTCTCATGATATCTAGGTTCTACTTTATATCCCAACTGTTCTAAAAGATAGCTAGCTAAAATAGCTGTTTTTAAACTACTAGCAACCACTGTAGGTGCAAAAAACAAACCTTGTAATAAAGATTTATTAACACCTAAGCTAGGACCAACTTCCTTTCCTTCACCAGGAACAGTCAATCGTTCTGCAGCTAGTTCTACTAAATCTTTTCTTCCCGCAATATAGGCACCATTGGGTGCAATTCCACCACCCAAATTTTTGATCAAAGACCCAACCATAATATCTGCACCTACTTCTAGAGGTTCCATTTCATTTACAAATTCACAGTAACAATTATCTACCATAATAATTACTTCTGAATCAATTTCTCTAATCTTTTCAACAACTTCTTTTATCTGTTCAATTCCAATACTCTTTCGACTAGAATATCCTTTTGATCTTTGAATTTCTATCACTTTTACTTTTGAGTTTTTTAAATATTCTTGGATTTTAGGAACATCAAATGCATCTTCTACCAAATCAATTTGGTCATACTTTATACCATAGGATGCAAGAGAACTTTGATTTTCTTTTATTCCAATGACTTGATGTAAGGTATCATAAGGTTCACCAGAAATGCTAAGAAGTGTATCACCTGGTCTTAATAGAGCAAAGAAACAAACAGTCAAGGCATGAGAACCCGATATGAATTGATTTCTAACCAAACAATCCTCTGCCCCTAGTACTTCCGCAAATACTTGTTCAATCGTATCTCTTCCAATATCATCGTACCCATAACCAGTTGTACTACGCATATGAATTTCAGATACTTGATACTTATGAAATGCATTGAGTACTTTCAAACTTTGATAATCAGCAAGTGCATCGATTTTTGAAAATTCAGGTTGTAATACAATTTCTGCCTGTTTTACCATATCCAATATATCCTGTCTAATGCCTAATTTTTCATACATTTTTCTCATCTTTGTCCTCCATCTACTCGTATAATTGCATTATTTACAAAACTTGCATCTTCGCTTGCTAGAAAGGAAACCACTTTTGCAATTTCTCTTGGTTCTCCAAATCGATGTAAGTAAATTTTATCTTGCTCCGACTCAATATAATCCTGATCCAATTCTTTGACTTCATTTTCCGTTGCAATCCATCCAGGAGCAATTGCATTCACTCTAACATATGGTGCATATTGTAATGCCAAATTATGAGTAAGTGAGATCACTCCTGCTTTGGAAGCATCATAATCCAAACTCATTGGAAAATATTCATCTATCCCATTCGTAGAAGCAATGTTAATGATGATTCCTTCTTGATTTGCATACATGATATCTCCTACATATTTACTAACCAAAAAAGTTCCAATTAAATTGACATCCAATGTTTTTCTAAAATTGTCCGCTGTTTTATCCTCATACAATGTATCAATAGCAATTCCCGCATTATTCACAAGAACATCAATAGTATTGAATGTTTGAGTTGCAATCGTTAACATGTGCTTTACTTCATCTTCACTCGAAATATCTGCTTTTATCACAATGGCCTTGATTTTATATTCTTTTACAAGTCGTTCTTGTAATATCCTTGTCTCTGTTTCACTGGTACAATAATTCAAAATTAAATGGTATCCTTTACTTGCAAATTCCTCCGCAATTGCAGCGCCAATTCCTCTTCCAGCACCTGTTATCAATACAACTTTAGCCATATCATCACTTCCTCACTTTTTATTATACATTATAGAGCAAAAAATCAAAACAGGTTTTAAATGCACCCCTAAATATTTCTGATTCTTTGCTACATTACAGTCTCTATCTAACTTACTTTGGGCATGGGCATTTAAATATTTGGTTCCTTTGTTTTGATAACTAATACATTGCATTGTTGACTACTTGGGTAATAAGTATTTTATATAGTTTCTTTTCCCTTTAATATATCTAATTTCTGGTCATTCCTAAATAATCACCCTATATTACAAATTTGTTCTTTCGTTAATCCCGTTGCTTTTGCGATTATTTTAATATCAACCCCTGATACCAATAAATTTCTTGCAACTTCTCTTTTATTTTCTAATTTTCCCTGTTCCATACCTTGATTGTAACCAATATGCCTTTCTGTATTGAGGATCATTCTCTCATCCTCTTCTGGGGTAATCCATGGTGTATAAATATCCCTATC
>CAJTIX010000007.1 GCA_910576795.1 uncultured Bacilli bacterium
AATCAACTTCAATCACTTTTAGGTCTAGATAAATTTAAGGAACTTTTTGTTATCATATTAACTGATAATGGAAGTGAATTTTCAAATCCTTCTGCGATAGAGTTTGATATGAAAACTGGAGAACTTAGAACTAAAATTTTCTATTGTCATCCATCAAGTCCTTTTGAAAAAGGAGCATGTGAAGTAAATCATGAATTACTTAGAAGAATTCTTCCAAAAGGTACTTCCTTTGATGATTTGACTCAAAATGATATTAGTCTAGTCATGTCTCATATTAATTCTTACAAAAGAAAAAAACTGAATAATGAATCACCATATTCAGTATTCAGTAAACTCTATGGTAAAAACACCATAGACAAATTAGGTATTCATGAAATTGAACCTAATAATGTTAGTTTATCACCATCTCTATTAAAAAAATAAACTAACAAATATAAGCACCATCATTGGAATCAGCATTATAAGATTCTAGAGGTGGAATTATGAAATTCAAAAAAATTTTCATTCGTTCGACCTCTGCGAAGCATGCTTTAATTTTGTGATTTTTGTGCTTTCTCTTATATTTTACATCAAAAAAAAGGAATTTTCCACTATTTTTTCTTCCTTTTCTCATAATTACTTAAAGATAGTGGATTTTTCTTTTTCAATCTGGAATTTACTTCTACATTTGAGCTAATTCAAAATAATCTCAAAATAATTTTGGCTCCAAGTTGAATAATTTGGTATATCTTCATATATTGATAATCCTAAAAACCATCTATATGCCATATTTACCTTACATTCCTCACATGTTCTTCTCATTGAATTAATTCCAAATACAATATTTATAAATATTAATTTAAAAAGTCCCACTGGAGGAACACTTGGACGACCTGATACACTATATAAGTCTTTTACTAATTCTTCTATAAATGTAAAATCTATACAGTTATCTAGTTTTCTTACCAAATGGTCAACTGGCACTAATTCTTCTATCGTACTTAATATAATACAATCATTTTTCTTGGTTTATTTTGTCATTGCCATTAATATACCACTTACTTTCTTTATATAATCCATTTCTATTATATCAAAATCACATAAAAAAGTAAGAACTGTAAGCTTTAAATTTGGATTATATAAAGCGTTCTTACTAAATTAATTATACATCTTTTTCAAAAAAAGAAAAGACCATTGATTTTGTCAACAGTCTGAATCAATCATTTCTGATTGATTCTATATATCAAAGTTCGAATAATTCGAACAGATTCGCCAATGGTGCCCTTTGGGAGGACGTACAACAACTCCTAGAGCAAAATAAATAGTTAGTAATAAATTTAACTAATATCATTATACCAATTTTTAAAGATATTACAAGTTTTCTTTAATCCAATCATCAAAATCAGTATTTATTACATTAGCATAATATGTAGAAGAATTTAGGTCATAATCGTATTTTTGAGTAAACCAGCTACGAGCTTCTGAATTTGATTCTTCTAATTTTTCAATAAAATTATTATAAGCTAAACTACTTACTCCAATTATTCCATTACCATTTCGTCCTGCTTTGTCTGCAAGTACACAAGCATCTATTACTGCTTTGCCAATCCAAATTCTATCATTTATACCTGTTCCCTTTTTTCCAGCTTTTACGATTAAATCTTCTCCAACTCCAATACCAATGCCAACATTTATATTAGGAAAACCCTTTTTAGAAAATAATTTGTTTAACATATTAACCAAACAATTAATATATGAAGAAAGAGTCAATAATTCCAGTATATCCGATTGATATGGAGTCGAAAATACTCCATAAACGCAATCTCCTCTAACTCCAATTTGACGAGCATTGTTAGTACTATTCATAATTGAAATAATTTCAGAAGTAAAACTTCTTAATACTTTTGCTACAACTATAGCTTTTTCACCTTCGATTAATTTTTTTGAACCAACTATATCAACAAAAATAGATCCAATCCAGCTTTTTATGCCATTATCATATGTAAAATCACTATCATCCTTGGGGATATTTTTGTTTTGTATTTCAGTATTATTATTCAAAATTTCTTCTATTTTCTTTTTTCCTTCTTTGTAATCATAATACATATTATTTAACTCCTTATAAATATATCAAAATCCCTATACAATACATAATTAATGTGCTAATAAATCCTCCTATGAAACATTTTATTCCTTTAGTAAAATTTATATATTTTAAATGACAAATAATAGAATTTTGATAAACCTGATTCAGTAAATCATCAATAAAACTTTCTTCATTGATTTCTAATAAGTCTTCTTTATATTCTTCCAAACTTGAATATTGAGCTATGCTTCCAAAGTACATATACGATTTTGTTTTATTAGTTTTCATTTTTAACGTAGGAATTAAGACTTTTATTAAAGCATATAAGCCATAAACACAAAAAACTACTGAACTTAGAAAGAAAAGCAAATAAAGAATGTCACTAAAATTAATATTCAAGAAAACTTCTTTTATAATTTTCATTGTATAGTAAGTTAAACTTCCATTTGTAAAAACAATTGTCAAAAGGATACCTACAAGACCTAACATAATAGAAGCCTTACTATCTGAATTATTAATCCACTGATTAATTATGTCTAAATTTTTGTATAAATCCTCTTTTGTAATTTTATTTTTCATATTTCCTCCATAAAAAAACAGTATAATCATAATGTTATACTGAAATCTATTTTAATTATATCATATTAGAAAATATTTTTAAATGACTTTACACATTTTTGTATTAAATAGATGATGTAATTATTTTAGCAATATTCCACCGTTCACGTTAACATTTTCTCCATTAATATAATCGGCCTTATCACTTAACAAGAATAAAACCAAATTAGCTGTATCTTCTGTTTTTCCAAGTCTTTTACTAGGATTTTTTTCAGCAGTCGCTTTAATTTCTTCTTCTGTATAACTTTGCATTCCAAGAGGAGTAAGAGTTAAAGAAGGACTAACTGTATTTACTCTTATATTATATTTTGCAAGCTCTAAAGCACAACATTGAGTAAGCATAATAGTTGCTGCTTCACAAGTACAATAAGCTACTGAATCCTCCATAGGTCTCGTTCCAAGTCTTGAAGCAATATTAATAACTCTAGGTGCAGCAGACTTCTTCATTAATGGAATTGCATTTTTTATACATTGCCATCTTGCTACAACATTTACATCTAATTCATGTCTGTATTCTTCAACTGTTAAATTTTCGATAGATAGCACCTTATCATAAGCAGCACAATTTACTAAACCATCCAACTTATCATATTTTTTAGTAATTTCATCAAACATCATATTAACATCATTCTCATTTGATAAATCTGCTTTAATTAGCAAAATATTTTCTTTATAATTTGATAGTTCTTGCATTGTTTCTTCTGCCATTTTTTCATTGTGCCCATAAGTAATTATGACATTTGCTTGGCTTTCTAATAATTGTTTAGCAATTTGACGACCTATTCCAGATGTTGATCCAGTAACGAGAATCACTTTATCTTTGAAATCTATATTCATTTACAAAGCCTCCATTTCTATTTAATTATACTATATTTTAAATGTTATTTGAATATATGTAAGTAAATATTTGAAAATATTTCTTACTACACGTTCATTAATGATGTCAATGTACAAGTGTGTTTACTAAATTGACACCATTTAGTATTTATGGACTACGAATTAAAAGATTTCGTAGTCCTTTTCTTCTAAATACAAATTCATCTCTTTTTCTTTAGATGTACCATTAGTGATATATGAAATATCCTTTTCATTATATAAGTTGTTATCATAACAATCTTTGATTTGATTTATAACAATATCTTTTTCTCTATCCTTTCCAAACAACAAGATATTTCTAAATATGTCTTTTAAAGTTTGTAATAATTGGATAATAAAATTTTTAAATGATGTATTATCAAATTCTAGTTTTTCAATTTTATTGTTTAAATAATTTATTTGTGTATCTTTCTCATCATTAACTGCAAGTAATGCTTTATATAATTTAATCTCTTTTTCTAATTCTTTATACAATCCTTCACTTTTAGCAACCCTATTAACTGCCTCATTTGCTTGTTTCAAATAATCCATTAGTTCTAGATAGGTATTATAATCAAATACTATTTTCTTATTTAAGATACCTTTGCTTTTACTTTCCATTTTATTAATAAGAGAACGATATTTTTTATTAAGTTCCCATTTTGTATTATCTAAATCTTTATTAAAGATTCTTGTTACTTGTTTTAATTGTTTTGGACTAAGATTTCTAACTCCAGTATTCTTTTGTCCTCTTTCTAGTTTAAAACCATTTTTATTTAATCGATTACAGTATTTATCTTGTAATTCACTTAGATGAATACTGCTTTTGATATATGCCTTTTTAGAAATAGAATATCTCTCTTTATTAATTCGTTTATCAAATTTTTTAACAAGTGGGACAGCAACTAAATGAATATGGGGTGTTTTCTCATCCATGTGTAAAGTAGCATGTATTACTTGTTCTTTTTTATAACCCATATCCTCATAAACAAAGTCTAATACAGTATTTGACCATTTCATTAGTTCTTCTTCGGATAAACTATCAAAGAATATCTTATCACTTGTAAATAATATCTCATCAGCAACAACACTTTTAGAATCATTTACCATTTGATAAAAGCTTTTCTTTCTATCAAATCTAGTATTTTTCATTCTTTCATTAAATTCTAATCGATAATCTTTTGTTATTTCATAAAATTTTTCAATATATCTTTTATCACATTTGATAAGTTCAATATTTTTATGACTATCTTCTATCCTAATGTCAGGATTTGTTTTATAGGATTCTTTTTCTCTTTTATTGTGTTTACCTCTATTAGATAAATCACTTAAAGAATTAACACCTTCACATCTAAATATGGCATAACTCATTAGAAGCCTCCTTTATCCTGTTTACACGACATAGTAAGGCACTTTCTAAATCTAAGGTAATAACACCTAATCTTAATGTTTTATCATTGTATTTCTTGCCATCTGATAAAACCATTAGTCTTAATACTTTTTCATAATCTCCATTAGGTATAAATCCAACATCTTCTAGTTGTTCGTCTGCTTCAATTTCATAGTAATTTAACTTACAATCATCTGTGATAGTTGATTTTAATTTTTCAAAATAATTGTATGCTTCCTCATGTGTTTTTCCTCCATGATTCATTGGTATTTTATTTCCATCTGAATCACTAAATAGAGTATAGTTTAATGGAATACCATATTCATTATGATTATTTACCCAAAAACATAGGAAATCTTCTCTAAAATTGATATTTGCGATTTCTAATTTATTATTTACTACTTGAAGTTCTAAATTATCAATATAAGTAGCAATTAATTTTTGTGCTTTTTCTCTTGTTAAATCTTGAACACAATTATATAATCCTAAAACAAACTCTTCTGGTCTAGTATAAATATCTAAATGTTGCTTATCTTCAAGTATTAGTAAATCATCTACAGTGAAATTTAAGGATTCATATTGCTTTTGTTCTTGCCATTTCTTGAATAAATCTTGTTTTTGATATTCGATATGGTTATACTCTTTTTCAAATTCATTTTCTTTAACAATTCCTTTTAAATAAACTGCTTTAATTCTATCTAGTTGTTTATCTAATTCTTTGATTTGTTTTTCATAATTAATTTCTTTATTATTAAGTTTTGATTTAATAAAAGGGGTATAGTAATTATTCATTAAGTCGTCTAATTTTACTAAATCAACAATTTGCATAGCAAGAAGTTCTAATATATCTACTTCTTTGTAGTTTGTTTTACATTTTTTGCATTGATAGTAATAATATTTTTTTCCATTTGGTTTTGTAGTTGCTTTTCCACCTAGAAAACAACCGCAATTAGAACATTTTAATTTATTTGTAAAAAGATAAGTTGCGGTTCTTTCATAGTGTCTAGCATTTCTTTGTTTTTGTGATTGACAATTATTCCATTTTTCTTTAGATACAATAGGAGCAACTACATTTTCATAGTAAGTAGAATGTTTTGTTTTTCTGCCATTTACAAAATCCCCTTTGTATAATTCATTTGATAATATCTTTTGTATAGTCGAATCATACCAATTTGTTTTTCCTAATACTTTTTCTTGATTATAGATATTAGCAATCGTTTGATGACTCTTACCTTCTAAATATAAATCAAAAACTCTTTCTACAATATCTCTTGTAAGTGGATCAACAACTAACTTTTTATTCTCTCTTTTAAATCCTAGAGGAGTCCGATTTGGAATGTGCCCAGCCTTAATAGCTCCCACCATTCCTAGTTTAGTTCTTTCAGAACATTTTTCTATTTCATTTTGAGATACGCTTGTCATAATCCTCATAACCATTCTACCATTTGAGGTAGTAGTATTTGATTCATCTGCTAAACAATCTATATCACAATTTGCTTCTTTCACTATCTTCATTAGCTTTTCTACATCATAGACACTACGAGTAAGTCTATCCATTTTAAATGCTACAATGACATTAATCATACCATTCTTAACATCATTCATCATATTTTGATATGCTGGTCTTTTATCGTTTTTAGCACTGATTCCTTCATCAGCATACACTTTATATATTTCATATTGTTTTGCCTTACAAAAGTCTTTTAATCTAGCTTCTTGTTCTCCTAGACTAAAGCCTTCTCTGGCTTGGTCGAGTGTACTCACTCTAATGTAAATCCCTGCAATTCTCTTTTCTTCGTTCATTCTTCAATCTCTCCTTTTCTAATTTTTTTAAGAGAGATTAAAAGTACAAAAGTCCCATACTTTTAACCTCAAAGTACGCCTTATTTTGTACGCCTAGTTTTAAATTAAATTATTTAGTTTCTTTCAAATACCTTTCTAAATCTTTTAATTTAATCCTTTTGGAATAACCATTTATAAAAACATCATCACATTCTTCAAATAATAAATAGTCATTTCCGTTGACTGATAAGATATGAGGTTTTACATAGGCAATATTTGTCCCTTTGATATTTTTTACACATCCACTTGTTAAGTTTGAACTCACACCTGCAAATCTACATATCATATCAATCTTTCTTTGCAATTCATTACTAATTTTTAATTCTTTTACTTCTACTTTCATAAAAAACTCATCACTTCCATTCTTAAATAACAAAAAAACTAGACGGTACTTCTAGTTAATATTTATTACTCTCGAATAAAAAGTTCGAGTTTCCTATCAATCTGGTGGAGCTGAGGAGAGTTGAACTCCTGTCCGGAAATATCCTACCAACAGCGTCTACAAGTTTAGTTGATTATTTATTTTCCTAAACTATGTTAGTAACCAACAACCCATAATTTAGTAAGCTCATATTATTCATCACTATTGTTGAGCCCAACAGTAATATATCCTACTCAATCGTGCCTTCTTAAATTCCCGTAGGAAAAGAATAAAAGAAAGCTGCATTCCTTAAATTCGATTAAGCGAAGGCTACAGTATTCTTAGTGAATAAAGTAGCAAATGCATTTTTTAATTTATTTCCGTTTAATTTTGGTTTGTACGTAAGGTGTACCTCCCACTTGCAACTGAAAGCGGAACATTCCCGTCGAAACCAAGGCAGCCCCGTACTAAGGATTATATCATACTTTATTTTACTTATCAATTCCATTTTTTTACTTTAAAGTCATTGGTATACAATACATCATTTAACATATTTGATATTTTATTTCTACTTTCCTGTAAAACAGCTCCATATAATCGATTTAAGTTGATACTATTATTTACTTCTACCAGTAAAGAACCCACTAAGATTGGATCTAACATACACAAACAAGACTCTATATATAAAATCATAGGTAAAGTTTGTTCTGTTATTTCTGAATCATTGATTGAAAATAAATAATTTAACAATTCACTCACCTTTTGAAATAGGTATATACGAGAAACGGCTAGGTCCTCTTCTGTCATATGCAGATTCGTAACAGGTAGTAGTAATTCACCTGATAAAAAGCTTTTTTCCAAAATATTAGAAGTTGCTATAAGGGCATACTTGAAGTCTATAATTGTATTCTTTTGTTTACTATTGATATTTCCATATTGTAAATAAGAATTCAATGTATTGAAAAAAGAGATGTCTTGATTGGACTGTACGTATTTTACTCTATTATCAAGGATAATTCCATCCAATGTATATGAATTTCCATCTGCTATATAATTCAAAAAACGAATATTGGTTATATTGTCTATACTAGGTTCTAAAAAATAATAATCTGTTCTCTGTTTTGAATTCATTTGCAAATAAAGATTTTTTCCATCTGGAGTTGCAAATGTTTCATTGTAAATTTTCCGTTCAATTGATACCATACGATTTAATAACAAAAATATATCTTTAAACTCTTTTGAATTTCTTTTTCCTTTCTTTTCTAACTCGGCTAGTTTATAAAAAAGAATTACAGACGCATTTGTGCTTCCCAAGGCATTTTTATATGTAGTTTTGTTCATTTTATATCATTCCTTTTTCCAATTAGTATAGTGAAAACAGTTTATTTTGTCAAACAAAAATTAGAAAGTTTTATATTGCTTTCTAATTTCTCTTTCTATATCTCTTTTTTTAATACTCTCTCTTTTGTCATATGTTTTTTTACCCTTAGCTATTCCTAACAATATTTTAGCTCTATTTCTGTTAAAATACAATTTCAATGGTACTAAAGTATAACCATCTAATTCCAAACAATTTTTTATCTTGAGTATTTCTTTTTTATGTAACAATAATTTTCTAGTACGTAGTTCATCATGGTTAAACTGATTTCCTTCTTTATAAGGACTAATATGCATTCCTAATAGAAAAATTTCCCCATTTTTATAAATTGCGTAACTATCTTTTAAATTTGCATTTCCATTACGAATAGATTTGATTTCTGTTCCTGTTAAAACAATCCCTGACTCATAAGTCTCTAATATTTCATAATCAAATTTGGCTTTGCGATTGTGAATTTCTACCATTGTATCACCTATGTTTCTATTACTTTCTTCCCATATTTTTCCTTATTTTGTTCATTGGATACTACAAAATCGATCGTTTTCAATTCTTTATTGGCTGCCTTTACAATGACAGAAACTTTGTCTCCTAAGCGGTATCCGCGTTTGTTTTTCACTCCACGTAGTGTAAGTGTTGATTCATCATATAAGTAGTGATCATCGGTTAAATCCTCTAAACGAATTAACCCCTCTACTAAATTCGGCAATTCAATAAACATTCCAAAGCTCATAATACTACTAATGATGCCCTCATATTCTTCTCCTACATGTTTTAACATGTATTCTGCTTTTTTCATATCATCAACTTCTCGTTCACAATCAACCGCATTTCGTTCTGTTTCTGAAGTATGCTCGCATAAAACAGGCAGTTCTTTTTCCCAAAAAGCAATTGTATCCTTATCTACTTGATGCTCAAATAAATATTTTCGAAGTAAGCGATGAACCGTTGTGTCTGGAAATCTTCGAATTGGAGAGGTAAAATGGGTATAACATTTGCTAGCCAAACCAAAATGTCCAATATTCGTTGCGTCATAAATAGCTTTCTGCATACTTCTAAGTAACAGGGAAGATAATATATGGAATTCCTTTTTATCACTTAACTGTTTTAGTATATCTTGCATTACTCTTGGGTGCATTTTTTTGATATCACCTTTGACATGATAACCTAAGCCACCTACAAAATTTAAGAATTTATTTATTTTTTCTTCACTAGGTTCTCCATGTACACGATAAACAAAAGGAAGTTCCATAAAATAAATGCAAGTCGCAACTGTTTCATTTGCTGCAATCATGAAGTCTTCAATCAATTTTTCACCTTTACCACGATTTCGCAAAACCACATCAATGGCTTCTCCTTTTTCATTCACAATGATTTTAGACTCATCTAAATCAAAATCAATATAACCTTTTTCTTCTTTGCTTTTTCTTAAAATTTTAGCCAATTCTTCCATTTTTCGCAAAGAGTCTTGGTATGGTTCATATCCTTCTGGAACAATATTTTCTTCCAAAATTTGATTTACTTTCTGATAAGTCATCTGTTTACGAGAGCAAATTACACTTTCAAAAATATCATAGGAAACCACTTCTCCTTTTGCATTGATTTCCATTTCACAAGATATCGCAAGACGATCTTCTAGAGGATTTAAAGAGCAAATCCCATTCGATAATTTATGTGGTAACATAGGGATTACACGGTCCGCTAAATATACGCTTGTTCCTCTTTCATAAGCATCTTCATTTAATCGACTACCCTCTTTGACATAATAACTGACATCCGCAATATGTACTCCTAATAGATAATTTCCATTTTCTAGTGTTTGAATGGAAATCGCATCATCAATATCCTTAGTATCATCTCCATCAATAGTGAAAATTTCTTCCCCACGTAAATCTTTTCTATTTCTCATTTCCTCTGGTTTTACATAATCTGGAATGGTATCCAATTCCTCCATAACCTCTTTTGGAAAAGTATCATGAATTCCATGCTGATTTACAATTGATAGAATATCAACTCCAGGATCATTTTTATGTCCAATAATTTTTACAATTTCACCATTATAATTGTTGTTTTTTAATTTATTGGTAATTTTAACTAATACTTTATGTCCTTCCATCGCACCCATTCGATGTTCTTTTGGAATCACAATATTTAATTTTACTTTTTCATCATCTAAGAGAATGGTTCCAACTCCATTTTTGATTACATATTCTCCTACCATCAATTTGAGTTGTCTATCCACAATTTTAACAATTCGTCCCTCTAAATCTGTTCCTTTTTTCGAAGTAATTTCAACAATAACTTTATCTCCATGTATCGCATTATTCATACAAGATGGTGGAATAAAAACATCATCATCACCTTCAATGTCTACAAATCCATAACCCTTTTTGGTTGCCATCATACGACCTAATTTCAAATGGCTATTATTAAATAACATATAGTTATCTTTATTGGTACGATAAAGTAATAATTCATCTTCCATAGCATTCAGTTCTTTTAAAAGAGTTTTAAAATCCTCTACTGATTGAAATCCCAATGCATCATTGATTTCTGTTACTGATAATGCTTTTTTTTCTAATTTTAGAAGTTCTAATATTTGTTCTCTCATGATTCCACCTCTAGTATCATTATAATCTAATTTGATAAAAAAATATAGTATTTTAAAGCAATACTATAAGAATATGTAAACTAAGTTGTAAGAATGAATTTCCATTTTTTTAAAATCTCTTTATGTGTACTTTGTAAGATTAGATCATATCCATTTTCTGTCAGATTGGCAACCCTTTCCTCTACCATTTTTTTGAATCGTAATAACAATTCATCTGTTGTTTGAAATAAATAGGCATTTTTACTGTTCACAAAATAGTCTTGGTAAGAAAAATGATATTCTATTAACAGTTGTCTTTTCAGTATCAATGGAATGTTTAAGTATGAAAAGTCCATTTCTCCTTGGTAAAAATGAATGACGATTGACGCGATATAGCATAAATCACTATAAATATTGAAATCGATATATTTTTGTTCTATGACATTATGAGGTAATGTATAAAATAAATTTTTTTCTTTTTTTGTCAGTAAATATTCTGCTTGATATCCAACTAGAAAAAACTGAAATTTGGGATATGTATGTGCGAGAAGAGAAATTGCTTCTAAGTGACTATAATTGGTATCTAGAATGAGAATACATTTATTTTTCCTAGATATATGATATTTTTGTAAAATTTCTTTATTGGTTTTGACCATTGGAATGGTTGGCAATTCTTTTGGTAGAATTTGAATTTCTCTTTTTATTTTCTTTTTTAAGAGATTTGCAAATGCAGGCATGGTTACAATAATATGTGTACACATGTTGCAGAATTGCCTAAATCTTATTTGATAAGTCTTTCCTGTTTTATTTTGTTTTTTATAATATTTTATCCATTGTGGTTCTTCTAATTCTGTTAAAAAAATAATTTTTTGAAATAGATGTTCTTGTATGTAAGATTTTATTTTTTTAGAACATTCTGCAATCACTAAAATTTCTGTTTTTCTTTCTATATCGGTTGTGAAAGGTAATTTTAATTCGTCTAAATAGGATAGAATTTTTGTCAAATACGACTTGTTTTCAATATAGACTAATATCATAAAATCACCTATTATTAGTGTTCACTTGTTTTCTATATTTATACCAAATACTGTTTATAATGATCATCCAAATCTGTCATACAAATGGTATGAATAGAATGTGAAAAGAGATCATTTGGATTCAGTTCTGATTTTTCTTTTTGGTAATAAATCCTTGTAACATCATTGGATTGATGTATCAGAAATTGATGTCCTTTGGAATCTTTCATGGTAAGATTGGTATCTACTTTGTAATAAGATGGAATTTTAAACTTACTAATCATAACTTCTGGATGCATTGTAAAAAAATATTCTAAATTTGGATTTTTGTGATATCTTTTTTGATATGCATTAACAAGTGTTTCTATTTCTTGTTCTTTTAATTCCAAAGAAAGTGTGACACGACGTATTCCTTGTGAATGTAAGAATGCGACTGTGTATGAATTGGTTGCATTCAAAGAAAAATCAGAATACAAGGAATGATAATAATATATACTTCCTAGTTCTCCTACCATACAATCGTCTGAGCAAGGTTCAAAATGTGACATTACTCTTGGTAAGAGTAATACAACTCTAGGATCATTTTTTAATTTTTGATATAACTTTTTATCTTCTACATAGATTTGTTTTATTTGTTTTTCCTTGATTGTGAAGTAAGTCTCTTCGCTATGAATTCGAAGTGTATATCCATTTTCTTCTTTTAAAGTTGGTACTTCACGATGGTATAATTCTTTGTGATAATTTTTGATATATTGTCTTTTTTGATTCAATTCTTCTATACTAGTTCTTCTAATTTGATTGAGTTCTTGAATAGGGACAAAAATATGATCCTCCATATGGATTTCTAGATTTTGTAATGTGTATATTGTATCTCCTAATTTATTCAGTTGTTCTTCAATTCTCTTTGTAGTAAGAGGGGCATTTTGAGAAGTCATCACAGGAATTTTACCTATAACTGTTATTTTATGTATACCATCAGTCACTTGATAGCGAATACACTTACCAACTTTCAACTCAATTTCTCCCTCAATTGGAATTTTTCTAGTTCTTTCTTTTATTTTCTTTTGAATTTCTTCTAGATCATGAGAGTCACTGGTTAATACGAGTGTATCTTTTGGTTTAAAATTTCCTTTTAGGGCAAATGAGATGGTATCCCCAATCCTTCCTTGATTGGTTAATTTTTTATTTTGATATATTTTATTTAGAATACATCCATTGTCCTCATAGTGTCCTAAAATTCGAATGCCATCATTTTGATGAACAGGATAGGATAACTTACATGTAACCATTCCTTTATCATAAGAAATCACTTCTCCTATTTTGATTCCAATATGGTTGGGTCTTGCCGGATTCAACCAGTTTTTATCTTCTTCATCAAACAAATATCCCTTTGTAAATTCTCTATGAAATAGTTTTTTTAAGGTATTTTGTTCTTGTTCTGTAATTATGATTTTATTTCCATTGTTATAATCATCAATGGCTTTTCGATATAAATGGGTAACATAATATACATATTCTGGTCTTTTCATACGACCTTCAATTTTAATACTATCTACACCAATTTCAATCAATTGTCCAATATTTTCCAAAGTATTCAAATCCTTTGGACTTAAAACATATGCGTCTTGGTTAATTGGTTTTTCTTGGTTATATAATGTGTAAGGCATCCTACAGCATTGACTACAGGTACCACGATTTCCGCTTCTACCACCTATCATACTGCTCATAAGACATTGTCCAGAATAACAAAAGCATAGGGCCCCATGCGCAAAAATTTCTAGTTCTATTTTACAATTTTCTTTTATATGACGAATGGTATTTATATCCGTTTCACGTGCTAGTACAACACGTGAAAGACCAATTTGTTCTACTGCTTTCACACCTTCTATGTTATGGATATGCATTTGTGTAGATGCATGTATTTCTAAGTCAGGATAGGTTTGGTGAATCAAATCCATCATTCCTAAATCTTGTATAATAATCGCATCTACATTATTTTGATATAAAAAATCAATATAGTTTAAAAAAAGTTCTACTTCACTTTCATAAACCAATGTATTCACTGTCACATATACTTTAACCCCATATAAATGAGCATAGGATATGGCTTCTATCAATTCTTCATTTGAAAAATTACCTGCAAAACTACGTGCTCCAAAAGCATATCCTCCTAAGTAGACTGCATCACATCCTCCTTCAATTGCTGCTTTTAGGCATTCCATATTTCCAGCAGGACTTAATAGTTCTGGTTTTTGCACATGATCCCTTCTCCCATTATATGTTTACTCAAATATTTGATTTTTTGTTGTCTTTTCTTTAGCTCATAGTTACTTCTATTTCCATAAAAAATTGCAATATCCATATCTTGGACTTCATCATGAGCAACAATGCTAAAAATAATATCATCTTCTATGAAACATTCTTCAACCATTTTATCTACCAATTCTGATGATAACGTATTCACATATTTGTACTCTGCTTGTCCTTCTATTCTATAATATACTCGATATTTCATACAACTACCTTCTTTTTCACTTTCTATTTATATCATATCATAATTTGATTATTTTGAATTATAAATATCTATTATCTTTAAAAGTTTTTGATTGAAAACGATATTCTAAATATTTCATAATATTTAATTAAAAAAACGATTGTATTGATGTCCAAATCGTTTTATATTACTATATTATTTAATCTCCTTGTACACTTTTAATTTCTTGTAACTCAAATCTATATTTTTGATTAACATTTGGATATTTTTCATGATCTACCTCACTTAAAAACATATCCATGGGTCTAATCCATAGACTTCCGTCTCCATATAATCTTCTATATACCACATATTGTTCTTTAGTTTCTGAATGATTAGCAATATCAACTATCAGATAATAATTTCCTTTGAAATGCTTATATATACCATTAATTTTTATTTTTCTCACTTATTATACCTCCTTTATTTACTGTTTCTATATATAGTATAACATATACAATATTGATTAACAAAAAAAATTAGATTGAAGCTTCATAAAAAAAACGATTTTTCAACCGTTATTCTATTACTTGAGACTCACTTAAATGATTCTTTAAATTTTCAATTTTATAGCCTTTACTATAGATATAAGAAATAATCGCAGAAAGTTCTTTTTCAATAGTTTTATGAACTGGCATCGAAATAATACTTCCTGCAGATACTTGTTCTTTGATTTCTTTTAAAGGATAGTTTTTGACAATAATATTGGGTCTAATTGTATAATTCTTGGATAGTGAGCATAATTTTAGAGCCGTTAAATCCGCTACTTCATTGTAACAATACCCTACATTTTGTTTTCCTACTTTTTTGATAAAGGTATCCACCCATGCATAAGAACTATCACTATAATCTCTATTATAACTTAAATTCCCAATGTTATGCCCTTGGCGGGTTAATTGTACCAAAACATCATTGTTTTTTTCTAACCATTTGCCATCAACAAAAAAGTTTCCTTTTACATTTTTCTCATCTAATATTTTTAATATAGTATCAATGGAATCATTTTCTTCTACGAGGAAGATAAGACTAATCATATTTTTTTCAGGATTTCCTCCAATTACATATTTATCAAAGGTATTCTCAATGCTAACAGTTGGACTCTTCTCTTTATATACAAGAAGGTTATTGTTAAACTTTCCATATCGTTTCATTTGATTGTAACTATCATTTATATGAATTTCTTTTCCATTGATACCTGGAACTATCGTATCTTCTATTATGGTTGCATCTTTTGCCTCTACTTTATAGTTATCATTTTCATTTTTTATCGCAATCATAATTTCATCATATTCTTTCACTACATTTACTGTTTTTTCTGTGTATAGAAAGCTTAAACAAACGAGTGATAATATTCCAATTCCTTCAAATACTTTTTTCATGCAATCACCTTAATCAAGTATATGAAAGGGATGATAAAAACTTGCTACTTTAAATCATAATTTAAATGCAATAATTCTGGTAAGACAAAAAGGCCATCTTTTCGAATTAGTTTATGATCAAAATAGATTTCTCCACCACCATATTCTTTTCTTTGAATCAGGACCATATCCCAATGAATCGCAGACTTGTTTCCATTGAAGGCATCATCATATGCTTGACCTGGCGTAAAGTGAATACTACCAATAATTTTTTCATCAAATAAAATATCACCCATAGGATTTAATATTTTGGGATTGAGTCCAAATGAGAACTCACCTATATATCTAGCCCCTTCATCTGTATCAAAAATTTCTTGTAGTTTTTGTTCATTTCCATCACAAGTTGCTTCAATGATTTTCCCATTCTTAAATTTCAAAGAAACATTACGGAACACATCTCCATGATATGGGCTTGGCGTATTATATGTAATAATTCCATTTACGCTTTCTTTGATAGGAGCTGTAAAAATTTCCCCATCTGGTATATTACTTTCTCCACAACATGGAACTACATTCATTCCTTTGATGGAAAAAGTGATATCGGTATTTGGTCCTAAAATGCGTACTTGGTCTGTTTTGCGCATTAATGCTTCTAATGGTTCAATATCATGATACATCTTCTCATAATCTACATTCATAACATCTATCGCATAATTATAAAAGTCTTCTGTTGGCATACCTGCTTTATATGCATCCAAACGGGAAGGATAATTTAATAAAACCCATCTTCGTTCGTTGATTCTAATATAATCACTTTCTTTTGTTGCCTCACCTAATTTTTTTCGAATATCAGGATTCATTTTATTGTTTTCAAAATCATTGGTTGTATAATGAATATTGATAAAACAATCTATATTTTCGACATCAAATTCACTTCTTTTTTTGAGTTCCTGTATACGATTTTCTGTAGTATATTCTTGTAACAATGCATTTATCTCCGGTTCTACAATTCTTACAAAAGGAATTCCTTTATGCTCTATAATCTCTCGGATCAAACATTTGATAAGCTCTTTTGGTTGTTCGGTTTGTGCAGTAATCAAGACTCTATCGTTTTCTTTTATTTTTAAGGAATGATTCACAATTGTTTTACTTAATTTTTTTAATCTTTCGTCCATTTTTTCACTCTTTTCTATCCAATTCATACTATATTATGAAAGGAGGAATACTATGTATTCTAATTATGGAACTATACCTAGTTTCCCACAAACTTCTAGTAATTTTTCAAATAGTCCAGTGATGACTTCCAATTCTGTAAGTCCTTATTCTAATAGTCAAATGGTTTCTGCAAATGATGATCGCATTATTGCTGGAGGATTTTTAGGACCATTTATTCTAGGAGGTATTACAGGTGGTTTACTTGCTCCCGCTTTCTATCCTAGACCATATTACAACAATTATTATCCATATCCATATTATGGACCTTATTACCGTTAATATACAAAAAGACAGTTCAAATATGAACTGTTTTTATATATCAGATATGAAACTGGAATTAACTTATTAATACAACTTAATACTTTCATACACTGTTGAAGTGAAAAATCACCCCATTTTAATCTGTTTTCATTATCTTTTTCAATATTTTAGATTGAATGAGTTTTTTAGAAATCCATCTTTCTAACATGATGTAAAGGAAAAGAGCAATTCCCATAAGTATACCAGAAATCCCTAACATCTTAAGGGAAAAGGATGTAAGTGAATAAAATTCTTTTAGGAAACAAAGTTGTGTTACAAATAAAATAATCATTCCAAGCCATAATGCTTTTCGCATTCTATCAAATGGAGTACATAATTTATATAACAATAAGAAACCTGTAAAAGCAGTTAATAAAACAGAGAGACTTGAAACTTGTTCCAATGAAAATATATGAAAATGAGCAAACAAACTTAATAGTAAAATAGATGCGATAACTGTTAATGCAGTTGGTACAGAGTTTTTTAATATATTTTCAAAAAATCTTCCCTTGATTCGTTCATAATTGGGTTCTAGTGCCAATACAAAAGAGGGAATTCCAATCGTAGTTACACTAATTAAAGTCAATTGTATCGGTTCAAATGGATATGGCAAATGAATAAATAGAAATAGAATCGCCATAAGAGTTGCATATATAGTTTTGGTTAAAAATAATGATGACGAACGTTCAATATTGTTGATAGATCTTCTACCTTCTTCTACTACCTTAGGCATCGCATCAAAATTAGAATCTAATAATACCAATTCTGCTACATTCTTAGCGCCATCACATCCAGAGGCAACTGCAATACTACAATCGGCTTCTTTTAATGCAAGTACATCATTCACTCCATCTCCGATCATCGCAACAGTATGATTTTGTTTTTTTAGTGCTAATATCAACTTCTTTTTTTGTTCTGGTGATACACGTCCAAAGATAGTATAATGACATGCCGCTTCTTCTAATTCTGAATCCGATAATTCACTTGTATCAATTGCTTTATCATATTCATCAATTTGTAGTGATTTGGCAATATTCTTAATCGTTTTTACATGATCACCAGATATAATTTTTACTTGAACTCCTTGTTTTTTAAAATAGTCCAATGTTTGCTTAGCTTCTTTCCTGATTTTATCTTTTATAAATAAAAGAGCAAGCAATTCAATCTGTGTAGGCAATACTTCTTTGGTCACAGGTTGTTCACTATGAAATAGACCAATCACACGATGTTCTTCACTATAGAAATTAATTTTTTCTTTTAAAGAAGAATCCATATGATGCATAATCCATTCTGGTGCGCCTAAAATATAACTTCCTTCTTGATTAAAATGAACTGCTGACCATTTTCTTTTGGAGGAAAATGGAATAAAATAATCACTTTTTAAGTTTCTCCTATTTTGGTATTTGCTTCGAATTGCTTCTATTGTGGCATTATGATCTGTAATATTTTGACTAAAATCTGCTAAAAGAGACTCAATTTCTATTATTTGATGATTACCGTATGGTAGTAAATCTACAATTTCCATTGTTCCTTCTGTAATGGTTCCTGTTTTATCTAAGCAAATAGTATCTGTACGCGCTAACATTTCCATACAATATAGTTCCTGTACCAAAACCTTATGCTTAGCAAGGCGGATAATACTAACTGCAAATACAATACTCGTTAGTAACACAAGTCCTTCTGGAATCATGACAATTAAGGCTGCGACGGTATGAACAATGGCTTCTTTTATGGTATTTCCAGAAATAGAAATTTGCCTATAGAAAAGAAGACATCCAACTGGTATGATAATAAAAGAGATGATTTTCACGATTCGATTGATAACACGCATAATCTCAGAACGTGTTTTTTTTATATATTTTGCGTCATGGGTAATTTTTGATGCATAATTATCTAATCCAATATGCACTACTTGTACTGTACATTTTCCGCTTAACACAAAACTACTGGATAAAACTGTATCTCCTTTGCTCTTCTCAATCGCATCGCTTTCACCAGTGATAAACGCCTCACTTACTTCACAATTTCCTTCTAGAATGATAGAATCTGTAACGATTTGACTCCCAGTTTCATAAACAATTACATCATCTAAAACAATTTCATTGATTCCAATATGTTCTTTTAGACCATCACGTATCACCGTTACTTTTTTACTTGCTAATACAGATAATTTATCAATTGTTTTTTTAGAACGTATTTCTTGAATGGTACTAATAATACTATTTGATATTACTACACCCATGAATAAAAGATTTTTAAAAGAGCCTGTAAAAAAAATAGCTCCTGCAAGGAATAAATTTAGAAGATTAAATGGGGTAATTAAATTGCTCCAAATGATTTGTCCAACAGTTTTAGTTGGGATTGTCATATCTTGATTGCGTAAATTTTGTTTAATTCTATTATTTACTTGTTCTTGGGTCAATCCCGTTTTTGCATCGGATATCCATTTTTTCATACTCGCACCTCTTTTTTAGTATACCACAATTTTATGAAAAATAAATTACGATTCTGTAACAAAAAAGAAGCTATTTCGCTTCTTCTGTTGCTCTTGTTTCACGAATGACAGTTACTTTGATTGTACCAGGATATTGTAACTCGTTTTCAATCCTTGTTTTAATATCACGAGCGACCTTGTAACTACCCAAATCATCAATTTCTTCTGGCTTCACAATGACACGGAGTTCGCGTCCAGCTTGTACGGCAAATGTTTTTTCAACACCTTCTATACTATTTGCTATATTTTCTAAGTCTTGTAAACGCTTGATATAGTTTTCAAGTGAATCATTTCGCGCTCCAGGTCTAGAGGCAGATAATGCATCTGCAATCGCAACCAATACAGAAATAATACTTGTTGCCTCTGTATCGCCATGATGTGATTCAATTGCGTTAATGATCGTAGTATTTTCCTTATACTTATTAGCAATTTCACTTCCTAAGGTGACATGACTACCCTCTACTTCATGATCGATTGCTTTCCCAATATCATGTAATAGTCCAGCACGTTTGGCCAAGGCTATATTTTCACCCATTTCAGACGCTAATAATCCACACAGGTGCGCTACTTCAATAGAATGCTGTAAGGCATTTTGTCCATAACTCGTACGGAAATGTAATCTACCTATTAATTCTATTAACTCTGGTTCCATTTTTGTAATTCCAAGTTCGAATATTGCTGCTTCTCCAATTTCTCTAATTTTTACATTCATTTCTTTTGATACTTTGTCATATATTTCTTCAATTCGAGTTGGATGAATTCGTCCATCTTTTATCAATGTTTCAATGGTTACACGGGCAATTTCCCTTCTAAATGGATCAAAACTCGATAGGACAATAGCCTCTGGCGTATCATCAATAATTAAATCCACACCTGTAACTGCTTCAATGGTACGAATATTTCTACCTTCGCGCCCTATAATTCTACCTTTCATTTCATCATTTGGTAAATTCACCACTGTTACGGTTTGTTCGTTGGCAACATCTCCTGCATATTTCTGCATACAACTTACCAACATCGTTTTTGCTTTTTTGTCTGCTTCTAATTTGGCTTCTGTTTCACGGTCTTTAATGTAAGCCGCGATTTCTAGGCTCATCATTTCTTCTACTCTTTTAAGTACCATATCTTTGGCTTGTTCTTTTGAGTAACCAGCAATGCTTTCCAATAAATCAATTTGTTGTTTCTTAAGTTCCTCTACTTTTACTTGTTCTTTTTGGATATCTTTTTGTTTATTGACTAAATTATTTTCTTTTTCTTCTAGCATTTGTTCACGGTTTTGTAATGTTTGATCTCTGCGATCCATATTACCTTCACGTTGTAACAAACGATCTTCTGATTCTTTTAATTCATTTTTCTTTTCTTTTACTTCTTTTTCAAATTCTACTTTTAATTTATGTGCTTCTTCTTTGGCTTCTAAAATACTATCTCTTTTTAATTTATCCGCCTCTTTTTTTGCATTTTCGATTAATTTTTCTGCTTTTACTGCGGCTCTGTTTCCTTTGAAATAGTTGATTAAAAACATAATTATAAATCCAACAAAAAGTCCTATTAAGACGAGTAAAATGGAGAGAATTACTTGATTCATAATGATTCCTCCATCCTAATGTATATAAAATTGATAAGCAAAATGATTATTTCACCTACTTTCATTTTAAAGAATATCGGATAAGAAGTCAAGAAATTTCGCAAAACAATCTATGGAATCAAAAAAACGTATTTTTTTACGCTTCTTCAATTTTTTCTATTTTATTGGTTGCTTGTTTTTTTGTCGAGATTTCATAATGTTCTCGTACTTGTTTTTCTAACTCCATTTTTAATTTGGTATTGGTTTTCAAAATTTCTTTGACATTTTCTTTCCCTTGACCTAACTTTTCACCTTTGTAGGCATACCAAGAACCACTTTTTTCTAGAATATTTGCTTCGCTTGCAAGGTCAACAATTTCACCTTCATAAGAAACACCTTCTCCATACATAATGTCTACTACGCAACTTTTAAATGGAGGGGCCATTTTATTTTTTACAACCTTAATACTTGTTTTATTTCCAATAATATCTGTTCCATCTTTGATTTGTTCTGATCTTCTAATTTCCAAGCGAACAGAAGCATAGAATTTTAATGCACGTCCTCCTGGTGTAGTTTCTGGATTCCCAAACATAACACCTACTTTTTCACGTAATTGGTTGATAAAAATACAAATTGTGTTTGTTTTGTTGATAACTCCAGATAATTTACGCAATGCTTGACTCATTAATCTTGCTTGTAAACCAACGTGACTATCTCCCATTTCTCCTTCAATTTCAGCTTGTGGTACTAGGGCTGCAACAGAATCGATTACGATAATACTAATCGCTCCACTGCGAACCAAGGCTTCACAAATTTCAAGTGCCTGCTCTCCATTATCTGGTTGTGATAATAATAATTCATTAATATTTACACCTAATTTGGAAGCATATTGAGGATCCAATGAATGTTCTGCATCAATAAATGCAGCTCTTCCACCTAATTTTTGAGCTTCCGCAATCGCATGAAGTGCAAATGTTGTTTTACCACTGGATTCTGGTCCATAGATTTCTATAATACGACCTTTTGGATAGCCCCCGATTCCCAAACAAATGTCTAATGACAAAGATCCACTTGGGATCACATCTATCTCTCTATGTTCGTTATCTCCTAATTTCATAACCGAACCTTTTCCAAATTGTTTTTCTATATTTGCTAATACTTGATCTAATGTTTTATCTCCTGATGATTTGACCATTTTATTTCCTCCTTAATGTTTACAAGACCATTATATAATACATAAAAATACTTGTCAATACTTTTTACGAACATTTGTTTGATTGTTTTTGTATTAATGTTCATACAGATTTTACAATTTTGTTATACCAATTTTTATTTTATGAGACTAAAAAATTCTAGTTTTCTAGAATTTCCTTTTTTTTATTTACTAACAATTCGCGATTCATATAGTAGTATTGTATTGCAGAGATAACAGACAGTACAGCTGCGACTATTAATAAAGCATCTGATACTTTAAAATTCCACAATTCAAATGGTAAGTTGTAAAATAAAGTAAGAACAATTCCTGTCATCAAACAAGCTGTTTTCACCTTTCCAGATTTGATTGCCGCAACGACTTTTCCTTTATTACCTGCCATCATTTTAATGGAATTGACAACACTATCTCTTATAATGATTACGACTGGTATAATTGGTGAAATAAATCCGTTTGCGGATAATATGACCAAAACAGAGTTTACCAATATTTTATCAGCAATAGCGTCCATCATTTTTCCAAAATCAGTCACCATATGTTTTTTACGTGCGATATAGCCATCCAAATAATCTGTAAGTGAGGCTATGATGAATAGGAAACCAGCTAAAATATATTTTAAATCTACTACGATAGATTCATTGATAAATAATTTAGGCAAAGCAAGTCCTGATGCATCTAATGGAAATAACAAAAGTGTAATAATGAATAATGATAGAATAATGCGACTAATGGTTATTTTATTTGGTAAATTCATAATACAGTACCTCGATTCGTCTCGCTATAAGTCACAAGGTTTTCTTGCTCTTTTGGTTTTTCAACATGGAATAGAGAAACAATATACCATATTGCGCATGCGATTGCAATCACCATAATTAAATAGATAATAAATGGTGGAATACTCCATTTATTTTCTCTTTCAATTGTATATGGAGATGCAATACGATCTTGTTTTTCCTCTTTTTTTTCTATTTGTTTTTTTGCTCGTTTGATATCATCCAATGATATTTTAGAGGTATAATCAAATAAATATTCATTGAATTCATCAATGATATCTTCATAGTTTAGTCCTAAATATTTCGCATAATCTCGGATAAAATACTTAAGAGCGAATACATCTTTGAAAGACTCTTTATCTCCAGCTTCTATGCTTTCTATTTGACTTGGTTTTACTTTAAGATCACTTGCAGCTTCTTCTATAGAAAGACCTATATTTTCTCTTGCTTCTTTTAAAGCGATTCCAATTTCCTCCAAGTATTCACCAACTTTCTAAAATCAAAAAAAATAATATTTTATAAGCCATGTTCTGTTCCTATTACTAGGCGACAAACATTTATCTATTGAATTATCAATCCCATAAAAGATTCGTTTCTCTTTTATCAGGCTCCCCTACCAAAATTTGGGTTTCTCGCTCGTGGGGTTTACCGCGTTCCATTTCCATCATTTCTGATTTTTTCGTCACTATGGCACTTTTACACCTACTTTTACCATATCTTTAAGACTTAGGCAATTTCGTGAGCCGTTAGATTCCTCTACTAGGGGTTATGTCTTCCCCCTACACGAACACTACAATCATCACAGATTGTGCGAGCATGGACTTTCCTCTACATTACAACGAATGTAGCGTTTGTCAAAATATTATTCTTTTCCGTAAATAATCTTTTCCAAATTAGATAGTCTTCTTAATAAATCGGCATTGGACACTTCTCCACCAGATTCTTCGGAAAGAACTTGTAATTTGGTTCTTAAATTACGAATCTCTTGTTTCAATTTAATATTGTCTTCAATTAATTCTTTTTTTTCGCTTTCGATTTCCTTTATGATTACCATAAATTCCTCATAATCACGAATGATTACATCTAAAAATTTATCTACTTCCTGTGGTCGATATCCTCTCGTATCTATTTTAAATTCTTTTTCTAAAATATCTTTTCCTGTTAGTAATATTCTTTCTTGATACATAGAACCCACCTCAATTCTTATATACTTATTCTCTCAAAAAAAAAGGATTTTGTCAATCAATATTATGCGTTTGAATCCTCTTTTAAAACTATTCAAATTCACTTTGTTTTCTTGGAAAAGTAATAATTACGGTCGTTCCTTTCCCCTCTTCAGATTGATACTCTATCGTACCTCCATGTTCTTTTATGATTTCATCGGAAAGATAAACTCCTAGCCCTGTCCCTTTTTGTTTTGTTGTAAAAAACGGTTCTTTGATTTTTGTAAGTTCTTCTTTGGACATACCTTTTCCATTATCCTGTACTACGATTTTTAAATTATTGGGATATTCCTCCAAAGTAACATTTATATATCCTGAATTCTCTTTTGGTATTGCTTCTATACTATTTTTAATGATGTTAATCAGTACTTGGGATAATCTGTTATAATCTCCAATCATATAAATTTCATCTTCACGTATATCGAAGGTTGCTTTTATGTTCCGATCTTCTAAAATGGGTATAAAATTTTGATAAATACTTTCTAATAATAAATTGACGTCCATAATATCTTTCTCAATCTTGATTTTATGAATGGATAAAAAATCTTCTAGCAAAATTAGAACTCTTGCGATTTCGTCTTTTAAAATAGGTACATATTTTCGACTATGCTCTATGTTATTTACATCAAACATATCTAGGTATCCCTTACAGACTGCGATAGGATTTTTAATTTCATGTGTAATTTTAAATAGAGATTCTCTTAATTTCTTCTCCTTTTCAAATTGTTTGAGTTTCAAGCGAAGGGATAGTACTTCTTCAGCTCGTTCAAATAAATAAATGGTAAATTTCGTGATTACAACAAATGAAAAAATTATAATAAAGTAATCTAAAATAGAAACTTTAAGCAGAGTTGAAGGAAGCCATATGGCTACTGTGATGCCAATACATTTTCCAAGTAGTAATACGTCAATCAGACCTTGTATATTCCATTTTTTATAAATCCACCATTTATAAATTCCATAATAAATAGCATACTCTATCAACAGAAATAACCATGGTATTTTAATGTAATCACTATAAAATAAAATGATGCATACTGATAATAAGATAATATTCGCTTTTCGGTTTTTTAAATATGCGAGTATAAGGGGTATATGAAATAGTAGAATTGGAGGTTGTACAGATATTTTTAAACCAAATCTAAGAATGAGATAAAAGGATGTGATTAAAGCAAAATCTAGAAATAAATCTCCCTTTTCCTTATCCAATGTTTGGTTATAAGACTGATATAATAAACAAAAAACAAGTGGAAAAATGATAAAAATCACATTGACCATAATTGTTTCAAATAAACCCATTTTCTCACCTCGACAAAATCATACATTTTTTGATTGTCGAAATGTGTCGAATTATGATTGGTAATAAAAAAATCGAATGGTCAATCGATTTTGTTTATCTCTTTAGTTCATCAATTTGCTTTTTCAGTTGTCTTGCTTCATCTCCCAAAATAATTTTTAGTTGATTATCAATTTCAACAATTCCCTTCGCACCCATTTTTTGAATGGCCTCTTTATTGACCAATTCTACATTTTTTAAGGTAACTACAAATCTAGATTTATTAAATTCATAATTTAATATGTTATCTTTACCACCTAAGCTTGCGACTAATTTATTCATTTCAATTTTAATATCTTTTCTCATCGCTTTTGAAATCGCAAATGCAATTAAGATTAAAATTACTATTATAATTAAGTATTGTAAATTCATTGATTTCACCACCTATGTTTATTATACTATATTTTTCTAAATTTTAATATCTTTTTTTTGAGTTCTAATTTTGTCGAACCATACGAATCCATTTGTAGTTTGTTTTTTTTTGTTGTAATATGAAAAATAGGTGAAAGATATGACAAAAACATCCCGATATCGGGTGGATAAGTTTTTACTCATTCCTATGATTTTATTTGCAGTGATTAGTATTATAACTATTTATAGTTCACAAGCATTACTTCCTAGTACGATGCAAGATTTGGCTTTGAAACAATTTTTATGGTATTTGGTTGGTTTTATTCTTGCATATGGAATTTTGGTAATTGGAAATACATTTCTTCTAAAGAATGCTTGGCTTCTTTATGGAATTGGAAATCTATCTTTAATTGGGCTTTTTTTCTTTGGTAAAGAAATTAATGAAGCAAAATGCTGGTATTCAATTCCTGGAATTGGGACTATTCAACCAAGTGAATTCATGAAGATTATTTTAATTATATTGATTGCCAAATTGATTCAAGAGTTTCATGAAAGATATATGAACCCTACTATTTTGGAAGAATTTATATTTCTTCTTAAAATTACTATTATTGTAGCCATTCCAAGTATTCTTACTTTTTTACAACCAGATACAGGGGTTGTATTAATTTATTTATTAATTACCATTTGTATGTTATTTATATCAGGAATTCGCTACCGATGGTTTATTATTTTATTTACATTTTTAGGACTTGCAGTTGGTAGTATTTTAATCATTTATTTTTGGAATCAAGATTTATTCATTCGATTATTTGGAACAAGTTTCTTTTTACGTGTTGATCGTTTACTAGACTGGTCAAGTGGTTCTGGATTTCAGTTACAGTATGGAATGACTGCGATTGGTTCTGGGGGATTATTTGGACATGGATTCCATCATACGCCTATTTATTTTCCTGAACCACAAACGGATTTTATTTTTGCAGTGTTTGCTAGTAACTTTGGTTTCATTGGATCGGTTTTGTTACTGGCTTTGATTGTATTTTTTGATATTCGGTTAATTATGACTGCAATAAAAACAAGTTCAAATATTCACAAATATTTAATTGGTGGAATTGTAGGTATGTTAATTTATCAACAATTTCAAAATATAGGAATGACTTATGGAATAATGCCAATTACAGGCATTACACTTCCTTTTATCAGTTATGGAGGGTCTAGTCTTCTTAGCTATATGATTATGACAGGAATTATTTTTAATATTTCTAATGAGATTATGAGATATACAAACAAGTAAAAAGGTGACTAGAGAAGTCACCTTAAATCATTCAGATAGTTGTAACCATACATTATAGATGTTAGAGGTTACTGTTGTTTGACCACATTTATTTCTCTTTATTTCAAAATATCCAAGTCCACTTTTAGAAACAATATCAATTGGATATATTTTTCTTGGCTTTGAAGCCGTATACTCCCCTATTACACCATTTTTACCTAAAATGGTCCCAGTTACTCCCATGCCTACACTATTATTATTCAATAAGTTAGGTTCTCCTTCAAAAAGACCTGCAGTCAAAGATGGATTTACAGTCGTGGTTTGTGTTGCTAGCACAGTTAAAACTCCATCTAGATCTACATACATATATGCATAATCAGTCAAATCAATCGGATTTGGAGTGTACATCCCCCTACGATTACTTCCAGCATCTATATTTAATGTAATAAATCCATCATTATGTGAAATATCTGCTAAATAGGTATCAAATTCTACTAATTCCTTCCCATCTAATATAAGATAATCTGCTAGTTTTTTAGTTTCAGAACAACTTTCTATTCCACTGCTATTCACAGTACATACCTTTGCATATGCAGCTTCAATTGGATATATACATTTACTTCCTTCATTATTACCTAGATTTATTATATTATCATCAGTTTTTCCATAGTAACATTTTGTTTCTGTTACCGTTCCTTCTCTATCTAAGTTATAATTCAATACTACATTATTATTTTCAAAACTTTTCTCTTGCCAAACTGGTGTAGAAAGTAACTCTGTTTTACACTGATTGGAATTCACTAAGGTATATTCCCCTTGTCCATACTCATTTATTATGACTTTCACAACCTGATTGAGTGCGATATCTTTACCAGTCGAAAGATCTTTTAATGGTCTTTTTAATTTACCTTCATTTGCAAGTGTTTCTAGTGAAATACAATAAGTTTCTCCATGGCGCATAGAATATTCACTTGTTTTTTCTTCTAAATAAAGTTCTGTTGCATTCGATATTAATTGCATTGCGGCATCACTGATATTTTCTTTTTGTGAACGAATTTGATTTACTATTGTTGGTAAAACAATTAAAGTCAATAATGCCATAATCAAAATAACAGCAATCATCTCTACTAAAGTAAAGCCCTTTTTCTTCATATCTTCACATCCTTGTATTATAGTATCATTATAACCATTTATTCAAAAAAAAACAACCATCTCGATTGAAATGGTATTTTATTCTGTTACTTCTTTTTCTTTTACAACTTCTTTTCCTTTGTATGTTCCACAGTTAGAACAAACTCTATGTCCTCTTACTGCAGCTCCACATTTTGGACAAGTCACTGTTGCATTTTCACTTATTTTATAATGCGTACGACGTTTTCTACCTCTCGTTTTACTCACTCTTCTAAAAGGTACTGCAAACAATTGTAATTCTAATTTCATTCTAGTCTACACCTCGCTTTTCATTTAACAAATCACTTAATTTTTGAAGTTCAGGATTTATTTTTTCAATTGGTTCCTCCGTGCAAAGTTTCCAACCATTCCCTTCTAAAGAAAGGTTTTCTGCATCTTCACTTACAACACGCGAAGGAATTTCTACCAATATATTTTCCCATATAATTGGAAAAATATCAATAGTATTTTCCATTTTTTTATCATTTTCATTCAGTTCTTCTAATAATTCCCGAGTATTTCCCTCAATACTGACAGAAAATGGATAGGTCACAGGTTTTAATGTAATCGCACAAGGTAGTACCATATTCCCAGTTACTATACAATCTAATATATAATCGTCTATGTTATTTTTTGTGATAATGCCTTCTACATTCACATCATTTAATTCTATGATAGAAGTACCATTTAATTCCTCTTTTGAAAATGTTTTCTTTTCGTGAATTTGAACTTCCTGATCCACTCCACTTTTTAATCGTGTGATATCTATTTTCATATAAAGTCACCGAATGCATTATACCATACCCCACTGTATTTTTCAATCTGTTTGTGATATGATTGACTTGGTGATGGTATGCGCAGTGTTGGTATTATTTGTGAATATAATCCGTTTCATAACGGTCATTTATTCCATTTAGAACAAATCAAAAAACAGTTTCCTGACCATAGAATTGTACTTGTTATGAGTGGCAATTTTACGCAAAGGGGAGATGTCAGTATTATAAATAAATGGGATAAGACCGAAATTGCCCTTTTTTATGGTGTTGATTTGGTTGTAGAGCTTCCTTTCGTATTTACAGTGCAGAGTGCGGATATTTTTGCACGTGCAAGTATTTCTATTTTGGATATGTTAAAAGTAGAATATTTGGTATTTGGTAGTGAATGTAATAAAATAGAAAAATTAGTAGAATGTGCTAAGATTCAATTGGAAAATAAAAAATATAATAAATTGGTCAAACAGTATTTGGAAGATGGAATCAACTATCCAACTGCTTTATCCAAGGCTTTATATGAATTATCTGGAAACCGAATTAAAGAACCTAATGATATATTAGGCATGACCTATATTAGAGAAATATTACGAATTGGTAGCGCAATAAAACCAATCTCTATTCCTAGACAAAATCATTATAACTCCTTAGAATTAGAAGGTCCAATCAGTAGTGCGACTAGTATCCGACATGCATTACAAGAAGGACAATATATTCTAGATTATGTTCCAACAGAAACATTGAAATACCTTATAACGCCACATTTTACAAGTGACTATTTTGCACTGTTAAAATATAAAATATTATCAGATTTCGAATATTTAGATCGATATCAAACTGTGGATGAGGGCATTGAAAACCGAATTCGAAAATTCATTGTTTCTTCTAAAACTTTAGATGAATTGATTTTAAAGATGAAAACCAAACGTTATACCTATAATAAACTAGCGAGAATGTTTACCCATATTCTATGTAATACCACAAAAGAAGAGATGATGCAATTTCAAAAAATAGAATACATACGTATTCTTGGATTTAACAAAAAAGGAAGAGAATTATTAAAAGAAATCAAAGACCAAGTTCCTGTTCCAATCATAACCAATTTTTCTTCTATCAAAAATCCTATGTTAGACATGGAATTTAGAGCAACTTGTGTATATGCTAGTATCTTGGAAGAAAAACAAAAAATAGCATTAATTGAAAGTGAATATAAAAATTTTCCCATTATAAAATAGTGCTCAAAATTGGACACTATTTTTAGTTTAATAAAGTGTTTCTATTTGGTCCTTACTAAGTCCTGTAACTTTAGAAATAAGGAAAATATCCATATTCTGATTTAGCATATTTTTAGCAATTTGAATTGTATTTTCTTCTTTTCCCTGTTCAATTCCTTTTTGTATCCCTTTTTGTATTCCTTCCTGTAATCCCTCTTTCAGCCCCTGTTGTAAACCCTCTTGATGTCCTTGTAAATGCCCTTCTTTATGCCCTTCCTTATGACCTTGTAAATGGCCTTCTCGACGACCTTGTTCATGTCCTTCTAAATAACCCTGTTTTCTAGCCTCTTCTGTTTCTTCTATCAATATTGTATTTCTTTCTAATTCTTCTTTCGTATAATCTGAATAAATTGCCACTACTTCTTCATCCCTACTGTATTTCAATACTTCCTCTTCTATTTTCTCCTTTGCTTCTTTTTCCATTCTCATTCCACCTATCAATTTTTTGAATTCCTCTTCTTTATGCATGATTAACATCCGACAGAAATCCTCTACTTCATCTTCACCAACAGTATAACACGGTTCTTCTAATTTGGCTATATTTACATAATCAATTCTTAATTTTTTTGTTAACAACTTCCCTTCTTCATTTCTCATGTAGTATGTTTCTCTAAATTTTTCCCCTACTGGGTGAGCCTTATCGTATACCAAATTGATTTGGATGGTTTCTTCTATTTTACTATAATCTCGGTCTCCATATCGATAACTGGTCGCATGAGCATTACATGCGAATACCAAATTCCGATTGATGATTCCACTGGATAAATGGGTAGATACTTCTATATTTATTTTTCTTCCTTCCAAATTCAGTAACAAGTCTACTTGTTTATTTGCTGTATGCTTATTTTCAAGCTTTAAGTTTCTTGATAATATACTGATTTTTCCTTTTATTTTTTCTAATGGAATATCCAAATAATAAGATAGAAAGTTTTCTAATATAATGAGATTTTCCTCTTTATTGAAGATTGTTGTAAACATAAAGTCATAGATTGGTGGTATGATTTCTCCTTTTGGTAATATTATAGTTCTCATATTTTTATTCATATGTATTCCTCCTATGGATGAGGATATCATACAGATCTTAGAAAGTTCAAATGATACTTTTTTTATTTTGGAGAACCTTTTTCTTCTTTTTTCTATATTCTGTCAGGTTATTTCTACCAATTGGTGTCAAAATCACTATCAATTATGAATCATATACTAATTTTATTTTTTTTGATGGGTTTCTTTTTTCGCCTTCCTAAAATTTATTTTACGATAAATCGGAACTAAGTGATGAAAAATAAAATACATTGTTTTCTTCAAAACCAAATCAAATTCTCCAATGAATTCTACATAATCTCCACCAAACTTTTTTTTAAACTCATGTAAGCCATATAAAGGGTTTTCTTTTCTTAAATCTCCAATGGTTCCAAATTGATCATAAATTTCAATCCCTTTTTTATAATAATACTCTATATGCGCATCATATGTTTTATAATTGGCATACGTTTCTGATAAGATATTATGGTTTCCAGCATATAAAACCCAGGCTTTATTCCCATATTCAATAATAAAGTGAGCACTTAAAGTAATTTCATCTCCATAGATTTGTTGATCGTTCTCATATTTTAGCAAATCTATTTTTATTTTTTCCAACTGTTGTTCCAATTCTTTCTTCTTCGTATTCTGACTCTTACTACAATGTTCTAACTGTAAAAGTGGTTTCAATTCCTTCTCTAAATCTTGTTGTCGGCCCTTTAATTTATTTATTATTTTTGGAATATTGACGATTCCTAAAAAAATTTCACAAGCATTATGTTCTTTCCATATATGATATAAATCATTATAATAAGAAATTCCATGTGTAATAAATTCTTTTCTATTTTCGGTAATACGCATCAGTTCATAAAATGTAGGAATATCCTTTTCCGTAGCAATTCTAACTTCAACTCCTAAGTCTTCTGCTTTTTTAATTCGTTGCTTAGTTGTTTTCGAGAAACATCCTCTAATTTCCTCTAACGGCTTTTTCAAATCAATTCGAAATGTATATCTCGGTTGATTGAGTTCAAAGTTTCGTGTAAAGCCCAAATGACGAAAACCAAAACCTTTTAAATCATTTAATATTTTCATTCCATCATAAGGAAGTTCTACCAAATCTCCATTCTGATCTTCTTCTTTTAAAATAATATCTGAATCTAATTTTATAAAAATGGATTTCTTCTTTTTTCCATATTGTTTTAAATAACGAATAAATGTTTTCAGCAATTCTGTATCATCCATATTCATAACAAAACCACGTGGAATATAAAAATAACAATAATGAAAAGGTAATTTTTTTTCTAACAATAAAGTTGCAGCTACAAGATTTCCTGATTGGTCTTTTAATCCTACATAATGTGGTATAAAATTTTTATCTTTACGGGCAAATTCTCCCCATGCATAACTCTGTAAATAATGCGATTTATAAGGATTATTTTCCACAAATGTTTCATAGGTTTCACGATCTATATTTTCAATAAATTCCATGAGCAAACCTCCTCTATTATTTAGTATACCATAGAATAGAATAAATAAAAAAGAAGATTTATATTTCTTCTATTTTCATAAAATTTGTAGTTTTATTTTCTGTATTATTTGGAAAACCACCTGTTACAATAATGGTATCTTTTTCTTGTAAATGCATCAACTTTTGAGCTTGGGTTTTCGCATCCGCAACTACTTCATCGGTACTATTATAAATAGGTACAATGGCTGTATAAACCCCATAACTTAAAGCAAGTGAACGCGCTGTTTCATGCGTTGGACAAGCCGCTAACACAAAAGCATTTGGTCTCAAATTACTAATTTGTTTTGCTGTATAACCACTCATTGTAGCCGCAACAATCACCTTAGTACCTAGTTCTTTACTTGCTGTTACAACACTATCTGCAATTACAGAAGTAATGTCTTTTGCACGATATTCCTTATATTTGTCTTTGTATACATTATAACTTTCGACTGTTTCACAAATTTGTGCCATTGTTTGAATCGTTTCTACTGGATAATTTCCAATCGTCGTCTCATCACTTGTCATAATGGCATCACAACCAGTTAATACTGCATTTGCAACATCGGTTACTTCTGCATTGGTTGGTCTAATATTGGTTTTCATACTATACATCATTTGAGTTGCCATGATGACTCTTTTGCCTTTAGCATGACATTTGTCAATCATCATTTGTTGATAAAGTGGTAATTTTTCAACACCTGTTTCCGTTCCCAAATCGCCACGAGCAATCATAATGACATCAGAAGCATCTACAATCTCATCCAAGTGATCCATCGCATATTGTGTTTCTACTTTGGAAATAATCTGCATATCTTCTTTTCCATATTTTTTGCATAATGCTCTTACAGCTTCCACATCTTCTTTACTATTGACAAAAGAAATCGCCAAAAAGTCTCCATTATGTTCACATGCATACTGAATATCTTTCTCATCTTGTTCACTGATATATGGAATATCCAATTTCATACCTGGGATACAAACACCACGTCTACTTTTAATGGTACCCCCATTCATGATACGACAAGTAATTCCTTCACGATCTACATCTTCTACCACCAATTTATAAAAGCCATCATCTACTAGAATTTCCATCCCAACTTTCATGTCTTTTAAAATTCCTCTATAGTTGAAACAAATGGCTTCTTGGGTTCCCTCAATTTCCTCTTCTACAATACGAATGGTATTTCCTGCAATTAATTCAATTTTATCGTCTTGAAATGCACAAGTTCTTAAATCAGGTCCCTTGGTATCATATAAAATGGCAAGATCAGTTCCAAGTTCTTCATTGGCTCTTTTTACCAAAGATTCATCGAGCTCGCGTTCTTCCAATGTTGCGTGTGAGAAGTTAATACGCGCTACATTCATACCTGCTTCTACAATCCCTTTAAATGCTTCCCAAGTTTGAGTCGATGGCCCAATACTACATATAATTTTTGTTTTTTTCATACATACACCTCTTCTAATTTTTGCCGAACAGAATTCATTTTATCACATGTTTTATGAGAATGCAATAAAAATATCCCTAATATTTAAGGATATTCTACTTCATTATAAATTACCATTATAATCACCTATTTATTCTTTATTTTCCAACAAAGAGAGTAATTCTTCTTCCGTTAATTTAGATAGGATAATCTGGTCTCTTGTATCTCCTTCAATGACTTGTTCACTCAAATGGCGTTTTTTCTGTTGTAACTCTAATATTTTTTCTTCAATGGTACCACGTGCAATCAAACGAATCACTTCAACAACGTGTTTTTGTCCAATGCGGTGAGAACGATCGGTTGCTTGATTTTCGACCTGTGGATTCCACCATAAATCCAGATGTATTACCACATCGGCACTCGTCAAATTGAGTCCTGTCCCTCCTGCTTTTAAGGAAATCAAAAAGACATTGGTCTCATCTTGATTGAATTGATTGACCATTTGCATTCTACTTTTACTTGGTGTACTTCCATCTAAATAGTAAGAGGTAATCGCATTTTTTTTGAACTCCTGTTCTACCAATTTAAGAGCTGATGGAAACCCAGAAAACAATAATATTTTATGTCCATTTTGAATGGATTCCTGTAAAATTTGAATTAAAGCATCTAATTTTCCACTTCGAATATCGGTGTCGATAAAAAGTCTAGGATCAATACAAATTTGTCGTAACCGTGTTAACAAAGATAAAATTAGAATTTGGCTTTTTGCAAATCCTTCTGTTTGAAGGGTATGCTGAATTTCTTGTTTGGTTTTTTCTAGCTCCGCTAAATAGAGTTTCTTTTGTTCCTCTGTCATATCCACATAAATATTGTTCTCAATCTTATCTGGTAATTCTTTTAACACATCCTTTTTCTTTCTTCTTAAAATAAAAGGAGAAATTTGGATATTCAATTGATCCAATAACTGAGGATTTTCCTCTATTGCTTTGACACTATATTTGGCTTTGAAATGAGAATAAGTAGACAAAAAGCCTGGCATCAAAAAATCAAATATACTAAATAATTCTAATAAAGAGTTTTCGATTGGTGTTCCCGTTAAAGCGAACCTTGTCTTAGCACGAATGGTTTTAATCATTTTCGTAGTTTCAGCATTCATGTTTTTGATGTTTTGCGCTTCATCAAGAATGCAAGTATCAAATGTATAGGATTGGTAGTAAGCGATATCGTGTCTTAAAAGTCCATAGGTAGTTAATACAACGTCATATTGTTCGATTTGCTCAAATACCTTTACTCTCTTCTGTTTTCCCTCGTTCATGATGATATAACGTAACTTTGGACCATATAGTTGCAACTCATGTTCCCAATTATAGATCAAAGAAGTGGGTACAATTAACAACATTGTACCTTTATTTTCTTTGATTTTTTGTCCAATATATTCAATGGTTTGTAGTGACTTTCCAAGACCCATTTCATCTGCTAGAATACCACTAAAACCACATTTGGAAAGCGTAAGCATCCATTTAATTCCTAATTTTTGATAATCTCTTAGAATAGACATATTTTCACTTGTAAAAGAAATATCAGCATCCTTATACTGTTTAAATTGTTCTATAAATTGATGTAAGGAAGTATCCAATTTGACGTATTTATTTTCTTGCAAAGACAAACTTTTATAAAGTGGTAATGTTCCTTTTCCTTGATCTATTTCTAATGTATCCGTAATTTCAAGCAACTGTTGGATGGAATCTCCTGTCAAATCCATATAATTTCCATTTTTCATACGATAAAATTTCTTTTTCATTTTGAGTGATTGCATAAAAAATTCGAGTTCTTCTGGATCCATATGTTCTACTTCAAATTGGTACGATAAGATATTATCTTTTCCAAGAGAAAAACTACTTTGCACGCCAACATGACGAAATACTTTCATTTCTTTCAGTTCTTGTGATACATAAACATCATATTTTTTAGACAATTCTTGTAAACCACTTTCTAAAAATACAACAATCGCATCATTGTTTTCGAGTACAAATTCCCTCTTTTGTAATTCAAATTTCATCGCATATAATTCTTTTTGATAAGAAGCTTCTACTTCTTCATCTCTTTTGAGATAAATACCATCCCAGTTATTGTCATCTTCAAAAATATTTTTTTCAATTTCTTGATAACATAACACAATTTTTCCGTGAATTTTCGTTTTTTGTTTTTCAAAGTAGTATTTCACAGTAGGTAACTCTAATTTTATTTTTTCTTGTAATATAGAATCCAATTTGGTATTTGTGATAATTTTTGGTAATACCCTTTTTGTAAATTCAGGTATCTCTTCTTGTTTGATAATAATATCTTGTTTTTGGTTTTCTTGTAGTAACTTTAACATGGCTGCTTCTTTGACATGATACATCTGATCTCTCATCATGACATATTCATAACTAGAAGTAAAAGGACTGATTTGTTCTTTGTTGATCCGAAAGCGGATATTTTCTCCTAGTGATTCCAAAGCCATGGTCAGAGGAAATTCCTCTTGAATTCCAGAAAAATGGTAAGTATAATAGCCCACTTCTACCGTAAATGGTTTATGATACAACAACTTCATAAACTGTAATAGACTTTCTTTTGTCAAACGAATGAAATCCACTTTACCATCTATCATATGATATCCATAAAAACTTCGATATGACTGATTTTGACTATCTACATAGAAAGCCAAGAAGTCAATAATTTTTTCATCTATTTCATCAAACTGATAATCACTATAACGGTAAGTAAATTTTTGTCCAAATTCAACTTCACCTTCTTGGTCATGGTAAGTTTGTAAAAAGAGTTCTAGATTTTTCTTGAGTACATATTTTTTTTCTTCACCAATTTTGATTTGCAATTCATAAGTATCTGGATGTCTATAATCCATTCGTTTCAAATTAACATCAAGTGTAAGTTTCTTTTTTGGCTTTTGTTCATAAAGGCGCAATAATTGTTCATTGAAGGAAGCATCATATTCACTCGTTAGTTGTGCGATCATCTGGCTTACGTCTTCTTCATGTTCAATTAAATACATAATCGCAAGGGCAATATGAGGACAATACTCAAGTCCTGGTTTACATCCACAATCCATATCAATCATTTGATATTCTTTGGTAATCATAATATCAATAGGCAATTCTTCATAATGAAAGTGTACTTTGATTCGATTATTGAACTGTTCATAGGAATCATAAATCAATTTGTTTTGATCTAGATTTAATGCCTGCACATAGTTAGAAATTCCTACAATTTTTGTTACATCTTCTATGGTTACTATTTTAGAACGCATTTTACCACCTCAAATACTTATAGTATATCATAGATCATGAAATCATAGTGCGAACGATTCACGATTTATCCAATATTTGCTGCAATAAAGTAAAAAAGTAATACTATTTTTGTACTACTTTAATCTTTTTCTATAAACCAAGATGCAGATATATCACAACTGCTGCTAGAAGGTGCAGGCGATGGCATATCCATTTTTACTAACACAGGTACTTTAAACGCTGAACCAAATGCAACACAGGTTCCTGGTTGTAAAATGCGCAACCGTTTGATAACCTCTTGTGTTACATTCGGTACCATTTCTCTAATATAATCTACATCGGTTGGGTGCAACATCTTAAAGATTAAGAAATTGCTACATTGTGATAAAGAAGTTTCTGATAATTCAGAAGGCCTTTGTGAAATCAGACCTAAAAGAACTCCATATTTTCTACCTTCTTTGGTAATTCGTTCAAAAATATTATAACCAAGTAAAAATTTATCATTGTCATTTTGCACATATCTATGTGCTTCTTCTAATATGATATGAAATGGCATAGTTGCTCGTTTGACAGAACTTTTTGAAAAATCAAATAACAATTTAGAGTAGATCTTGGTTAGATTTTTTGCAAATCTATCATCTACATAGTTAATATCAAAATTGATAATTTGTGCTTTTTTTACCATTTTCTGCTGTTAACAATTGTTTCACATAACTGATTCGATCAATGTATTTTGGATAATTAAAATATTCACTATCATCACTTGAAACCAAAGCATGAAGACGCACTTTCAAGATATTGGCTTCATCATAAATTTTATCACTTTTCAAAACACCCTCTGAAATCAGAGCAAAATCAAAAGCGTCCTGCAAATCCTTTAATGTATATGGGAAGCTTCCATCCGGTAAAGAAAGATCATAATCATCAGTCAAATAGGTTTCCATAAAATCTACAATCATTTCCATTTCCCTGATTTTACCACTGGAATCAATCATAATACATTGTTTTAATGGTCTTGTATATCCAGGTTGAAAAATGGGTGTTTCTAAATTGAGTTCCTTAGTATTGTAATAAGAAAGAACGGAAAAAATTTGATCTCGAATTTGGGCTGGAGCTCTACCACTGGATAAGATATCTAAAATAGCTCTTGCAATAATATCATTTTTAATTTTCAAAACTTCATCTTCATTTCGTGCAAATACAGTCACTAATTTCAAAGCTTTTTCAATCAATAATAACTGAGAATGTTTTTCTGCCCCTAATAGTAAGGCAATATCATCTACCCCTAGTAACCATAAAGGAATTCTTACCAATTCTTCATTGGATTTGATATCTGTTGTATAAGATTTAAATTGTATTTCTGGAACCACTTCATGTAGTTCTTTAAAAGCATTATGATATTCCCCGTAGGCATCAAAAATAAACAAACTAGAGCGATAAGGAATCTTTTTTTTCTTTGTAAATAAATTTTGAAGAATACGAGCAATACTACAAGATTTACCACTTCCAGTAGATCCAAAAATGGCAAAATGACTGCTAAAAAAATCATTAATTCGAAATCCAATATTCACATCCTCATAAATTGGACTTTTGCCTATATACAAATCTTTGTCTTCCGCATAATCTGAAATACCAATAATATATTCTATTTGATTGTTTGGAACAAATGAGATTTTAGCTTGAAAAGATGGTTTTTTTACAACACCAAAAACAAATTTACTTTCTTTCAATTCTCCCAATAACATTACATAGGCAACACCATCTTTGACATCGACAATTTCACCAATGACTTGTCTACCATCCTCTAGAATCACATGCCGATTCATCATTTCCTGATTGGTTTGTTCAGGATTTAGCTCTACTGATACTAAGTTTTCTTCAATTCCAATAATATGTCCTAACATATAAGTACCTCCTCAATTATCTCTATTATACCTGTTTTTGAATGACAAAAAAAGAGTTTTTTAAATTAAACTCTTCCTTGTAAAAACATGCACGTTTGGTAATGTATAAATAGTAACAATTTCATCCTTTCCCACTTTGATAAATCCAAGACCTAAAATCACAAGATCTTCATTTGCCTTAACATTTATAATGTGAGGTATCAAATTGGTTTCTTTCCCTATTTTAAATGTACGTTCTATTTTCAGTTGATTGGAAAAATATAATGTGAAATTGTTATCTTCTGCATCCATTCTAACTAAATTTTCTATCCATATGCTTTGTTTCGCTTTTACTTGATATGTAATTGGCTTGATTTCCTTTTTTGGTAAAATTCGTTTTAAAACAGGTAATTCCACTTGTTCACAAATATTTCCTTCTTCTAAAATGCCAGGGGTATCCAATAATACCAAATTTTCTTGTAATGGAATTTCTAAATTTGCTAAAGTAGTAGAAGAAAGCATGCTGGTTGTAATTGTTTGTTTTAAGTCAGAATAATGAGAAATGAGATGATTTACCAGTGTAGATTTACCAGCATTAGTATATCCTACTAAATATACATATTTGCTTGTTTGATAAGTTTGAATGGCCTCATATAAGGCATCTAATCCCTTATTTTTAGTCGCACTAATTACAAATGTTTCCAAAGGATTGAGTCCAAGTACTTGACCATATTGTTCTAATTTTTCATCTGACACAGATAAGGGTAATAAATCTCTTTTGGTAAGTACCAATATCATGTTTTTGGAACAATGGGCGGCAATTTCTAAAATATTTTGATTCATATGAAATAAATCTAATACGAGCAATGTCAAATCCCCTGTTTGTTTGATTTGATCTAAATTTTCCAAAAATTCTGTATTCACTTTTGTAACTCTTTTGTATTCATTATAATTTTGAATTCGAAAGCAACGTTCACATAAATTTTTATTTTTAGCACTTTCTTGTATATAACCTTCTTGATTTGGATTTTGACACTGTAAAATAGCACCACATCCGCCGCATTTATTCATAGTATCTTCCTTTGAAAAATAAATCATGATCTTTCAATTTTTTCATAATTCTCTTTTCTCTCAGGCGATTTGGTTTGGTCCAAAATGGATCTCTTACGCTAATTGGATTGACTAAGATGGTTGTAATGCCAACTCGATTTCCACCCACTATATCTGTCATAACTTGATCTCCGATAATAGCAACTTCATTTTCAGCTAGGCGATACTCTTTTAATATTTGATAAAAACGGTTGGAATGAGGTTTACGAGCATTACTACAACAATCTACTTCTAATTCTTCTTTAAACGGTTTTACACGTTTTTTGAAACTATTGGAAAAAATAATCAATTGAAATCCCATCTCTTTTAGATTGGAAAATAATTCTACCAATTTCTCATCGGCACTTTTGATATGATAAGGCACTAATGTATTGTCCAAGTCAAATAGTAAACATTTGATCCCCTTTTCTTTTAGTTTTAAATAATCGATTGTATATATACTTTTTTGATATACATCGGGAATATACTTTTCCATATAGTTCCTCCTACTTCCATTGTTTCCATTTTAGCATATAACCCTAGTAATTTCAATTTAATTTTCTAAAAATTTCCATTACATTGTAAAAGAAAAAAGTCAGGTGACTCATAAATATCTTGAACTTCTTTATTTAAAATAGACTAAAATATATGTGCAACTCCATTTATAATAAGAGTTAACATAACAACTGTAGTCAAAATAGACGAAAAGCAATTTTAATTACTCTAAATTTTATGAAAAATATATGATGTTGCACTTCATCTAGTTACTAAATGTTCTAAATTTATATTTACATAATATTGGACGAATGATATAATTAATTTAGGATATGCTTGATTTATGTCAGATGCTTTTCCCTCTTTTACTTTTGTAATAGAAGGGTGGTGGTGTTTATGAAACAAAATGAAAAATGTTTGTATCTTGTAATCACCCTGTTATTCATAATTATATTCATTCTATTGTTTAAATAACAACAAAGGCATCTATTTATCACATCGGTGATTTGTTAGATGCCAGTTCTTTTAAGGAATTGCATTTGACTCCTCAACAGTCAAATGTATCCTTTTTATTTTATGAAGTTTCCTTCATCTGTATACATAATATCATAAACTAGGATACCTGTCAAACAAATATGGACTGTTGATGAATTCTAAAAAAATCCTAAACAATATTTTACTCCATATCAAAAAATATTACTTTGATATCAACTATCTTGAGTAAGAGGGGGCTTTTTTCAAAATTTTTGATTTCTTTTTTTATATCCCATATCTTTCTGTCTATAGTGATGCTATTGTATTTCTGGAATTTGTCATAATTGGATATTAATCGACTGTTCTTCTTTAAAAAGTCTATCTAAATCATAAATACCATCTGGTTTCTTATTTTTCATCATAACCGCTATTTTTAACACATTATCGGCTAATTCCTTAAAGCCAATAACTCTACAATGCAGATTTGCTACTTGGTAATCGTTAATTAGTTCATCATATTCTAAATATGATTTAATATTTATTGTTTTTCCTGTTTCATCAAAAACTCTTTTTGCTACTACTTTCGCTGTTTCACTAGGAACTTTCTTAGTCTTATAATGTGTTTCAATCAAATCAATATTATCCTCATCACCTGTTTTTGCATACTCTACAACCTGATCAATAAATTCCTTAACCGCAAATCTAAAGTTTCCTCCTCTAAATACTGGTATAGTGTTTGATGCTTCTTCGAATGCTTGTATTTGTTCTGTTGTTAACCCTGCTGTACCAATTAAGATTGGCTTTTTTACTTTTAAAGCAAACTTAAGTATCTTATCAAAACTATCTTTATGTGAAAAATCAACAATCACATCAAAATCTTTCTTTATATCATTCAATTCATCATAGTTATAAAAAGATTTATCACTTCTGCATATGCCTGCAACTATTTCTACTGCATCACTTTTTTTCGCAATTTCTAATGCCTGCTTTCCAGTTCGACCTGTAATTCCGCTCCATAGTATTTTTACCTTACTCATATTCTTCCTCACTTACCTCATTTCAAAATATATATTTATAATTTATTATAGCATACATATCATATTTTTTCATAAAAATAAAAAGAGATTCCTCTTTTTAGGTTGTTGCCCTATACGTTTTCATCATCTCGCATATGATATAGTAGGTGATTTATATGCCAAATGGTCGTAACAATTGGTGGGGATGCCGTGGGAGATGGTTTATCGGACTTTTTGTTTGCTCTATCCTTATTTTTTACCAACTTATTTTAACATTCTTCATCATTACTCGTTTTAATCTCTTTTTACTTTTCTTTTTTATCCTATGCTTACTATTTTTTATCTTTCGCATAATATGGTGACAAAAGAAGTTCCGTTTTATAAAGTAAGTCGACTTGTCTACTAATACGTCTACACATTTCATATTCACGTTCATTAAATTCTATTTGATCTGGTAATGATATTAAAATAAACAGTAACTTTCGCTCTTCTTCTAATAAGGAATACCCTTTTTCATAATATCTTAAAATACTTTCAAAATCATAATCCAACCCATGTTTCTTGTATAATTTATATAAGTCAAAAATGGGTAAATCAATTTTCGCCTTATCCCAACTAATGAGATAAGAATTTCGGTTTCTTATAAAATGATCCAATTCTAAATGATTATGAAGAACAACAAACCGTTGTTTTCTTTTGGTTTTAACCATTTCTAACCAATTTTCCAATTCATGACGACAATAATTGATTGCCGAAAATATTTTAGAAATATTACGTGCCAATAAGTATTCTGATGGACTCATATAAACTTTACTTTCAATGACAGTAATCATATCTATATAATAACTGTTTAGATATTCAATATTATTTTGAATATCTTCATATATTTTTTTATAATCGGCTTCATCCACTTCTCGATAATGGGTGGTTTTATTGTGCAATAATGTGACCAAATCCACCATATCCATCATTTTCTGTTCTTCTGGCATATCGACTGATTCTTGATATTCAGTAATAATATAGTCATCATTCAAATCATTTAAAATTCTTGGATAATATGGAAAATTACGAGCATCTAAATAACTGAAAATTTCATGGTTATATTCTCGCATCTTCGGTTTCACTATATATTTTCCTTGATTTGTTTCCACCATATTTGCTTTTCCAAATTTTTGATAACGATATGGTTTTAAATCATATTTTTTTAAAATATCATTTAACTCACGCATGAATATTAGGAATGATTATCTTATCTCCGATGTGAATTTCTTTTACATCGTTATAAACTTCGATTTCCTCTTTGGTAATACTATATTTTTCTAAAATGGTCTCCAATGTATCGCCATCTCTTACAATATATACTTTATAACTTTGATAGGTTTCAACTGAATCATCCATATGGTCAAATAATGAACCAATCTTTCCATCCTCTGGTTCAATACATCTTTCTACTTCTGGTTCTATTTCCTCAGTTTGTAATACCTCTTGTTCCTCAAACACATTGCTTACCCCTTCTATTTCATTTTCGATTTCACGGTCAAAAGATGAATCGACTGCAATTGGTTCTATTTCTTCTAGAACCTCTTCTCTCACAGGTTCTTCCACCACTTCTTCCACTGGAATGAGTTGTTCTTCTAACCCATCCATCACTACTTCGATATTAACAGAAAGTACATTTTCATTGATAATCTCATAATAAAAATCATTGATATCAATACTAGCTTTTTCTAATATATATTTTTCATCCATACTAATATCAAATGGCAAATTGTATGAAAATGGTTCTACATTCACACTAGTATCTGTAATTTTATATTCTCCACTTACAGTAAAATCACCACCAATGGTATTATTTTCTTCAAAATGTAATGTATGTTCTAATGAAATACTGGTAATTTCTGCTAGATTGGTTTTAAAAATAATGTCTTTTTTAAAAGGAATTATTTTTTTCATTTCTATTTCCCCTTTCCTATTCACTTAAGCTTATGAAAAAAGAAATAGTTTATGACTATCTCTTATGATTTTTCCGTTTTTTGAAATAAATGTGTATAAACTTCTTTGTAATTCTTTACAGGAATATAAGTAACATCATTTCTAATTTCTTCTGGAATTTCATCCAAATCTTTTTTGTTTCCTTCTGGAATCAATATTGTTTGAATTCCATTTCGATGTGCTCCTATACTTTTTTCTTTTAAACCACCAATTTCTAAAACTTTACCACGTAAGGTAATTTCTCCTGTCATTGCAATTTTTCGGTCCACTTTTTTACCTGTAAGGGCACTAATAATAGCGCTTGTTAAAGTAATTCCAGCACTTGGTCCATCCTTAGGAATAGCGGCTTCTGGAACATTGATGTGAATATCATTCTCAATTAATTTTGCATAATCGATTCCAAACATTTTATAATTGGATTTGACATAATTGAGCGCAATCATCGCACTTTCTTTCATCACATCACCCAAAGATCCTGTCAAAATGAGATTGCCTTTTCCTTCAAAATAATTGACTTCAATTGGTAAGGTATCTCCTCCAAAAGACGTATAAGCAAGTCCATTCACAACACCAACTTCACCTGTTTTTATATTCATATCAGAATATTTTTCTTTTCCCAAATATTCTTTTACTTTTTTGGCATCAATGATATATTTGTTCACAATGATACGTTTGGTAACCATCGTTGTAATAATTTTACGCAATATGGTCGCGATACATCTTTCTAGTTCACGAACACCCGCTTCTTTGGTGTAATGACGTATGATTTTTTCTATCGCATCTTGTTTGAACTCAATTCCTTTTGGATTGACTCCATGTTCTTTACAAATTTTTGGAATTGCGTATTTGAAAGCAATGTCTATTTTTTCATATTCTGTATAGCTAGAAAGATTTACAATTTCCAAGCGATCTTTTAAGGCTTCTGGAATATCTTCAATATAATTTGCAGTTGCGATAAACATCACCTTTGATAAATCGTATTCTTCTTCGATGTAATGATCACTGAAAAATTTATTTTGTTCTGGATCTAAAATTTCTAGTAATACACTTGCTGGGTCTCCTTTATAATTTTTAGTCATCTTGTCAATTTCATCGATCAGAAAAACGGGATTACTACTTTTGGCTTTTTTCAGTGCCGATATAATACGACCTGGATTCGCACCAACATAGGTTCTTCTATGCCCAATCAGTTCTGCCTCATCACTAATACCACCTACTGAAATTTTTACAAATTTACGATTCATAGAATTGGCAATGCTAAAAGCAAGGGAGGTTTTTCCAACCCCAGGAGGTCCTACCAAACAAATAATAGGTCCTCTTAAACTATTGGTCATTTGTTTGACTGCCAAATATTCAATAATGCGTGTTTTGACTTTTTCAAGTCCATTATGGGAAGTATCTAGTTTTAAACGAACATCTTCTAAATCGTCATTGTCAATGGTATATGTATTCCATGGTAAACCCAAAAGCCAGTCAATATAGTCTCTTACCACATTGATTTCAGGAGACATTGGGGATAAGGATTCATATTTTTGTACTTCAGCATATAACTTATCTTTAATTTTATCAGGTGCTTTTAAATTTTCAATTTGTTTTTTTAATTCATCTATCTCATCGTCTTTGATGACAGAATCTCCTAATTCTTCTTTGATCAACTTTAATTTTTCACGTAATAAATATTCCTTTTGACTATCATCCAATGTCTTTTTGACTTTTAAATCAATTTCATGTTCAATTTCAAACATTTCTTCATCTTCATGAATATCATTCAGAATCATTTCCAATCGCTCTTTTGGATTGGTACAATATAGATATGTATTGCTTCTTTCAATCGGTATGTTTAAAAAAGGAACAATAAGATCTGTCATTTTATTTAATGACTTAATATTTTGAATAGACGATAACATACTGTTTCCAATATAAGGCACTTTCTTAGTATAAGTTTCAATTTCTTTATAAAGTTTGCCTACATATATTTTTTCTTCTTTTTCATCTAAAACAGGTACTTCTATTTTGGAAATAATAGATTCTAAAGTTTCTTCTGGTTGATTTGCATTCATATATTCCATCACATTGGCACGGTATAAGCCAGTTAATAAAATACGAATTTTTCCGTTTGGCAATTCCATTTTGTGACTGATTTTACATACTACACCGATTGTCGGTAATTCATTTATTTGTACCTTTTCTTCCAATGGATCAGATTGATTTACAAGTAGTATTTTATTGTCATGAAATAATTCAGATGTATCAATTATATTTTTACTTCCACCATTTTCGAATTCAAGACGAATCTCATTATTTGGCAGTAAAACAATTCCTCTTAATACAACAACAGGTAAATTTGTTTTCATATTGATACACCTCCAAATAAATTGATATTTATTATAGTACAAAAAAAAGGAAAAGTCTATTCCTTTTTATGGAAAATAGGAGTTGTATTTTATATGATTCACAAAATAGCAAGAGGATTATTCAATACTTAATATCCGTTTCGCGTGAATCACTTTTCTTTTTGTAGTATTCCCAGTTCCATGACATGTTGATAATGTTAATATTTTATCGTCTTTTGATACTTCGACATCAAAATTATGGATACTTCGTTTTTTGATTGTATCAATAAAAATTTCAAATTCATTTTGGTTATAAAAAGATGGTGTAATGTAGTATTCTTCCTTTTCAATAATATAATAGCTAAAAATTTGATAAACTAAATTTTCATTCTCTTCATTTTGAATTAAAATATAATGGTTTTCTTCCTTATCAAAGTAGCCATTCTGAAATACATCACTTAAAGAGCCAAACATAGTGCCATCTAACATAGAGTGACCAAATAAAATTACATTTTGATCATCAAAGGATATATTCCGATAATCCATAAAGATCGCACCTGCCTGATTGTATGATTTATCAAAGGCATGTTTTAAATAATAGGAGTTGTTTTTTGTTTTTACAATTGGATAATCAATTTTATTTTGGTTATAACGTATCCATCCAATGGTTTCTGGATTTATTGTTTTTAGTTTATCAAAATCTACTTTAAATTGCTCTTCTTTATCCTCCTTTTCCTGAATTACTTCAATTACTTCTGCTATTAACTTTTTTTGTTTCTTTTTATTCTCGCGTAAGTCTAATAAAAAATGTGTAATTTGGAAGGATACAGATATAAAAATCATAATTAAAATAACAAGTATAATATTTTTGATTTTTAATTTTCTTTTTTTAATATATAAAGGAATATCTTGCTGTGCATTTTTCACTACAAAGTGGGTATCATTAAACTCCGTTAATTTTTTTGGAACAGAAATGGAAGTGGTTTTTGCTGGATATTTCTTGTCGCTTGCAACATTATTTTTTGATTGAAACACTGTAGGAAAAACGGCTTCATTACAATTTTTATCATTTCGACTATAACTATTTTTTAATCTTTCTAATTGTTCTATTCTTTGCTTAAAAAAATCCATATTTACTTCATTGTATTGTTCTTTTAATTTTATTTTTGGTGGAATATGAGTTTCTGTTTCTTTTGAATGCACAGAGAAGTTTATTAATGCAACTTTAGTGGACTGTTTTACCATGCAGATACGGTATCCATTAACTTGAATTGTAAGTTTCTGATTGATATGATTTTCGTATCTTTTCCATTCCATTAACAGTCATCTCCTTCATGTAAATCATTTCCATTTTGTCAGTGATATCTATGTTTTTTCCAACAATAGCTTTTTATATACCAAAAATAGTATATCATATTCTTTTAATATAAAATAAAGAAATAGCAATTATGCTATTTTCTTTTTATTGCTGATTAAAATCCATATAATTCCTACTAATGAAGCAATTGCCAGAACTATATATAATGCAATATTCATGGATGAGGTTTGTGCATTACTTGGAGCATTATCTACTTTAGTTTCTTCTTTATCAGGTGTAGAAGGGTCTTTGATTTCTTCTTTATCTGACGTAGAAGGATCTTTGATTTCTTCTTTATCTGATGTAGAAGGATCTTTAGTTTCTTCTTTATCTGATGTAGAAGGATCTTTAGTTTCTTCTTTATCTGATGTAGAAGGATCTTTGATTTCTTCTTTATCTGATGTAGAAGGGTCTTTGACCTCGTCATTTGAGGAATCCTTTATAAATGACTGTTGCTTCACCAACACATATTCACTACAGTGTTCTAGTGTGAATTGAACCCCTTTTCCTTGATCTACTTTTAAATTTTTTGCTACTTCTTCTAATTGTTTTGTGTTTTCATTATAGTAATATAATGTAAGGTAATCACCTTCATTATATTGTTTATTACTTACACGTACTTTAGTACCTTCTGGTAAAGCACCATGATAACTAAATTCTAAATAAAGTGGCAGTTGTCTATCTTTTGGAATTAAATTTTTGATTACATCTTGATGTTTACTACTTCCAATATTGAGTGATAAATCGATATTGAAATCTGTTGTTTTTATTTTTGTTCCATCAAAAGTCCAAATATAACCTCCGTTTTCACTATATTTTGCAACAGTAGCAATATACTTTTTATTTTGAATTGCCTTTAAAATTTCAGAATTTATTTGATTACTATTATCCTTTAGTTGAAGAGAAACTGTACTTTTTTTCATTTGTGCATCAATATCATCTTGAACTTGTTTTAGGGTACTGTTACTTGATACTTTGATATCAACACTATGAGCTGCGTTAGCGTTTTTTGTTAATTCTTCGATGTATTCATAGGTAGTAATTGATGAACCATCATCACCAACTCCACCACCAATTCCATAAAATTTCTTATCTGCATATTTTTCAAACATGTAATTAGTTGCTTGTTTTAGGATCATAGCTTGTGAAGCCAATTCATCCATTCTTTCTATTCCATTAGAATTGAATGAAAGAGTTATATGTTCTCCTGTTTGTCCATTTTTTCCTACAGTAATTCTTGCTTGAGTGGTAACTTCTTTTTGCCATGTGTTAGATGTATCTCCATATACAAAGATTCCTTTAATGGAAATCTTATCTCCAGCTTTTAAAACTTTTGTTTGTACTTCCTTACCTGCTCTATAAACAGTGTAGGCATAGTTTTGTTCATAAGATGGGAATGCAGGTGCATTTTGTTCTGCTTGCTTTAGTATAGTTACATCTACCCCAAACAAGTCCAAATTTTCTAAATTCAAATCTTGCTTTAATGTAAAACTAATATCTCCACCATCTTTACCAAATGTAGAAACTACATTATCAATAAAATTTGAAACATTTTCTACTTCTTTAGCAGATACAGCAGGTAATATCATCATGCTAAAAACTGCTATTAACACTAAAATTTTCTTTTTCATTCATATTCCTCCCTATTATTGATATAAGTATACCTTCTCCCAACTTACTTTGTCAATGATATATTTGAATCTTTTGTCAAATTTTGTTGCACAACAGATTACAAATAACAAAAAAGTAGCACCATTTATGATGCTACAACATCCTTTGACATTGCTTCATTATGTTATCTAGATTATTTCTATTATCAACTTTTTTCCTGAATTTATCTTCTTGAACTATCATAACGATCGGATAAATGAATATAAACTTTTTCTTCGTAAAGCAACTTGCGTATGCTTTCATAAATTAATGATACAAAAAGAATGCCAGTAAAAGAAATAATGATTCCATAAAAAATGTGAGAAAAGCAAGCATCAATACGTGAGAGCTACCACGATTGTAATCGTTTGGTACAGGGGAAACTCGTATTACTTTATTGTCAGTAATATAGTCTGGTATTTGTCTTAAAGAATTACGATTTTTTAGGATTAGAGGATTATAATTTGGCACTTCAATATCTTTAGAAGTTTCTTCTACAGGGACAAAAGCATTGCCAGATTTTTTCACTTTTGTGTACCCTGCATTTTTTCCATCATCTATATTATTTTCAATAGACGACTTTTCCTTATCCATATACTGTACTAAATTAGTGATTTTTCTTGCAAAAAATTGAATACTTTCCTTGGTGACAGGAAGATAGAAACACTCCTGTAACTGTGTGATTAACTGCTGCATATTTTGATCCTCTAACAATTGAGAATTTTTAGAAATTTCTAAAATCAGATTATGTGCAGCTATATAATAGTTTAAATATTGTTGCCTAAGCGAAGTTTCCATTTTTTCACCCTCTATTCTTTATGTTCGATTGAATCCATTTCAACATCATTAATAGATTCAAATCTTCTTGTAATTTTTTCGGTTGTTGTATGAATGTCTTTCACATCTCTTCCTACTGTTTCAATGCTTCTAGAAAGCTTGTCCCATCTATCTTTATAACGTTTAAATTCTTCATCCAATAGTTTTAATTCACGATGAATAATGGATGCATAAGCATCTCTTTCCATATTTTTCATAATCATTTGAATGGTTGTAAGAGTACTAATCAAAGTAGTAGGACTTGTAATCCAAATTCTTTTTTTATAGGCATATTCAATAATATCTGTATGATATGCATTGAGTTCTGCGAAAATGGCCTCTGCTGGTAAAAATAGAATGGCTTGATCCGAAGTAATCCCAGGTATGATGTATTTAGAAGCAATCGCATCTATATGTTTTTTCATATCGATTTTAAATAATTTTTCCGCTTGTGCCCTTATTTCATTGGTTTCATTTTTATCCACCATAGTACGATAATTCTCTAGGGGAAATTTAGAGTCAATTCCAATCAGCCCTAGTGGAGATGGTGCAAATAAAGCACAGTCTACAATGGTACCATTTTCAAGTGGATATTGTAGTTGATATACTCTATGATTATTTTCACCAAATACATTGGTTAAGATATGTTTTAAATTGACTTCTCCAAAGATACCTCTTGTTTTTTTATCCGTTAAAACACTTTGTAAAGAGACAATATCACCAGATAGATGATCAATTTTCTTCTGAGCTTCATCTATTTTGGATAAACGTTCTAAAACAGAGGTAAAAGTTTGATTGGTTTTCTCAAAACTTTGATCCAATCGTTCATTGACATGATCATTCATTAACCGAATACGTACATCTATTCTTTCATTCAAGGCATTAAAATCATTATTTAAATTTTTAGAAATATTATTTTGGAATTCCCCTAATTCTTTCACCGTAGTAGTTTCTAACTTTCCAAGTCGTTCTGTAATATTAGATTCATCTCCGTTTTTAACAAGTAAAATTACAACTAATATCAATATTATAATCAATATTCCGATAATTACATACTCCATACATACCTCCTACTGTATATCAAATTGATTTGTTATCCACTTAGATAATAGAAAAGCAAGAATCACCATGCTTCCCAATTTCAAGAGCACACCAATATCGGTCATACTTTCTACTAAGGTTGTCCCAATAAAGCCCCAAAAATAAACCAAAAATAATTTAGATAACAAAAGTGCGAAGAAATATTTTGTAAATCTCATATTGGATAAACCAGCACCGATATTGATAGAAAAGGCTGGTGTAAAAGGAATGGAAAGGAAAATTACCAAGCTACTAAAGGGAATATTTCCTATTTTTTGCATCCAGTTCGATATAGGCTTTTTTCTCCATTTTTTTTTGATATAGCGGAATAGAAAAAAGCTAATAGAACAGCCTATAATGGTTGCAATCCATGATAAAATAAAACCTATTACATTCCCAAATACCAATAGGTTGATTGCGATAAATAACGCAAGTGGTAACATTGGAATCATAGATTCTAACATGATAGTAAGCATACCCGTCAATATACTGAAAATATAATTTCCATTTTGAACTATATTTTGTAATCCTTCTATTATATTTTGAATCAGTGCTTCCACGATTATCCATCCTATTCTATTATAATACATTTCATACTAATTTCACAACTATATTTTGGAATTATCCTGTTTGGATTTGGTTAATTTTTTCGTTTTTTCTTTTTCTTGTTTTTCTAACTTTTTCACACGGTTTTCAATTTGTGTAAGCATATTTCTAACATATTTAAAATGATAAGAAGTATGTGGTATTTTTCTTCTATAAATAATATATATCAAATATTGGTAAAAAATGAACATTTGTGCATCATCTGGATCTGTTAAAATATGATATTCTTTTTTGGTAAGTGCATATTTTTTTCCACCTGTCAATTGATGAAAAAATACTTTACTGGCTGTTATTTGAGGAATTTGTGGACAAATTGCGATTGAAATAAATGTGGGTATAATTTCTTTTTCCATAACAATCCCTCCACTATAATGTATGGAAAAGGTATGGAATCGTAAAGGCAAAAGACCTAAAAAAAGATAGAGAATTCTCTATCTAACTTAGTAATATCCATTCTTCATATCCACCAGTGATATTGGTTACCTTATAACCCATTCTTGTTAGTATTTGACATACGTTTCCACTAGTTAAACCCTTTTGACAATAGATATAATAACGTATATTAGGGTTTAGGTACTCGCTAGGATTTGCAATTAATTTTTCGTATGGTATATTCACAGCTCTATCCATGTGATTGTTGTTATAACTCTGTGGATTGCGAATATCAATGATATGTATTGCGTCTTTGATTGCTAATAAATCTGATATGGAAATACTAGATATCATATAAACCACCCTAATACAGTATATGCACAAGGTCGTATTCCACAGATGAAATTTGACTATCTCTTTTTATTTGAATTCATTTAATTCTTCTTTTGTTAACTTCGTGATCCGCATAATTATTTCTTCGGGTAACCCTTCTTTTAACATTTGTACAATCATTTCTGCTTTATTTTGCTGAATTCCTTCTTCTCTACCTTGTTGTTTCGCATAATCTAACCTGTTGTTCATTACTTTGTTTGCTACTTTCTCTGCATT
>CAJTIX010000008.1 GCA_910576795.1 uncultured Bacilli bacterium
TAATTTCATATAATATTCAATTCGACTATATTTTTCTTTTGAACACATATATATACTTTTTTCTTCTATTAAGTTACAAATAGATAACTTCATTAATATAGAAGGCATTACTAATTCTTTTACCCAAACGTATTTTAATCGGTTTGCTATCAAACTAAAATCAATATTTAATTTTTGACAACACTCAATTACAGAAAAAGTTTCTGTTGACAAATACATTTTTATATATTGTAATGTTTCTACTCTTTTTTATAAAATTGAGGAGATGCCATTTCAAATTTACGTATTAACTCATCTATATATTGTATTTCCTCTTCAGTTAATATAAATAAATCACATAACTTTTGTTTATTTTGGTTATATTCTATTTTTCTTTCTCGATTTTTATTGAGTAAGAATAAACCTTTGATTTGATTTTTTGACAATTCAGAATTCAATACTGTATAAAAATAACAAATAATTTGTGATTCTTCTAATCCAAATTGTTTTCCCAATTGTTCAAAGGTAACATCATGTTCCACAAAATAAAAGTACAACTGAAATTCTTTCTTTTGTCTTAATAAATTTGTATTTTGCTTTTTAATGGAATCAAATGAATAATGCGCTAACCCAGTCAAATATTCATTTTGCAACAAAGCAATTACTTCTTCTACTGTAATACCTCTTTGATGTGCAATTTCACCAAATGTAAGATTTCCGTCCTTTGTCAGTCTATAAATCTCCAAAGAAGCAATTTTGTCTTCTCTTTTTTTATTTTCTTGTTTTATTTTTTCTACAAAATTCAAATGGTAATTATATACATAATTCCAAAATAATTTTTCCTCTACTTTATATTCTTGTAATAAGCTTGTAATAGTTATATTTCTCTTTTTACTTTCCTTTGAAAAAAATTCATTGATAATTTTATGCATAATTATCCCCCTTTTTTATGTCTAATAATATAATAAAAAAAGGTATAAATGTCAACAATTTATGCCTTTTTTCTCTTTTTTGGAGATTCTATCCAATTGATAGAACTCACATATTGTAATATTTGAAAATTGAAATCATATGGAAGTATATTACCACTTATATCAGTACAAAGTGTTTTCATATAAAATTCATTAGAAAGCTCTGCTTCCAATTCTAAAATTCCTGTATCTTTACACAATTCAAAAAACGAAAAATTATGAATTGCCAACTGGCCACAAATCCAATAGGGACGAATATCTCCCAATTTTTGAATTTGTTCCAGTAATAACTTCTTCCTTTCAAATTCTGTTTTCCAATCCAATGTTTGACCCATAAATTTTAAATTTACCTGTTTTTCAATTTGCTGATTTTGACTTACAGTAGATAAAAATTCATTCATCATAACAACATTTTCTTCTTTATAGAATTCATTTGATAAATTGAGATAAAAAATCATAAATTCATCTGAAATATGATATTCTTTACAATATGCTTCTACTGACATATGACTCATCAAAAAAGAATTTTTGACATAATTGAGATATTTATTATGTAGTATATTTTGTTTAAGCGCGTAGTACAATTTTTGACTATTACTATTTCGCTTATTCACAACTGCCTTCCATCTATAATTACCAGTTTCTCTTTGTATCACATATTTGTCATTTAATATGTATACCACTTCTGATATAGTAATCCCTAATAACTCGGCAATTTCCGTTTCCAATTTTCCATGAATATAATGTTCTACAATCTTTTCAACTCGATTGATAGGACATATTACTGCATCATTCTTCTTCATTCATACTCAGTACAGACAAGAAGGCTTCTTGCGGAATTTCTACACTTCCAACCATCTTCATCCGTTTTTTCCCTTCTTTTTGTTTTTCTAATAATTTTCTTTTTCTCGTAACATCCCCACCATAACATTTGGCGAGCACATTCTTCCTTACTGCTTTAATTGTTTCTCTTGCGATAACTTTACTACCAATAGATGCCTGGATTGGAACCTCAAATTGTTGTCTAGGTATTAATTTTTTTAAATTTTCAACAATTTGTTTTCCTCTAGGATAAGCAAAATCTTTATGAACAATAATACTCAAGGCATCTACACTTTCCCCATTTAATAAAATATCCATTTTCACTAAATTACTACTCTGATATCCTATCAAATCATAATCAAAGGAAGCATATCCTTTGGTAGATGATTTTAATTTATCAAAAAAGTCATAAACGATTTCAGAAAGTGGTATTTCATAATGGATATTCACTCTTGTTTTATCCAAATATTCCATAGATATATAAGTTCCTCTTTTATTTTGACAAAGTTCCATAATCGGTCCAATATAATCACTAGGAACAAAAATATTGGTACGAATATAGGGCTCTTTGATATCTAAAATACGTCCTTTGTCTGGCAATTTAACAGGACTATCAATCATCATATGCGTATGATCTGTTAACTCTACATCATAAATAACAGAAGGACTAGTTGCGATTAAATCAATATTAAATTCTCGTTCAATACGTTCTTCTATAATCTCCATATGTAGTAATCCTAAAAAACCACATCGAAACCCAAAACCCAACGCTTTTGAAGTTTCTGGACTAAATTCTAAAGAAGCATCGTTTAATTTTAGTTTTTCCAAAGCTTCTCGTAAGTCTGGAAAACGACTAGATTCAATTGGATAAATACCACAAAAAACCATAGGTTTCATTGGTTGATAACCTGGTAAAGATGGAGTATTTGGTTGAGATACTAATGTAATCGTATCTCCGACCTTGACATCTTCAATACTTTTGATACTTGCACACAAATAACCAACTTCTCCAGTGATGAGTCTCTGTTTTTTTTCTTCTTTTGGAGTATGAACTCCTAATTCAATCACATCATATGTAGCGCCTGTAGCATTCATACGAATTTGATCTCCAACCTTTACGCTTCCATTCACAATACGAATGGATGTTATAATACCTCTATAAGCATCAAAATAACTATCAAAAATCAAAGCCTGCAAAGGATCCTCTATTTTTCCAGTTGGAGCAGGTACTTTTTCAATAATAGTTTCAATCAATTCTTGAATACCAATACCATTTTTCGCACTTGTAAGAAGAATTTCGTCTTCATTAAAACCAAGCGTTTCCATCAGTTCCTGTTTTACTTTTTCAGGATCCGCATTAGGTAGGTCAATTTTATTAATCACCGGAATAATAGTCAGATTATTTTCAAGTGCAAGATAAAGATTTGCTAAAGTCTGAGCTTCAATTCCTTGCGCAGCATCGACAACCAATATCGCACCCTCACAAGCAGCTAGACTACGACTGACTTCATACGAAAAATCGACATGACCAGGGGTATCAATTAAATGCAAATGATATTTTTGCCCTCTATATAAATATTGTAAGGAAACTGCATTTAACTTAATGGTTATTCCTCTTTCTCTTTCAATATCCATATTATCCAATAATTGATCTTGTTTTTCTCGCTCTGTTATAGCTCCAGTAAGTTCTAAAATACGATCTGCAAGTGTACTTTTTCCATGATCAATATGCGCAATGATTGAAAAATTACGGATGTTTTCTTGTTTCATGTGTATCACCTATATCTATTATACATGAAAAAAGGATATTTTTGTATCCTTTTCATCGTTTTATTACTTGCCTAATATTTGATTCCTATGGTTTTTTGATAACAACTAGTTGCCATCATATGTTCTCTATATAAATTGTAGTAATTCAAATCTTCCGTTTGTTGGTATAATGAAAAATAATCTTTAGCAAAAATTTCTTCTTGATGCATCATACCTTTTAATCCTTGATATTGAAACATTTCTTTTGTACCCTTAGAGGCAAAATGAATGGTTTGACTGGATAATTTTTCAGCCAATACCTGTACGATTTCATAATATAATTTTTGTTGCCCAGATAACAAACTGTTGCTTTCTACAGATTTACCTGTAATATAAGAAACGCCTTCTTTGGTCAAAGTACTTTTTAATGCTTCAATTAATTCCAATAAGCAACGATTAATTTCTCTCATTTCCGGATTTCGATTACACAATTGAAAAAGAAAAGGCAAATCAATTCCAACTTCCAAAATACAGGCATTTGGATTTAATGCGTAAATCAACCGATATACTTTTACAATATCCTCTATGATTTCAGAAATCAATTTATCTTTTTGTTCTAGAATCACAGAGGCCGCATGAGTCCTTCCTTTTTTTCCTAAAACGGAAAGCACATTTTCTTGGACTTTATAAGAGATATCATTGGATAAAGAAGAACGTATTACAATGGTTCCATGTCCAGTTTTTAATACTTCGTGAACGTTTATTTCATCTGTAAATTCGTCTCGATAACGGCTTTTTAAACGACTTCTTACCAACATATCATTTAAATTAGATTGCTTTTTAGTGGTATCAACAGAATTACGCATCAATCGATATAATTCTGCAACCGTTGGATTATGAATCAATAGTGATTCCATAAAATAGGATTTTTGAAAAAACAAGGATTGAAAATCATATATTTCTGGTTGTGACAAACGACTCAAACCATTTCTTAATAAATCTACATAAGTTGTTATTTTACCAGTAATTGGACTTGGAAACCCTGCCATTTCTCCCATTGCAACTACACAAGGTTGTGTATTCAAGTTTCTATAATAATCTTTTATTTGTTCTAAAATTTTATTGATATTACCCATCATATTCCTCCTAATGGGACCTATTATATCACACAAAATAAAGTATAACAACTATTCTTCCATCATCTGATTTAAAAAGTTAAATGTTGCCTCTAAGCCTTCTTGAGCCCATTTTCCAATTCCTTCAGATAGTTTTAATCCCATATTCGATATTTTGGTCTGATAATTGATTTCTCTTTCTCCCATATAATCTTTAATATCTACATTTTTTCCTTCGGCAATATCTTGTTCAAATTGTTTGATTTTATCTTGTGTTAGTGTAACTCTTTTATGTTGTTCAAATTCATAATATCCAGTTGCTTCTGATACATAAAGGGCAAAGAATGCGATAAATAATGCCAAAAAAATTTTCCAAAAAATTTTACTCGCCCATTTCTTTTTTTCTTCTGGTTTCATTGTATCACCCCAAATATTCCTTGATTATAATAGATAATACTTCTATGGTATTCATCACTTCATCTATGCTATTTTCATTTCCACCACATTCGATTAATACCGAGTTAGGACTTAAATTTTGATTATAAATACCATTTACTCCTTTTCCTTGTTTGGTCATAACGCCTCTACTTAAAGTTGGATATTTTTCTTTGATTTTATTATTTAAAAGGTTTGCTAAAGCAAGGTTGGTTTCCGCATTTTCATGTTCCATTCCAACTACAAATAATATTTTTGCGTAATTTTTTCCATCAATGGTAGTAGTTGATGCTTGTTTTGGTATCGCATCCCTATGTAAATCAATTAATAGTTTCAAATTGGGATATTGGTTTAAGGTATCTGTAATAAAAAATTTACTAGCTTGATAACTTTGGGAATAATCCCAATTATTGAGGGTTAAAAAATCGGATATGTTAGAAGTCTCAACAATGGTTGGAATGCCTGCTTTATTGAGTTTTTCTTTTAATAAATAAGAGGCCATCAATACATTTGGAGTAATATTGTATTCTTCAAAATTGGTATTGTTATAACCTTCTAATTGATGGGTATTATAAATATAAACAATTGGATCTTCTACAACAGTTGGATTGGGATCCTTGATATAAACAGTTGGATCTTCTAAATATTCATCATTATCTTGTAATCCCGGGTCTTGCACAACTGGAATGATATTTTCATCTTTCATCTCATATCCAAACACGGTTTCCAAAATACTCACTGGTTTTTTGATATTGATATTGGATAATAGTTTGAAAAATTGGTTGGCAATATTATGATTGCTTTTTTCATAGAGTAAGTGATGGTTGGAATCTTTTAATAATGCCATAATAAATTCTTCATTGCTATTAGCAAGTTGAATATTTAAAAATAACCCCAATATCCATTGGTAAAGAAAGAAAAATAGAATAAACAGTACTAGAAATTTTAACCAAACACGTTTTTTTTGTCTTTTCTTAGAACGAAATTGCTTTCTCAAAAGTATCACCCACTTTAATGTATTCTGATTATACCCTTTTATGCATGCAGAATATGTCGATAGAACTTGCCAGAACAAAATTCAAAACAAGTTTGAATTATTTAGGTTCACACCTAAATGTTTCTGCTTCTTTGCGCTTGTTACCTACCTGCTCCACAGACCTAACTTCCGATGGTCGCCACCGTACAAATTATTCTTAACTTCTTTCTAATCTTGTTCTTTATACTAATTCCTGCATGTACCTTTTTAACCCTTCCCATAATATGTTTTCTGCTGCATTACAGTCTCTATCTAATTTACTTTGACACTTTGGACATATATATTCCCTTACATTTAAATTTTTTGTTATTTTATTTTGATAACCACATACACTACATAGTTGACTGCTTGGATAATAGGAATCTATTTTATATAGTTTCTTTCCTTTCCAAATGCTTTTGTATTCTAGTTGTTTTATGATTTCTCCTAATGTAACATCAATTAGTGATTTGGCTATTTTATGGTTTTTGATCATGTTTTTCACCTTTAGGGTTTCCGTTATTATGATGTCATTTGTGTCAGTTAGTTTTTTGGTGATTTCATGGGTAATATAGAAACGTGCATTTTTGAGTTTGGAATAGAGCTTCGCTAGTTTTTGTTTACATTTGTAATAATTATTACTTCCTTTTTGCTTTCTAGATAGTTCTCTTTGTTTTCTTTTGATCAATTGTTCATATTTTTGGATTGGTTTTTGATTGTTGTACTTTTCATGATTTGATGTGATCACAATATTTTTAATACCTAAATCAATTCCTATAATGTGATTCGGAATAAATGTTGGAATCGGAATATCTTGTTCATATAAGACAGATACATAGTATTTTCCATTTTTCTCTTTAGAAATGGTTGCGCTTATGATTCTTCCGTTAATTTCTTTCATATTTCTGTACCCTTTTATTTTCATTTCCTTTAGTTTTGGTAATGTTATGGTATGGCTGATTAAGTCCAATTTGATATTCTCATATGTTTTTCCTTTATAAGTACTTGTTATCAAGTTTGTTCTGTAACTGTTTTTATCATATTTACTTTTGTAATTTGGATAGTTTCTTATTTTTTGATAAAAACCTTGATATGCATTTTCTAAATCAAAGATCGCACATCTTAAACTCATGGAATCGACTTCTTTTAAATAAGGCCTTTCTGCATATAGAGTTGGTATTTCTTTGATGCATTCATAAGTTGTTTTGGATTGATTTGTTTGTTTATATTCTTGTTGTTTCATTTCTAAAAAATGGTTATAAATAAATCTAGTACAACCAAATGTTTTATGAATTTGTTCTTTTTGTATTTCATTAGGATACAACCTAAATTTATAGGCTTTATGGATTATCATAGTTTCACCACCCGTATATATTGATTATATCAAGAACATATGTTTGTGTCAACTGGTTTTCCAAATTTAGGTATGCCTTTTCTATTAAAAATAATAGCTTATTCTGATCAATTTGTTATTATCTTTTTTAGTTAATTATTAGTTTCTATTTCCATTACATTTTTTTGTAAAGCTAGTTCCTAGTATATAAAAAAAATTTACGTTTTTTCGTAAATTTATTCTTCCATTAAGCTTTCATGTAATACTTCTTCTTTGGTACTTAAGTCTACCTCTTCAATACGATCTACTCTACACATTTCAGCAGTTAAAATACTTTCTATTTTATCTACCGCATTTTCTACTTCATCATTGACTACTACATAGTTATATTTGGGCATCTCATTGATTTCTTGATAAGCGGTTTTAAAGCGAGCTAGTACTTTTTCTTTCGTTTCGGTACCTCTATTTTCGAGTCTCTGTTTTAAAATATCCATACTAGGTGGCATTAAGAAAATAAAAATTGCATCTGGAACCATTTCTTTCACCTTTAAGGCTCCTTGTACTTCAATTTCCAAGATGACATGAATACCCGCACTTCTTTTTTCTTCTATAACAGATAAAGGTGTTCCATAATAGTTTCCATTATACTCTGCATATTCCAAGAATTCATTTTTACTTATTTTTTCTTCAAATTGTTCTCTTGTTAGAAAATAGTAATTGACACCGTTTACCTCTTCTCCTCTTGGAGCTCTTGAAGTACAAGAAATAGAAAGCCAGTAATTGGAATTTTTTGCAAGTAAAGCGTCACAGATTGTATTTTTTCCTGAACCACTTGGTCCTGATACCACGATTAGTGCACCATATTTCTTTGTTTTAATCATTATTGTTCCTCTTTTCTAGTAGTGTTATTATAACATGGCAATTCCAACTTGACAATTGAGGATGAATGGAAATGTATAAATTTTATCTAATCTTTCAAACTATAAATGGAGGCACTTTCATGAACAATAAATACCAACAATTATTAGATGAATTTTTTATATATTTAGAGGAATCAGGAATCACAGACATCGATTCTAAAAAATTTCCAGATTCTATACTCCATATAGATCCAAAAGTGTTTTCTAAGCGTAATAAAAATGATATTATATTAGCATTCCAAACAATCATATTAGAATTACATCAGGAAAATCTACGTTTAAAAGGACAACTTACGCTTACAAAAGCTTTATATGAAAAATACTCGAGTGAACTGATCAGTCGTTACTCACAAAGAGAAGAAGTATTACTGAAAAACCCAATATTGACATTACCAAGTGGAGATCAACTGCAGTTGAGTGCATTAAATGAAGAACAACTTTCCTATTTGGAATCTTTGGCAAGCAAACAAAAATAAGGGTTATAAGCCCTTTTAATTTGCAATTCTATGTTTGATTTGTGGTGTTGTTTCTGTAATATTAGAAAATGTATATCCATTGTTTTTTCCATAATGAATGATATCTCTTAAGGCATTTAAAGTATAGTAATTGCCTTCAAAGTCATGCATTAAAACTACATTGGTATGGTTTCCTAGTGAACTAGTTACATTCTGGTAGACTTCATATGCACTACTTACACCACCAGCATCTCCACTTCCTATATTCCAATCAAAATAAATATATCCTTTATTGGTCAATTCTTTTGCAAGCCTTGTCATAATCCCCGGATTGAAACGACTTACTGTATTAGAACTTCCGCCTGGAAACCGTGTAATATAAGGTTTTACACCTGTAATACTTTCTAGTTTTGTAGACATTAAGTTTAAATCTTCGAAGAAAGCTTGTTCTGATGAATATATATGTCTATAATTATGCGTATAACTATGAATGGCAATGGTATGACCATCTTCATAAGCTTGACGAATCAAATAATTTAAAGAATCATCATGATTGATGATAAAGAAAGTTGCTTTGACATTTTCTTCCCTTAAGATTTGTAAAACACCTGGTGTAATGGTACGACTAGGTCCATCGTCAAACGTTAAGTAGATTACCTTTCCATTCAAATCTGGTGCAGGTGTAACACGTATGACTCTTGTTTCCTCAGCAATATGACCAGCAGTATCTGATACAGTATATTTTAGTTCATAAACTCCAACTACACTTGTATTCACTGTTCCAGATACTTTGACTTGAGATGTGAGATCACCATCACAGTTATCATATGCTTGATATCCAAGTTCGTTGTAAGTTTCATTTTGATAAATGGTCATTACACTACTACCTTGTAATGTAATGCTAGGTGCTTCTGCATCTTCATAAATGAATTGTCGAACTGTTGTATATGGATTTTGGGAACTATCTTCTACGGTATAAATCCATTTATCTTTTAGTTTGTGAATAACTACTTTATCGGTTAAGTTTCCATCATAATTATCAAATGCCTCATACCCAAGCTCCTGATATTCATGGTTTGGACATAATTTTACCTTTGTATCGCCTGTTAAAATAATCATTGGTTTTTCTTGTTCTCTTACCTTTATAATTCTCTTTTTTTGAATGGTTTTTTCTTTATATTCAATCGAATACAAAATAGAATAATCTCCTACTTTTGTAGAATCTACATTTCCTTCTATTTTGAGTGCAATTTTCTTTTGTGATAAGGATTTCACTTTGGCACCTAATTCTTGATAGGATTCATTTAATAGTATCGTAATTTCCTCATCACCATTTAATTCAATTCTAGGAATTGGATTCCATAGAATTAAAAATCCAACTATGAAAATATAAACTACAATTAATAAATACGCTTGTTGATACCGCTTCATAATAACACCTAACTTCTATATTTAGTATAGCACAATTTGATATTTTTAGACAAAATGATTAGAAAAAAACAAGATAACTCTCGTTTTATTCCACTACTCTAACTTTATATCCTTTTTGTTCTAGTAAATCCGCAATTCCACCTTCACCGATTATATGCGCTAATCCAACTGTACAAAATACCTTTTTACCAGTTTGAAATGTTTGATCTAAAGATACTGCCATATTTTGATTTCGAACAGTTACTAGTACATTATTATATTCTTCTAGATATGGATTTTGTTCTTCTTCTTCCTGAAACAAAAATGCTTCTAAAAGTGCCAGATCACCTTGTTGATATAAATCATATAATGTCTGCATTGTATCTTTTGATTGCTCATACTGTTTTATGCTTTCTTCTAATAAATACACTTGCATATCAATATCAAATCCTAATAAGATATTATATTGATATTCAGCTGTTTCGAGTTCAATAATGTCTTTCTTATCTTCTTTTGCCAATGTAAGAAAATGTTTGTCAATTCCATATTGTTCTTTTAAACCTGTTTGTAATAACGAAACATTTTCAATCAAGGTTTGCCACATAATAGGCTGATAATGTTCCATCATAACACTATATAAACCAGCTTGTTTTAGTATTTCTACTGCATTTTCATATGTTTCTTTTTGCAAATCATCGGTTATGGTTTTTCCATTTGCATATACAAACTTTGTTAAAAGTTCCATTTGATTAGATAAATTTTGGGTATACTCAATCAAATCAAATTCAACCGCAATCGCATCACTTTTTTTGTAAGCATCTACTACATAATCAGGAAGTGGATATAAAGATGCATCTGCCGCATGAATGGAACCAAATAAATAAAGTTTATTTTCTGTTCCTTCTTTAGACACCTCCATTAAAAGTGGTGTGCTAGTTTGTTTTGGAATTTCTGCCTTTTCTTTTTTTCCACATCCACTGATGAAAAGACAAAAACATAAAATCAGTACCAAATATTTTAATTTTTTCATAAGCAATCCTTCTTTCTAGTGTAATTATACTATAAATCTAGATATCTTAAAAGACCCTAATAATATACTCTCTATATAATACATTACTCTTATTATGAAATATACTATAGAATTCTTGACAACTATATCTACGTATGCTAGCATAAATCTTCAAGAGGTGATTTTATGGATGCTATGAAAGAGATAGGTTTAGTACATATCTTAGAAAAAAAAGACTGCATCATAGAGGGAAAAACATACACATATTATGAGGTTATAGATTATACAATTGGATTTCCATATGAGTTCCACACTACTACCGAAATATTTGTTTGTTTAACTGGAAAATTTCAAGGAACAGCTATCCCTTTGAATGATAATAAGTATCGTGTTGCTCAGTTTAAAACTTTTAGTACACTATCTAAAAATAGTAGTTTTGATCTAAATGAATTTACAAAAGATTACCAAACAATTATAGGAAATTATTGTATATATGAAAATGATGATTGTCTATATCTACTTGAGGATGAACAAATTATTTCTGCAATTAAAAAACAAAAAAAAGATTATGACGCTTCTATCTTAACTGAAAAATCTGATATTTCACAAATGTACTCTAAAATCAAAGAAACGATTATTGCACAAGATGAGCCAATTATGCAAATATTAACTTCTTTATTTAAAAATCAAAAAGTAGTGAATTTTCCTTTTGATATTGATATGATCACTAAATTGAAAGAAAATTTACTAATATATGGAGCTACTGGAACAGGAAAAACAGAAATATTAAAGCGTATTTCTAAAATATACAATGTCCCAATTGTAATTGAAGATGCAACATCACTTTCTGAGGTTGGATATGTGGGAAGAGATATCACCAATATGCTAGAAAATTTATATCTGGCTGCTGACAAAAAGAAGGAAATTGCTGAAAATGGAATTCTAGTAATTGATGAATTCGACAAACTTGCTGAAAATGCTGGCGATCAAAAATCACATGTTTCACGTAGTGGTGTACAAAGATCACTCTTAAAATTATTAGATGGTTCTACCTTTTATTTTAACAATATAAAATTTGATACTTCTAAACTTTCAATTGTTGCACTTGGTGCTTTTGAAGGCATTACACCAAATGATGATTATTCCAATTTGTCGGCACAAGATTTTGTAAACTATGGAATTATGCGAGAATTAATGGGAAGATTTTCAAAATTAGTAGCAATGAACCCTTTAAAAGAAGAAGATATCAAAAATATATTAGTATGTTCTAACTTTAGTCCTCTCAACACCTATAAACAATTATTTGATTCTATGAATATTGTATTTACCTATGATGATTCTTTTATCGAATACATTGCAAAAAAAGCAGTTGCATTGGGTACTGGAGCAAGAAGTTTGAAGACTATATTTGATAATGAAATTAGTAGTGCCATGTTTTATATTTTTGCAGGAAACTATTCCGCAATTCATATGACAAGACCATGTGGAAATACCAAATCATACTCATTAACTAAATAATACAAAAAGAAGTGTTACTGCACTTCTTCAAATTGTGAATTATAAAGTTTGGCATAAAAACCATTCTTTTTTAATAATTCTTCATGATTTCCAGTTTCTACAATATCGCCTTCATTCATTACCAAAATCAAATCTGCATTTTTAATTGTAGATAAACGATGGGCAATAATGAAACTGGTTCTACCTTCCATCAGTTGATCCATTGCTTCTTGAATCATAATTTCAGTTCTGGTATCCACACTACTTGTTGCTTCATCCAAAATTAATATTTTTGGATCTGCAAGTATTACACGAGCGATTGTTAATAATTGTTTTTGTCCTTGTGAAACATTGTCTGCTTCTTCATTTAATACCATTTGATATCCATCTGGTAATGTTTTAATAAAATGGTGAACACTGGCAGCTCTACAAGCATCTTTCACTTCTTCTAAAGTAGCGTCCAATTTTCCATATTTGATGTTCTCCTCTACTGTGCCACTAAATAACCAAGTATCTTGTAATACCATTCCAAATAAACTTCTTAAATCGCTTCTTTTGAATTCTTTGATATCGTGTCCATCTATTTGAATGGAACCACTACTCACATCATAGAAACGCATTAATAGTTTTATCATAGTGGATTTTCCAGCTCCAGTAGGTCCTACTATCGCAATCTTTTCACCATTATGAATCTCTGCATTAAAATCTTTGATGATGATTTTATCTTTGTTGTAGCCAAATGCTACATGATCAAAGGTAATATCTCCTTTTAAATTAGTAATCGAAAGTGGATTTGCAACATCAGGTGTTTCTTCCTCTTCATTTAAAAATTCAAAAACACGTTCTGCAGCCGCAGCAGTGGACTGTAACATACTCATAATTTGTGCGAGTTGTGCGATTGGTTGATTGAAATTACGAACATATTGTGTAAAAGATACGATATCTCCTACCTGAATTTTATTTTTGACGGTTAAATATCCACCTAAAACTGAAACCATAACATACCCTAAATTTCCAACAAACATCATGATTGGATGCATCATACCTGATAGAAATTGACTCTTCCAAGCAGTATGATATAGGGTATCATTATTTTCATTGAACTCAGCGATGGCTTTCTCTTCCCCATTGAATGCTTTGACAATTTCTTGCCCACCATATACTTCTTCAATTGTACCATTGATATGTCCTAAATATTCTTGTTGTTGCATGAAATATTTTTGTGATCCTTTTACAATGAAACCAATTCCACCTAAAGAAATTGGAAGAATTAAAATAGCCGCAATTGTCATAAGAGGACTGATTGAAATCATCATAATAAGTACTCCAATTAACATGGTAACGGATGTAATTAATTGTGTCATACTTTGACTTAAACTTTGACTTAAGGTATCGACATCATTGGTTACAATGGAAAGTACTTCCCCATTGGTCTTAGAATCAAAATATTTCATTGGCATACGACCCATTTTTTTTGAAATTTCTTTACGGAATTGATAAGAAATTTTATTGGATACACCATTCATTATGAATCCTTGGATAAAGGAAAATAGTAAACTAATGGCATAAAGGCCTAGAAGGAATGCTAGGATCTGTCCAATTTTAACAAAATCAATTCCTCCTTTTCCTCCGATTTTCGCCATAATACCATTGAATATTTCTGTAGTGATTACTCCTGATATTTTAGGCCCTACGATTGAAAAGATTGTACTTCCAACTGCAAATAATAATACAAAGAATATCGCAATACGGTAAGCTTTCAAATAATGAAATAACGTTTTCATGGTTCCTTTGAAATCTTTGGCTTTTTCATCTGCCATCATCGGTCCTGGACCATGTTTTGGACCCATAGGTCTTTTTTTCATATCTCTAGGCATTTTCCAGTTCCTCCTTTGACAATTGTGATAAGGCTATTTCTTGGTAAACCTTACATGTTTTCATCAGTTCTTCATGAGTTCCAATTCCAACAATTTTTCCTTCTTGTAATACCACGATTTGTTCTGCATGCATAATGGTACTGATCCTTTGGGCAACGATTAAAACGGTTGCTTCTTTGGTAATTTTCTTTAATGCAGTACGAAGAGCCGCATCTGTTTTAAAATCCAAAGCGGAAAAACTATCGTCAAATATATAAATATCTGGTTTCTTGGCAATGGCTCTTGCGATCGATAATCTTTGTTTTTGACCACCAGAAACATTGGTGCCTCCTTGGGAGATTGGAGCCTCATAGGTTTCTTCTAAGTTGTTTATAAATTCACTTGCTTGTGCAATATCAGCTGCTTCTTTTAATTCCTCTTTGGTAATATTTTCTTTTCCGTAACCGATATTACTTGCGATTGTGCCAGAGAATAATATACCCTTTTGTGGTACGTACCCAATTTTTTCACGTAAGGTATGGGTATTGATGGCACGAATATCCACACCATCTATAGAGATAGACCCTTCTGTTACATCATAGAATCTTGGAATTAAATTGATTAAAGTAGATTTTCCAGAACCGGTTGAACCAATAAAGGCTGTAGTCATTCCTGGTTTTGCTGTAAAAGTAATATCAGTAATGACATCTTCTTTGGCATCTGGATAACGGAATGAAACATTTTTAAATTCAATAATGCCTTTTTTATTAGGATCCAATGGTTCTTCTGTTTCAGGATCTTGGATGACCAAATCCATTTGGATAACTTCGTCAATACGTTTTGCGGATACAGAAGCACGTGGCAACATAATTGAAATCATGGAAATCATTAAGAATGCCATAATAATTTGCATTGTATATTGAATAAAGGCCATCATATCTCCTACTTGCATAGACCCTGCATCAATACTGTAAGCACCTTTCCATAAAATGACTAAAGCAACAGTATTCATAATAAATGTCATTGCAGGCATCATAAAGGACATTGTACGCCCTACAAATAAACTTACTTTGGTTAAATCTTTATTGGCTTTATCAAACCTTTTTTCTTCATGTGCTTCATTATGAAATGCACGAATGACAGGAAGTCCTGTTAGGATTTCTCTAGTGACTAAATTTAATTTATCTACTAGTTTTTGGACAATTTTGAATTTTGGCATTACAATTGCGAATAATACAATTACAAGTGATAAAATAGACATGACTGCAACTGCAATAATCCAAGCCATAGAAGAGTTGGCATTTAAACTCTTGATGACTCCACCAATTCCGATAATCGGTGCATAGAAAACAGTTCTAAGAAGCATTACAAGTACCATTTGCAATTGTTGAATATCATTCGTCGTTCTGGTAATCAAAGAAGATGTACCAAATTGTTTCATTTCTGTACTAGAAAAACTTACGACTTTTTCAAACACCAATTTGCGAAGTCTACGAGCTAGTTTAGCAGATAAACGTGCACCCAATAATCCCACTAGTATGGTCATGATCATACTAAGAAGTGCGATACCTAACATTTTTGCTCCCGATACAATAATATACTCAGTTTGAATTTTTCCTGTATTCATACCAATTGTTTGATATTCTTGTTTGACAAGTCCAATTGCCCCACTGGTTACAATGGATTCTGGCATTTGATTTATTTTTTCCATACTTTTTTGGACAATTTGATCGATGGCTTCTTTTGGCATACTTGGTAATACAGAAAAGACATCTGTATCACTTGTGATATTTCCCAAAATAGAGGCACGCATCGCATCTGCTTCTTCCCCTTCACTTCTCAAAGAAGAGATGATCAAACTCGGTAATTCAAAAATTTGTGCCAATTTTTGATTTTCTTGTTCACTTATTTTTTTCTTTTCATAAACATTTTCGGTTTCTAAAATTGGATATTTTTTCACCTTTTTTTCATATGTTTTTGATTCCAATGAATTTTTTTCTAATAAAGTGTAATTGCTTAAAATAGTATTCTTTTCTTCTTCGGATACAAAAAGCAATATTTTTTGCATTTCACTTTCCCGAATTGCATCATAGGTTGCAATTTCAATACCACCTTGGCTAATACCAACATTTACAATACTGGAAGTATAATCTGGAAGTGACAGATCACAAACAGCTTGCCCTGCTAGTAGCAATATGATTGCAAGTATACTCATCCATGAATCTTTTAAATAACGAAACATTTTTAACATAATAAATTCCTTTCTATATAAGGGTTTCCTAATTTCCCCCCTATATTTGGTTAATGTATGCACATGTTACATTATAAATGACACTATTTGCAAGTGTCAATTATTTTCCATAATTTTACAAAATTTCACATAAAATGGTATGAATAGAAAAATCGCATAAATGCGATTCCCTCTTCATATAGTTTCATAATTTGTTCAAGTAGCCGTAGAAATTTATGTGAACACCATATTTTGTTTTCATTTCACTTTACAAATACCAGTATCAGGATTGAATTCCAAGTCTTTTATTACAGTAGTTGCAGTAACTGTACTTAATAATAAATCATTAAGCATTCTGAATTTTCTAGTAAATTCTTGCCTTTTTTCATTTAATAAATTAATATCTGTATTTGTTTTTATATCAGCAATAGCACGTTTCATGTCTTTATAATCTTTCTTCTTCGTTTTTCTTAATAAAATATCAATAATTCTATCTAGATGTATATCATCTATTATATCCGGATTTTTTGGTTGGAGTTCTAAAATGACTTGCATTATATAACCCAACTTTTCAGGTGTACTTTCATAATTCTTATTTTGAATAAATTGAGTCAAATCAAAATAAAATTTCCTTTTTAATAAATTTTCTAAAATTGCTTTATCCGAATTTGTTCTAACCATGGAATCTGTTTGTTGATATGCTGGCAACGAATATAAATACCTACCTAAACAATCGTCCCCTGTTATATAAGCTGCGGCTGCAGATGAAACTATAGATTCTTGATAAGTCCAAGTGACTTTATTTATATCAATTAGATTATGTTCTATGAAAAATTGAACTATACACCTTACATTGCCTCTCCCAATATTATCATCATTTATTGCTTTTCGAATGATAATCTCATTTTTTATAGAATCATCTAAAACTTCCCTCAAACTTTGATTTAATACTCTCTTAAATTTTTCTTTATCATCGATTTCATAATGTCTAGAAACATAAAGACTTGGAATAGTATCAAATATTTCTTCTAGCTTGTCAGGATAATTTGAAATAATGTTATGTAAAATATTTTTTTTCGTAAAATTTGGAACATTACCTGAAACAACCAATTCTACAATTTTTTCATTCTGGCCGTTTTCTAATAATAAAGATATTAAATCAACCCGATAATCTTGGTTTTCTCCAATCCAATGTTGAAGATAATAAAAAGACTCTCTCATTTTTCCATATAAATTATCAATTTTATTACTTAATAAAGGATCAATTTTATAAAATTCATTTAAACTTTCACAAAAGCCATCAATAGTAATATAGTCCAAATCAATTATAAAATCTTTTATAATTAAATCTTTTTGTAATTCATCAAACAAAGTTAAAAATAAATTATTTGCAATATCAAACTGATATCCATGTTCTTTTTGTAATTGCAAAATCGATTCAATTCCACGATATTTTCCTAAAACTTTAATTGATTCTATTAACAAAAAATATTTTTGCCTAGTAATAATTTGTTTTTGATATCCTTCAAATTTTTCTTGGATATTTTTCATTTTAATTTTCCCCCCAACAATAAAACTAAAGATAGTATATCATTATTATGTAAAAAATGCTACACTTCGACTAAATTTTCAACAAAATACCTCTATTGTCCAAAAGAAAAAGACTATTTATTGAGCCTTCCTCACTTTAAATATTCGAAGTGCATTTAAAATGGTTAGAATTGTAACCCCTACATCAGCAAATACAGCACCCCACATACTAGAAATTCCTAATATGCCTAAAAACATAATTAAGATTTTAATAGAGATTGCAAATACAATATTACTTTTTACAATAAATTTTGTCTTTTTGGCAATTTGAAATGCAGTAAGAAGTAGACTTGGATCGTCATTCATAATCACAATATCACTTGCTTCTATTGCTGCATCACTTCCAATTCCACCCATAGAAACACCAATATCACTTGTCATCAAAACAGGAGCATCATTCATTCCATCGCCAACAAATAAAACACGGTTTTCTTTTTGTTCATATTTGACTAACTCTACTTTATCCGTTGGAAGTAAATTGGCATAATAAGAATCTAGTCCTAATTTCTGTCCAACTTCTTTTACCGTTTTTTCATTGTCACCTGATAACATAACAGTTTTTTCAATCCCATTTTGCTTTAACCTAGGAATCAATTGCTCAGCGGATTCTTTGATACTATCCTGTATTACAATCGTTCCTAAATATTCATGGTTACAAGCAACATATATAATGGTTCCAATTTCCTCATATTTTGGATGTTTAATTTTTTCTTCTTCTAACATCAAATCAGACCCTACTAAAATACTTTGATTGTTATAAGTAACCTTAATTCCTTTTCCAGAAATTTCTTGGTATTCTTGAATCGTATCTAATGAGATCGATAATTGATATGCATTTTGAATTGCCATTGCGATTGGGTGATTTGAATTTGCTTCCGCCAAAGCAGCATGGAATAAAATTTCTTCCTTTTTTTCTTCTGGAATGACTTTTTTCACCTCAAAGTTACCTTGTGTAAGAGTTCCAGTTTTATCAAAAACAATTGTTTTTATCTGATCTAAATTTTCTAAAGTAGCAGAGTTTTTGATTAAAATGCCTTTCTTACTACAACTTCCTATTCCTGAGAAGAAACTAAGTGGAATAGAAACTACTAAGGCACATGGGCATGAGATTACTAAAAATACTAAAGATCTATAAAACCATGGTGCGAATGGTTGACCGAAAATCAGTGGAATTATGGTAATTAAGAGTGCAGCTACTACTACAATTGGTGTATAGTAACTTGCAAATTTAGTGATAAATTTTTCCCTGCTTGTTTTGGTTTCACTTGCCTCTTCCATTAATTTTAAAATCTTACAAACAGTAGATTCTTGGTAAAGAGATGTTACTTTGATTTCTAAAATTCCTTCTTTGTTGACACAACCACTCATAATGGAATCATTTGGTTTCACACTTCTTAAGACAGATTCTCCTGTCATAGAAGAAGTATCGATATGACTTTCTCCTGTTGCAACCACTCCATCCAAAGGAATTCTTTCTCCTGGTTTTACAACAATAATATCATTTATTTTGATCTGTTCTGTTGGACATGTAACAAGTTTGCCATTCTGTTTTAAATGAACTACATCACTTCTTAAATCCATCAATTTGGTAATCGCATCTTTGGTATTTTCGCTCGCTTTGTCTCCTAAATATTCTCCAATTTGGTAGAATAGCATGACTGCAACTGCTTCTGGATATTCGCCAATTACAAATGCTCCAACTGTTGCGATGATCATTAAAAATTTTTCATCAAAAAATGTAAATGATTTGATATTTTTCAAAGTTTCAATCCATATTGGATATGCTAAAAGAATGTAAGCAATTCCAAGTGTAAGATAATATAAAATAGTTTTAGAAAGTAAAAATGATAGAAGAAATAAAATTCCACCTAGTATAATTTTCAGTAATTCTTTCATCTTGATTTCCTTTCTAATATATGTTCATATCCATATTTTAATATAATATCAATATGAGCATCTGCTAAACTATAGTATACCGTTTTTCCGACCTTTTCATTTTTTACAAAGTTTTGATCTCTTAATACTTTGAGTTGATGTGAGATAGAAGAATGTGTCATATTGAGCTTTTCAGCAATTTCACTGACACATAATTTTTTTCCTTGTAATATACCTAGTATATTGAGACGTGTTACATCCCCAAACATTTTATAAAATTCACTTAATTCATAGATGTATTCTTGATTCATATGTTACCTCCTATATATGATTATATGTTCATATATTCATATTATATGCAATTCCATGAAACAAGTCAACAAAAAATCCCTTTTTAAGAGATTTTTAATTGTTTGCTTAAAACTTTATTTACTTTTTCCATAGTAACTTCTATTGCACCAGAATTATCAATGATGTTTTCATGTGCAATATTTCGTTTTTGAATATTTTCTAAACTAAAATCCTCAGCATCTGCTAAAAATCTTCGACACATTTCTGCATATTTTGGATGTTCTTGTGTTTCTTCCCGATTTAAGGCACGTTGTAAGCGAATTCCGTCATCCATCTGAATTAGAATTGGCAAAATATTTTCTTTTCCATAATAAGATACAAATTGATCATAACCTACAAGTGTATTCACTGTAATATAATTTTGTTTAACCAAATTGATATCCATAGAAATTGTAAAATAATGCCATATTCCATCAGTTGTTTTATATGTTCTTAATTCAATAATTTGGTTTTTCTGTTCCATTTCTTGTTTTTGTTCTTCTGTTTTAAAATAATATTCTCTACCTTCTACTTCTCCATTTCGGATTGGTCTTGTTGTACATGGCGTTATTTTTTGTAGCTCATAAGGATTTTCTTTTAATAATTTTGCAAAAATGGTATCCTTCCCACTTCCACTTGGTCCCATTAATATAACAATTTTACCCATAACTTCTTCTCCTATATAACCATAATTTACATCAAAAAATTATGTTATTTTACTATTTTTTCAATAATGTCCTAATTGTTAGAAAATCTTCAGGATATTCCTCAATTATACCAAAATTTTGATTAATTATTATTGGTGGTATAAAATCTATTTCCCATCCTTTTTCTATATATTCCCTAAATTCATCCTCATAATTAATACAACTAGTAGTTATCAATTTTTCAAATATACTAGAAATCTTATGAAAACCACAACATCTTACCAAAATATCATTCAAATCCATCTTATTTATAATATTAATATCTCTTTCATAATTGCATGAATATTGTCTTAATTGATAGAAAAAATTAAAGAGTCCTGCATGTGCACTTTCAATTCCTATTATCAAATTGACTAATTTTGGATTATAACTTCTTTTAGCAGAGCTACTATACATAATCTTGGAAATCCTATCTAATTCGTAATAATAGTCAGGATATATACAAGGAAAATCATATATTAAATTTAAATAATTTTCATATAAATCGTTAGTTATATAACCACAATCTTTTATTTTTTGTATAGAAGATAAATAAGGTTTTGAATTTGGAAATATATTGCCTTCTACAATTTCATAAAATGGATATATTAGATTTGCTTCCTTATGTCCATCAGTACCCATCGCATTATATAAATGTTTATAGGGTGTTATATACCAACAATCAGGTAATTTTAAGTTAACTGGACTATGAGATTTAAATGGAATTTTAAATTTATATTTTTCTATTTCTTGTATTGCTCGCTTTATAAGTACCTCAACATCTTTGGATAATTTATTTTGAAATCTAGCTACTACCATTGTCGACAATAAATATTGTTTTATACTATATTGGTCCCAATTCATCCGAGTCCTATCAAGGAAAAATAGATTTAAAATTTCTGAAAGATATTGATATAAATATTCATAATCTTTACAATGATTTCCAAAAATTTTTACTAACAAATCTACTCTATTTTTACCCTCATTTGTAAGATAATAACTGATATCATCATGATTTATATAAGAACTATAGAAATCTTCAAAATCATATCCCTCATACAAGCTATCTTTTAAAAATTTTCTAATTTGATTATTATCTAATGACCTCTTGTATAAAACATCCATGTTATCTAATTCTGAAAATAAATCCTTATATTTTATATAAAATTCCATTGATAATATTATATCAATATGATATTCTTTCAATCTGTTTTCCCTTATTAAACTTAAATATTGATTTTTCTTATCTTCTAATTCTTGAAAATATTTAATCATAAAGCCCCCTAAAAATCATTTATATTTCTATAAAATTTAGCTTATCTTTCTAATTACAAATTATTATACTTATTTTGTTTTTTTTTGCAATATATTTCAACTACTTTTCTCATATATATATCCTATTATAATTCCAAATTTTACACAATAGAATAGGATACTATGAGGAGGAAATGATTTGAAAAAGTTATTTGATTGTAAATCCTGTAATCCAAATGATACATATGGGTTACAAGAAGTTGATGCATATGGAATTGGGTGCAAATGCGAAGATTTTATAATAGGAGCTCCACCACAAGCACAAGAGGTACAACCAGGAATGGAATATGCTATGAATCCAAACCCTATCTTTGATCATCCGAATTATATTGGTAGTGGTAAGTTAAAAGATAAAGTTGCAATTGTAACAGGTGGAGATTCTGGAATTGGAAGAGCTGTTTCCGTTGCATTTGCAAAAGAAGGTGCCAAAGTCATTATTGTTTATTTTGATGAACATATGGATGCAGAATACACCAGACAATATATAGAGCAATTGGGTGGAATTTGCCATCTTATTTCAGGCGATTTAAAACATCCTGACCTCTGCAAAAATGTCGTTAATCAAGTAGTCTCTACATATGGTAAAATTGATATTTTAGTAAACAATGCAGGTGTACAATTCCAACAAGTAAAATTAGAAGATATCAGTAATGAACAATTCGATTTTACACTAAAAAGTAATATTTACTCCATGTTTTATTTAACCAAATATGCTCTACCCTATATGAAAAATGGTTCCATTATCAATACCACTTCCATTACCACTTTTGTAGGGGAACCAGAATTAATTGATTATGTCACAAGTAAAGGTGCAATTGTGGGATTTACAAGGTCCCTTGCAACCTCATTGGCTACCAAAGGAATTCGTGTCAATGCCGTTGCACCTGGAGTTTTTTGGACACCACTACAACCTGCTTGCTGGCAGGCAAATAAAATTCCTACACTAGGATCAGACTCTGATATGAAACGAATGGCACAACCTTATGAAATAGCGTCTACCTATGTATACCTAGCCAGTGATGACGCTTCTTATACAACAGGACAAGTAATACATGTCAATGGTGGTCAATATAAAGGATAACACACTCAAAAACATCAGCTCATCTGATGTTTTTTGAAAGACAAAATAGGAAATAATTCTCCTACAAATATTAGAAGAATAATTTAGAGAGTAAACTGATTATTGGATAAACTTGATCTTTTTTAATCTTAGGGCATTGACCATTACAGTCACACTACTAAGGGTCATAGATAGACTTGCAATCATAGGATTCATTGTAATTCCTATTTGTCTAAATATTCCCATCGCAAGTGGAATCATCAATATATTGTAAAAAAATGCCCAAAATAAATTCTGCTTAATATTCCGAATTGTTTTTTCACTCATATGAATTAAATTCACAATTCCATATAAATGATCCTGCATCAAAATGACATCAGCAGTATTGGTTGCAATATCATTTCCACTATGGATACTAACACCAATATCAGCAGACGCAAGTGCAGGACTATCATTCATCCCATCTCCACACATCATCACATGGTGTTTTTCTTTTTGATAAGAAGCAATTACATTTGCTTTTTCGGAAGGCAATACATTCGCAATCACATGGTCTATTCCAACCTGTTTTGCAATACGACTGGCCGTTTCTTCATGATCCCCCGTTAACATAATAGTCTTAATATGACGCTTTTGTAATAGTTGGATGACCTGCTTTACATCCTTTCGAATGATATCATTGACTCCAATCAAAGCAATGATTTTTTTATTTTTGACTACATATACTACGCTGTTTTGATTTGCAGTCAATTTTTTCTCATCTTTTAAATGGCTATTTTCAATGTGATATTGTTGAAGAAGTTTGGCATTTCCCACCAAAATTTCTTCTTCTTGAATTGTTCCAACGATACCATAACCACTTATCTCTTGTACATTCTCAACCTTTATGTCCGTGATTTTGTGTTCGCTTAAATAGTCAGTGAATGCTTTTCCAATCGGATGAACGGACTTTTTTTCTAAGCTACCAACCATTTGTATGACATTTTGTTCTTCCATCGCATCATAACAGATGATTTGTTCCATTTTTGGACTTCCATATGTAATGGTTCCTGTTTTATCAAATATAACGGTATCTATTTTTTGTGCCATTTCTAGTACTTCACTTTTTTTAATGAGAATACCATTTTTGGCTCCAATTCCTTCTCCAATGATAATTGCAAGTGGAGTTGCAAGTCCTAAGCTACATGGGCAAGCAACTACTAAAATGGTGACAAAAGTATGAAATGCCTCTGAAAAAGGATTTCCTATAATCAAATAAACGAAAAAAGTAATGATTGCAAGTCCAATTACAGTAGGAACAAAATATCCACTCACTTGATCCGCTAAAGTTGCGATGGGTGGTTTGGTATTGGTTGCATCCACTACCAATCTTACAATTTCAGATATAGTAGAATCTTTTCCAATCCGCTCTGCCTGATATTCTAAATATCCATCATAATTGAAGCTTCCAGCAATAACCGTATCACCTACTACTTTTTTTTGTTGTTTACTTTCACCAGTAATAAACGATTCATCCATATGGGCAGTTCCATCAGTTATGATTCCATCCACCGCAATTTTCTCTCCTGGTCTACAAATCACAATATCCCCTTTTTGAATTTCATCAATCGTAACTTTCTGTTCTTTACCAGATTGTTTGATATAAGCTTCTTTCGGAGTCATTTGAACCAATTGTTCAATTGCCTCTTTGGTTTTGTTTTTACTCCTTTTATCCATATAACGACCCAATTGGATAAAATAAATCACAATGGCAGCTGATTCAAAATAAAGGGAATCCACCAATTGCGTATTTCCTCTTATAATTTGTACTGCATAATACATACTATAAAGAAAGCTACTCATAACACCAATTCCAACCAATGTATCCATATTTGGCATTTTATGGATCAAATGGTTCCAACCACTTTTTAAAATGTCTCTACCATACCATAAAAAAAGTATGGTGATTAAGGCGATTGTAACTGTATAGTGTATAGGATTTTGATGCATTTCCAAATAAGGAATAGCGGGAAGTCCAATCATGTGTCCCATACAAATATACAATAACGCAATCGCAAGTATCGTAAATAAAAGTAATACCCGATTTGCTTTTGTTTGTTCTTGTTCTATTTGGGTATCTTTCCAAAGACCAAGACTTTGAAATCCAGCTTCTTTCACATAAATTTCAATTTGTTTTTGAGATAAAAGAGTATCATCATATTCAACTCTAGCGTTTCCCATAACCAAATTAACAGATACTTCCTTAATTCCATTTTGTTTTCTAAGATACTTTTCAAGTCCACTAGAACAAGCGCTACAGGTCATTCCATCGATCATTAAAGTGATTGTTTTCATGAGATGACCTCAATTACAGAAAATCCCAACTCTTCTAATGTCGTTTGAATGATATCTTTTTTAGACAAATCTGCAAGTACAGTTACCGTTTGGGTATTATGATCTGCCTTTACTGTTTGCACACATTCTAATGCATTTAACGCATTTTGAATACGGTTTTCACAGCCCATACATTCAATTCCTTCTACTTTAAATATTATCTTTTCCATAGAATCAGTCCTTTCTTTTTATGATATCGTTTTTTCTAATTTTTATTCTAATTTTTAATTCATAGCTGCCCCATCTACAGACAGCACAACTCCTGTAATATAACTTGCCAAATCACTTGCCAAAAAGAGGAAAGCATTTGCAATCTCTTTTGGTTCTGCCATACGTTTCAATGGAATCGATTGAATGATTGGTTCCATGATTTCTTGTGGTAAAGAGGCAACCATATCGGTTTTAGTAACACCAGGCGCAACTGCATTTACTCTTATTTGAAAAGGAGCAAGTTCGCGAGCCAAAGATTTGGTCATGCCATTGACGGCAAATTTACTGGTTGGATATCCAACTCCAGAAGGTTGTCCATAGATACTTACCATGGAACTGGTATTTAAAATGACGCCCTTTTTTTTGTTCTTCATGTGAGGAATGACTGCTTTCGATAAATGAAACATGGCATTCACATTGATTTCCATAATTTGTATAAATTCCTCTGCACTTGTATCCTCTATTTTTTTATTCGCAGAAATTCCAGCATTATTCACTAAAATATCAATTGTACTATATTCATCAATAATTTGATCAATCACCGACTGAATCTCTTCTGGATTTTGTAAGTTTGGAGAATATCCTGTAACCGAAAAACCATCTTCTTTTAACTGTGTGATCGCTTTTTCAACAGTTTCTTCTTTGGAACCAAAAAGAATTACTTTTGCTTTATTTTCACAAAAAACACGAACAATCTCATATCCAATTCCTCTTGTTCCACCAGTGATAACGGCTACTTTTCCTTCTAGCATTTGCCTCTTCCTTTCCTATTTTTTTCTATTATAACACCTTTTATATAAATGAAACAAATTATTTTTGTAATAAAAAAGAAACCGTTTTTTACAGTTTCCTTTTTTATATTTTCTTTTTTTGATATGTGTGACTACATGATTTACACACAATCTTCATTTCATATTGTTTTAGTTTTTGATCCAATAAAGTAATTAATGGTTCTTGATCTTTCGGACAACAAAGTCTATTTTTGATTGTAATCAATGCATCACTACAATCTGTTCCTGGTTTACTATCTACAAATTCTAATGTCGCACTTCCTTTACTTCCGCAGTTGCACTGATAATTGAGCTGAAGTTGGTCATAGGTAGAATAACACAAATAACCTATATTTTCATTGCAGTTGGTACAATACATCCACCCTCCATAGTTAGTAGCCAGTTTGGTATGAACCAATTGCTTATTTTTTAATACTCTTGCCATTTTATTTCACTCCTCATTATTGTATTCTTTTTCTTTCCAATACCACCATTTTAATTTTTCACTTTCACATTTACTATGTTCTGCATAATAAATCGCCATTCGAAACACATACAATTGACATCGATCTTCTTGATATCCTTTTAAACTACAATCTTGTAAATAAAGTAACTCCGGATTTTTGCCTTTCAAATCTTCGACGCAAGTAATCCCCAAAGCAAGTAGGTCCTGTTTGGTATTTTTTCCAACATAGGGAATTTTTAATAAATCTGTTTTCATATTGATATCACACTTTTACTAACCCGTCTGGTGTTAACTCATATACCGTATCTGCTACTTCTTCTATATATTTTCGGTCATGAGATACACTGATAATGGTTCCTTCAAAATCATTTAGCACTTTCCGAATAATTGGGGCTGATAATGGACTTACATTTCGCGTTGGTTCATCTAAAATAAGTACATTACATTCATCCATTACAAATTTCATAAGCAACAGTTTGGCTTTTGTTCCATTACTCAAATCCCCTATTTTTGCCAACATCTCTTCTTTGGTAAACTTCATATTCCCCAAATACATCCTCACCTTTGCTTCATCTGGCAAAGTTTCCATGCAAAAGGCCAAAACCGTTTGATCCAAATGCAAAAGATCTTCATACCTTTGTGGCATATACCCAATTTGAATATCTTTTCTAAGGTTTAATGTTTCATATATTTGCTTTAGTAAAGTCGTTTTCCCAATTCCATTTTTTCCGATGATACACATATGTACATTTCCAATGATTTCCAAATGAATGTTTTTAGATAAAAGACGACTTGCTTCTAATTTAGGAATATCTAATTTTAAAATCACTTTGTTTTTAGGAATATTAACTTTTTCAAAAAAGAAATGAATTCCTTCTTCCACATCTGGAATCTCTGTTAAATCCATTTGATTCATCTTTTTTTCTTGTGATTTTAACGAATGCATTTTCTTTTTCAATACTTTTGCACCATGTGGATCTGCCCTTGTAATTGTATTTTGTTGATATTCGACTTTCTGCATGATTTTTCTTAATTTTTCTTGTTTTTTTTGATATTCTCTTTTTTCAGATACCGCCATTTGCGTTTGTTTTTCTAACTTTTGATTTCGCATTTCCACATAGGTTTGATAGTCCCCATTGAAAAGGGTATGTTTACATTCTTGCTTATGTTTAATTTGTTCGATGTGTAAAATACGGTTAGCAGTATTTGATAGCAGGGTTTCATCATGTGAAATAAATAAAATGGGTTTGTCTAATTGGTTCAGAAAATGTTCTAACCATTCTAGTGTTTCAAGATCCAAATCATTGGTAGGTTCATCTAAAAACAAAATATCATAATCTTCTAGTAGTAGTTTTAATATTTGTACTTTTACTTTTTCACCACCAGATAGTGTGTTCATCGACTGTTCGAATAAATCATCTTGTAATTTCAATTGTTCCAAATAGGAATACAAATGATATAAGTAATGATAATATTCTTGATCATCCTGAAATAAAAAATCATAAACTGTTTGATTTGGATTTTTGAAAGCCAAGGATTGTTCTAAGTAACCAATTGTTCCTTTCGAATGAATTGACCCTGTTACTTTTGCATAACTACATTCTTTCATCAAACATTTTAATAATGTAGATTTGCCATTTCCTTCTTCTCCAATGATTGCTAATTTATCTTTTTGATTTAATGTAAAAGACAAAGATTGCACCAAGTATCTTGTATGGATCATGATACTGATCTCATTCACTTCTAACATATTATGCCTCCTTATTTTGGCATAATCTAAGTTTATGCCATACTTATTTTGATTGTATTCTCATGTTTTCACCTCTTCTATTTCTTCTTGGATAATTCATAGCTATTATCGATCAAAGAAAACAATAATTCAGTTTCTAATGTTCCATCTAAGCGAATGGTAATCCAGTGTTTTTTATTCATATGATAACCAGGGAAAATGGTTTGATGATCGATGATTTTTTCGATTTGTTCTGGTTGGTATTTTAAACCTATTATGTCTATGATTTGGTCAGATGGAATTCCCAGTTTTTTCTCTTCTATTTTTAGAGAAACGCCATACCATTTTTGATTGGTTTGATTTCGCCAAATCCCATTTGATGGAGATTTTTCCCATAAATATTCTATTTTGTCTTGGTATTTATTTTCAATATAATGAATGACTTCTTCTAGTTGTTTGCATTCTATTATGGGTGATGTACAACTACACAGAATTTCTTCTAGTTTCTGTTCATACAAATTTCTAATATGAGTAGAAAAGCCTCCTGAACTTGTTTCAATATCTACTAAAATATATTCTTCCTCTGATTCCAAATCCATCAATTTGGAATATTGTTGGTTTTCAGTAAATACTACAATCATGAGAAAAGAATCATCTAAAACAGTTTGATATTGATACCCATTGTTCTCTTTTTGAAATCCATATGTCATTAATTTATGTGGATCTATGGTTCTATTTTTGAATTGTGGTGTTAAATCTCTCATATTTTTCCTTCTTTTTCAATCTATTTTATTTTTTAGATTGTGGTATCATTATATCATAAATTCCCAAACAGATAAATATTTCATGCATAAGAAAAAACAAATCTTCAGACTTGTTTTTATTTATTACAATCAGTACACATATTAAGTGATCTAAATACAGGTTGCATATAATTTCTCAAGGTATCTTTTAATGCGATTACTTCTTCTTCTGTCCAGTACTCTTGTGGATTTTTAAGTCCATGTGTATCTTTGGAAGTTTCATAGTCATTTCCAATGATTTCCCCATTGATATGGAAGGATACATTTGGTACATAAATCCATTCTTGTCCTTCATCATTATATTGAAGATGTCCATGTAATAGTTCAACTAATTGATAATATTTTTCCATGTTTTCTGCTTTTAATTGTTTGGTATTGCAGTAATATATTTTTTCAATTCCCACTTCTTTGGCAATTTCATTTAGATATGGTACATATGCTTTGCACCAAGGGCATTCTGGATATCCTAGATATACAATCCCTGTTCCATGTTCCATGATTTGAATAATCTCATCCACAGTTCTATATACAAATACATTGTCTTCTCCTACTGTTTGATATTCATCTGCAAATTTTTGTGCATCTGTGATCGTGTTAGATGAATCTTTATGAAATAGAAAATATCCTCCAAGTATACATAAGCCAATTAAGATGATTGTAAGTATTATGATTTGTCCTTTTTTCATTTTGTTTCCTCCTACTGTTGATTATAGCGAAATTTGTATATTTTCACAAGCAAATTTTGGTTGAAATCACTCAACTTGAGGTTGAGTTAATTACAATCTTCTTCTAATTGGAGAGGAATTTTATAGGTTGTAATTTGATTTTTATGATCTACTGCTTCTATTTCTAAATAAAGAGAATTTTCTTTATAGATTTTACAGTTTTGTTCATAATGATCTACATTAAATTTTACGTTTTTTAAAAATTCATCTAGTGTAATTAATGTTTCACTTTTGTAATCATATCGACTGATTTCTGTTTTGGTTCTCTCGTCTGTTTCATATAAAATGCAATCTATTTTTTGATAATATTGGGGATTATTTTCTCCACAATAGGTAATATTGGAAATATAGATTGAGGTCTTGGTATTATTATAGGCGATACTACCATATAAATTAAAATTATTGCAAGTGGCAGATAAACCCTTTAATTGAAAAGGATCATCCTTTTTGAAAAACAAGAATAGAAGAACAATTCCCAAAAGAGAAAAGACGATAATCATCCAGATCCATGCTTTAGAAATTCTTTTTTTATGTGTGATTTTGGTTTCTAAAAAATCATCCAAATTGATATGATACTCTTCACACATTTGTTTTAAGATCGATAAATCTGGAATGTTTTTTCCATTTTCCCATTTACTGACTGCCTGATAAGTAACACCATATTTTTGTGCGAATTGTTGTTGACTTAGATTTTCTTGTAATCGAATTTGTTTGATAAATTGACCAATTTTTTCTGGATTCATAGTCTTCACCCCTTTTCCTATTCTGTGTTTACACAATTACAAATTGCGCAGATATATAATGAATGGTTGCTTCTCCTGCTTCTGATGTTCCTTTTAAAATTCGATAGGTACCACTTTCTAATACACCATAATGGTATTCCCAGTTTACAATCAGTTCTAATGTATGATTTTTATTTATGGTATAACCAATGTCAGTAAAAAACATCTCATTTATAGGGGTTAATGCTACCCATATACCATTTTCTTCTTTTTCTAATTGGTAACTTTCACCATAGATATTTTTTCGATTACTGGTATCTGTTATGATAACAGTCGCTCCTGTTTTGGTTAGAGTTCCCTCTTTGATTTGCATCGATACACCATTTAGATCATCTATTTGAATACTACATTTATTGTTTAAGCTTTCTTTTTGTTTTGCAATATAAATGTCTTTTATATGATCTATACTATTACAAGAGATGACATAAAAATCTTCATTTCCAAATTCTTTATTGGCAGCATTGTAATGATATAATTTGGATCCTCCATCTCTTAAAGTTTCTACTTCATTTAATTGATCCAAAAAAGCATTGATCGTAAATTCGTTATATAAAAAGGCATCTAGTAACGTCTTATTCTCATTATAGGGAACATCAAAAGTGGAAAATACATGTCTTCCATCATCTAAAGTAGTTCCTAATAGAAATTGTTCTTTTTGAATTTCATTCATTTTCATTTCTTGTCTACAACCTGTAATCCCTAAAAGGATTATTCCACATAGAAATATTATTATTTTTTTCATTCAATCCTCCAATTTTTTCTAAAGTTATTAGATTAATTTATGATTTTACTAAATGAATTGGCATTTAATATCGTATTGGATACAAATTCACCTTTATAAAAATTTGCCCAATTGTTTAAAATACATGGTGCATTTTTTGCTTTTTCTAATGAGTCTATTTTTATGAAATTTATTTTTATATTATTTTCCTTTGCATAATTTGATAATTCATTTACTTCATATTCTACATAAGGACATTCATTACTATAATAAATCGTAAACTCCTGACAATCTATTTTCATATGCCTAGCATTGTCATGAAATCTAGGTGTTTCATTTTCGTCAAATTGTAATGCCAACAACTCATATTCCCCAATACGATCTACTACTTTAAATCCATAATGTTCAAAAAACTTTTTTTCTCCAATAAATGGTTTTTTCTTTTTAGAAGTTAAAGTACAAATACCACTCATACCTTTTTCTTTTGAATCATTGATCGCATATTCTAGTAATTCTTTAGCAATTCCTTTTCCTTTAAAACTTCCTGCAACCCATAAGCAATAAATATATTCATAATTTTTTCCATGAATAGGAACCCAAGCAGTTTCGATTGGTTCATATTCAATAAATATTTTTCCTCTAGCATTTAACTTTCTAAATACATGACCATCGTTTAATTTACTTTTGATCCATTCCTTTTTACTATCAACACCTTTTTGATGTTTTGGATCACCAATCGCACAACATATATGTTCTTGATCAATGTTCTCTATTGTTAGATTCATATATTCGTTCATTTTACTTCAACTCCTCAATAACTTACAATTTACTTATACCAATATTATAGCATATATTTGAATAGTTTTAATCTGAATTTGTATCGAGTTTTTATCCAATAAAAAACCAATCCATTTTTGAATTGGTAGTTAACAAAACTCGAACAATCATTATTGCATTATAGATCATTTCATTTCAAGATAGTCAATCAATCATTTGTTAATATTATCTTTATACTCTATTTTTGCTACCTCTATTATTTTTTGGATAAATTCACTTTTACCTGATGTATACAAATCCCTATTTGGTTTATATCTATTATATAATTCTTCTTTTAAACTTTCATATTGTTTTGCTACAACGTAATGATCATTTAGGTAATCCCTAAAATATAATTCGTCGCAATCACCATATTTTTTTATATGGATATGAAACACATTGTCATCATAGCCATTGATTGTATAACCTTTATTAAAAGATATTTTATTCGTTTTTTCATCCATCATTATATAATTATTTTGGAGTAATATATTTTTAATTAATTGGAAATCTTTTTGATCTGCTTCTATTAAAATATCCACTATAGGCTTTGTTTTTATCTTTTTTATAGCTGTACTACCAATATGACTAATTCTTTTCATGTAATCTCCTAATAATGATTCCAAATGATTTTGTTCAGTTAAAAATTGCTTTTCGAATTTTAAATCATAATCAACAAAGATAATAGGAAATAGTGTCCATAATTCTTCTAAAGTCAAGCCATCTAAATTCATAATACCAACCCACTTTCCACTTATTGTTTATACTGAATTGGATGTCTTATAACTGTTTTTAATTTGCTTACATCACATTTTCTTGGATCACTTAAATATATTTCGTGATGATACCTAGTATCAGTGATATCTAATTCATAACCTTGAAGACTTATATACTCATGCATTGCTTCTACTGTTGCAGGTTCATCATCATAAGATCCTATATGCATGCATTGCACACAAATTCCTTCATCATAAGTTAGAAATTCAACCCTTGAGAAATCTTGTTTTTTCTTCTTTGTTGCTTCCTCTATAGCCCAGTCAAAATCTTCTTTTGTTACAAAGTCTGGGAGTCTGATCATGGATATAAATTGCAAATCCTCTTTTCTATTGTAATCCATACCTTTTGTATTTTCTTGCCACCAAAGGCCCTCTAATGGTGGTACTACATATTCAAAGAAACCATCAATTTTGTGAGTCCCTTTATAACTCATTTTGATAGTAAACGCAATTCCATACAATAAACCAATCGTATTTTTATAATCCCCATTTTCGTCATTTGGGTTTCCTTTTCCTCTTACTGCAATATAATTCATTTTAGGTATTTCAACTATACTAGGTTTATTCTTTGGCATATAGAATTCTTTATATTCTTTTTTGTAATCAAAAGCCATATTTACATCTCCAATCTTTTCAGGTAGTTTAATATTGTTTGTAAGATTATTATACCATAAATAAAAAAAGTTAATTTTTTAAATTGTCTATAATAACCTTCAATCTTTTAATAAATTCTTCTTTACTATCTAAAAGAGAATTTAATTCTTTCAAATAATTTTTATATTTTTCATCTTTAAAAAAGAATTTTGAATATCCATTTTCTTTTCCAAATTTCTTTATTGCATGTTCATAACATTCTTCAATTGTTTCTTTTTCACTTAATTGATTATTATGAGTAATACTATAAAAATATATCCTCTTTAATGATTCATCAATATCTATATTTCTATCTGCAGAAGATATTAGTTTTCCATAAATACTCCTAGGTTCCCTATTTAAAGAAGCCCTATGATCTTCTATTGCCTCTTTCATAATTTTTAATTGTTCTTCATTGAAATACTTTTTTAGATTATCATCTTCATACATAATTTTTGCTGAAATAATTTCATGGTGTTTATAATCTATATAGTATCCAATATCATGATAGGACGCTATTACATACAACATATTAATATCAACCTGTTCATCTTTACTTAATTCAAAACATCTTTCAATTACATAACTTATGTGATTAATCTTATGTCCAATTTCATTTTTTTCATATATTGGAAAGATATTATTTATAATATATTTTTTTAATTCTTTGTTTATATTCATATGGTAACTCCCCAATTTTGTTTGTCAAAAGTCTAACTAACTCACCCTATATATTTTGACGTAAACATCAAAATATGGAAATTTATAAATGTTATCATGTTTTCTTGACATATTCATAATAACATTAAAAAACTTTTGATAAGTCTTCTGTCTAAAGTTCGAACAGATTTTTAAGTGGTACCCTAAAGGATGAGGTATAATAATTTTCGTTATATAAATATTTATTTTTTCATAACTTTTTTTAAAATAGGTTTATAATCTGGTTGTTCATGATAAGTTATAATACCACTTTCATCAATACCTATTTCAGGAATGATTATTCCAGTTTCAAGTTCAAAATAATCTACATCTAATCTTCTATGACAAAAATGTTTTTTATCCATCATTGGTGATTCGCTTGGTAATTCATGGCATAAAAGAATAATTTCTTCTCCAAATTTGTTTCTTAAAATATTAAAAAGTTCTTCAACATTTAAATTTATTAAACGATGATTATAGTATTGTTGTACATAATATTCAATTAATTCCATATCACTTAAATGATCAGGATTATCACGCCAGTATTCATATAATTTTAGACTTGGTGCTAACTTTTTATATGATTGTCCATAAAATCCCCAAGCATTTCCACCGTCACCTGTTATTGAAACGAGATTTCCTGATTTAGCATTTGCATAACAACTTGTACCTTTAATAATATTATTCATTTCAATACCTCCATATATACATATCGATATTGTCAATATGCAAGTGTGTTTATTAAATGGACAAAATATATTCAAATTTATTGTAACAATCTTAATTATCTAGTATAATTTTTGATAGGAAATATCAGTTGTTGAGTGTCTACCAAATCTCACAAAGAGAGGAGGTTTGATAAAAATGAAGAAGAGAATTTTTGTCATAAAAGTTCTTAGATATCTTTCTATCATTTTATTGCTCCTAATCATAATGATTATTGTAATAAAAAAATGACACTCATTCGCTAGAATAAGTGTCTCTACACATTAAATTGGGTAGACATTCAACTTTGCGAACTGAATATTTCCCTTTTTTATTTTATGCAAGTTTCCTTGACATATTCATAATAACATAAAAACGACTTTTTGACAAGTCGTTTTGCTAATACTCGAAAAAGTTCGAGTTTTCTATCAATCTGGTAGCGCCGGGGAGATTCGAACTCTCGACCTATCGGGTATGAACCGATTGCTCTAGCCAACTGAGCTACAGCGCCATTTTCAAACAAGCAATATAATAATAACATAATTGCTTGTTTTTGACAATACTTTTTTTCTATTTTTAGTATATATTAAATTTATATTTCAATACTATATATTACATCATAATCTTTGGAACGATAAAACCAATAATAAATATAGTCACAAGTACTGTTGGCATTAATATGTAAGCCAATTTGTTTTCTTCTGTATCACAAGCATATTGTAAACCCTTATACATATAACAAAGATTTAAAATACTTCCTGCAGCATAAACAATAAGTGCAATTTGAAAATGAATAAATAAACATACTGTAGCTACTAAATAAACAACAGTTAATAACCCTGCATTTGCTCCTAGCCATGTGATCATTTTTTTATAACTTGTTTCATTTTTGAATAGTTTAGCACTCATCAAGTATGCGATTGCAGCCATAAGTGCATATGTAGCACATACAACAATAATAGAAATCAATGCTACTTTTACATATGGTATTTCTAAATCAGCTGATGATCCAGCAAAAGCAAAAGGATCAGAAACACCAATTAAGTCTAACAAAGCCCCAAACATTTCTTTGCATAAAATACAAATGAAAATTGCTGCAGAAACTGCACTTATTCCTATTGAAATCAATGCATTATTGAAATTACTTTCTTGAATAAAGGATTTCATAGTATCTACTGGTGCAGTAAACATACCCTTTATTAAATTTAAAATTTGATTTACAATTGTTCCTTCATTTGTCACTTCTGTAACTTTATTGTTAGAACAATTACATGGTTTACCATCTACTAATTCTTTCCCACACTTAGTACAAAATTTTGCCATTTTCTTTCCCTCTTTCTAATAATATTTTGAAAAATATGTATTTAAACTACTCGCATCTATGATTTTAAATGCACCATCTACATATGAATAATAAATATACATATTGTCGGAGCTACTACTATCATGTGTTTTGGTTTCACTACCAGAAGTATAAGATACTGTATATTTATATTTTGCTTTGATATAAGCTTTAAATCCATCTTCCGCTGTATCGAAAGAACTTATGCTAATCTCTGTAAATTCAATCGCATTTAGTCCTGTATTGGATAAACTTTTTATCAAATCTTCATATGTTTCTTTTAAATCTTCCAAATTGGAATTTGTAAATTCAAAAGATTTTTTAACTTCATCAAATGATTTTTGATCTTTCGCACCATTATACAAAGTCTGTAATCCTACTTTTGTAGTTTCAATAATTTGTTTTTTTACATCATCTGGTAAATTATCTTCATTTAAACGGAACGAATAACTTGAATAACTTGATACATTCATTTTATCTTCAATTTCAAAACCTATAGGTAATACAAGTTTCATACTATATCTTTCTGTAAACATTACAGGCATCTTGTATATATCATAAGTTTCATCCGATGCATCCTTGTCAATATATTTTTTATCTACATCAATTCCTTCTATAGTCACCTTGGTATCTTTTAACACTTTCATTTGATAATCTTTTTTCGTATCTAATACTGACATATTGTTACTAATTTTCCAGTTGTCAAAAAATAAATACTTTTTAGACTTTTGTTTTACTAGAGTAATTTTTGCTGTTTCAGGATCATCATCGCCCTCTTCAACATAACTGATACTTATAGTCGCAGTTAAGCCATCATTGCTTTTTTCTACTTTTCCTATTTTGTAATTAGAAATCTTCATTCCATCTTCATCTAAATTATCTTTCGCAAATTTTTTAAATAATTCCTTAGTTGTAAATTCACTTTTTTCTACATCGCTATATTGATATAATTTATCAACATCTGCATTTACAACTGCTAAAAAATAATCTTTCGCAATTGCTTTAGGAGATAATCGATTACTCATTATTGTAAAAAAAGTAAACAACACAACTACAATAGTTGCTACTACCCCACATAAAATTTTCTGTTTTTTTGACATTTTTTTCAGTTTTGTTCCTAAACTTTCATTGTTTGCCTTTTTGGCAGTTGACGCACTTTTTGTTTTTTGTGTTTTTTCTTCTACTAACTTGTTGCCACAGTTTTCACAAAATTGTGCACCTTTTTCATTTTTTGTCCCACATTCTCCGCAAAACATACATTCACTCCTATCTATCTATAAAATTACAGTATTTTGAATCATATGTCAATGTTTTTATTGCCAATTCTAATTCATTTGTTTCTAATCTAGCCTATGTATTTCAATTCAATTTATTCAATTCCTTTTTTTTGAAGTTGTTTCTCACTTGCAAGTACATCTACCTCTTCTAATTTTACATAATCTATAATATCGCCCATAGGAGGTAAATTTACCTGATGTTTCCATTCGTTTGGTTTCATACTAAGCAGTACTCTTAAAATTTCATAGTTGTTTTCCCTTAACAGTAGTCTTTGGTATATAATACTTTGAATATAATCAAAATTTTGCTTTTGAATAGGATCAGTTAAATCTGTTATTTTTTTGAGTTCTTTATATTCTTCTAATAAAATAATTCGTTCATATTGAAATTTACGCTGTTGATAGTTATAGTAATCCATTTGTTCCAATTGATGAAAATAATATAACTGGGATAATAATTTATCTAACTTTTTGATATGGGTAGAATAAAGTGGCGTGATGGCTCTTTCTACATAATTTCCTTGAGCGTTTTTTGCTTCTTTGAATACAATAATTTTTCCATAATCAGGATCAATCGTATGCTTACATATATCCTGCCAGTAAGTTTCTATCACTTGGTTGGCACAACTAAAATAATGAGATGTATAGTAATCAATATAATAGTGTTCCCACTCTTCTAATATAACAGCATCTTCTAAATCTTCCAAATTAGGCACCCAACACAATTTCCTTATCTCCATATAAAATCCCCCAAAATCATTATAACAAATCCAAATGATACTTTCTATTCCCTTTTATAATTTTGTAAAAATTCATATAAATGATGAGCTGTTTTACTTGGTAATATTTCTTCTAGCTCTTCCACAGAAAGTTGTTGCAAACGAGTAATCGTTTTGTATTTTTTGAAAAGTTCTTTTTTTCTAACCTCACCAATTCCTTCTACATGATCCAGTACACTTTCTAAAGATCCTTTACTTCTAATTTGTTTGTGATAATGAATCGTAAAATTATGCACTTCATCTTGCATTCGTTCCAAGTAATAAAATAAATTGCTTTTTTTATCAATCGCAATTTCCTCAATTGGATCAAACGCAAGTAAACTAGAAGTAGCGTGTTTGTCATTTTTTTTAAGACCCACCACCATAATAGAAAGTCCTAGGCTTTGTATCACTTCTCTTACCACATGAATTTGCCCTACACCACCATCGACAATGATTAAATCTGGTTTGACTAAATTATCCTTCAGTACCCTAAAATATCTACGGTAAGTTACTTCATGCATCATCGCATATTCATCATTGCTGTTCTCGGTAATTTTAAATTTACGGTAATCATTTTTGCTGGGTTTTCCATTCACAAAGACGACCATTCCAGAAACACTAAATGTCCCAAATAAATGAGAATTATCAAATAGTTCAATACGATCCAATTGATCTAAATGTAATAATTCTTTCAATTCTTCATTAGCCGCAACTGTTCTTTGTTCATCTTTTTGGATTAGTTCAAACTCTTCATGGAGAGCAATTTCGGCATTTTTATTTGCCATTTCAATTAACTTCTGTTTCACACCTTTGATAGGTACTTTTACAGGAATATGAAAGAAAGATTCTAACAATTCGTTATCTGCAATTTCTGGAACTAATATCTCTTTTGGCAATAAGAAGTTTTTATCATAAAATTGAGCAATATACCTTGTAAGTTCATCTCCTACCTCATCAATTAATGGAAATATATGAGAATGTCTTTCTAAGATTTTACCACCACGGATAAAAAAAGCTTGAACAGAAAGATATCCTTTGTCTATATAATATCCAAACAAATCTCTATCAACATCATCTTTGATTTCCACTTTTTGTTTGGTTAATGTAATTTCGATATAATCTAATAAATCTTTTAATTCTTTGGCTTTTTCATAATTTAGTTTTTCACTTTCTTGTAACATTTCTTCTTTGATTTTTTTCGTAATTAAGGTATGATCTCCTTTTAAAAATTGAATAATATCATGCTCCATTTGTGTAACAGTTTGTTGATCTATATTATTGCTACAATAACCCAGACATTGTCCAATATGATAATATAAACATGGTCTTTTGTTATAGGTATTACATTTTCTTAAAGGATACATACGATTGAGTAAATTGACTGTATTTCTAGCAGCGACTACATTGGGATAAGGACCGTATAATCTACTTTTGTTTTTTCTTTTATTGAGACTTCTTACGACTAATAATCTTGGTACTTTTTCATTGGTAAGTTCGATATAAGGATAACTTTTGTCATCTCTCAGTAAAATATTATATTTTGGATCATGTTCTTTGATTAAATTGATTTCTAAAATGAATGATTCTGTTTCACTTCCCACAACGACATATTCAAAATCAACGATTTCACTTACTAGTTTTGCGGTTTTACCTGTATGGGTTCCACGAAAGTAAGAACTCAAACGATTCTTCAGTTTTTTGGCTTTTCCAACATAGATAATGACACCATCTTTGTTCTTCATAAGGTAGCATCCAGGTTTGTTGGGAACAAGTGCTAATTTTTGTTTGATTGCATTCATCTGCATCACCATCATCATTATAACAAAGATTTTAAAAATCTGCTATAATAATAGTGGTGATTTATATGCGTACAATTCTATCTCCAACAACGACAACTTATGAAATTCAAAAATCAAAATTTATTGGCTTTTTGTTTCCAGTTACCAATATGGAAATGGTACAGTTTCATTTGGATGAAATTCGCAAAAATTATCCTGATGCGACACATCATTGTTATGCCTATATTTTAAAAAATGAGAAACGATGTTCGGATGATGGAGAACCATCTGGTACTGCAGGTATGCCTATCTTAAATGTATTAGAAAAACAAGGATTAAACTTTATTTTATGTATTGTTGTAAGATACTTTGGTGGTGTTTTATTAGGAGCAGGTGGTTTGGTACGTGCCTATACAACTAGTGCTACTAAAACACTTTCCTCCTGTTCTTATGTAGATATGGTAGAAGGAAAAGAAATTCAGATTACATTTTCTTATGAAAATCAAAAGTATATTGATCCCCTACTCAAAAATGTAACCATTCATTCCAAACAATATCAAGAACAAATAAAATATAATATTTCTATTTCAACAGACATATGGAATTCTATTTTGAATCAAATACTTCCCTATTTAATTGATTATCAAATCATAAAGGACTGTTATTGTCTAGAAAATACAATATAATTTTCATATAAATTCATTTTTTTGCATTTTCTACTAGTCAAAGGAACAAAAAAATGCTATACTGTATTTGCATTCTTTTTGGACTGTTAGCTCAGTTGGTAGAGCAACTGACTCTTAATCAGTGGGTCTAGGGTTCGAATCCCTAACAGTCCACCATTTATGAATTTAAATCTTTGTAATATAAGATTTTTTCTTTATCATAATTTTATTTGTTCATGTAGCTCAGCTGGATAGAGTGCTTCCCTCCGAAGGAAGAGGTCATGAGTTCAAATCTCATCATGAACACCAGATTGATAGGAAACTCGAACTTTTCATTCGAGAGTAATAAATGTTAACTAGAAGTAAATACTAAATGGTGTCAATTTAGTAAACACACTTGTACATTGGCATCATCAATAAACGTGTGAAATTCATAAATCAATTTGACTTTTTAGAAAAATGTTATATAATATGTAATTAAACAAAGGGGAAAATGTCAAATGGATTTTAATGAAAAACAATCAAAAGAAATTTATGAATTTATAATGAGATATAATGCAGATGAAGAATTCAAAAATAATATTCAACAATTATATGATAATAATACATATAAATTATCTATTCTTCAAATATATGCTTTAGAAGAAATTTTAAGATATGGAGCAAAAGAAATCTTTAATAAATTTCTTACAACAAAAGGTACATATTCTGAAGATCAAGCAGTAGATTTATATGACGGATTTATTAAATTATTAAGCGAGGATATAAATTTTAAACAATATAAAATGCAACAATTAAAAGAGTCACCAGAGACATTATCTGAAATGGAAATGTTTGCTTTTACATTGATTAGTAGTTCGGATAATCAAAAGGAACAAATGCATGAAGAAATGACAGAAGAATTAGAGTATGATCCATATAATCCAATATTATATTCTACTGATAATCAGATACGAGAAACTTTAGAAAATTTATTTTTTGGAGAAGTCATTCATCAAATGTTAGAATTACCAACTATGAAATCTGTTAGAGTTAGACAAAAGAAAAATGGAAGAATAGCAAATATAGATAAGCCATTTATAATTGAAAAAATTCAAGGTGTTATTTCTGAATCAAACTCTATGTCTCAATTTAAACAAATGATAGATAGTAGATTTGTTAAAGTAAAAATGGACTTACTATTAGGTAAAGGAGAGCTTGCGTTTAAACAATATTTAAAATTTAATACTAATATAAGTTCTAATGAGATTCTTGGTATAAAAAAAGATTATACTGCAACAGATATGTATAATTTCTTTATGGATATAATTAATAAAAGAAAAGAACAAGATGATGAAAAAAGAAAAAAATAATTCTTATGAAATTGGTATTTATTTTTATATTTACGTGATACAATATAGTCAGTTAATAAATTATTACTGACTATTTCTTATGCACAAAGAGTTGTTGTACTTTTCTCTTTCGGGCACCAGAGAAGAATCTGCTCGAACTTTTATAGTTAGAGCTTAATAATAAATATCAATTCTAGAAATGGAATTGATTTTTTGATGTGTAAAAGAAAGTGAGGAAATTCTTTAGTGATTAATATTATTAAACAAAAAATTGAAATGGAAAGGGCATTAAAAAATAAATATGGGTATGGTGTATCAAAAGATAGTGAAATATGAACTTTAAATGAAGAAGAATTGTTCTCTACAGCACCACCAGATGATATTAAAAGTAATGAATATATTTTTAGAGAAAATACCCAAGTGTAAATACATTTATATATACAATTTTCCTTTAAGATTTCGTGGTGCATTCCCATATCCTGTTGAAAAATTTTTAGTCGTTTTTTGAGAAAAATAAGCTAATTTTATAGTATAATATAGTTGCAAGGAGAAGTTGTTTTGAACAAAGTAAAAACTGGAAAAGTTAAAGCTGTTGCCACTTTTGAAGATATTAAGCATATTGATGAAAATGGTTATGAATACTGGGAAGCAAGAGAACTTATGCCATTACTTGAATATAGCAAATGGGAAAATTTTCATAAAGTTATTAAGAGTGCTATGATTGCCTGTGAAAAGAGCAAATTTAATGTTAATGATTATTTTCCTGAGGTCAGGAAGTCAATAATTAGTGGAAAAGAAAGACATGTTTTATAATTGACTATAAATTAAATAGATATGCTTGTTATTTAATTGTACAAAACTCAGACCATAGAAAAGAAAGTATTGCTTTAGGGCAAACTTATTTTGCTGTTCAGACTAGAAGACAAGAAATCACTAAATATTATAGATAACTTACACATTTTTCTTGACACACCCATATATTAATAGAATATTGCATCAAAATATTTAGATTTTACACAAATTTATTTATTAATTCTTTGTCATTTGTCCTCTATCCTCTTGCCCTATTGTATGATTAATCTCATTCATAAGCCAAAGGAAAGCTAATTTTGGAATCTGTTTACCTTTGGTTTCTGGAAAATAATCTGAATCCGTAAATGGCTTTGGATTTACAACATAAGGCAAATAAAAACGAGCTACATTATTGTCAGCAATAAAACCTGTAAAGATTTCTCTATACCTTATATTTTCATTTTCATTGATTATCTCAAATATATATTTCTGTTTTGTTACTTCATCAATTATTCCAAAATCAGATTCTTCATCTGATACACGTTCCAAATTAGCAATCACTAATTCATCTGCATTATATTTATCTTTCATTTGATAATTTTGATCTCCAAAAACATTGTTTTTTATTTCTTCCTTTTTTCTATTTTTTCCAAACATAAAAATCCTCCTAAAATGATATCTTCATACAAATCTATTATCGACAACTGGTTTGAATCTGCTCCAAACCAACTTTATCAGTCGATTTAATTTCCAATAATGTTGCCTTAGAAAAGATAGAATCTATTTCTCCTAATTCTAAGCCTTCTTTATATTCAAATGTAAATTCATACGCATTTCCAACTTCCATAGTTTCATTCAAGCTTCTTAATACCTTTACAGTAACAACTGGCTCATCTTGAAACTTTCGCAATGTCAAATAATGATATTTTTCATCATGACTTGGAGCATCATGTAACAAATAATACGTATTGGTAAATACACAAGGCTTCACTTCTTTTGAAACATTCTCTATTACTTCAGGACAAGCATACTTAGTATTATAAAAACCAACTTCATTTTTGTACTTTCCATTTTCTAATCTACAATGCCAAGCCTTATAGCCAATCCCAATATAAGTATCACCTTGTTGTATGGCAAATAAAGGTCTCGTATCACGATAACAAACAAGTAAATAATCGATTAAAAAAGATACAATCATAAAACCAACAACGAAACCAATTTTCTTTCCCATATCTTTCACCTAAATATAGTATATCAAAAAAAGCATATGTTAGTCCATATACTTTTTTAATACTTCGTAATTACCTTTTATTTCTTTTTGACCATCAATGATATAACTTGCTTTTTGATTTTTGTCATCCATTTTGATGATAATAGAAAATGCGTCTACTTGATGTTCTTTTTTGAATGCTTCTAATTCTTGTCCATCTAATATTTTTGCCATATCATCCCTCCTCGGTTATCAATATAACACAAAGGTTAACACGATACAAATGACACAATTTATTTATTTTTATTTCATTTGAAACAAACTTTCTATTTTTGTTATACAGTTTATCATTTTTTAAATTAAAATAAGTTCCAATTTATAAAATGTAACAAAATAAAAAAAAGATACAAAAAGTATCTAATCAATCGGAATTCTACGTTCTACAGGTTGATTGCTTTCTTTTGGATATGTAATTTTCAAGGTTCCATTTGTAAATGTTGCCTTAATATTAGACTCATTCAAATCCCCTACATAGAAAGAACGACTATATTCTCCATAATAACGTTCTTGACGAATATAATTTTTTTCTTCCTCTTCTTTTACAGCCGTAATATTCAAATATCCATTGTTGTAGTCAACCGCTATATTTTCCTTGTTATAACCAGGTAAATCCATTTCAATGCATTCCTGCTGATCCAACTCATAGATATCTGCTTTAAATGGTTCTACCTCATTCCGTTCCATGAATCCATTCCATAACAAATTGTTTCTAAAATTCATATTATCCCTCCATATAATTTAATGTATGTATTTAGAATCAAATTATACTACTCATAATGTTGTTCAATCTTTTCATAAGCCGATTGATTGTCAATAGAAACCAAGTAAATTAAGTAATTACCCAATTGTTTTTCCATACGATTTTTTAACATTTGATATTTGAAATCATCTTTCTCTTTCCATTCACTTTCTAGTTGTTCAAAATAATCATGCATACTTTTACGTACACTCGTTTCCTCCTTATACTGGATTATAATATATTGTTCCACACGGTCCAATTTATCTGTAACTGCAAATGTATAAGATTCAATATCGTCCATATTAAGATGAATATCTGTTTCTAAATCCTCTTTAGATAGTGATATCATATCTGGAAAGACTTTTACTTTTGCATCTTTGATTTTATCTAATTTTTCTTTTAAGTGTGTTCCCACTAGATAAATTAGATTTTCTCCATAAGATTGTTCCAACCGGTTGGTATAAGTTTGTTTTTCTTCTTCGTTTTCGGTACTTTCTATTTGGAATGTAAAGTATTGCTCAATCAAATCCATCACAACTGTTTTTTTATCTTCCTTAGGTTGTACTATAAGATATGTTTCTAAATTTTCTTTCGATTCACAGAAAAATATATTCTCATACATAGTTTCATCTAAACCTAATTTATCCAAAATTTCTTTTGTTTCATAAATAGTTACAGTATCCAGTTTTTCTTCAACGACTTGATTTAAATTGGAATAGTCAATTTGATTTTTGGTTAATTCTTTTAGCTCTGCATTGATTTGATGTAACTTTAGTTCTTTCTCTTTTACACCACAACCTGTTAGTAACAATAAAACACTGAAAATTATTCCTATTTTTTTCATAAAATCACCATTTTTAGCATGTTCTTTTTTGTATATTTTATACTGTATTTTCCATATTAAAAATGGTGATAACTATGAAAAACTCAATTTGGATGGAAGGATTTCAAAAAAATGAACAAAAAACAGAGTTGAAAAAGAAAAAAGTAGATATCTGTATTATTGGTGGTGGAATAGCAGGAATGTCAGTTGCCTATGGATTAAAAGATAGTGATTATGACATTCTTCTCATTGACAAGGGAACCATTGGGTTTGGTGCGACTGCTTATACAACCGCAAAAATATCTTATCTTCAAGAACTTCCATATCAAAAAATCGCATCTACCCATGGAATAGATGCGGCAGAATTATATTATAAATCACAAAAACTTGCTTATGATGAAATCAAAAATCGCATTCAAACATATCAAATGGATTGTGATTATCAAGAAGTGGATGAATACATACTTGCAAATAAAGAAAAACAAGTTGCAAAATTAAAAAAAGAAGAAACTTTTTTACAAAAATGGAATGTGCCATACCATACGATAAATACACTAAATCTCCCTATCCCCATTTCCTATGGAATTGGAGTCTTAGGAGCTGTATTTCATCCTTTAAAATACTTATACGGATTAAAGTCTATTATAGAGAAAAAAATAACAATATATGAAAATATATGTGCAAAAAAAATAGAAAAACAGAATGAAGATTATATCATAGAAACGAACATGGGAGAAATAAATGCTAAAATTGTAGTAGTATGTACGCACTACCCTTTTTTCATCTCACCAAGTTATATTCCTCTTAAAACACATGTTGAAAAGTCTTATGTAATTGCCTCTCAAGTAAAAAAGCCAGATCATATTTCTTGTATTACTACAGAAACTCCTATGCATTCTATCAGATACCATAAAGACTATCTTTTGTATGGAAGTTATGCACATGCACTAACCAATCATTTGGATGATGACAAAAATTTTGAAGAAATGAAAAATCGCTTTCAAAACCATTTCCAGAAACCAATTCATTTTATATGGTTCAACCAAGATATCATTCCAAACGATGGACTTCCTTTTATTGGAGAAACGGAAAAAGATTCACATCTTTTCATCGCAACTGGTTTTCATACTTGGGGTATGACCAATGGGACACTTGCAGGCATTGTTTTATCGGATTTGATTTTAAAGAAATATTCTATATTTGAAGAATTATTTGCAATCAAAAGAAACTGGAATTTTACACGAATAGGTCACTTTTTAGTAGATGGGTGCCGTTATGGTAAAGCATATTTACAAACAGCTTTCATTAAAAATCCAAAATTCTATTCACCTCATGTTTGCGTTACTTATGAAAATGGAAAAAGAATTGGAATCTATACGGATGAAAATGGAAAACAACATAAAGTCCTCAATACCTGTCCTCATATGAAATGTCATTTAATCTTTAATGAAAAAGAAAAAACATGGGATTGTCCATGTCATAGTTCTCGATTTGATATAGATGGAAATATTATAAGAGGTCCAAGTTCTATCTCAATTCAAATACATGAGAATTGATTTTTTGTTTATACTTATCTTTCACATAATCAATGAAATAATGCCCCTCATAGGAAGGTGTAATTACACGCATTTGTTCCCTGATTCGTTTATATGGACCAGGTGATAATTCTCTAGGAATTTGTTCTGTTTTTAAGTATTCTTCTACCAGACGATTTTCTTCTAAAAAACATAATTCTCTTAGTGTAAATAGATTATACATATAAGAAACTGCCTTTTCATCCAAAGAAATGAAATGATATGCTCCATAGTTCCACATAAATTCTTCCAAACTTTCAGACATATTATCGATTTCCAATTCCTGATAAGCAACATTGTCCAAATCACAAAAACAAACATCATTTTGATAAACTAAAATATTTCCATTGGAAACATCACCATATAAAATTCCCATCTGTTCGAATTGTTTTAGTTTTTGACGTGCCAGAATCAAATAATAAAGAAGTTCAGTACGTGTAATTGGATGATAACCAATTGCTCTATAAGCACTTTTGTTCATGAGATAACCTACTATTTCCTCTCCACATGAAATAGTGGACAAGATTTGAATATCATTCATTTCTTTGAGTGCTTCTAACTGATAAAGTCTTTTTAGTTTTTCAAATTTATTTTGAATGACATCCTTACTACAATAAAAAGAGCTCCATATTTTGGCAAGGGTATGACTTCCAAAAAGAGATGGAATTTCATAAAGCGTAGCTTCTGAACCATAATTAAAACAGTTATGGTCATATATCGAAAGAAGTTGTTTTTTAGTTATTTTTACATTAGGTAATACTCTCATAAACATCACAAAGATGTATTATAGTATAAAAACAAATAATTGTAAACAAAAAATAGGAATTATCTCCCTATTTTATTTTTCATTCCTTTTGCTCCATTAAATGTACTTAATATATTACTATCAAATGAAGTTGTTTTTTTACTTGCATTTTTATAATCCTTAATTGCCGTTGTAATCATATCATCTAGTAGGGTTTTATAGTCTTTGATTCCTCTCCACATATAGAATGATAAACTACCTGGAATGGTATTGGGTTCATTGACATAAACCTCATCTGTTTCACGATTGATTAAGAAGTCAATACGAACAGTCCCACTTAAATTTAGAGCACGGAATGTTTGGATGGATAAATCCCTTACCTTTTGTTCCAATTTTTTAGAAATACGAGCAGGAATAACCATTTCTCCAGTAGACATTTTACCTGCACCCTTCATTCCCATTTTACATTTTCCTTTTCCACCTGAAAGATATTTATCATCAAAAGTTAAAAATTGATTTTTTGTCATCATTTCTGCTAAAGAAGATGTTTCTTGATACTCATAATTTCCAAATACACTACAGTTTACTTCTAAAAGATTAGGAATGACCTGTTCTATAATAATTTTATTATCATAAGTAATTGCTTCTGTAATACATTTGTCTAAATCTTTTGCAGAATTTGCAATAGAAATACCAATACTACTTCCCAGCTTAGCAGGTTTGACAATCACTGGATATCCTAACTTCTTTACTTCTTTGACAATTTTAGCACTATCTGTCAAATATTCATTGTCGTAAAACCAAGTATATTTTGGAACAGGGATTTGATTTAATTCCATCAATTGTCTTTGTACTACTTTGTCCTGTCCTAATGCAGCACCTAATACATTACATCCAACATAAGGAATTCCAATAAAATCTAAAAATCCAGCTAGAGAACCATCTTCTGCACCCTTTCCATGGACAATTGGAAATGCAATATCAATCTCTGCTACATTATGATGAAATAAACCTTTAACAGATTGTAAGAAAAAGCCTGTTTCTGTTTTGACCAATGTCACTTTTTTTGCATACCGTTTTAGTGTATTAAAATCACGATACACATCCATTTCCATTAGCATTTTTCCTGTATACCAAGTACGATCCTTTGCAACATAAATTGGAACAATTTCATATTTATTAGAATCCATATATCCCATTGCTTGCACCGCTGTAATAATACTGACTTCGTGTTCTACACTTTCGCCACCAAAAATAACACCCACTTTAATTTTCATAAAATTCACTACCTCTCATTAAAAATATCTGGTAAATCATTTTCCAGTAATACATATGTATTTTTTTCACTCAATGTTTGCATCAAAGGGAATGCCTCTTTTACATCATTGAGAACATATATATTTTTTTCATTATATTTTTTCTTAATTAATGCTTTATAAATTGGTTCTGTTTGTTTTTCACCAACTAAAATAACCGCATCTGCAACTTCAGAAATCTGCTCTCCAAAAGTAGCATTGAGTTTATCCTGCTCTATTCCCATTTCAATCATTCCTGGTGTTACAACTATTTTTTTACCTGGCATTAAAGCAAGTGTATCCAAAGCCATTTTTGCACCAACTGGATTTGAGTTGTATGCATCATCTATTATATTTATATTCCCCATTTTTTTCATTTCTAAACGGTGTTCTACTGGTTTTACTTTTTTCACACCTGCTTGTAATTGTTCTATGGTCATTCCAAATTCATGTCCCAAGGCAATTCCCGCTAATATATTATAAACATTAGCTTGTCCTAATAGTTGTGTTGTAAAATGATATTCCTTTTTATCTCCTTTGAAAACAACATCAAATGCAGTACCATCGCAATTCAACTCAATATTAGTTGCACGTACATCTGCTTTTTCAGTTTCAATTCCAATCCAAACAATTTTACAATTATTTTTTAGTTTATAACTTACTTGTAATGGATCATCGGCATTCAAAACACCAATTCCATCTTGTGGTAAGGATTCAATTAATTCAAATTTACCTTTTTGAATATTTTTTTGGGAACCAAAACTTTCCAAATGAGCTGTTCCAATTTTCGTTAAAATTCCATATTGTGGATGTACTAAATCACAAAGTTCTTGGATTTCACCTTGTTTAAAAGCACCCATTTCGGCGATTAAAATATCATTAAATTTATCCAAATGATTATTGATTGTAATGATTAAACCCAAAGGTGTATTGAAGTTTTTTGGTGTAGGTAAAGCATTATATTTCATATTCAAAATATCACTTAAAATATTTTTACTGCTAGTTTTTCCATAACTACCTGTAACTCCAATGACTTTTATATTCATACTATTTAATTTCTTAACGGCTTTTCTTTTAAATCCTATTTTTATTGCTTTTTCAATTGGATAATTGATTCCGTTTGCAATATAAATCATATAATAATTCATATAGGAAAGTAATCCAATAATGAGATAATAAACAACAACATATTTTGCTTGATATAAAACCACCATACCTATAATAGGTAAAAGATAAATAACAAAAATCGTTACAAATAAACGTTTTACACGTTTGGTGAACTTCAAAGGTAATTTATTTTGCTCTTTACCTTCTTGGTGTAACAGAATCAGTGATAGCACTGTATAAAGGGTTACAAACAATATCATAGTCCATACATCTGTTAATAGAAATCCAAAACCAAATATGAAAAACAAAAGTTCAAAACTACCAAAAACAGTTTTTTTGTGTTTCCAAATCCATTTGATATAACGGTTTCCCTCATTGTACCAATTTTGTTGTAACATATGTACTGATTTTTTGGATTTAATCCATAAATAAATAAAAAATGGAATCAAAGAAATAATAAATTTTACTAACATACTTAACCTCTCAATCTAAAAAATTACGTAAAATAGAATTGGTTTTTCCAACATATTCCAAATAAGCATAATGGGTTGCATTTTCATATACTACAACACCTGAATCTGGTATTAACGCTTCTAGTTCATAAGCCCTTTCTACAGGAACAGCTTCATCCAAATCTCCCCATATAATCAAAGTTGGACATTTTATTTTTTTGACATTTTCTGTAATATCCAAATTGACAGTATTTACTAAAATAGCACGCATTCTAGGACTAGCATTTCGATAATCTGTAGAACCAATATGTTTTTTGGCAAATTGTTCTAATTTATTTAATCCTGGAATTTTTTTAAGTGTCTTTAATGTTTTTGTCTTTAAAGATAATTTGGTAATTTCCTTTTTAAAGGGAGAACCAAATAATATCAATTTGGAAACTGGATATTGACTAGCATATAATAAACTTATTTTACCCCCAAAGGAATGTCCTATCAATATCGGATTTTCTATTTTTAATTGTCCTAAAAATTCATGGATACAATCTACATAATCTTGTACCGTAAAATCAAATGTTGGCTCACTACTTTCTCCATACCCTGGTAAGTCCAATATTATAATTTCATGCGAATCTTGTAAAGGATCTGCGATTGGTTGCATCATCTCTATATTTTGTCCCCATCCATGTAAAAATACAATGGGATTTTTTTTTACCCCATATCTTACATAGTGAATATCAACATCTCGTATTTTGATTTCCATATGCTTCACCATAATTATTATACATGATTTTGTTTGAAAATTAAACATATTTTTCAACTTTTGACATAAGAAAAGGAAAATCTGTCATTTTCCTCCTATTTTATATATCGTTTATGGAAATCTGTTTTTACATAAATAAATTTTCTGATTTCTATAGCAATTATATTTTTTTCATTTTTTGTATTTCGGTTTCTTCTGATGCAACAGTGTTATCTAAATTATTTGCATCAAATGAATCTAATATTTGTCGAATTTCTGAGGCATCTTTACTGTCAGATTGAAGCAATCGTTTCATTTTCAGCATTTTATTCTTTAAATCAATATTAATAATAATTTTTTCAAATAGGTCAATATAGAATAGATTTTGTGTGTAATAAATTGCTACTTTTAATTCTTCTATTGGTGCTCCTTTAATATCGCGTGCAAATTTATACATATATTCT